>JBBQKI010000006.1:0-83175 GCA_038326725.1 Flavobacteriales bacterium
TCAAGATTTCATTAAAGACAACAAACAAAGCGTAGCCCAATACGTAAAAACTTTGGGCGATGTGGAGGTTGTTTCTTTTGAGCGCGTTGCTTTAGGGTAATCCGTAAAATATTTACAAATCAAAAGAGGCCGGAATAAAAACCGGCCTCTTTTTTTTAAACTAATATTTGGCTAATCAGTTATTCTTTTACAATTTTGAACGAGGCGGTTTTGCCTTCCGAAGTTACGTTGACGATATAAAGCCCGCTTGAAAACCCTTCCATTTTCAAATTTGCTTGGGTGTTGTTGGGCTTGCTTTCCAAAACTTTCCTCCCCAAAATATCAAAGACTTCTATTTGTTCCATTTCAATTTTTGAGGAAATATTCAGTTCATTTGAAACCGGGTTTGGATAAAAACTGAATTCATTTTCCACCAAATCTTCCACGCCCAAATTGGTATTTACACCAAAAATAGTTTCGTAGGTATTCCCCCCAAAAACTGCTTCCAAGGTATAAACCCCATCAGGCCAAGTGCCATCAATGGTATAGCCGAAATGCGCCCAAGATGTGGCGTAATCTTGACCCCCGAGGTCGGCAGTCCAAGTAAAGCCTAAAAACACGTTTCCATTTGGGTCATAAATAGTGAACTCGGTATTGGAGCCATCTTGGATGTCCCGATAAAAAGTTCGAAAAACCATCAATTCTCCCGGCTCGAAATTGACTTCCCCATAGGTAATTTCTTCATTCGGGCAGTCTTCATAAAAGTCGAAACTGTAATGGGTGGAAATTCGGTTGATTGTTGGGATAAAATAATCGGGTTGGTCCAGCCACCAACTCTCTGTGTTCATGTCATTGCATGGTTCCGCAAAGGGGTCAATGCGATCTCCATTTAAATCAAAAACCTCAAAATGCAGGTGTGGCCAATCGCTACTGCCCGAACTTCCCGCCGCACCCAGATATTCCCCTGCTACTACGGCATCTCCTATTCCTTTAGTGGTGTTGGCGCCGTCCTTGAAATGCCAATACCAAGCCTGTGACTCGTCCGCATGTTCAATGATGATCCCGTTTGTCAATAATGGTACCCTCGGCAGCAGCCACTATTTCCATGATTTCATCATTCATTTTGGTCCATGGGTAGGGCCAAAGTATATAATCTGTACCGCCGTGATTGCCCGATGCCCAATCATAAGTACGCTGTGCACAATTGTAGTCCTCCAAATTATTATTGGGGGTTAAGTTATGATCCACTTGGTTTTGCAGGGTGTAATAGCCATAATCTTTAAAACCTGCTTTAGGACGAATGGGTTGGACAAACAATGGGTGGCCACCCATTCTGTTAAAGGCATTCGGGTTTGTTTTCAGTATTTCCTTTTTATTAAGGGCGATTACAGTTAACGCTTCCTGGCTAGCTTGCTCGGTGATGCACTCGGATTTTCCAAGTTCGACCGGTTCAAAATGAACTTGCGTAGGCTCGATGCCATACGTGGATTTCACACTTTTATTTTGTGCAGTAGCTACCACTGCTAAAAAACAAAAAAAGAAAAGTAATTGATTTTTCATGATTAAAAATTTAATGGTTCCTAAAAAAGTGAGGGGCCTTTAAAAGCCGCTTATAAAATTCCATCGAAGAACACCCTATATTGTCATCAAGTTTTGGGGGAATTATATTTTATAAATTAAAAATCTTTATTAAAATTAATTTTCAAACTAATTTTTACTTTTCCCCTTTAAACTTTTTAAACTTAAAGCGTCAACATTTTTCTTTATTTTTGCCCAATCAAAACATGGACATGCACTATAAAAGAATCCTTTTAAAACTTTCCGGAGAAGCCCTGATGGGAAACCAGCAATACGGAATCGATCCCGTCAAACTGCAGGAGTATGCCTCGGAGATAAAACAAGTTGCCGACAAGGGCGTGGAAGTTGCCATTGTTATTGGCGGGGGAAATATTTTTCGGGGCCTTTCGGGAGAAGATAGCGGAATAGACCGCGTGCAGGGCGACCACATGGGGATGTTGGCTACGGTTATAAATGGTTTAGCTTTGCAAAGCGCCCTAGAAAATGAAGGCGTGGCCACCCGTTTGCAAACCGCTATAAATATTAATGAAGTTGCCGAGCCTTTCATTCGCCGTAAAGCTATTAGACATTTGGAAAAAGGTAGGGTGGTTATTTTTAGTGCGGGCACTGGAAACCCTTATTTTACAACAGATTCTGCTGCGGTGCTTCGCGCTATTGAAATTGGTGCCGATGTTATATTGAAGGGAACCCGGGTAGATGGCATTTATTCCAGCGATCCGGAAAAAGATAAAGAAGCCATAAAATTCGATTTCATCTCCTTTGAAGATGTTTTAAAAAAGGGTCTGAAAGTGATGGATACCACGGCTTTTACCCTGAGTCAGGAAAACCATTTGCCCATCATCGTGTTCGATATGAACAGTCGTGGAAACCTTCTTAAAGTGGTTTCGGGCGTTATGATTGGTACCAAAGTGAACGTATAATTTTTCTAAAAACAATCAACATAAAATTAATTTTTCATAACAGGTTTTAAATAAACAACATGGAAGACGAAATGAAATTTATCCTCGACAGCGCCAAAGAAGCGATGGGCAAGGCATTGTTGCATCTTGAAAAACAGTTGGTGAACATCCGCGCCGGAAAGGCCTCTCCGGCCATGGTAAGCAGCGTGATGATCAATTATTACGGTAGCCCTACCCCCATTAGCCAAGTTGCGAACGTTAGCACCCCGGACGGGATGACGATTACCATCCAGCCTTGGGAGAAAACGCTTATCCCCGAAATAGAAAAAGGGATCCATCAAGCCAATATTGGTTTTAACCCCATGAATAATGGCGAAAGTATCATCATTACTGTGCCGCCATTGACCGAGGAACGAAGAAGGGATTTGGCAAAACAAGCAAAAACTGAAATTGAAGATGCAAAAATAGGCGTGCGCAACGACCGTAAAAATGCAAATACCGAAATAAAAGCCTTGGAAATTTCGGAAGATTTACAGAAAAACATGGAAGCAGATATTCAAAAAATGACTGATCATCACATTAAGGTCATTGATGAAATTTTCGTTAAAAAAGAAAAGGAAATCATGACGGTATAACAGTTTTTAAGTTAAACTAAATATAACAAAGCGGCTCTCATGCCGCTTTTTTATTAATTTTATGCCGCCTTCCTCCTATCTGAATTATGTATAAACCGCTCATCCTTTTTTTCATCCTTTTATCATTCCCAACTTTTGCGCAGGAACCTGCGATTGATCTAAAAATTGATACAACCGCTACCCGCAAAGAGAAAAAGACCAATCCTCTGAGTACCGGTTTTTATCCTCTTGGTTTTTTTGATGTTGACCTTCGTTACCTGATAAAATATAATAACTATGAAGGCTTTAGACTGGGTTTTGGCGGGGTTACCAATGATAGCTTGTTCGAGGAATATAAACTTGGCGGCTACGTGGCCCACGGGTTTAAGGATAAAGCCACCAAGTTTAGTTTGGGCGGGAGCGCGCGTTTAAACAAGGAAAAAAATACGTGGCTCAGTCTTTATTACACCGATGATATCCGTGAAATTGGGACTTTTAATTATCTGACCGATGCCCGGGTTTATTCTGTTTTTGAGCCTAGATTGGTAAATATTATCCAATTTTATAAATACAAAAATTGGCAGACCAATATCCAACATGAATTTACACCCAAAATACTTTCCGAATTGCGGGTATCACATTCCTCGATTGAAAATATTGAAGGATATTTTTTTATTAACGAAGACATTCCTTATTCCAATTACGAATTAGCGGAGGTCACGGCCTCTGTCCGCATCAGCCCTAAAAGAGATTTCTTTACCACCGATGATGGCCGCGTGGAATATTTTGACGGCTTCCCGAAAATAAGCGCGCAGGTTACACAGGGTCTTAAAGGCATTGCCAACAGTGATTTCAACTATACAAATTTTGGTTTAAAACTGGATTATTACATCAAAAGGAGCGACCTATCCTCCACAAATATTTTACTGGAAGGGCTTCTGTCCACCGGTGATGCCCCGCTTACACATTTGTTTCACGCCTACCCTAACAACCCAACCAAGGAAACAATTATGCAACGGTTTTCGGTGGCTGGCGTCCAAAGTTTTGAAACCATGTTTTTTGGTGAATTTTTCTCGGACAGGTTAACAACGCTTCAAATAAAACACAGTTTGCGAAGGTTCAATATTTCAAAAAGGATAAAACCCGAAATGGTGCTGATTACTCGCCACGCCTTGGGTGATATGAAAAACCCGGAGCCTCACATTGGTATCCCTTTTAATACACTAAATCAACTTTATTCCGAAACGGGTTTTGAGTTAAACAAGCTTATTTTTGGTTTCGGTGCTAGCTTCGCCTATCGGTACGGATTTTATAATTTGCCCCAATTTGAAGATAATATTTCGTTTAAGTTTACTTTTTATTTGGATTTTTAAAAGGTATTCCATTTTAAAATACTCAATTCCTAATTCTTAAATCTTAATTGAAAAGTTATCTTTGCCCTTGCAAAATATGAAGCCATGCCACATAAAAATATCCTGGAATTATTAAAAACTGAACCTTCTTCCGAAGTCATCACGGTACGTGGTTGGGTACGCTCTTTCCGAAGCAATCGTTTTATCGCTTTAAACGACGGCTCCACCATCAAAAATCTGCAATGTGTTGTGGATTTTGAAAATTTTGAAGACGACCTTTTAAAGAAAATAAACATTGGAGCTGCAATTGAAATCCAAGGAAATTTGGTGGCGAGCCAAGGGCAGGGCCAATATGTGGAAATTGAAGTAAAGGACATCACGATTTTGGGTGAAGCTAACCCCGAAGAAGTGAAGCTGACCATCCTTTCCCCTAAACGTCACAGTTTGGAAACGCTACGGGAACAAGCCCATTTGCGTGTACGTACCAATACTTTCAGTGCCGTAATGCGGACCCGTTCTAAACTGGCCTTTGCTATTCACGAATATTTTCAGAAAAATGGCTTTTTTTATATGCACTCGCCCATCATTACGGGCAGCGATGCTGAAGGTGCCGGCGAAATGTTTCGCGTATCGGCACTGGACCAAAAAAACCCACCCTTGGATGAAAATGGGAACGTAAACTACAAAGAAGATTTTTTCGGCAAAGAAACCAACCTTACTGTTAGCGGACAGTTAGAGGCCGAAACCTATGCCATGGGCTTGGGGAAAGTGTACACATTTGGCCCAACTTTTCGGGCAGAAAATTCAAATACTTCCCGTCACTTGGCCGAATTTTGGATGATTGAGCCCGAGGTTGCCTTTAACGATTTGACCGCCAACATGGATTTGGCAGAAGATTTTATTAAATATGTGCTGAAATATGCATTGGAAAACTGCACCGATGACCTTGAATTCCTTGAAAACAGATTGCAGGAAGAAGACAAAAACAAACCTCAGGCAGAAAGGAGTGAAATGCTTTTAAGGGAAAAACTCCGTTTTGTTTTGGAAAACGATTTTAAAAGGATCAGCTATACCGAAGCTATTGACATTCTTAAAAAATCGGCCCCCAACCAAAAGAAGAAATTCAAATATGTTATTGAAGAATGGGGCGCGGATTTGCAAAGTGAACACGAGCGCTTTTTGGTTGAAAAACACTTTAAATGCCCAGTTATCCTCTTTGACTATCCCGCAAATATTAAATCTTTTTATATGCGTTTAAATGACGATGGTAAAACTGTTCGTGCAATGGACGTTCTTTTTCCAGGCATTGGAGAAATTGTGGGCGGCTCGCAGCGGGAAGAACGTTACGATGTTTTGTTGGAAAAAATGAAGGCCATGAACATTGACGAAGAAGAATTGTATTGGTACTTGGATCTTCGCAAGTTTGGAACAGCCATTCACAGTGGTTTCGGACTTGGTTTTGAGCGTTTGGTGCAGTTTACAACGGGAATGGGCAACATCCGGGACGTGATCCCTTACCCTAGGTTTCCTGGCAACGCGGAGTTTTAATAACAGAATATTCAAAATATTTTTCAACCCTTTCGGCATTTGAAATACTGAGAGGGTTTTGCTTTGCCGAAAATCGCCCCCGTTCCGAACATTGGTAGCTGGCTTAACAAAATTTTGGTAGGAAGATGTCTGCTAATTTCCGTATTTTTGGGGGAAAAGCAATCGATTCATTATGCTGAAACAACAGCTCAGCTTTAAACTCTCGCAAAAATTATCTCCCCAACAAATACAGTTGATGAAGATGATACAACTGCCCACACAGGCTTTTGAGCAACGTATATCTCAGGAACTGGAGGAAAACCCTGCTTTGGAGGGCGGAAAGGAAGAAGATGAAGATTATGATGAGTTTGAAAATGATGGCCACGAAGAAGATTATGACGATGGCAACGAGGTGATAGAAACCGATATAAACGTGGACGATTACCTCAGCGATGATGAAGTGCCGAGCTATAAACTTTCGGCCAATAATTATAGTGCTGATGATGAGGAACGGCAAATGCCCTACGCTGCTGGCACTTCGTTCAACCAATATTTAATGCAGCAACTGAGCACTTACCGCTTAAGCGATGAGGAAGAAGATATCGCCCTTTTTTTGGTGGGAAGCGTGGATGAAAGTGGATATATTCGCCGGGAAATACGGGACATATTGGACGATTTGGCTTTTACCCAAAATGTTTATACCACTGAAGAAAAAATTGAAAAGGTTTTAAAAATTGTTCAGGAACTTGATCCGGCCGGAGTGGGCGCACGCGATCTTCAGGAATGTTTATTGATACAGCTTTACAGGAAAAATCCTGCCCCTTCGGTAACCCTAGCCATTTCTATAATGGAAGATGCCTTTGAGCATTTTTCAAAAAAACATTATACAAAACTGATTCAAAAATTCAATATCAGTGAAGAACAACTTCGGGATGCCGTTCAAGAAATTGAGGGACTTAACCCCAAACCCGGCGGCACATATTCAGCAAATTCCCGCGCCACTGAACATGTAGTCCCTGATTTTGCGATCAAAATAGTTGATGGTGAGCTTGAACTTACACTGAATGGCCGTAATGCCCCTGAACTTCACGTTTCCCGGGATTATACCAACATGCTGAAAGGGTACAAAGAAGCTAAGGATAAATCGAAATCGCAAAAAGAGGCCGTGCTTTTTATTAAACAAAAACTAGATGCCGCCAAATGGTTTATTGATGCCATAAAGCAACGGCAGCAAACGCTTTTTGTAACGATGAATTCCATCATGCATTATCAGAAAGAATATTTTTTATCGGGAGATGAACGAAAACTGAGGCCGATGATTTTAAAGGACATTGCGGATCAAATAAGTATGGATGTTTCCACGGTATCGCGGGTTGCCAACAGTAAATATGTGGACACCCCATATGGCACAAAACTGATCAAGGAATTTTTCAGCGAATCGATGAAGAACGATCAAGGCGAGGATGTTTCGACCAAGGAAATTAAAAAAATTCTTGAGATTACCATAGGCGAAGAAAACAAGAAACGTCCTTTGACGGATGATAAACTCGCAAAAATATTGTTGGAAAAAGGATATCCAATAGCCCGCCGAACTATTGCAAAATACAGGGAACAATTGGATTTACCCGTTGCCCGGATGAGAAAAGAAATTTGATGAACTTTTTTTTACGCCTTGCCGCCTATTTGTTCCATCCGTTGCTGATGCCGCTTTTGGGCACCGCTATTTATTATGCCATCACCCCACGTTTTAATGAAATTGAATTGGTGAAAGCAAGTTTATTTGCAGTTATCATTCTAACCGTTTTTATCCCTCTTGTTATTTTCTTTATTCTGAAAAACTTGGGGCTTGCCGGTTCCATCCATTTGGAAAATTTAAAAGAACGGAAATATCCTTTAATGATCCATTGCCTATTGCTTTTGCTTATCCTAAAAATGGTTTTTGACCCCTTTGAAAGCCCGGAGCTGTATTATTTTTTTGTTGGAATCTTATTCTCAGCGATCTCGGCACTTATATTACTTTTTTTTAAGTTTAAAGTTAGTTTGCATCAAATGGGTGTCGCGGGAATTACAATGTTCGTCATTGGTCTGAGTGCTCATTTCAAGGTAAACCTTCTTTTAACGATCAGTTTTTTTTTATTTGTGAACGGGTGGGTTGCCTCTTCAAGGTTGCATACCGAGTCTCATTCCTTCAAAGAATTAATGATAGGATTGTTTTTGGGAATAATCCCCCAATTAATGGTGTTCAATTTTTGGCTATAGAATATAGAATATCAATCCAACCTTAATAGTTCTGAATTCGACAGTTTCCCCGGTATCCGTTACAGCATCATTGAAGAAAGGATTGATGCCATAATATGCAAAAAAGTTAAAAGTATTATATCCCAAACTCAAGGTTGCTCCCAAACGAACTGGGTTGAATTCAGGGATATCAGTTTGATTAACAGTATTGCCAGCTTGCTTAAATGTAGCTTTGTACCAATAGGCATATCCTACCCTTAAACCCGCGTACACTCGCCAAAATCGGTACGTTTCCGCAGTCGAAGAGCGCCACCGGAATTCAATAGGTACTTCTATTTGAGCCATTCCAATGCGGTTTCTGTCAATATCAGCATCTTCGTCCAAAACACTGAAAATGGTTTTTTCATGGGAGTCTTCACCTATAAAAAGTGTTTGCCCAAAATGATCATACGCAATTCCAAAACCCACGCCCAAAGCAAGGTTTCGACGTTTATTAATTGGCATATCCCGAATAAAACCCAACTGTAAACCTCCGGATAAACCTCTAGTGGAAACCCCATCGGGGACACTCCCAATAAAATTATAGGTTGCACCAATATAAAACTGGTCTTCCCGGTACAGGGAATCCACAGCTTTTGGTATGGTATCTTGCGCTACACATACAAAAAGTGGAAACGCTAAAAGAAGAGTTATAATAATATTTTTGAAGGACATTCGATAAAGGTAAATGTATTTTGGAAATATCGAAAAAAAAAACGCCCTCAACAACTTTGAAGAAGGCGTTTTAAAAGATTATAAATTCAATTATTTATTTAACTGATTTCCGGGCGTAGTTATATAAATTATTTTCAACATATTCAGCTCCCGCAATTCCTGTTTTATATCTGAAACAAGACCCGTATTTGTTTCTTCATCAACTTTTAAGGCTACCATAACCCTATCCTGCAGCTCGGGCAATAAAGATTGACGGGCTTCTGTAAGGGCGAACTTGATGTTCGTTACGTCAGTGTATTTATCCCCAATTTGGATTTTACCCTCGCTGCCGTATTTCTCTTGATAACGCTCGCTGGGCTTGCCAGCATATATATATACGGATCGGTCCTTTTGCAGTTTCTCCACTTGGTCTGCTTGGGGAAGGGTATTTTTTACCAATAAATTATCATCTCTCAAAACGGTTACCACCATAAAGAAAAAAAGCAACATAAACACAATATCGGGTAACGATGCTGTGGAAAGTTCAGGGGTTTCGCCTGTTATTTTTTTTGTGAATTTTGCCATTTTTTTTAGTTTGATCCTGATTTTTTAGGCTCAGCCTCAGAGAGCTTCAACGGGAACATTTTTTGTATGGTTTCCATTTTTTGCTTGGTTGCTTCTTCATTTCCCTTAAAGTTTCCTTCTTCAATTGCCTTGTTTACTTCAGTGAATTTCCAACCGTATAAACGTTGGGATTCCCTGTCACGTAAAAAATTATAGGCAGCAACCAATTCATTTTGAACGGCAATGTACATTTTATACGAAGTAAGCCTGTCGTTTTGAACAGAAATAATTGCTTTATCTGGATTGTCGGAAGATGCCGCGTCTCTTGTGCCTTTGCAATAATCACAATATTCGTCCGTTCCGGAAGGGGCACCTCCATTATCCAAAAATGCTATTGCAGCTGGTCTTAAGTCTTTAAGCTCCATCAAATCGTCCTCCACTAAAAGTTGGTCTGAACGGTTTACGTTAACTATAAAAAGGTTTTTTTCTTTAATGCGGACTAGTTCCTCTGTAGGAGGTTCAATGGGTGGCAACTGCCTAGCTATGCCCGAATCCTTTTCAATGGTAGTAGTTACCAAGAAAAATATAAGTAGCAGGAATGCAATATCTGCCATTGAGCCTGCATTAACAACGGGTGTTGATCTTCTAGCCATTATCGTGTTACTTTTTTAAATCCGCTGAAAATCATAGCACCAATAGCTAATACTGCTACGATATAGAAAGTATTAAGTCCCGCACCTATCCAGCGTGATTGCCCTGCAGTTAAAGTTCCCCCATCTTTCATCACCATCTCTGTGCCATCTGCCAAGATATAAGATATGGCGATAATCACTAAAAATGCTCCAATTGGAATAAGAGTTTTCATGATATTTCCCGCAAGAATTCCTTGAATAACGAAAATTAGTACGAACAAAATGGCAAGTGCGACAATAATATATGCAACATAAATATAACCATCTATACCTTCACCTGTCGCAATTATTGTTTCGTCACCTTTCATTAAAATCATCAGAAAGTAGATGATACCTACTATGCTAAGGAGGATTGCGGCAATTTTTATTATTTTATGTAATCCCATTTTTTTGTTTATTAGATAGTTCTTTTATTCTTGTAATCTACTAAAATATCGACTAAAGTAATTGATGCATCTTCCATACTGTTAACGATGCTATCTACTTTTGCAATGATATAATTGTAGAAAAGTTGAAGGATGATGGCCACGATCAAACCAAATACAGTTGTTAACAAAGCCACTTTAATACCCCCAGCAACAAGCGATGGATTCATGTCCCCAGCTGATTCGATTTTATCGAAGGCCGTAATCATACCAATTACCGTTCCCATGAACCCAAGCATGGGCGCAAGAGCGATGAACAATGAAATCCAAGAAATGTTTTTTTCCAATTGGCCCATTTGAACTCCCCCATAAGCAACTACTGCTTTTTCGGCAGCCTCCACGCTTTCATCTGCTCGGTCCAAACCTTGATAATAAATTGAAGCCACAGGGCCTTTTGTATTCCTGCAAACTTCTTTGGCGGCTTCAATACCGCCGCTGTTCAAGGCATCCTCTACTTCTTTCGCCAATTTTTTTGTATTGGTAGTAGAAAGGTTCAGATAGATAATTCTTTCAATAGCAATGGCTAAGCCCAAAATCAAACATAAAAGAATGGGTGCCATGTATACAGGACCTCCTTCAATGAAACGGTTTTTGAAACTTTGGTGCCATCCCACTTCTTCGGCAACAACTTCATCCTGAACGGTTGCTTCATCTTGAATTAGAGTAACCGTCGCAGCAGTTATCAATGTTTGCGCAGAGGCTGAATTAGGATAAACCATATTCGCGCTTGTGTTAAAAGTGCCTACAAAAAACAGGGTGGCAATTGCCAGAATAGAAAATAATTTTTTCATTGCTATCGACTTAAAGTTTGTTTTAAAATTAAAGGTTTAAAGATATAAAATTATTTAATTAATCTCCAAGATTATTAAAAAAGCAGGAATAGTTAACTATGTTTAACATAAAGATAATTTGGCTTAAAATATAACATTGGCTTTCAGACCGATACCCAAATTAAATTCAATCTTGCAGAGAGGAAGGGATTCGAACCCTCGATACCCTTGTGGGGTATACACACTTTCCAGGCGTGCGCCTTCGACCACTCGGCCACCTCTCTATTATTGGTTTGGCCCAAAAGCCAAACGGGTGCCAAATATCATGAAAATATTGTTTTTATAAAATAATAATCGTGATTATTTTAAAGCATTTCCCCGCGCAGTGAGGTCTCAAAAATTGTTTTGAAGCTATCTTTAGAGACTTTTTGACCCAATAGGTACATCAATTTTGCCAAGGCCGCTTCAGTAGTGCAATCCTTGGCTGAGATAACCCCCATTTTTTTAAGCTCGGTACTTGTCTCATAAAGGCCCATAGTCACACTACCGCCGGGGCATTGGGTAACATTTATAACGGGTATCCCTTTTTTGATGAGGTTTTTTACACTATTTAAAAACCATATTTGGTTAGTAACATTCCCACTCCCATAAGTTTCCAGTATCAATCCTTTTATTTCGGGGTATGAAAAAAGATACTTTATAGTGGTTTCATTTAAACCCGGGTACATTTTAACCAATAAAATATCTGTTTCCAAATTTTTATGGACTTTAAGCTTCTTGCGCTTGTTGGGATTGTACAATGCTTCAGTGTTTACCTTTAAATGAACCCCGCTTTCAACCAACGGGGGATGATTGAAAGAGGCGAAAGCTTGAAAATGTTCTGCATTTATTTTTGTGGTTCGGTTTCCCCGGTAGAGTTTGTATTCAAAATAAAGTCCTACTTCTGCAATTTTGGAAACTCCTTTTTCCCGAAGGGCCGCAATTTGAATAGAAGTAATAAGGTTTTCTTTTGCATCCGTCCGCAAATCGCCAATGGGGAGTTGAGAGCCGGTAAAAACTACCGGTTTGCTTAAATTTTCCAACATAAAACTTAATGCCGAAGCTGTATAGGACATGGTATCGCTGCCATGCAGCACCACAAAACCATCAAAGGCATCATAGTTTTCCTCGATCATCGTGGCAATATCAACCCAATGATTTGGATTTATATTTGAACTGTCCATGGGGGTTTTAAAACTTTTAGTGGAAATATTACATTCCAACAGTTTCAATTCGGGGATGTGTTTCAGCAAATCTTTAAAATTGAAATTGCGCAGCGCGCCGGTTTCAAAATCTTTTATCATCCCGATTGTTCCGCCTGTATATATAAGGAGTATGTTTGTTTTTTTCATCGCTGTTGAATCAAATTCCCATTAAGTTTTATACCCCAAAAACCTCTTTTGAATTTTCGGTAGTAATTCGCGCTATATCTTCTTCCGAAAGGCCATAAACTTCTGCAACTTTTTTACAAACTAATATCAAATAGCTGCTTTCGTTACGCTTGCCGCGAAAAGGTGCCGGGGCAAGATAGGGCGAATCCGTTTCCAAAACGATATGCTTAAGCGGGATTTGGTTCAAAAAAGTATCAATTTTACCATTCTTAAAAGTAACAACACCGCCGATGCCAAGCTTCATATTGTAAGAAATTGCTGTTTGGGCCTGTTCAAATGTTCCAGTGAAGCAATGAAAAATCCCAAAAAGTTCACTGTCTTTTTCTGTTTCCAAAACTTCAAAAATCTCGTCAAACGCATCCCGGCAATGGATCACTATGGGCAGTTTGTATTTCTTTGCCAATTGAATTTGCCTTCTAAAAGCAGTTTTTTGATTCTCCAACGTGGACTTATCCCAAAAAAGATCTATCCCGGTTTCGCCCACCGCAAAAAATTTCCTTTGTTTGAACTGGGCTTCCACGTTTGCCAATTCTTCTTCAAAATTTTCTTTCACCGAAGTTGGGTGGAGCCCCATCATTAAAAAAACGTTCTCAGGATATTTTTCTTCCAAAGCATACATGGCGGAGTTATATTTTGAATCTATCGCAGGGATAAAAAATCGTTTAATGCCACTGTCCAAAGCGCGCTGTATCAAAGTGTCCCGGTCTTCATCGAAGGCATCGCTGTACAAATGGGTATGGGTATCGGTCAACATGGCAACAAAGCTACTTATTTTGTTTGCTATCTTTGAGAAAAAAAATTGAAGCAGTTGCGCGCACATTTGGAACAAAAAGGGTTTCACCGGATCCCGCTGAAAAAACTTTCGACCGGGCATTATATTTTTTCGGCGAAAATAAATGGGATTTTGGGGAATTTCATCCTTGATACCGGGGCATCCACAAGTTGTATTGGTTTTAGGAGCAGTAGTTATTTTTTGTTGATCAGTGAAGAGAGCAAGATAAAAGCTGCCGGCGCCGGGGCAATAAACATGGTTACAAAACTTTCGCGAAAGAACGATTTTAGTGTGGGAAAATGGAACAGGAACAATATGAATTTTATTTTATTTGACCTCTCCCATGTTAACGAAGCCCTTGAACAAGTGGATGAAGCAACAGTCCACGGAATCATCGGTGCCGATTTTTTAAAAACCGCACGAGCCGTTATAGATTATGGCAGGAATGCCCTGTATGTCAAATAGATTCTTTCCCGTAAAAAGGGTTATTCCTAAAATTTAAGTACATTTACACCCTCCCCACAAAAACTTGTTTATGATGAAAAAATGCATGTTTGTGCTTCTTTTCTCCATGCTTGTTTCCTTTGTGGGATTGGGCCAGGATATTTCCCAGTATAAAAAAATTGCTGAAACCACAAATAGCAGAACCATAAAACTGGCTGCATTGGACAGCATTCTTTCACGGACTTTTAATCTGGACAATAAAGCCTTCATAGACTACAGCATTGAATACATAGAACTTGCTAAGGAAATGGACAGTATTGAATCCGCTGCCAAGAAAGCAATGAATCTTCAACACCCTCTTACCAATTTTGGCAACGACCCCATAAAAGCCGCTGCCATTATCAATGGCGTGCTAGCAAGAAAGTATAAGATAAAGGACAGTTTTTTATTGGGCGGGCTTTATTTGAAAAGGGGCGGCGCCAACATTAGGTTGAACTTGAAGGACGCCATCGATGATTATACCCTTGCAATTGACAATTTTTCGGCAAAAGATTCGATGTACGTGGCTGATGCCTACCTTTTCAGGGGGCAGGCCAATTCCAACCTAGGTAAATTCATCGATGCGGGCGAAGATTTTAAAAAAGCCCAAGACTATTTTGAAAACCTTAAAGATTATGAATATATGCTGTATGCCCGGCAAGGCATTATCAATATTTACAGCATGAACGGATTTTATGACGAAGCAAAAAAAGAACGGGACGCGCTTATCGAAAAAATGAAGAACCTAGACCTTGAAGGCGAACTTTCCAGTGAATATTACAACCAGGCCCTGGATTATAAAAAGACCGGCAAGTTTGATCTGGAATACAAGTCATTGCTACTGGCCGAAGAAAGCCTTACGGACAATGCTTTGAACAAAGTTATCTTTTTCTCCATACACTCCCGTTTGGTTGAATATTATTGTAACATAAATGCATTGGAAAAAGCAGAAAAGCACCTCATGATACTAGAGGAAAATAAGGAAGGGGTAAGCGGGGACCGTTTGGCCAACCTAAGCTATTTCGGGGCAAAAGCCAATTATTTGATGAGCGTTGGCGATTATGAAAACGCTTTGAGGCATGCCTCGGAGAAGCTCCAAAAATCCAGAGCATTAGGTCACGAGGATGAAATCATAAGCTCGCATTTACTGCTTTCCGATATTTATTTTAAAGCGGGCGATTTCAAGAACAGCGTTATCCACAAGAACATTTACACTACCTTAAAAGATTCCCTTTACAACCGTAGCAATGCCAATTCGTTCGCATATTATCAAACCTTATACGAAACCGAAAAAAAGGAACGGGAGCTTGTTGAAAAAAATAGCAACATCACTTTGTTGGAAAATGAAAGCCAGGATTTAAAAAAAGTAATCATTTTTACCGGCGTTGCTTGCCTGTTGGCTTTTGGGCTGATCATATTGTACCGCAACCAACGGCATTTAAAAACCAATAAAATATTGCATGAACGGTACAGCCAAGAATTGCTTGCCTCCCAAGAAGAAGAACGGAAGCGCATCTCTAAAGACCTTCACGATGGCTTGGGACAACAACTGCTCCTTATAAAAAATAAATTGATAGTCTCCGGAGACGAGGTCACCAAAAAAATGGTTGATGCCACTATTGATGAGGTTAGAAGTATCTCGCGCGACTTGCATCCTTTTCAATTACAGGAACTTGGCATAACCAAAGCAATAGAATATACCATTAACCTCATTGACGAAAACACGACGCTTTTCATTTCTGCCGAAATTGACAACATCGATAATCTCTTTTCTCCCGAAGAAGAAGTGAACATTTACAGGATAGTTCAAGAAAGCCTCAGCAATATACTGAAGCACGCCAAGGCCGAGGCGGGAAGGGTATCGGTAAAAAGAATGGCCAACAATATCCTTATTTCCATAAAGGACAATGGCGTTGGGTTTGACTTTTCGGAAAAATATCAGGACAGAAAATCGTTAGGGCTTAAAACCTTACTGGAACGAACCAAGTTCCTGAAAGGCCAAATGAAGGTTTCTTCCAAAAAAGAGACGGGCACAATTTTAGAATTTCAATTTCCGGTATGATAAATACAAAAACCATAATAACAGCCGATGACCACCCTTTACTTTTGAAGGGATTAAATGATTTTTTGCTGGAAAAAAAATATAACCTGATAGGCAGTGGCAACAACGGAAAGGAAGCTTTCAATTTGATCGTCACTGAAAAACCCGATATCGCTATTTTGGATATTCAAATGCCTTTTATGTCCGGTCTCGAAATCGCCAAAAAATGCAAAATCCAAAACATTGAAACCAAAATAGTGCTTATTACGCTACACAAAGAAAAAGAGCTTTTCCAAAAAGCCCAAGAGCTTAATATTTTCGGATACATTTTAAAAGAATTTGCGCTTGAGGAAATTGAAAATTGCATAAATACAGTTACAGCCGGTAAACCTTATTTTAGCCCTAAAATAATGGAACTTTTGGGAATCGTTTTCGTGGAGGACAATGATTTGAGCCGGCTTACACCTTCCGAAAAAAAAATACTGAAACTAATAGCAAAGGATAAGACCAATAAAGAGATTGCTTCCCTACTCTTTATTTCTTATAGAACTGTGGAAAAACACCGTAGCAATATCATCACAAAATTGAGTTTGGAACAGAAAACAAACAGTCTTCTTCTGTGGGCCAAGGAAAATCAAGAAAAGTTATTATAACCCTTTTTTATATTTGGAATAAAAATTACGTGTTTCTACGTAGAATATTACGCATTTAATTTTCAGATATTTACAAAATGAAAGATGCCATTTTAGTGAAAGAAGAAACAAAAAAAAATAGAATCTCCAAAAAACTTTGTTTGGTAATTTTATTGATAATTTTAGTTGTTCTGGTTATTGTGCTTAACCTTATCAACAATTTTATTTTCCAACAATGACATATTCTGCTCATGATATTATTTTAAAAAACCGGCTTAAGGCCGGTTTTTTAATTTCGATGTTTTTATAATTCCAATGCCCGTTTTACGTCATTATTCATCAATAGTTCGGAAGGATTTTCCAAGGCTTCTTTAATGGCCACCAAAAATCCTACGGATTCACGCCCATCAATAATCCTGTGGTCATAGGACAATGCAACGTACATCACCGGGGCAATAGCAATTGCGCCATCGCGAACTATGGCACGTTCCACTATATTATGCATCCCCAAAATGGCCGACTGTGGTGGATTTATAATTGGCGTAGAAAGCATGCTTCCGAAAACTCCCCCATTGGAAATGGTAAAAGTCCCGCCCGTCATTTCATCAACAGTAATCTGTCCGTCACGGGCACGGAGGGCTAAACGCTTTACTTCAGTTTCAACCCCACGGAAAGTCAGGTTTTCCGCATTTCGGATAACGGGGACCATCAAACCTTTGGGGCCGGAAACGGCTATGGAGATGTCCTTATAATCATAAGCAATTTTATAATCCCCATCAATCATTGAATTTACTTCCGGGAAAAGTTCTAATGCCCGTACCACAGCCAAGGTAAAAAAGGACATAAAGCCCAGCCCTACGTTATGTTTTTCTTTAAAGTTTTCTTTATGTTCATCCCTTAATTTGTAAATAGCGCTCATGTCCACTTCGTTAAAAGTGGTAAGCATTGCGGTTTCGTTTTTTGCAGTCACCAAGCGTTCAGCAACTTTCCGCCGGAGCATGGAGAGTTTGCTGCGCTCCGATCCGCGACCACCACTGCCAGGGGTACCCATGGAAGGAGTTGCGTTTTGGGCATCGTCTTTCGTAATCCTTCCGTCGCGCCCCAAGCCTTTCACGTCCGAAGAACCGATGTTTTTTTCATCCAATATTTTCTTTGCTGCCGGGGAAGGGCTTCCGGTGGCATACGATTTTTTATCTTCATTTTTAGGTGCAGCAGTTTTTTCAGCTTGCTTGGTTTCGGCAGGAGCCTTCTCTCCGGTATCCTTGTTTTTTGCGCGCGCCTTGTCTAAATCCGGTCCCGCATTTTCGCCTCCGGACTCATCGCCCGCTTTTTCGTAAGTTTCCGGTTCTTGATTTTTACCGCCCGGTTTTTTCGCCTCCGTATCAATTATACAAACTACTTCACCCACTGCTATGGTGTCTCCTTCCTTTGCTTTAAGTGTAATAATCCCGCTTGCTTCTGCAGGTAGTTCCAATGTAGCTTTATCGCTGTCCACTTCGGCTATTGGTTGGTCTTTTTCTACGTAATCGCCATCCTTAACCAGCCATTGGGCTATTTCTACTTCTGTGATGGATTCGCCCGGCGACGGGACTTTCATTTCTAAGGCCATGATTTTATATTTATATCGGATGTCCGATGCATTTCTTTAATTTTTTTTATAAGAATTTTTTAAGTCTTCCGCATCAATCTTCACTCCATGGTTTTATCAAAAACACTTTCAATAACCTTTTGGTGCCTTGCTTTTGATCGCACGCTGCTTCCCGAAGCGGGTGCGGCGTACATTTTACGACTGCAAAGCCTAAAGTTTTTCATTTCTTCAAAATGCATCAAAAGAAAGGAATAGGCTCCCATGTTTTTCGGTTCTTCCTGTGCCCAAACTAAATCGTCAACATTTTTATATTTCTTAATAACCTTTTTTATCTCTTCAGCAGGAAATGGAAAAAGCTGTTCCACCCTTAAGAATGCAATATCGTCTCGCTCTAGTTCATCCCTTTTTTCGAGGAGGTCATAATAGAATTTTCCTGTAACCAAAACTAGGGATTTCACATTCTTTTTTGTAACCTCATTATCATCGATGACCATTTGGAAACTTCCCGTGGCAAGTTCTTCCTTGGTTGAAACCACCTTGGAATGACGTAAAAGGCTTTTCGGTGTGAAGATGATAAGTGGTTTACGGTAATCCGTTTTCATCTGCCTTCGCAACAAATGAAAAAGATTGGCAGGCGTAGTTACATCTGCCACAAACATATTGTCTGTTGCGCAAAGCTGGAGATACCGTTCCATCCTTGCGGATGAATGCTCGGCGCCCTGCCCCTCGTAGCCGTGTGGCAAGAGCATTACCAATCCGTTTTGCAGTTTCCATTTATCCTCACCGGCGGAAATATATTGATCAATCATTATCTGTGCACCATTACTGAAATCCCCAAACTGGGCTTCCCAAAGGGTAAGGGTTTTGGGGCTTGCCATGGCATATCCGTAATCGAAACCAACGACTGCATATTCTGAAAGTAGGGAATTATAGATATAAAAATCGCCCTGTTTTCCTTTTAACTGATTTAATAATACTATTTCTTCTTCACTCTCTTCCACCATAAGTACGGCGTGGCGGTGTGAAAAAGTACCCCGCTCAACATCCTGCCCACTTAAGCGAACATCAAAACCCTCTTTCAAGAGGCTGCCGTACGCTAAAAGTTCCCCCATTGCCCAATCCAGTTTGTTTTCCTTAAAATACATGGTATTGCGGGCCTCGATAAGTTTGGTGGTTTTATTAAGGAATTTTTTATCTTTCGGCAGTTCGGTGATGGCTTTTGCCACTTCGGTCAACTTTTTCAAATCAAAAGTTGTGTCCACGGGCTCCATCATTTTATCCTCTTCGGCTGGATTGAAACCTACCCATTCATCTTCCATAATGGCAGTGATGGTGGTTTTATCTTCTTTTCTTGAATTTTCAAGATTTTCCTCCAAATTGTTTTTATATTCTGTTTCCAAACCCTCTGTATATCCCTTTTCGATAACACCTTCTTTATAAAGGATTTCGGCATACATATCTCGCGCATTTTGATGCTTGGAAATCGCTTTGTATAATTTTGGCTGTGTAAACCGGGGTTCATCGCCTTCGTTATGACCATATTTTCGATACCCCAAAAGGTCGATGAAAACGTCCTTTCCATACTCCATCCTAAAATCCAAGGCAAAAAGCATGGCGTGTACCACGGCTTCCACATCGTCCGCGTTTACGTGAAGAATTGGAGAAAGGGTAACCTTTCCCACATCGGTGCAATAAATTGAGGAACGAGCATCGAGGTAATTTGTGGTAAACCCGATTTGATTGTTCACCACGATATGAATGGTACCGCCGGTTTTATAGCCGTCCAACTGAGCCATTTGAACAATTTCATACACAATCCCTTGACCCGCAATGGCTGCATCGCCGTGGATTATTATGGGCAATACTTTTTTATTGTTGTCTTTATGATGGTCGTCCTGTTTGGCGCGGGCAATACCCTGAACCACTGCGCCCACAGTTTCCAAGTGCGAAGGATTTGGGGCTATATTAAGATTGATTTCTTTACCCGATGGGGTTTTTCTTTTGGAAGTCCAACCTAAATGATATTTTACATCTCCGTCAAAAATTTCCTGGGAATAATCCTTGCCGTCAAATTCGCTAAAAATATCTTTTGCGCTTTTCCCAAAAATATTGATAAGGGTACTCAACCGTCCGCGGTGAGCCATCCCCAGCACAAATTCTTCCACGCCTTTTTCTGCCGCATTGTCAATAAGCGCGTCCAAAGCAGGGATTAAACTTTCGCCCCCTTCCAGCGAAAACCGCTTTTGACCCACGTATTTTGTATGTAGGAAATTCTCGAACGATAGGGCTTCGTTAAGCTTTTGAAGCAAATGTTTTTTTTGTTCCGAAGAAAATTTTGGCTGATTATCGTTGGCGTTAAGTTTGTTTTGTATCCATTTTATTTCTCCGGGATTTCGGATGTACATATATTCAATCCCAATAGAACCACAATAAATAAGCTTTAAGTGGTTTATGATTTCTTCCAAAGTGACCTCCCCGATTCCCAAAATTTCGCCAGCCTTAAAAGTACTTTTCAAATCTTCCATGGAAAGCCCAAAGTTTTCAATATCTAGCGTGGGGGTGTATTGTCTTCTCTCGCGTACTGGATTGGTTTTAGTAAAGAGGTGGCCGCGGGTGCGGTAGCCGTCAATGAGTTTAATGACTTGGAATTCCTTAACTACGTTCTCATAATTACCGCTTTCGGTTGAATCAATTCCCAAAGCTTCAAGTGAACCGTTTTCAATGCCAAAATCGAAGCCTTGGAAAAAAGCCCTCCAACTGGGTTCGATGCTATCGGGAAAACGGGTATAGGTATCGTAAAGTTCCGCGATGTGTGAAGGATGGACCGCGTTTAAAAATGAATATTTATCCATGATAAAATGAGAGCGATTGTTTTTTTATGAAACGGTACAAAAATACAATAAATAGGGAAACTACCGGATTTGAAAATATATAATTATCTGCTAAAAATGAGGTTTCGGGTTTGGGGTTTCGGGTTTGGTCTTTTGAAGCATCACGTTTTAAATAATGTGAATTCTTGTTTTTTTAAACCGTCCGCTTCATCAGCCATTTTCCAAATTCTTTCAAGGATGCTTTTTTATTTTCGTCAAGCGAAAGTTTTTCCAAGAAGCCATTCGCTTTGTGGGTATATTTTTCGGTCTCCCGAAGTGTTGCATCCGCCGCACCCGAAGTTTGAAAAAGGGCTTGGACACGTGCTATTTTTTGATTGGCATCTTTTGGGCTGGTATTGTAAAGCTGGCGCAATTCTTTTTTAACCTCATTACTTTCTTGGAGCGCAGTGATATACAAAAAGGTTTTTTTGTTTGAAATTATATCGCCGCCTTGCTGTTTTCCAAAGGCTTCCGGATTTCCAAAAACATCGAGGTAATCGTCCTGTAATTGAAAGGCGATACCGAGATTTCGGCCGAATTCATAAATGTTTTCCTTACAACTTTCCCCTGCTCCGGCCACAATTGCTCCAATTTGCATTGCAGCTCCAAGCAATACCGCGGTTTTGCAATTTATCATATTTATGTATTCATCTATGGAAACTACATCACGGGTTTCAAAATCCATATCGTGTTGCTGACCCTCGCAAACCTGTAATGCGGTTTTGTTGAACAATTTTGCCAAGTCCAAAAACATTGGAGCGCTATATTCTTCAAAATATTGGTATGCTAAAATAAGCATTGCATCGCCGGAAAGGATGCCGGTGTTTCGATCCCATTTTTCGTGAACGGTTTGATTTCCGCGGCGTAACGGCGCGTTATCCATAATATCATCGTGCATCAAAGAAAAATTATGAAACAATTCCACGGCCAAGGCGGCGGGCAGGGCAGCATTAAAATCCTTCCCAAAAAAATCACAGGAAAGTAGAGTCAACATTGGGCGCAACCGCTTACCTTTTAAATTTATTATATATTGAATTGGCTCGTAAAGTTGCCGTGGCTCTTTATCGGTAATCGCATTTTCGAGATATTTCTCAAATGCTTGGTGGTATTTTTCCAATTCTTTCATTAAAAAAATTTCTCGCTAAAATAGGACATTCAACTTTTCCAAACCCGAAAATTTTAGGGATAAAATTTAAAAGGTTGCCCTAAAATTAAATTTTAGTTAAATCTATGAAAACTTTGGAAACTATTTTTGTTTATAAAGTTTCCTATATTATATTTGCCGACTATTATGAAAGAAAAAATAACAGAAAAAGCGACAGATTTGTTTTTGACCCTCGGGTTCAAAAGCGTTACCATGGACGATATTGCCAATGAAATGGGCATTTCGAAGAAAACCATTTACACTTTCTTCGCCACAAAAACCGAACTGGTCGAGGCGGTCACGAATCATCTTTTCGAAATAATAACCCAAGGCATCGATTGTATTTGTGCTTTGGACAAAGACCCAATTGAGGAAATGTATGAAATCAAAAAATTCGTGATGTCGCGATTAAAAGGCGAAAACGCTTCCCCAATATATCAGCTACAGAAATATTATCCTGAAATTTTTCACATAATAAAGCAAAAACAGTTTGACAAAATGCAGGGCTGTGTTTTAGAAAACCTTACAAAGGGCATAAAAAAAGGAGTGTACCGGGAAAACCTGAACGTGGGTTTTGTGGCGCGCATCTATTTTTTGGGGACAAATGGAATCAAAGACGAAACCATTTTCCCAAGGGCCGATTTCCCCATAAAAGAAATTCACGAAGAATTTTTAAATTATCACTTACGAGGTATAATTACTCCAAAAGGCCTCGAAAAACTGAACCAAATTATCAATCACGATCAAAAATTATGAAGCACTTAATGCTCTTTTGTTTATTTCTGTTTGCTTTTGGCGCCATTCAAGCCCAAGAAATAGATCCCAAAAATTATAGTTTAACATTGGAGGAAGCTATCACTTTTGCGCTGGACAGCAATTATACCTCTATAAATGCCCGTCGCGAAATTGCAAAAGCCATAAAACAAAAATGGGAAACCACAGCTACCGGTTTGCCCCAAATTGATGGAAATATCTCATACAACAACAATTTAAAACAACCAGTAACCCTTATCCCTGCTGAATTTAGCGGCGGCGCTCCCGGCACTTTTCTTCCAGTAACTTTCGGCACAAAACAAAACGCAAATGCGGTTGCAACGCTAGACCAATTGATTTTTGATGGAAGTTATCTTGTTGGTCTTAAAGCCGCCAAAGCATTTTTAAGGTATTCCGAAAACTTTAATGAGAAAACCCGATTGGAAGTTAGAAAAGGAGTTATCAATGCATACGGAAGTGTTTTATTATCTCAGGAATTGATCGATATATTTGAAAAAAACAAAGCCAATCTTGAGAAAAACCTTGACGAAACCCGAAAAATTTTCGAAAATGGTTTAACCGAAGAAGAAAGTGTGGAACAACTTGAAATCACTCTTTTGGACATTGATACCCAATTGAACAATGCCAAAAGAAGCCATGCAATTGCAAAACAAATGTTCAATTTGGCCCTCGGTATTGATGTGGAAGCACCCATAACTTTAAAAGATGATTTGGATAAATTGGCAGATGCAAATATTAGCCTTTCGCTCTTGGATGCATCGGTAAATATTCAGGACAACGTAGATTATAAAATTGGGAATAATCTTGTAGAGCAACGTTATTTTGAAAATCGATTAGAAAAAAGCAATGCCTTGCCAAGACTCTCAGCATTTGTTAATTATGGAACTTCCGCCAACAGTGAGGATTTTAGCTTTTTCAATGGAAATCAAACTTGGTATCAATCTTCGCTTTTAGGGGTTAGTTTGAATGTGCCTATTTTCAGTAGTGGAAAAAGAAGCGCGGCTTCCCAAAGAACCCGTATTGCTTTGGACCAAGCCAAAACCGAATTGGAACAAACAAAACAACAAATAAAACTTGATTTAACAACGGCGCAAAGCAATTATCAATTCGCAATAGACACTTACGAGAATTCAAAGAAAAATCTAGCACTTGCAGAACGGGTGGAAAATAAAAATCAAATAAAATTTACCGAAGGGCTATCCTCAAGTTTTGAACTGAGACAAGCACAAACCCAGCTTTACACGGCACAACAGCAGTACTTCCAGTCTATGCTTCAGGTTATCAATGAAAAAGCGGATCTAGAAACTGTTTTGAACATTCCGCAATTGCGCATAGATTCTGAAACCATAAAAGACCAATACTAAAAACTCAACAAGCCAATAAATTTTATACAATGAAAAAATTAATCACAGTACTAATCGTAATAATAGTTGCGACCTCTTGCGGCGACAAAAAAGATTCTTTGGACGCCGTAATTGCATCTAACGATATTGAGGCAATTCAGAAAAAAAGGGATGAGCTTACTGCGCAACAGCAAGCCATTCACGATCAGGTAAAGCAACTTGACGATAAAATAGACGAGCTAAACCCTGAGCGAAAAATTCCGCTAATTACAAGTTTTATGGCCAAAGCCGAAAAATTTGAACATTTTTTAGAACTTCAAGGCAGTGTGCAAACAAAACAAAATTTGGTAATAAATGCCGAAATGGCTGGAATATTACAACGCGTTTATGTGAAAGCGGGCGATAAGGTTTCGAAAGGACAATTGTTAGCTACGGTGGATGATGGTGGAATGGGGCAACAATTGGCGCAAATGCAAATTCAGGCAGATCTTGCAAAAACCACGTTTGAGCGCCAACAAAATCTTTGGAACCAAAAAATTGGAAGCGAGATACAGTATTTGCAAGCCAAATCCAATTATGAAGGGCAGCAAAAAATGGTAAGCCAAATGAGGAGCCAATTAGCCAAAAGCACCATTAGAGCTCCTTTTGCAGGCACGGTGGATGACGTGATTACGGAGCAGGGAAGTGTGGTTTCGCCAGGGCAAACCCCAATTTTGAGGTTGGTTAGTTTAGGGGAAATGTACATTGAAACCGATGTGCCGGAAACCTACCTATCCAATGTTACAACCGGAAAAGAGGTGGAAGTAACCTTTCCCGTACTTGGCAAAACCATAGATTCGAAGATACGGCAAACAGGAAATTACATAAATCCAGACAACCGAACTTTCAAAATAGAAATTGAGGTTCCCAACAAAGATAAAAGCATAAAACCCAACCTAACGGCACGGCTAAAAATAAACGACTATTCAAAAGAAAACGCCATTTTAATTCCGCAGAGTATTATTTCGGACAATGCAGAAGGCGAACAATACATATTTGTATTGCAAGACAAACAAGAGAGCAAGGCCGTGGCAAAACAAGTGCTGATTAAAACCGGGAAAACCCAAGGCGACCAAATAGAGGTTTTAGAAGGACTTAAAGATGGCGATGAAATTATTCAAGAAGGTGCCCGAAGTGTAAAAGATGGCCAAACCGTAAAAATTATAACGTATTAATTTTCCGTTAGCGGAAGATTTTCAACACTCCAATTATGGGAAAAAAGAATAAAAACAAAAAAGGCGTCGAGAAGGAATTCGGGATGTCCTCTTGGGCCATAAACAATAAAACTACCATTTACGTAATAATGGCCTTGATTTTAGTCTTCGGTATTTCGGCGTATTTCGCAATGCCACGAGAGAGTTTCCCTGAAATTAGGGAAACAAAAATCTACGTTAGCTCCGTTTTCCCCGGAAATACGGCAGAGGATATTGAGAAATTGATAACCGATCCGCTTGAAGATAAGCTGAAAACGGTGAGCGGCGTACACGAAATCACTTCCACATCACAAGAAGATTACTCTATGATTGTTGTGGAATTTGATGATGATATGAGCGTTGAACAGGCAAAACAAAAAGTAAAGGATGAAATAGATTCCGAAACTTCAGGCGAAGACTGGCCTACTTTTAATGGTGCCAAAGTTGAGCCCGACGTGTTTGAGCTAAGTATGTCTGAAGAAATTCCCATTCTTAACATCAATATTTCGGGAGATTATCCCGTGGCAAAACTCAAGGAATTTGGCGAATACCTTCAAGATGAAATAGAAAATCTTGTAGAAATAAAGAAAGTAGATATCCGAGGGGCGCAAGAAAAAGAAGTTGAAGTTGCAGTGGATATTTATAAAATGATGGCGTCTTCGGTTAGTTTTCAGGACATAACCTCGGCCATTGCAGACGGGAATATGACGATGAGTGCGGGTAACCTTATAACAAGTGGCCAGCGCAGGACCATCCGGATTATCGGCGAGATAGACACTCCTTCCGAATTGGAAAATTTTGTGGTAAAATCTGAAGATGGAAACAATGTTTATTTAAAGGATATTGCGGCTATTTCATTTCAAGAAAAAGATAGAACCACCTATGCTAGGGAATTTGGGGACCGTGTGGTTATGCTGGACGTTAAGAAACGTTCGGGTAAAAATATGGTGACTGCGGCGGAACAAATTGAAATTATAGTAGCAGATGCGCGCGAATATGTTTTCCCAACAAACTTAAAGGTTACAATCTCCAACGATCAATCAACCAAAACCATAGGCCAAGTAGATGATTTGGTCAATAATATCATCTTCGGGATTATACTGGTAGTAACGGTATTGATGTTCTTTTTGGGTTTCAAAAATGCATTATTTGTTGGTTTTGCAATCCCAATGTCTATGTTTATGAGCCTTATGATATTGGGCGAACTTGGATATACGCTTAATACTATGATTTTATTTGGGCTTATTATGGGCTTGGGAATGCTGGTGGACAACGGAATTGTAGTGGTTGAAAATGTCTACAGGCTGATGGACGAAGAAGGAATGAGCCGTACTGAAGCGGCCAAAAAAGGTATTGGCGAAATAGCGCTACCCATTATTATCTCTACCGCTACAACCGTCGCCGCATTTATTCCATTAGGGTTATGGCCCGGACTTATGGGGCAGTTTATGATTTATTTTCCCATAACGCTTTCTGTGGTTTTGGGCTCCTCCCTTTTTGTGGCCATATTCTTCAATTCCGTTTTGGTTTCCCAGTTTATGACCGTCGAGGATAGAAATATGCCGTTTCAGAAAATTATCAAATTATCTTCAATTATAGCCGGCATCGGTATCTTAATACTAATTTTTGGTGGCGAATATAGGGCATTGGGAACGGTAATGATTTTTACCGCAATTATGTTGTGGGTTTACAGATTGGTTATTCGAAAAATGGCTAATAATTTTCAGAAAAAATCTTTGGTTCGTTTAGAAAATTGGTACGAACGCAACCTAACAAGGTCTTTCAAAAATAAAAGACCCTATATTATTGTAGGTAGTACAGTTTTATTATTGATTGCTGCGTTTATGACCTTTGGGATTTCCTTGAGTGTTCAAAGAACTAAAGTTGAATTTTTCCCGGACAACAAACCAAATCAGATTATTGTTTACATCGAATACCCGCAGGGCACAGATATAGATAAGACCAATGCCATTACCAAGGAAATTGAAGAGAAAGTTTACAATGTCCTTAACGGGGCAGATTACACGGACAACGGGCATAACTTTTTAGTGGAAAGCGCGATATCCCAAGTGGGTGAAGGTGCCGGAAATCCGCAAACCGATGGAGGCTCTGTGGCCGAAATGCCACATAAAGGTAAAATTACAGCCTCTATGCGAGAGTATAAAGATAGACGGGGCGCAGATAGTGAGGAAATGCGGCAGAAAGTTCAGTCTGCATTGGTGGGTATTTATCCCGGAATACTCATTTCAGTGGAAAAAGATGCCAATGGTCCGCCAGCTGGTGCAGCCATCAACCTTGAATTGGAGGGCGAAGATTATAATGAGTTAATAGCTACTGCAGAAAAAATGCGCGACTTTATAAACAGCAAAAACATTGCAGCCATAGATGAATTAAAGATAGACGTAAACAAGGATAAGCCCGCAATGCAGGTAGTTGTGGATAGGGAAAAGGCTGGAGAATTGGGCGTAAGCACTGGACAAGTTGGCCAGCAATTGAGAAATTCCATATTTGGTACAAAAGCCGGCGTTTATAAAGAAGGTGGCGAAGATTATGATATTTATGTACGTTTTAACGAGGATAGCCGCTACAACACTAGTGCAATCTTTAATCAAGACCTAACCTTTAGAACCAACGATGGACAGCTTAGGCAGATTCCTATTTCGGCCGTTGCTTCGCAGAAAAACAATTCTGGGTTTAGCGCCATAAAACACCGGGATACACGGCGTGTTGTAACAGTTTATTCTGCATTATCTCCGGGTTATACAGATGCCGGAGCCGTTGTGACCCAAGTGCAAAATGAAATGCGAAGTTTTGAAGGCCTTCCCGACACTATAAAAGTTGATTATACCGGACAAATAGAAGAACAGAACAAGCAGCAAGCCTTCTTGATGGGTGCGTTTTTTAGTGGTTTGGCACTTATATTTTTAATATTGATTTTTCAATTTAATTCTATTTCGAAACCTTTCATTATTATGATTTCCATATTCCTAAGCCTTATCGGAGTATTTGGTGGCATCGTAATTTCTGGGGCACCGTTTGTAATTATGATGACGATGATGGGCATCATATCACTTGCGGGAATTGTGGTGAACAACGGGGTCGTCCTTTTGGATTATGCACAATTGCTTATAAATAGAAAGAAATATGAGCTGGATCTGGATGATTCGGAATACTTAGAAAAAAATGATCTTCTTAAAGCAATCATACAAGCTGGAAAAGCGAGATTAAGACCTGTATTGCTAACTGCAATAACCACAATCTTAGGATTGATACCGCTTGCCATTGGGCTTAACATAAATTTCTTTACCCTTTTCAGTGAGTTCGATCCTAAAATTTATATGGGCGGAGACAACGTAGTATTTTGGGGACCACTGGCTTGGACGGTTATTTATGGCTTGTTCGTAGCTACATTTTTAACATTGATAGTAGTTCCAGTATTATTTTATTTTGCAACCAGACTAAAAATGAGACTTTATGTAAGAAGAAATAAAGCTGAAGTAACTATTGAAAAAGATGTACCGAATATGGAGGCTGCGGAATAATATTATATCATCATTATTTATGTGTTTAAGTTCGCCTGCAAAATTTTAAAAACCTTGCAGGTTTTTTTGAGCCTAATATTTCTTTCATTTGAAATAATAATCTCTTCAAAATCACGCGCATTTATATATTACTTATTAAATTTGCTCCCTCAATAAAATATAAGTTTAATTCAAAAAGATTCCCGCATTCTTGGGAAATGTTATGCTCAGGACACACACTAACGGCGAATTGCGCGCTGCCCACATCAATACTGAAGTAACCCTCTGTGGCTGGGTACAGAAAATCCGCGACAAAGGTTTTATGGCTTGGATCGATATGCGCGACCGATATGGCATTACCCAACTTATTTTTGATGAATCCCGCACGGGGGCTGAGGTGATGCAAAAAGCTACAAAACTGGGCCGCGAATTCGTAATCCAAGTAAAAGGAACCGTTATTGAGCGCGAATCCAAAAACCCAAATATGCCAACCGGAGATGTGGAAATTTTGGTTTCTGAACTGAATATTCTTAATGAATCACTTACGCCGCCTTTCACAATTGAAGACGAAACCGACGGCGGTGAGGATTTGCGGATGAAATATCGTTATTTAGACATCCGCAGAAAACCCGTTCGCGAAAATCTTATATTTCGTTCAAAAGTTGCGATGGCCGTTCGCAATTATCTTTCAAAAGAAGGATTTATTGAAGTGGAAACTCCCTATCTTATAAAATCTACACCCGAAGGTGCTCGCGATTTCGTAGTTCCTTCAAGAATGAACGAAGGCCAGTTTTATGCCCTTCCACAGAGTCCGCAAACGTTTAAGCAATTGTTAATGGTTGGTGGAATGGACAAGTATTTTCAAATCGTGAAATGTTTCCGCGATGAAGACCTTCGGGCAGACCGCCAACCGGAATTTACACAAATAGATTGCGAAATGGCCTTCATTACTCAAGAGGATATTTTGAACACTTTTGAAGGATTGATCCGCCATTTATTAAAAGAAATAAATAAAATTGAAATTGGCGATTTCCCTCGAATGACATACGATGAAGCGATGAAACGTTTCGGAAACGACAAACCCGACATTCGGTTTGGGATGGAATTTTGCCCCCTAACCCCCGAAGGGGGAACATTTGAACCAAAAGGATTTGGAGTTTTTGATAATGCCGAATTAGTAGTTGCCATTAATGTTGAAGGTTGTGCAGAATATACAAGAAAGCAAATCGATGCTTTGGTAGATTGGGTAAAACGTCCTCAAATTGGTGCAACAGGCTTGATTTGGGTAAAATATAATGTCGATGGCACTTTAAAATCCTCTATTGACAAATTTTTTGGCGAAAAAACCTTAAAGGATTGGGCTGAAAAATGCAATGCCAAACCCGGCGATTTGATAATGATAATGGCCGGTTCTAAAAATAAAGCCCGTACTCAATTAAGTGCTTTACGTATGTACCTCGCAGAACAACTCGGTTTAAGAAAAAATAACGAATTTGCGCCACTTTGGGTGGTGGATTTCCCGTTGCTGGAATGGGACGAAGCCACAAATCGATATCACGCCATGCACCATCCGTTCACTTCGCCCAAGCCCGGGCAGTTGGAAATGCTTGCCACAAACCCCGGAGAGGTTAAAGCCAATGCCTATGATTTGGTTTTGAACGGTAATGAAATCGGTGGTGGTTCCATCCGTATCCACGATAAGGAAATACAGGCCATGATGTTTGATTATCTCGGCTTTACGCCCGAAGAAGCTAAAGCACAGTTCGGCTTTTTGATGGACGCTTTTCAATATGGGGCGCCGCCGCACGGCGGGATTGCTTTTGGATTGGACAGGCTGGTTGCCATTTTGGGCGGGCAGGAAACCATACGCGATTTTATCGCTTTTCCAAAAAACAATTCGGGTCGCGACGTGATGATTGATGCCCCTGCACAAATTGATGAAGCGCAGTTGAAGGAGCTTGGGCTGCGGGTGGAAGTGAATTCAATATAGTTTTAAAAGTAAATGTCTAAATTCATAACCCTTTTGCTGATTCTTGTTTTGATTGGGCTTGCAACGGGTTTTTTTATTAAAACCAGAGATGCAATAACTGGGGATTTTATAATTGGCATTTCAACACTTGTTGGGTTTTTTATATTGATGCCGCTCTTTATTTATCATCGGTGGAAGAACAAAAACTTCAAAGACTATATGCTTTCCAAAGAGAATATCGATAAAATGAAGGAGTATAACAAATCCAAAAAACGATAGCCCGGTTTTCAAATTTCAAAAATTTTCAGTTTGATTGCCTCCCATATAGGAATTATGCTACATTTGTCCTTCAATATTAATTTTATTTCAGCAATACCATGGAAGGAACAGTAAAATTTTTCAACGGATCCAAAGGTTTTGGTTTCATCACCAACGATGCAACCGGAAAAGACATTTTTGTGCACATTACCGGCCTCAACGGAAAATCCCTAAACGAAGGGGACAGGGTTGAATTTGAAGAAGAGGAAGGAAAAAAAGGAAAAGTGGCAACCCAAGTGCGCGTTATCAACGACTAAAACTTTACTTAAAAAACCTGACCAACCCCTAGCACTGCTAAGGGTTTTTTTATTTTCATCAATTCAGGTTTCGTTTTTCGATAAAAAATCCTTTCAATAATTTTGTGGCTTCTTCGGCCATAATCCCACCTTTCAAAATTGTTTTTGGGTGAAGTTTTGTACCCATTGTAATACACCCCCGTTGCTCATCGCGCGCGCCATAAACTATGTTTGATATTTGGCTCCAAGCCAGTGCCCCTGCGCACATTTGGCAAGGTTCAATGGTTACATAGAGAGTGCAATCAATCAAATATTTACCGCCGAGGAAATTGGCGGCCGAGGTTATCGCCTGCATTTCGGCATGGGCCGTAACATCGTTCAGGGTTTCGGTGAGGTTGTGTGCCCTGGCTATAATTTGGTTTTTGATGACAATGACCGCACCTATGGGGACTTCGCCTTTTTTATAGGCAATGTCAGCTTCCCGCAAAGCTTGTTTCATAAAATGTGCATCATCGTAGGGATTTATCATTTCAATTTAATGTTCAGAGTTCAAAACTACAAATTAAGTTTTCATTGGAGACCAATTCTTCAAAATTACAAACCATCAAATCCTGAATGGCGTATCTTTGCACCATGCCTAAAAATCTTTTAAACAGCATTCAATTTCCAGAAGATCTTCGGAAAATTCCAATGGAAAAATTGCCGCAACTTGCTAAAGAACTGCGGGAATTCATCATTAATATTGTTGCGGTGAAGGAAGGTCATTTGGGTGCAAGTTTGGGTGTTGTGGAATTGACCCTTGCGTTGCACTATGTATTCAATACTCCCGAAGACCTTTTGGTTTGGGACGTGGGTCATCAAGCCTACGTCCATAAAATACTTACGGGAAGGAAGGATATTTTCCATACCAACCGGCAATTGGGAGGTATCAGCGGTTTCCCGAAAAGGAGCGAAAGCGAATATGATGTTTTTGGAACAGGGCACAGCAGTACGGCTATTTCCGCTACTTTGGGAATGGCTATTGCGGCAAGATTAAATGGCGATTTTAAAAGGCAACATATTGCTGTGGTTGGCGATGCTTCCATTGCGAGCGGGATGGCCTTTGAAGCTTTGAACCATGCGGGCGTTACTGATACCAACCTTTTAGTGGTTTTAAACGACAACGCAATTGGGATTGACCCCAGCGTGGGTGCACTTAAAAAATATTTGACACAAGTGAAAACCAATCTTTCGCCCGAAACCGATAACATTTTTGAGGCGTTGAATTTCAATTATTCCGGGCCCATTGACGGACATGATTTGGAAGTTTTAATTTCAGAATTGACCCGACTCAAAAATGTTGAAGGGCCAAAAGTGCTTCATATTATTACCAAAAAAGGGAAAGGGTTGCGGCAAGCCGAAGAAAATCAAATAGTGTATCACGCCCCGGGAAAATTTGATGCTTCCACGGGGGATTTGCATTTAAAAAGCAAGGAACCTGCACCTCCAAAATTTCAGGATGTTTTTGGGAAATCATTGGTTGAACTTGCAACCACAAATGAAAAAATTGTGGGTATCACGCCCGCCATGCCCACCGGGTGCTCCTTGAAATACATGATGGAAGCTTTCCCCGAAAGGGCTTTCGACGTGGGTATTGCCGAACAGCATGCCGTAACTTTGGCCGCTGGGCTCGCTACCCAAGGGATGGTTGTTTTTTGTAATATCTATTCCACATTTTTACAAAGGGCCTACGATCAATTGATCCACGATGTTTGCTTGCAGAAACTGCCCGTGATTTTCTGTTTGGACCGTGCGGGGCTTGTTGGCGAAGATGGGGCAACACATCATGGGATTTTTGATTTGGCCTATTTGCGGTGCATCCCCAACCTTATCATTTTTGCGCCTCGGGATGAAATTGAATTGAGGAATATAATGTACACCGCCCAACTGGGCTTGGAACTTCCTATTTTCATTCGGTACCCCCGTGGAAATGGCACTATTTTAAATTGGGAAAAACCCTTTTCAAAACTAGAAATCGGCAAAGGAGAAATGCTTCAAGAAGGAAATGAAATTGCAGTTTTAACCATCGGCACTATGTCAATAAATGTCCTGAAAGCCATTGAAATGGTTACAGTATTAAATAAAATTGGCTGTTATGATATGCGATTTGTAAAACCTTTAGATGAAAAATTACTTCACTCTATTTTTAAAAAATATAAAACAATAATTACCCTAGAAGATGGCGTATGTAGTGGCGGTTTTGGAAGTGCGGTTTTGGAATTCGCAGCTATTTTTAATTATAAAAACACTTTAATAGTACGGGGTATTCCAGATGCCTTCCCCGAACAAGGCAGTATTCTGGAATTACAGGATATTGCAGGAATTTCCCCTGAAAAAATAAGGGATTTGCTTCAGACCTATCTATAAAAAAAGAGGCCTGTTACGGCCTCTTTTAATTTAGATTCTAAAAATTTAATTATTATTGAATGATAAGCTTAGCCGTGTGGCTGTGGTTTGCCCCATCAATTTGAATAAGGTAAATACCCGTTTTAAGTCCACTGGCGTTAATGTTCACACTATTTCGAAGTTCAACTTCTTGAGCAAACACTTTTCTTCCGTTCATGTCGAAAATAGATATATCAGCATTTCCAACCTCAACACGCGTCATAATGTTTATGTCGCCGTTTGATGGGTTTGGATAAATAATAAAATTGTTCAAGTTTTCGATATTACCCGTGCCCAATTGGCAATCAGCAGGATTATCAAAAGCTTCCACTTGATCAAACCGATTAAATGCACTTCCTTGGCTAGCACTAAAGCCTAAGCCCCTAGCGGCAAAGACATTCCAGATTAAACATCTATTGTCTCCGCCATTGCTTGCCACATCTGCGGCAAGAATGGCATCCCTTGCGTTGACAAATCCAGGTGAACATGGCTGAAGTTTTAATCCATCAATTACCAATTGAAGCGCGATATTGTTACCACCAGTTCCATTGTAGATGTCCGGGTCATAGCCATATTGGTCAATAAGTTTCCAGGTAAGGTCCCATAGCATCATCGCCCATACCGAACCTATACCATGTGGTTGTGGAAGTGTATTAGTGTCAGCATATGTAAAATCATTGACTGTGGGGTCCGTACTATATGCCTGAGATCGAAGCCCCAAACCTGCATCACCCTGACCGAGAACATAACTTCCTGTGCTTCTAACATCTTCCCCTTCATCGTCAGCCTTTTGTGTAAGAATTAGGCCGAAATAATCACTCCAGCCTTCACCCATTTGTTCATCATTTTGAAGACAACCAACACTGTTGCCAGTTAATCTATTGGAAATTCCATGGCCATATTCATGGGCAATAATTCCATTGTCTAAATCGCCGTCCCTTTGAAAAGGATCATCGCCAGAACCATCATCTTGTAGAGTAGCATTTATGACATCACCATTGAGAAGAGAAGTAATAATAGCTTCCCCATCCTCCTGATAAATCATAATAGCAGGAATACCAATACCTGCACCTGTTCCGCCCATGGCAATAGGATCTGTTGGTACATTATTGACAACTACAACAGCTACAGCCCCAGCTGCTTCGGCTGAAATTACTTTAACTGTAAAGTTACATTCGCCCCTTCGGACTACCGCAATTTTTCCATTTAATGCTCCGGCGTTAGTAATATTATCGCAACCATCGTTGGGATCAGAAGATGGTCCTGCATCGTCATCTTCCATAACTACCATATTTGCAGTAATTGGGGCAACTGGAAGTGGGGTGCCGCCATAATTAGAATCAATTGCCAAATATTGGCCCGCCAAAGGGCCTGAGTTCACTGTCATTAATGTTCCCAACACATTTATGGGAGCACTCCATAAATACATTTGCATCCTGGGGCGGTTTCCATCGGGTGGAGTTGCAAAATTGGCATTGTTTAAACCACCCCCATCTTGTGCATCAGCAAATACTTCGTCATTGCCAGCTCCACCATTGCCGTAGTTGTTCACCTGAAAATTACCGCTTGCTTCATCAAAACCATACCGATACATTACATCGTGAAGGATGTTGTTCCAATAAAACAAATTGACAGTTGCTGCCTGCAAAAAATTTGTAGGAGCTTGTGGCAAATTATAAGGAAAATCGAATTCAAGGGTTGCGCCGCCATCTGGTGAAGCCCCGATGCCATTGTTCCCGTTTACGTCCTCCATGGCCCAAACATTGTTTCCCCTTGTTATGGTAAAATCAGCACCGGCAACACCATTTGTATCATGCCAGCCAAAAGGGGAAGCAATTAAATCCTCTGGGTTACTAACCAATTGCGATGGGCCTTCATTGGGATTTTCTAACGGAAGCGGAAAAACTCTATAGCTTGAACTTCCTAATGTAGTTTCCATTGTAGTGTTATTTCCTTTAGAAAAAAGGATGCTTTCTTTTACATGATGTCCAGAATGTGGTTCTGTTCCCAAATTGCAGCTAACCACCCAATCGTGAGTGGATAACAGGGTACCGGTTAGGGCATCAATACGGACACTGAACCAGTGGCTGGCGTCCAAAAGGTAAATGCTCAAATCCCAAGCTAAGCGAATGCTGTTGCCTTCAGTAGGCTGAAGTACTAGTTTCACCGGAATGTTTTCAAGGGAAATATTACCGTTTGAAAACACGAAAGACTGGTTTGAAATGGTTTCAAGAAGCACCAGATTGCTGGGGTTTTGAATTCCCAACGCCCCAGCTGCATTGGTAACCGCCATAGCTGGGGTAATTGAAGGTGATGTGGCATTAACCCGCGAATTAATATTGGTATTAAAAGACATTGCGGCATTAATTACGCTTCCGTTTTTAATAGCGAATGAAGAAACGGAATTAAAAATTTCGATTCCCTGATATCTTTGAGAGGCATAAACCATTTCCGATTGCATGCTTTTAGAGAAATGTTGGGAATTAATCTTTACATCCTGAATATCTTGTTCCTGAAGCCCAAATTGACTTCGGTTATTGGTTAAATAGGAATCGATAATAGCTCCGTAATCCTGCCCGAAAGCAAATGATGCGGTAAAGAAAGTGAGTAATAAAATAATTTTTTTCATAAGTTTAAAGATTAAATTTTTTTAAGGGTAGAATTAATTCTGGAATGCTCGGGACTTTTAATAAGTATTTTGCAAATCAATTTCTAAAATTATTACAAAAATGACAATTATACCGCAATCTCATAAATTTTAACATTTTAAAATAACATAAAATCACGGGTTTTTAAGATCTCCCTTTATTTTTTGAAATATCCTCAGCGCATTGCCATCGGTTAGCCCGGAAACAAATTTGCAGCTTTCCATTAAATATAGATAGATCGAAGAATTTTCAGGAATTTGCTTTTTTAAATTATTTAGAATAAGGGTGTCATAATAAGTGGGGACGCCGGAACAATGGTTTTCAAAAGCTTTAGAAAATGTATCCATTAAAGTGCCGAGGATCTGAAAACCTGCGATTTCTTTATCGATTACTTCTTGACTTTTGTATATTTTTTCGATGCTAATTTTTATAATGTCGTTCATTTGAGCCTTGTACTTGCTTTTTGAAAGCAGTTCCGACTGAAAATTTCCGCTTAAAATAGCTTCTTCATTGTTTATAAAAATGGAAACTGCTTCGGCAATCAATGTGCTTATTGCCAATGAACGCAAATAGGCCAAACGATCTGCAGCCAAAGTCAAATCATTATATTTTTGGGTGTTGATGGTTTCCTTAACTAGGTTTATTAAATACTCCAAGGCCACTTCTTCTTCGATAAGGCCAAGATTTATACCATCTTCAAAATCGATGATGGTGTAGCAAATATCATCGGCAGCTTCCACCAAATAACTTAAGGGGTGGCGCGAAAAACTTAAATATTTTGTTTCCCCTCTTTTAATCAACCCTAATTCTTCGGCAACTTCATTGAAAAAATCTTTTTCAGATTGAAAAACCCCGTATTTTTTATCAGCAATATGATCTGTGGGTTTTTTGGGCAGCGATTCCTTTGGGTATTTGGTGAATGCGCCAAGTGTGGCAAATGATAACCGCAATCCGCCCTCTACTCCGTTTCGGGTTTCCGTTAGGAGTTTGAAACCATTGGCATTACCTTCAAAATCAATTAAATCCTGATATTCTTTTTCAGTAAGTTTATCTTTAAAACGATTCCCATTACCATGCGAAAAATAGTTTCCTATAGCTTTTTCGCCGCTATGGCCAAATGGCGGATTGCCAATATCGTGTGCCAAGGAAGCCGCGGCCACAATAGCTCCAAAATCATTAAAATGGTGTCCGTGCATTTTTTGCAAATGGGGGTGTTTTTCAATAATTGCCTTGCCCACTTGCCTGCCCAAGGAACGGCCCACGACAGAAACTTCCAAACTGTGGGTCAAGCGGGTGTGCACAAAAGAGGTTTTGGAAAAGGGTATGACCTGCGTTTTGTCCTGAAGGCTCCTAAAAGATGACGAAAAAAGGATACGGTCATAATCTACTTCAAAGCCTAACCGGGTTTCATCTTGTTCTGTCCGCAACCTTTTGTTGGTATCGCCCTGTTTCCTTAAAGAAAGCAATTGTTCCCAATGCATCATAGCGGTAAAATTTTGCGGAAAGGTAAGATTTTAACCAAAAGAAATCAATGTGCTTTGAAATGAAACGCCCTTAACCTTTAGGTAACCTTGAAATGATGAATAATTAATTTTATAGTAACTCCCACTTTACATTGAGGTTGTTATTTCGCTTCGTCAAATTAAAACAAATAAATACTAAATTTTAATAACGATGAATATAACAACCTTTAATTTAAAAAAAACAAAAATTATGAAAAAGTTCTTTTTATCCATAATGTCTATTGCCCTATTGGGATTTGCAACAAGTTGCGGAAACGATGATAATGGACCCATTACCACTGATGATGATGGTCCAATTAACAATGTCCTTTCTGGCAACATAACTGAAGATTTCACTTTAACCAATGACGTTATTTGGGAATTGGAAGGTCGTGTTATAGTTACCAACGGTGCAACTTTAACAATACAAGAAGGAACAATTATTAAAGCTTACGCTGGGCAAGAGGCCAATGCATCTGTTTTAATTATTGCGCGGGGAGCAAAAATCGAAGCTAATGGTACAGCTAGCCAACCTATTATTTTTACAAGTATCGCTGATGAAATTGATTTAGGCGAAACAGCTGGAAGCAATCTAACTCAAAATGATCGTGGTCTTTGGGGTGGTGTTATAGTTTTGGGCCGGGCAAGAGCTTCGCTATCGGGTGATGCTTTAGAAAACCAAATCGAAGGTATTCCTGCAAGTGATCCAAACGGATTATATGGTGGGACTGATGATGGTGACGATTCTGGAACACTAAACTATGTTTCCATACGCCACGGCGGAACCCTTATCGGGGAAGGTAACGAAATCAATGGGCTTACACTAGGTGGTGTTGGAAACGGAACTGTAATTTCTAATATTGAAGTTGTTGCAAATGTGGATGATGGTATTGAATGGTTTGGGGGTTCGGTAAACGGAACCAATTTAATTGTATGGGCTTGTGGTGATGATGCTTTGGATATTGATGAGGCTTTTTCAGGTACAGTTACAAATTCGTTAGTGATATTAGGTGATATTTCAGATCATGCACTTGAGATTGACGGTCCAGCTGGTTCATTGGAAGGCAGCTTTATTTTAGATGGTTTAACATTGATTGGAAACACCAATACCGAAAATGGTGAATATGCCGATTTTCGTGATAATGCCATGGGAACAGTTAGAAATGTATATGCACGAGGATTTAAAGATTCTTCCGATGTGGAATTAGACAATAACGGAGTGGCTCAAAACTTTATTGATGGTAAAATTTCTTTCGAAAATTGGGTAATCAATTTGCCTGCGGGAGTGCCCAATGCAAATGATATTTTTGTAGAAAAAACTGGTGAAGGTGAGTCTACTATTATAGATCCTCCTTTTACCGAACAAGCTGCAAGTTGGTCTAGTGAAGGTACAAGTGGTGGTGCAAATCTATCCGTTTTCTCTTGGACATTTACAAACTCAAAAGGAGCCTATTAATTATAATTAAACCATATCATAACCTTAATCTTAATGTTTAATTAGTCAATCTGCTCGTCTTATTTAAAATAAGGCGGGCAGATTTTTATAAAAAAATAAATGAAAAATTCAATTTTATTATTGGCCTCATTTTTAATATTTCAATTCGCATCTGCTCAAACCGGCACATTATCCGGGAAAGTAATTGATGGTGAATATAATGATGTGTTGGCCTTTGCAAACATTATTGTTAAAGATACCCAGACCGGTACCACATCGGATTTTGAAGGTAGTTACTCTTTAAATATGGTATCAGGCAGCTATACGCTGGTATTTTCTTTTATAGGGTACCAAACCCAAGAGGTAACTGGTGTTATTATTAAGGAAAATGAAACCACCAACCTGGACATGACATTAAATGCAAGTTCAGGGGAATTGGACGAAATTATAATTACATCTACCGCAAGGCAAAATACCGAAGCCTCAGTATTGAACATTCAAAAAAACTCGATAGCCCTAGTTGATGGTCTATCCCTTGAAACCATACGAAAAACTGGGGCAAGTGATATTGCTTCAGCTATTAAAAATGTTCCTGGAGTATCCACACAAGAAGGAAAATTTGTATACATAAGAGGACTTGGAGATCGATATACCAAATCTATCCTCAACGGAGTGGACGTGCCCGGCCTTGACCCAGATAGGAATACATTACAATTGAATATTTTTCCCGCACAGATATTGGAAAACGTAATCGTGGTTAAATCAGCCACGGCAGATCAAGCTGCAGATTTTACCGGTGGAGTTGTTGATATTGTTACAAAGGATATTCCAAGCAGGGAAGAATATAGCTTTTCGTTGGGCTTAGGTTATAATTCGGACTTTCACTTTAATGACAATTATTTGGTTTCCAATAAAAGTGATACGGATTTTTTAGGATTTGATGATGGATTAAGAGACAATCCTTTATCTACTTCACAAGAAGTTCCACTTCCCCAACAAAATGGGAGTCTTGTTAATACGCTTACCAAAAGATTCAATCCGGTACTTGCTGCCCAGCGAGAAAAAAGCCTTATGGATTTAAATTTCTCTGCCACGGGGGGGAACCAATATGATATTGGAGAATCCAAATTAGGTTTTTTAGCCTCGTTGTCCTACCGCAATGAAACTTCGTATTTTGATGAATATATCGATGGACAAATTTTTAGAAAAGACGAAGCTGATAAGTCCAACTTTAAACTTCGTGCAGACAGAACGCAAACTGGAGAAGTAGGAAACAATAATGTACTTATTAGTGGTTTGGCCGGCCTGTCTTTAAAGACCGGAAAATCAAAATATAGATTAAATATACTTCACATCCAGAATGGTGAATCGGAAGCTTCCATCTTCAATCAAAACAATTTTATTATAAGTAGCAATCGGGTAAAAAAAGATAATTTGATTTATGTCCAAAGGTCTATTTCCAATGTACTTTTAAGTGGTAAGCACAGTTTTGGTGAAGAAAATGATTGGGGAGTTGAATGGAAACTATCTCCTTCATTGGCTAAGAATGATGATAAGGATTTTAGAGTAACTCCTTTCAGGGTAGCTGTTGATCCGGAAACCGGACAAGAAACCTTTACAATCGAGCCAAGTGAATCTGGGGATGCCTCACGCTTTTATCGTTCGTTGGAAGAAATAAATCTAGCCGGAAAATTGGATATCGATAAAAGACACACCCTTTTTGGTTTCGATGCCAATGCTAAATTTGGAGGTGCCTACACTTATAAACAAAGAGATTTCAGTGTTTTGAAGTACGCTTTTCCCTTTCTCAATTTTCCCTCAGCAACATTAGAGGGCAATCCAGATCTATTATTATTAGATGAAAATATATATGACCCGAATACGGGAAGTGGAGTATACGTTAGGCAAGATTCCAATGATTCAGATTCATTTGATTCCAATATCACTGTAATGGCGGGTTATGCTTCCGAGGAGTTCAAAATAACGAACTGGTTTAATGCAATTTTGGGCGTGCGTTTCGAAAAATTTGACCTTACATATACAGGTGAACGTCAAGATGGAACTAGTTTGGTAGATGCCACCATATTGGACAAAGCAGATTTTTTTCCTTCAGCCAATTTAATATTTGATTTAAAAGAGGACGAAAGTGAAAAAGTTCGTGTTTCTTTTTCCCAGACCACTGCCCGACCCTCTTTCAAGGAAGCTTCATTGGCAGAAATTTTTGATCCCATCAGTAGCACCACATTTATCGGTAATATCGATTTGCAACCCACATACATCAATAATTTTGATGTTCGCTTTGAAAAATATGGAAAAGCTGGGGATTTTTTTGCTGTAAGTGGGTTTTATAAAACTTTTGATGATCCTATTGAATTATCCTTCATTAGAAGGGCTTACGGTCAATACACTCCATTAAATTTAGGAGATGCCCAAGTATATGGGGGCGAGATTGAATTGAGGAAAAACCTTGGTTTTATAGATGGGCTTCAGAATGTCGACTTTAATGGAAATTTCTCCCTCATAGAATCACAACAAGAATATAGTGATGATGAAAGAGAAGGAAGACTTGATAACCTTAGGGAGGGGGAAACATTGGATGATACGCGTCAACTTCAAGGGCAATCCCCATATATGATTAATGTTGGATTTAATTATACGGAAGCAGAAACTGGTTGGCAAGGTGGAATATTTTATAACACCCAAGGTAAAACCCTTCAAATTGTTGGTGCCGGCGATGTGGCAGATGTATTTACACTTCCCTATCATAATGTAAAGTTGAATATCTCCAAATCTTTTGGGGCGAATAAAAATTCTTCAATAACATTAAAATTTGAAAACTTACTTGATGATGATATTGAAAGTGTTTATGAATCATTTGGTGCGGAGGATCAAATTTATTCTAAATGGAATCTTGGCCAAGAAATTAGTTTAGGTTATAGCATCAAATTTTAAATAAACTTCCTGAAAAAAAAACTCCGCTTCTAAAATTAGAAGCGGAGTTTTTTTTTGGGGATTATCGATTATTTATAATTACCAACAACACGGGTATCTTTTACCTCATATGTTTTAATTTCGGAAATTCTAGAATTGTCATATTTAACTTCTTTTAGAATATCTCCTTGGTAAAATATCCAAGAACCAATTTTTTCACCATTCTTATAATGTGCTACTGCAGTTTTATTTCCTTGGGCATCATAACTAGTCCAAGCGCCTTGCAATTTATTTTCTAATGTGTAAAATCCTTTTTGAGCTATAACCCCATTTTCATGGTATAAAGTAGCCTCAATTAAATCGCCGTTCAAAACATATTCATTCTTTTTTACCTCTTGTGAAAAGGCAGTGGTAAAGAACATCCCCACAACCAAAATCAAAATTATTTTTTTCATAACAGTACCATATTTGGGTTAATAACAAAACGAATGTACAAAATTTACATTTAGGAAAGCTTTTGGTAACATTAAATTTACATTAAATTTTTAACTTATTGATTTATAATATTTTAATTAAATGAATAGAGTGCTTTACTATGTAAATAAGAATTTACCTTAATGATTATTTAATATTATCATTACGAACAAGCCACATTACTTTCTTTAATTTGTTGATTCTATTAATAGATCAGTAACACATTTATTACAAATCGTTTAGTTTTTGTCAACTTGATTTTTAATGTGTATGGGCTGCCTTGGCCGGGCAGCCTTTTTTTTTTAAAAACCACAATTAAAACTTTAAGTTAATAGTGTTATTTTAGCAGCGACAAAAACTTAAAACGATTCGCATGCGCCAAAGGTCATTATTCCTTGTAGCATTTTTATATGCTTTTTGCATTGCTATTTCACAGGATATAACCACTACAACTTTTGGAAAAGGAATGTTGAATGTCATGGCTAAGGATAGCACTTGGAGCGTGAAATTCGCGCCTCGCATCCAGCTCCAGGCCAATTCAAACTGGGAATATTCCAATGGCCAATTTGGCAAACCCCTTCAAAATTTCCTTATCCGTAGGGCTAGGCTTAAATTTGACGGCTTCGCATTTTCCCCAAAACTGAAATATAAAATCGAGATTGGCCTTTCAGGCAATGATATTTCGGGAGCTTCCGAATATACTGGTCATGCGGACAGGTATATCTTGGATGCGGTGGTAAAATGGAATTTTTATGAAAATTTTGAGCTTTGGGCAGGGCAAACAAAACTGCCTGGAAACTTAGAGCGGCTCGTTTCATCCGGAGAAATGCAATTAGTGGACCGTTCATTGCTAAATGCCTATTTTAATATAGACCGCGATCTTGGCCTGCAACTGCACCACAGGATTCAGTTTTCCGAAACCATATTCATTCGAGAAAAAATTTCCATTTCGCAGGGCGAGGGCCGCAACGTAATCACGGGGAATTTGGGCGGGCATCAATATACCGGAAGGATTGACTTTCTGCCTTTTGGGGAATTTAATGGTAAAGGGGATTATTCCCAAAGTGATTTAGAGAGGGAAGCTTCGCCAAAATTTATGTTGAGCACCGCTTATGATTTTAACCATAACGCTGTGAAAACCCGAAGCAACTTAGGCAAATATCTGTTCACAAGCACCGGTTTTCACGAAACCGACATTACTACCATTTTTGTGGATGCCATGTTCAAGTATCAAGGTTTCTCTTTTATGGGGGAATATGCTTTGAGGGAAGCAGAAGCTCCCATTGCCATTGAAGAAGACGGAAGCCCTGCTATTGACGAAGACGGAAATTTTACCAGGGCATTTGTTGAAGAAGGTAATGCCCTGAATTTACAGGCCGGGTACTTGTTCTTGAATAATTATGAAATTGCGGCACGTTATACTGAAATTGACTTGAAAAATTACAGCGACCATAACCAATATACTATTGGCCTTTCAAAATACATTGTCGGGCATTACTTGAAAATACAGGCGGATTTCAGCTATACCACTTTAAACGGAGATAGCGATGAACTGGAATACCGCTTGGGTTTTGATTTGCACTTTTAGCCTTTTAACACATAACAATTTGGTAACACTCATTCGTGATTTAAGTATGAAATTTGCAACACTTTTAATATAGCTCCATGGATAATATTTATTTATTAATGCTCATTGCTTTGGCGGTATTGGCCGTAGCAGATTTAGTTGTAGGAGTAAGCAACGATGCGGTGAATTTCCTCAATTCAGCCATTGGATCAAAAGCGATTCCATTTAAAACCATTATGATCGTGGCCAGTTTGGGGATTTTTATAGGGGCAGTATATTCAAGCGGGATGATGGAGGTGGCAAGAAGTGGCATATTCGTACCCGGGAAATTCTTTTTCGATGAATTGATGATCATTTTCATGGCGGTTATGATAGCGGATGTATTGCTATTGGATTTTTTCAACACTTTAGGGCTGCCAACCTCCACAACAGTTTCGATAGTGTTTGATTTGCTGGGGGCCACTGTAGTTATGGCTTTGATAAAAGTGGGGTCTTCAAACGTAGAAACCCTTGAGGATATAAAAAACTACATAAATACCGAAACGGCTATTACCATTATTGTAGGGATTGTTTTATCCGTTGTTATTGCCTTTACCATTGGGGCTTTTGTACAATTTCTTTCCCGAATGTTATTCACTTTCAATTACGAGAAAAAATTAAAAATCTTTGGGCCTCTTTTTGGTGGGGTCGCATTAACTGCCATCAGTTATTTCATCTTTATGAAAGGTCTAAAAGGCACTCCATATTATGATGAACTTAGTTGGTTATTGGACGGGAACCAATTGGTGAACATTGGCGTGAGCTTTGTTGTTTGGACCCTATTTTCATATCTCTTCCAAATAATTTTTAAAAAAACCATCCTTTTGATTGTAATTGCGGTAGGCACCTTTGGTCTTGCGTTGGCATTTGCAGGTAACGATCTGGTAAACTTTATCGGAGTACCGATGGCCGCATTTCATTCTTATGAAGCGTGGATGGCATCCGGGGCCTCGCCTTTTAGCTTCTCCATGGAAATACTTTCAGAGAAAGTTCCCACGGAACCCCTAATACTTTTTATTGCCGGCGCCATTATGGTTTTCACGCTTTGGTTTTCCAAAAAGGCGAAGACGGTAACGGAAACGGAGGTAGGCTTATCTAGGGATGGTGAAGGCCATGAAAAGTTCCAGCCCAACATGTTGTCTCGATTGATGGTAAGGGGCAGCACCAACTTGATGAAAACGCTTTCGCTTGTTGTGCCGAAATCCACCCAGAACAAGATCAATGCCCGGTTTCAAAAGCCGGTTATCGAATTGCCTATGAAGAAAAGTTACGAAATGCCGGCGTTTGATATGATTCGCGCCTCTGTAAACCTTGTGATTGCGGGTGTTATTATCTCTTTTGCCACATCATTAAAATTACCGCTTTCCACTACTTATGTAACATTCATGGTGGCCATGGGAAGCTCTTTGGCGGACCGGGCGTGGGGTCGCGAAAGTGCTGTTTACCGAGTAGCGGGGGTTCTTAACGTTATTGGGGGCTGGTTTGTTACAGCAATAGTTGCTTTTATGGCCTCAGGTCTTATAACATACCTTATATATATTGGGCGGGCACCCATGATTGCCGTATTATTACTACTGGCCATTGGTTTAATGGTCCGAAATTATTTAGCACATCACAAAGAATCCATTAAGGTAACCGCAAAGCGGAACCTTAAAAAAGCCGAAATAAAAACCGTTCAAGGCATTATTAAAGAAAGTGCAGAGCACATTTCAAATGTTATTGCCCGAACCAATAAAATATTTTCGGATATGTTAACGGGATTGGCCACTGAGGATGTAAAAAAATTGAAAAAAAGCAAAAGAGGGGTTTCCAAACTTAATGAAGAAGTGGAAGAGTTACGGGATAATATTTTTTATTTCATTAAAAATTTGGACGAAACCAGTGTCCGAGGCAGTAAATTTTACATAGACTTGTTACGCTATTTGCAAGATATTGCTCAATCCTTGGAATTTATTTCAAAAGCCAGTTATAAACATGTGAACAATAACCACAAGGCTCTTCGTTTTAATCAAATAAAGGACCTCCAGGAAATAGAGCAACATTTGAACACACTTTTAGGGGAAATTGAGAATATTTTCAATAAGCGCGAATTTGAAAAAATAGATTTGGTGTTGGACAAAAAAACCGAGCTTTTTGATGTCCTTTCCCGCAAGATAGAAAAACAGATAGCACGAACCAGGACCGAAGAATCCAGCCCAAAGAATACAACACTATATTTCAGCCTCCTCTTGGAAACCAAGGATTTAGTAGCAGCTATTATGAGTTTGATGGAAGAGTATTATTCGAGTTATAAAAAGGGGTAGACCATTCTTGGAAATAAATTATTCTTATTTGTTTTGTATTGCATATTTTCGCAAAATTATTAAGGCAATTCCGGAAATATATAAAAACCCCCCAATTATGGAATGCAGCCGCAAAACCACCTAAACTTAAAATTATGAAACTAAAATTATTATCTATTGTTCTTGTGATGGCTTGCAGTTTTGCTTTTGCGCAAAAAAAAGTAAAATACACTGACACGGAATTGGACATGCTTAAAACTTATTATTTCGCTGAGGGTTTTAACAAACCAGCGACAAAAAAAGTTTCAACGGTTATTATGAAAGACGGTACTGAACACAAGGGCCATTGTAAAAACATCACAACAAAAAAAGGACAGATATATGAAATTGTTTTTGTAGATAGCATTACGGAACAAAAAAACACTTACGAAGCTGAAAAAATTGCTGAAGCTTATCTTTATGCAAGTGGTTTTGAAAAATTCGGGAAAGTATCCCAAAAGTTTAGCAACTTTGGAATGGGAAGAAGAAATAGCGCAAAAAAACTGACTACTAATGACGAGATTTATTTCGTGAACCAAAAAGTTTCCTTGAAAAACAAAAAAGATGAAAAGGAATTTTTGATGCAGTTAGTCAATCCGGATTTCAGCACTGTAATATCGGTTTACCACGACCCTTTCGCTAAAGAAACAGCAGGCTTTTCAGTTGGTGGCTCTCCCTCTTTTGGCGGTGGGGTGGTAAAATCCTATTATGTTCAAAAAGGTGATAAAATTATCTGGTTGCATAGCAGTGATTTTGAGGAAAATTATGAATTCCTTTTTGGTGACAATACGGATTTTATGAAAAAATACCCCTACAAATCGGTTGATTGGGATTGGTTTAGCGCGCTTATTTTGGAATATACAACTATGTCCACACAAGAAGGGTAAAGAAAATTAAAAAAATAATTTGCCAATAAAAAGCCCTTGTCGTTTTAAACAAGGGCTTTTTTAATTTATTTAAATCAAAAATGAAATCAGGAACCGCACATCAAACAATCATCCGGGTTTGCGTCCTTGGAGTTTGCCAGCAGCTCCCTAAGTTCCTGAGCCGTTATGGGTGTATGTGCAAGAACTGCTGCTTCATCGGTAACTTCCACTTCCACGGGAACTTCAACAACTTCTGCTATGGGTTCTTTTTTGGTTTCGTTGTTCAAGGTAAACTTGATGGCATCCACGGCGCTTTTGGTCCTTAAATAATACATCCCAGTTTTCAGGCCACTTTTCCAGGCATAAAAATGCATCGATGTTAGTTTTGATATGTTCGCATTTTCCATGAACAAATTCAAAGATTGCGACTGGTCTATGAAATAACCACGGTGGCGGGACATATCGATAATATCCTTCATGCTCAGTTCCCACACGGTTTTATAGAGTTCTTTCAAATCCTGCGGAATAATGTCAATATCCTGTACTGAACCATTAGCACGCATAATCTGTTCTTTCAACTCTTCGTTCCAAAGTCCAAGGTTCACGAGGTCTTCAAGCAAATGTTGGTTTACCACGATGAATTCCCCGGATAATACCCGGCGGGTATAAATATTGGAAGTGTAGGGTTCGAAAGCTTCATTGTTTCCAAGGATTTGAGAAGTGGAAGCGGTGGGCATCGGCGCTACCAACAATGAATTTCTAACACCGTGTTTTTTAATGTCCTTTCGCAATTTTGCCCAATCCCAACGGCCACTCAATTCTTCATCTTTAATTCCCCAAAGGTTATGTTGAAAAAGTCCTTCGGATATGGGTGAACCTTTATAGCTTTGGTAAGCCCCGTCCGTTTTGGCTTCTTCCATAGAAGCGCTTAAAGCTGCAAAATAAAGGGTTTCAAAAATTTCCTGATTCAGTTTTTTTGCTTCATCGGAAGTAAAGGGAAGGCGCAACAAAATAAATGCATCGGCCAAGCCTTGAACGCCAAGGCCAATGGGACGATGGCGGAAGTTGGAATTCTCCGCTTCTATTATAGGGTAAAAGTTCCTATCGATTACACGGTTCAGGTTTTTGGTAACCCGCTTGGTAACGCGATAAAGTTCTTTATGATCGAATTCCCCGTTTTTGATGAACATGGGCAAGGCTATGGATGCAAGGTTACAAACTGCCACCTCATCGGGAGAGGTAAATTCCATAATCTCGGTGCAAAGGTTTGACGAACGGATAGTTCCCAAATTCTTTTGGTTGCTTTTGCGGTTAGCCGCATCTTTATAAAGCATGTAGGGGGTGCCTGTTTCTATTTGTGATTCCAAGATTTTTTCCCAAAGCTCACGGGCTTTTATGGTTTTACGGCCTTTGTTTTCGGATTCATATTTTAAATACAGGGCATCAAAAACCTCGCTATGGCAATCATACAAACCGGGGCATTCGTTGGGGCACATCAAAGTCCAATGGCCATCTTCCTGTACGCGTTTCATAAACAAATCCGGAATCCACATCGCATAAAAAAGGTCGCGGGCACGCATTTCTTCTTTTCCATGGTTTTTCTTTAAATCCAGAAAATCAAAAATATCGGCATGCCATGGTTCCACATAAATAGCGAAGGAACCTTTGCGTTTTCCGCCGCCTTGATCCACATATCGGGCGGTATCATTGAACACGCGGAGCATGGGCACAATCCCGTTTGAAGTACCATTAGTACCGGAAATATACGACCCAGTGGCGCGTACATTATGAATGGACAACCCAATTCCGCCGGCAGATTGTGAGATTTTGGCGGTTTGTTTCAAGGTGTCGTATATTCCATCGATACTGTCATCCTTCATGGCCAGTAGGAAGCATGAAGACATTTGTGGTTTTGGAGTGCCGCTGTTGAAAAGGGTGGGCGTAGCATGGGTAAAGAATTTTTTGGACATTAGCTCATAAGTTTCCTTTACGGCCATCAAATCGTCCAAATGGATGCCCACTGAAACGCGCATCAACATGTGTTGTGGCCTTTCAACGATTTGCCCATTTAATTTCAACAAATAAGACCTTTCTATAGTTTTGAAACCAAAATAATCATACCCGAAATCGCGGTTATAAATAATGGTGGAATCCAGTTCTTCCGCATTGTTTTTAATAACTTCATGAACTTCATCGCTTAAAAGTGGGGCCTTTTTTCCGGTACGCGGATTTACATATTCGTAAAGATCCGTCATTACCTCCGAAAAGGATTTTTTGGTGTTTTTATGAAGGTTGGAAACGGAAATCCTTGCCGCCAAACGGGCATAATCCGGATGGGTGGTGGTCATGGTAGCGGCAATTTCTGCGGCCAGGTTGTCGAGCTCGCTGGTAGTAACACCATCGTAAAGCCCTTCTATAACCCGCATTGCCACCTTCACCGGGTCCACCCGTTCATTCAGGCCGTAGCATAGCTTGCGCACCCGGGCGGTGATTTTATCAAACATTATGGGTTCTTTGCGGCCGTCTCTTTTTACTACGTTCATGAGGTATTAATTTTATTGATTGGTTCTTTTTTTTGAAAAAATGTGCTGATGCATAATTTTAAGTTACACATTTTCAGCGATATAATATTAAAGCAAGAATTGCCTTTTAAAAATCCGCGTCGAAACTAATCTTATTGGATTCCTTGTCTTTATTGGTAACTCCAGCTTTTTGGTATTCGGAAACCCTTTTCTCAAAAAAATTGGTTTTGCCCTGAAGCGAAATCATATCCATAAAATCGAAAGGGTTTGTGGAGTTATATTCCTTTTCGCATTTCAGTTCAACCAAAAGCCGGTCGGTAACAAATTCGAGATACTGCGTCATCAATTTTGAATTCATCCCGATCAAGCTGGCAGGCAACGATTCGGTAATAAATTCCCGTTCAATATTCAAGGCATCTACAAGGATTTCGCGGATGCGTTCTTTGGGGACTTTGTTCACCAAATGGTGATTATGAAGGTGTACGGCAAAGTCGCAGTGCACGCCTTCGTCTCGGGAAATCAATTCATTTGAAAAAGTAAGTCCGGGCATTATGCCGCGTTTTTTCAACCAAAAAATAGAGCAGAAAGCACCGGAAAAGAAAATACCTTCTACCGCGGCAAAAGCGATTAAACGTTCGGCAAAACTTGGGCTTTCAATCCATTTCAATGCCCAATCTGCCTTCTTTTTAATGGCCGGGAAATTATCCAGCGCATGGAAAAGTTTGTCTTTTTCAACCTCATCTTTTACATAAGTATCGATCAATAACGAATAGGTCTCGGAATGGATGTTTTCCATCATAATTTGAAATCCGTAAAAGAATTTCGCCTCGCTGTATTGCACTTCGCTCACAAAGTTTTCGGCTAGGTTTTCATTTACGATCCCATCGGAAGCGGCAAAAAATGCAAGAATGTGTTTTATGAAATAACGCTCGTCGTCATTTAGTTTTGTTGTCCAGTCGGACATGTCTTGATGGAGGTCTATTTCCTCGGCGGTCCAGAAGCTGGCCTCGCTTTTTTTATACCATTCCCAAATGTCGTGGTGCTGGATGGGGAAAATTACAAATCGGTTTTCGTCTGGTTGTAGAATGGGTTCAATTGCGCTCATGTTGTCCTTTGTGGGGTTAAAAAAAGATTAAAAAATCTGCCGTTACTAGGGACTAACAAATATGAAAAAATTTGAAGGTTATTAGCCTTAAAATCTGTGTAGGTTTTCAACAAAGTTTTCAACATAGTAAATTTGGGGTGTTAATGTTGTTTTGTTAAAATTGACTTATAAAATGCTGATTATAAATATTTTAAAAATAATTCACTGGGTTATGAACATTAATTTTCACTCTGCTTGAAGCATTTAGGAATAGCTGTTTAAAGGGTGTTTTTGGTTTGGCCGCAACCCCCTATCTTGCTTCCTTCCGCAACACTTCCAAGGGAGGTTTTCCTATTACGCTGATACTATTTCCGAGACCAATTAGCAATACCAGCAAAACGATTCCCGGGAATAAAATAAGGAAAGGAAACAGGGACGGTGTAAAGATGGAATTGAAAACCCAAAAGGCCAATAATTGGCTGCTTATTACCGAAAGTAGAATACCCGATAAACCGCCCAGGGCGCCTAAATAAATATATTCCAAGGCGGCTATTTTTAAAATCTGACTGCTTTTGGCGCCCAGTGTCCGCAATAATACGCTTTCACGGATACGTTGGTATTTACTGGTCCGCACAGATCCTATAAGGACGATTATTCCCGTGAGGATACTAAAAAAGGCCATGAAATTTATTATCCATGAAATCTTTTCAAGAAGCCCTTCCACCACCCCAAGCATTTGTCTTAAATCGATAATGGATACATTGGGAAATTTGCTTACCAGTTCTTGTTGCAAAACCGCAGATTGGCTATCATCAGAAACGCGGGTAGAAAGCACCCGAAACTGTGGGGCAGTTTCCAATACTCCCGCTGGAAATATAATGGAAAAGTTCATCTGCATCCGGCTCCAGTCCAAGGTTCTTATGCTGCCGACGAAGGTTTCCAACAAAACGCCTTGAACATTAAAAGTAATTGGGTCGCCCACTTTCACCAAGGCATCTTCAGCAAAATTGTCGCTGATGGAAATTGGGACGAGTTCCCCTCTTGGAGCAATTGCGGTCCATTCACCCGCTTCAATGGTTTCCGAAGCAATTAGAGAATCCCGATAGGTAGTTCTAAATTCATGGTTCAAGACCCAACCCCTGATTTCGGAAGTTGTGTCCTTACGAATTTCGTAAACGGATATTCCGTTTATATCCTGCAACCGCATCGTGATAATGGGAATGTCATCCAAAACCTGTAAGCCTTCGCCCGAAATGGCAGTGGAAACCGCCTCGCGTTGTGGGGCCTGCACATCCAGCAAAATAATGTTGGCTGCACCGGAATCTGATTCAAATTCAGCTTGGGCAAGCAATAAATCCTTGCTGAAATAGAGCGTACTTATTAAAAAAGTTCCCACACCAATAGCAAGAATCAAAGTCAATGTTTGGTTTTGGGGGCGGAACAGATTTAATAAACTTTGCCTGGCAATAAAACCCCAGGAAGTAGGAAAATATTTTTTAATACCCTTCATGAACAAAGCTGCAACCCCCGCCAACATGGAAAAGGAAACAAGAATCCCGCCGACAAAGGCAAGGGAATACCGCCATTCCTTTAGCAACCAAAATGAGAAGAGAAAAATGAATAGAAATATCCCTAACGAGACAATTATTATACTTTTTCGCGATTTTGAAGAAGCTTGTGCCTGAACCCGCAAAGCTTGTAATGGAGAGACATAAAGTGTTCCCATTAAAGGATAAAGCGCAAACAGAACGGACATGAAGATCCCAAGCAATAAACCCATCACCACAACCTGTGGCGAAAACGAAAGTTGGATATCCACCGGCAACAAACCTTCAAGTAATAGCGGAAACAACTGTTGAAGCAATAAGCCAACGCTGGTACCAATAAGCCCGCCGACGAAACCCATTCCGGCCACTTGAATAAGATAAATTAAGAAAGTTTGTTTTTTGGTAGCGCCAAGGCATTTAAGCACGGCCACTGCGCGCAATTTTCCTTTGATGTAAACGTGTATTGCACTCGCTATGCCAACGCAACCCAACAAAAGGGCGATAAAAGCCACAAGATTTAAGAACTTCCCGAAATTTTCATATCGCTTTCCCAACCGCTCGCTGGTGGAAATATGGGTGTCCAAATCGGCATTTTCGGCGTCAAAGAGGTCGGCCAAAGATTTGTCCAATAGTTCCAAGTCCGTCGTCGGGGAATTAAAATAAAATTCATAATCAATCCTGCTGCCCGTTTGTACCAAACCAGACTTTGCAATAAATCGATAGGGGACTAAAACGGGTGGCGCCAAAGCGCTAAAAAAAGCATCACTTCCCGGTGCCGAATTTAATGCCCCCGAAATGGGCAACGAAACATTTCCGACTTTAATGCTGTCGCCCGGTTTAACATCAAGTTGCAGCATCAACGTGGCATCTACTAAAGCTCCGCCTTGTTTTTGGTATTGCTCTGCGGCGGAAAGAGGCTCGGTTTCCAGTTTCCCATAAAAGGGAAAATTTCCCTCTATACCCCTAACTTGCACCAGTTTGGTGCTATTTGTTTTTGGGAAAGCGGCCATGGAAGCAAATTTTATTTCCTTTGACCCCGCGCCACCAAGGGAATCAATTATTTCCATTACCCTCTCATTGGGAGGGCTGTTGCTGTCGATTTTAAAATCGGCGCCCATCAAGGATTTGGATTGAAGTTGAATGTTTTCCTTTAAATTTTCACCAAAAGATTGAATAGAAACCACGGCGGCTATTCCCAAAACAATGGAGGCCATGAACAATACGAGTTTTTTCCCGCTTGCCTTTGCATCCCGCCATGCCATTTTAAAAAGCCATTGCAAACCGGCATTTGGATTAAGTTTCTTATAATTCATCATACCGAAGCAATTGAAGGGGAAACAATTCTTCCGCTTTTCAATTTTAAAATATTCCGGGTTTTTGCTGCCAAATCCATGTCGTGGGTTACGATAATAAGGGTAGTGCCCAATTCACTATTAAGATCAAAAAGGAGTTGAACTATTTTTTCCCCGGTTTCCGCATCCAGGTTTCCGGTTGGCTCATCGGCAAATAAAATTTCCGGCCGGTTGGAAAAGGCCCGAGCAACCGCCACCCGTTGTTGTTCCCCACCCGAAAGTTGGGAAGGGTAATGATGAACACGATCTGCAAGGCCCACTTTATCTAAGAGTTCAATTGCAGCTTTAATGGCGTTTTTATCGCCCTGCAATTCAAGTGGAACCGCGACATTTTCAAGGGCAGTTAGGGTTGGAAGCAATTGAAAATCCTGAAAAACAAAGCCCACTTTCCTATTCCGAAGCAATGCCCGTTCATCTTCGCTCAAACTACCAAGTTCGGTGCCACATAAAGTAATGGAGCCGGAACCCGGTTTATCCAATCCGGCGCATAGCCCCAACAACGTGGTTTTGCCGCTTCCGGAAGGCCCTACAATAGCAAAGGTTTCCCCCGCTTCCACATCAAAACTTATGTCTTGAAGCACGGCTAAATCTTTTGAACCGCTGGAATAGGTTTTCCCCAAGTTGCGAACGTTTAATATCTTTGGCATCCTTTCTGCTTTTAATTTTTTCTGAAAAAAGCAAAATAAAGAAATGATTTTATTTTAATTCCCAACGTTATGAAAAAGTTGTTGTTGATTTATCTTTTTATAAATTTTTTCCTCTTAATCTCCTGCGGCGAAAACACGACCAAGGAAAGAGAAAAAGCAGTTGATAATCTTGAATATATTGACAATACTGAAATCCAAGGGGAAACCGATACCACCACAAAATCCATTCTTTTCTTTGGCACCAGCCTCACTGCCGGTTTGGGATTGGAGCCAAGCGAAGCTTTTCCCGCATTAATTCAAATAAAATTGGATTCCCTTAATTTACCCTATGAGGCAATAAATGCCGGGTTGAGCGGTGAAACCACGGCTAGCGGAAAAAACAGGATAAGCTGGGTGCTGGAACAAGAGGTTGATGTCTTTGTTTTGGAACTTGGCGCCAATGATGGCTTAAGAGGAATTCCGGTGGAAGAAACCCGTAAAAACCTTCAAGAAATTATTGATGTAGTCCGGGGAAAAAATCCCGAAACCACAATCATATTGGCCGGAATGCAAATGCCTCCCAACTTGGGACAAAAATATACTTCCGATTTTAAGAAGATGTTCCCGGAACTTGCTGAAAAAAACAACATCCCATTAATTCCATTTTTATTGGAAGGTGTTGGAGCTGTTCCGAAATTAAACCAAAACGATGGCATTCACCCGACGGCAGAAGGTCAGGAAATATTGGCGGAAAATGTTTGGGAAGTGTTGAAAGATAAACTTGACGAATAATTTTTATTTCAAATGCTGTAAAGCCGTTTTTTCCAACTCAGCATACCAATTTTCTCCAAATTTTCGGATCAATGCAACTTTCACGAATTTATAAACGGGCACTTTTAACTCTTTCCCCAAAGTACAGGCATCGTTGCAAATAGGCCATTTGTGATAGTTGACAGCAGAAAACTCGCTGTATTCCTGTACCCGAACTGGGTAAAGATGGCAGGATATGGGTTTCTGAAAACTAACAACCCCCGCATTGTAAGCATCTTCGATCCCGCAACCTGCCGTGCCATTGGGTTTGAAGGTAACGTACGCACATTCGTTGCCGTCCACCAACGGAGTTTCAAGTTCATCAAAATCTGTTTTTATAAAAGTACCCTGCGCCTCGATGGCGGCAATTCCTTCCGGGCGAAGAAAGGGTTTTACTTTGGGGTATATTTCTTCAAGGATTTTTGTTTCCTCTTCAGTCACGGGAGCTCCCGCTTCACCCTCAATGCAACAGGCGCCTTTACAGGCGCTTAGGTTACACACGAAATCTTTTTCAATAACTTCCTCGGAAACTATCGTTTTGCCCAATTGAAACATGGGGCAAAGATACTCCCTTTACTACAAAGAAAATCTGAATTTGTTTGATGTGAAACTCTGCATTTCCCTTATTTGAGTTAAATATTAATTCCCCGAATATTTAAAAGACTAATTTTGCCGACTGAAAAAAATGAGCATGAACTTCAACGTTAAAGAAATTGGAACTGCAACTATGGTGCTTTTTGCTGTGGTTGACATTTTGGGGAGCCTCCCCATCATCATTAAATTACGGGCAAAGGCAGGCCATATTCATAGTGGAAAGGCATCAATCGTAGCCGCCGTAGTAATGACTTTTTTCCTTTTTTTAGGGGAAAGTATTTTGAACCTCATCGGCATCAACGTAAACGAATTTGCCGTGGCCGGTTCCTTCATTTTGTTTTTTATCGCCATGGAAATGATCCTCGGAATTACTTTATTCAAGGAGGGAGACAACAATCCGAGTTTAGCTTCTTATTTCCCACTGGCTTTCCCCTTGCTAGCCGGACCGGGAACCTTGACTACGCTTTTATCCCTGAAAGCAGAATTTGCTACAGAAAATATCATTGTTGCTATAATAGTAAACATCATAATCATTTACGCTGTGCTTAAATCTTCGAACAAGCTCCAAAAAATAATCGGCAAGAACGGGATTGCCATTATTCAAAAAGTTTTTGGGGTAATATTATTGGCAATTGCAGTAAAATTATTTACTTCCAATATTCAGGATTTATTCAACTAAATTTGCGAGATGAAGATTTTTATTTACATATTGATTGGCATTGGCGCTATACTAATTATCTACAATGCGACAATGCTGGATACGGACAATCTTTTTGAAGGGAAAAGTGCCGTGGCGGCCATCAGCATTTTGGCTGGACTTTGCATGATTTTATTGTTGGTGATTTTGAAAATCTCCCAATCGATTTCCAAAAAGCATAAAGGAAAATAGAATTATTTGGAACTTGTTTTCGCTTCCATTTCCAGTATTTTCAAAAGCATTGGATCATCTTGGTTAAGAATGAATTCATAAGCGTTATTACCGAACAATTGTTGGGCTATGTTCGCTTTTAGCGCTTTCTTTAAGGATTCGGTATAACTGGAAAGGTCTATTTGTGCTTCATTAAGCCTTGCATATTCAATAAAATTTTCTGAAATTTTATTGCTTACCTTAAAATCCCTTACAAAATCCACGAACCCCAATCCTTCAAAAAGACTTCGGTTGTTTTCAAGATATTCGAAAATGAAATAATTCATAAAGCCGCTGCGCGAAATGTATTGAAGGGTTTCGTTCTCTACACTCGTATCCCTTGGCACAAAAATATCGGGAATGATGCCGCCACCGCCATAAACCACTTTTCCTTTGGGCGTTACAAACCGAAGGGAATCTGCCACTTTTATGCTATCGGCATGCATCAATTCGCCGTTTTTGTAACGATTTTCGTATTCACTGAAATAGGCTTTATTACCTTGTCCATAAGGCTTTTGGATGGAACGTCCCGTGGGGGTGTAGTATCTTGCAATGGTCAATCGCACCGCACTGCCATCGCCCAAGGACATTTCGCGTTGTACCAAGCCTTTGCCAAAAGACCGTCTGCCCACAATAATACCTTTATCATTGTCCTGCAATGCGCCCGCAACAATTTCGCTCGCCGAAGCGGAATTTTCATTAATCAAAACATAAAGTTTTCCATCCTCAAAATCGCCGCGGCGGGTGGCGTAAGTTTTGTTTATATCGCCGCTTTTGTTTTTGGTGATCAAAACCAATTTATCGTCTTCCAAAAATTCATCGAGTATTCTTTCGGCAGTAGAAATATAGCCTCCGGGATTGTCCCGCAAATCCAAAATCAGTTTTGTTACGCCTTTGTCTTGCAAGCTTTCTAGGGCGGTTTCAAATTCCTTGTAAGTGGTTTCGGAAAAACGGTTCACTTTGATATAGCCCAAATCTGAGGTCATTTTATAGGAAGCATCAACGCTTACAAGCGGTACCACTTTTCTTTTTACATTGAAATCGAGAATCTTGTTTTCATCTTTCCGATAAACTTTTAATGCTACTTTACTATTTATTTCTCCTTTTAAAAAATTGCTGATGGTGTCCTGTTGTACGTTTTCGCCAAAGAGTTTTTTCCCATCGGCATACAAAAGGCGGTCACCACCTTTTATACCGGCATTTTCCGCTGGGCCGCCTTCGATGGTTCGTATTACTGCAATAGTGTCGTTATAAACATAAAAATTTATACCGATGCCAATGAAATTGCCCCGCATATCGTCGGCATTCTGCTCATATTGACTTTTTGGGATGTAAACGGAATGAGGGTCGAGGTTTTCCAAAATGCGGTTTACGGTAACGTCCACAATGCTATCGGTATTCACCAGGTCTACGTATTCATAATCGATGTAATCGATGAGCCGGTTCAGCTTATCCTTTTTGGAATTGGTGGCGAATATTTTTTCGGTAACGTCATTGAAATTCAATTTCGAACCGATAAAAACTCCAATTGCCATTGCAAGGCCCACCCAAAGGGGAAGGTATTTTTTATATTTTCCCATTATGCTCCTAAATCCATGATATGTTTAATTTCAACTCCTGCCTTTTGTAAAAATTCCAATCCGGAATTGTCTTTATATTCAACGTAATAAACCAACCTTTTGATACCTGCCTGATGAATGAGCTTACTGCATTGCTGGCAGGGAGACATAGTAATGTACAATGTTGCGCCATTACAGGCTTGGGTAGAAGAAGCAACTTTTAAGATCGCATTGGCTTCTGCATGCAACACATACCATTTCGTAAACCCTTCATCGTCTTCGCAAATATTTTCAAAACCTGTGGGAGTGCCATTATAGCCATCGCTGATTATCATTTTGTCTTTTACAATAAGTGCGCCAATCTGCCTCCGCTTGCAGTAGGACAGCTTGCTCCATTCCTGAGCCATCCGGAGGTATGCAATATCGTACTGGGTTTGTTTTTTATTTGGCATGGCGAAAAAAGTTTCTGGTTTTGGTTTCTGGCTAGTCCAAAAATAAGTCGCGAAATTAGGGCGAAGTTACGCGGTCATGAAAATGTTGCTGTTAAAAATTTACCAAAGAAACTTTAAAAAACCCAGTTATCCACAATCATCGGGATCACCATCCCAATGACAAGGGAAGAAATCACCAAGACCCAGTCCCTTTTGTTGAAACGGAAAACGGTTTGGAAAATAAAGGCCAAAATAAGCACACAAATAACAACGATAATTTGGGCCGCTTCAATGCCGAGGGCGAATTCCAACAAGCGCAAAATACCGCCTCCAGTGTCCAATTGAGTAAAGAAGGAAGCAAAACCAAAGCCATGGATCAACCCGAAAAAAACGGTGACAATGTAAAAAAGGCCCAGTTTTTCCGCGCGTTTTTCCTTTCCGGCTGTGAATAGATTAAACATAGCCGTTACCAAAATGGTAATTGGGATTAAGAACTCGATGACCGTGCCCGAAACATTTACCACGTTATAATAGGCCATCAAAAGGGAGAGCGTATGCCCCACGGTAAACAATGTAACCAGCAGGAACAGGCGTTTCCACGCGCCAAAAGTGTAGGCGGCGCAAAGGACTATCAAAAAAAGGATGTGGTCATAAGCCTTCCAGTCGAGCACATGCTCCAGGCCCAGTTTAAAGTACAGCCAGAAATCCGTCATTGGGGGTTAGGTTTTTTCAGGGTTTGACCAAAGATAGCGATTGTTGTTAAAAATCAATATATTTATATGGAATTCTAAAACCCAATTATGAAAACACTGCTACTCTTTTTAATTTACACGTTTTCGTTTCAAGGTTTTGCACAAGATCCGGAATTATATCAAACTTGGTATTTGACCGACTACTATTTGGATTTGAAAGGGGAATTTGAGGTTTCGGACATTGATCCGCAAATAACTCCCATTTTAACCATTACGGAAAATTTGGGTGGAGGAGATCAAAAATTATATCTGTCAAATGAGATATTTTCAGGAATGAATTTTTCAAACAACCAACTTTCGGTTTCAGAAAATGAATTGTCAAATTTTAAAATATTCCCAAACCCGGTCACAGATATTATTATTGTTTCTTCGGAAAACAGTTCCCTCGAAAAACTCTCTGTTTATTCTGTTTCCGGAATGAAGGTGTTGGAGCAGATTGCCATTGAAAATTCCATCGATGTTTCGAGATTGCAAAACGGCATCTACTTTTTGGAGATAACTTCCAGTGAAGTAAAAACAGTTCGGAAATTCATAAAAAAATAAAGCCCCAACATTTCTGTCAGGGCTTTTTGTACTCGAGGTGGGAATCGAACCCACACGTCCTAAAACACAGGATTTTGAATCCAGCGCGTCTACCAATTCCGCCACTCGAGCAAATGGGAGGCAAAAATAGACAAATAATCGGGAAATCCCTTTTTCCATCTTTCATTTTTTTTAAAGCACCATTTAAATTTTTTACATTTGTAACCCACTATATTTTAAAAGTTCGTTCAAATGCCAAACCAAACCCCGGAACCCAAGATTTTTGCCTGTAAACAAAGTGTTGTGCTTGCCACCGATATAGCCAAAGCCTTCGGAATGCCTTTGGGCAATGTGATTACTTCCTTTTACAGCGATGGCGAATTTCAACCTTCCTTTGAAGAATCGGTTCGCGGTAGCCGGGTTTTTATTATCGGTTCCACTTTTCCAAACAGTGATCATTTAATGGAAATGCTATTGATGATAGATGCCGCAAAACGCGCTTCGGCTCGGCATATTACCGCTGTTTTGCCCTATTTTGGCTGGGCGCGGCAGGACAGAAAGGACAAACCCCGGGTACCCATTGCCGCAAAATTGGTGGCAAAAATGCTTGAGACCGCAGGCGCTACCCGGATTATTACAATGGACTTGCACGCCGACCAGATTCAAGGTTTTTTTGAGAAACCCGTGGACCACCTTTTTGCTTCAACTATTTTTCTTCCTTATTTGCGGAGCTTAAAACTTGATAATTTAACCATCGCATCACCGGATATGGGTGGTTCCAAAAGAGCCTATGCCTATTCTAAATATTTGGAAAGCGATGTGGTGATCTGTTACAAACAGCGCGAAAAAGCTAATGTAATTTCATATATGGAACTTATTGGCGACGTGCAGGGCAAAAATGTAATTTTGGTTGATGATATGGTCGATACGGCCGGGACCCTTACCACCGCTGCGGATTTGATGATGGAACGCGGGGCTTTGAGCGTACGCGCCGTTTGTACACATGCCCTTCTTTCGGGCACTGCATACGAGCGGTTGGAAAAATCACAATTGCAGGAATTGATCGTAACTGATTCCATTCCCCTAAAACAGCAAAGCAACAAAATAAAAGTACTTGGGTGTGCCACCCTTTTTGCGGAAGTAATGCTCAGTGTAAACGCAAACAAATCCATCAGTTCCAAATTTTTGATGTAAAATCCCTCTCTACCGGGACCACAAATTGATGCTATTTAGCTTTAGGTCAAAAAATAAGGTAATTATATTTTCGGTTATAAAAAAAATTGCATCTTTGCAGTCCTTAAAAAGCGGGCTGTTTTCAGTTGCTGGATGCAAAAAAAATAACCCAATAACTTAATAATAAATAACTTATTTAAAAAAAATGAAATCAATTACAATTAAAGGATCTAAAAGAGAAAGCGTGGGCAAGGTTTCAACCAAAGCCTTACGTAATGCTGGACAGGTTCCTTGCGTAGTGTACGGAGGGGATGAGCCAATTAACTTTTCAGCAGATGAAGCCGCATTTAAAAGCTTGATTTACACCCCGGACGTGCACACAGTTGTAATAGCCTTGGGCGGCACCAAGATTAACGCCATCCTTCAGGACATACAATTTCACCCGGTGAATGATAAAATTCGCCACATCGATTTTTACCAAATTTCCGATGACAAGGAAGTAACCATGGAAATCCCTGTTCGTATTGTTGGGAATTCCCGTGGCGTTCGAAATGGTGGGGTTTTGCGGATTGTTACCCGAAAACTTCGCGTTAAAGCATTACCAGCAAACCTACCCGATTTTATTGAGGCGGACATTTCCGAAATGCGTATCGGGAACAAAAAGTACATCACCGAAGTTAAATTAGATAATTTCAAAATAATGCACCCGGAAAATACCGTGATCTGTCAAGTTAGGACTTCGCGTACTGCGGTTGCCGATTTGCCCGAAGAAGAAGCCACCGAAGACGAAGCCGCTCCGGAAGCTACTTCTGAAGCCCCGGCTGAAGCATAAATTATCTCTTAAAGATAAATCCAAAGCATCCCATAATTTGGGGTGCTTTTTTTATTTTTACCAAATCGAAGACAAAGTATGCTTTCATTTTTCAAAAAACTGTTTTCTTCAACACCAGCTAAAGAAATTCTTGAAGTTGATCCCATGAAAAAATTCCTCATAGCGGGCCTGGGCAATATTGGCCCAAAATACACCGAGACCCGCCACAATATCGGTTTTAAAATGCTTGATTTTTTTGCTAATAAAAATTCCCTTGTATGGGAAACCTCAAAACTGGGTGACGTAGCGGAATACAAAATAAAAGGCCGTACCTTCATTTTGTTAAAACCAAGCACGTTTATGAACCTTAGCGGAAAAGCGGTAAAATACTGGTTGGAAAAGGAAAACATTCCCTCGGAAAATTTGTTCGTAATTGCCGATGACCTCAACTTGCCCTTCGGCACTTTCCGCATAAAAACGAAAGGCACTGATGGCGGTCACAACGGGTTGAAGGATATTCAAAACACTTTACAAACCTCAAATTACAACCGTTTTCGTTTCGGAATTAGCGATGCTTTTGCTAAAGGAAGACAAGTAGATTATGTTTTGGGGAATTGGTCCGCGGAAGAGGAAAAAAACCTTCCGGAACGATTAGAACTGGGCTGCGAAATCATCGAATCGTTTGGGCTAGCGGGGATGAACATCACAATGAACACGTATAACGGCAAATAAAGTGAACGAACATACTTCCGCCGACAATTTCAAAATTTTGCGTCAATCCGTGATTACCATCGGAACTTTTGACGGGGTACATTTGGGCCACAAAACCATTTTGAAGCGGTTGGTGAAAACAGCGAAAAATGAAAACTTAGATTCGGTGGTACTTACTTTTTTCCCGCATCCACGAATGGTTTTACGGCAGGACAATGACATAAAATTGATAAACAACATCAGCGAGCGTAAAAAATTACTAGAAAAAACAGGAATCGATCATTTGGTAATACATCCATTTTCGTTTGAATTTTCACAACTTTCGGCTTTAGAATACGTCCGCGATATTTTGGTGAAAAAACTCAAAGCAAAAAAAATAATCATCGGGTATGATCACCGTTTTGGAAAAGACCGCACTGCCACCATTGATGATTTGAGGGAATTTGGCAAGACATACGATTTTGAAGTGGAGGAAATAAGCGCAAAGGAAATGGACGATGTAGCGATAAGTTCCACAAAAATAAGAAAGGCTTTGGAAAACGGGGATATCGAAACCGCGAACAAATTTCTGGGTTATCCATTTATGCTTTCCGGAAAAGTGGTTTCCGGGAAAGCCATTGGCCGCACTCTCGCCTATCCCACAGCAAACCTTCATTTGGAAGAAGCATATAAAATAATCCCCAAAAATGGGGTTTATGTGGTACGAGCGGAAATTTCAAACAAAAAAGTTTACGGCATTACCAGTATCGGCACCAATCCCACCGTGGGCGGAAAAGAGAAAACAATTGAAACCTTCTTTTTCGATTTCAGTGAGGATTTATACAATCACAACCTTCGTCTTGAGTTTTTGGAATACATCCGGGACGAAGAGGTTTTCGATTCCGTTGAAAAATTGATTGAAGCCATAAAAGAAGATGAAGTTTTTGCGAAAAAATTCCTTAAAAACCATGAATAAATTCCTCTTCAAACAAATTGACAATACAAGTTTGATCTTGTTCCGGGTGGTTTTCGGGTTGCTGATTACCATTGAGGCTTTTGGTGCCATCGCAACCGGATGGGTGCGCCGCACACTTGTAGAGCCGGATTTCACTTTCCATTTCATAGGCTTCGATTTTCTGCAATTTTTTCCCGGAAACGGGATGTACATTTATTTTGCAATAATGGGCGTTTTCGGGCTTTTTGTGATGGCAGGCTACAAATACCGTTTCAGTATGGCAATTTATGCCCTTTTATGGACTTGTGTTTATCTCATGCAAAAAACCAGTTACAACAACCATTATTATTTAATGATGTTGCTGTGTTGGATCATGGTTTTCCTGCCCGCTCACCGTTGGTTTTCGGTTGATGCCAAACAAAATCCAAGTATAAAATCGCCCTCCATGTCTCGTTGGGTGTTGCTGATCTTGATCCTTCAGGTTTGGATTGTTTATACCTATGCCTCCGTGGCCAAATGGTACCCGGAGTGGTTTGACGCTTCGGTGACCGGACTTTTTATGCAAAGCAAACGCGATTATTGGCTTATAGGCGGATTGTTGCAAGAAAAGTGGGTGCATTATTGCATCGCCTATGTCGGGATTATTTTTGATTTATTGATTGTTCCATTATTGCTTTGGAAACGTACGCGGGTAGTGGTTTTTTGGATCTCGGTATTTTTTCATTTATTCAATTCGGTTATTTTTCAAATTGGGATTTTTCCTTATATGTCCATCAGTTTTGCGTTGTTTTTCTTCTCTTCGGAAACGCTTAGAAAATGGTTCCTTCCAAAGAAAAAATTATATGTGGGTGATGAAGTGGTTGTGCCAAAAAACAAAAACCTGATCATCGGGGTTTTTTCAATATATTTTATTTTTCAGATTGGCTTGCCCTTACGGCATTGGTTTTTTAAGGACAACGTGCTTTGGACGGAAGAAGGCCACCGTTTGAGCTGGCGGATGATGCTGCGTTCCAAGGGCGGAAGCTTGACCGTTTATGTGGAAGACAAAGCCACGGGCAAAAAAGAGCGGTATAATTATTCCAAACTTTTGACTTCAAAACAGCAGCGTTCCGTAAAGAGCAAGCCCGATTTATTATGGCAATTGGCACAATATATTGAAGAAACTGAAGCTGAAAATGGCCGCAATGTGAAGGTTTTCATGGACGCCAGAGTAAGCGTGAACGGTGGGAAATATTTTCCTTTAATAAACCCTGAAACCGATTTGGCAGCAGAAGAATGGCAGCATTTTAAGCACCACGATTGGATTTTGCCTTCACCCGTGGAATAAAAAAAGTAAAATTTACCGGGAGATAAAAGATCGCACAGGTTTTTAGAAGCTGTTCAATCTGGTTTGAAATAAATTTTTTTCTCTCCAAAAGCTTTACAATTTCAATAACTTTGCCCCTCAAAATTTTAAGGAAAAATGTTACAAGTATCCGACATCCGCGATCATAAAGAGAAATACATAAAAGCACTTTCGAAACGGGGCATAAAGGCCGCGCCGGTTTTTGAAGAGGTTCTAAAAACCGACGAAGAGCGCCGAAATACGCAAGCACAAATGGATGATGTGCTGGCACAAAGCAATAATTTTTCAAAAGAAATTGGTTTGCTTTTTCAAAAAGGCGAAACACAAAAAGCAAATGAGCTAAAGGAAAAAACCGTTTCCTTAAAAGAAACTTCCAAAGAACTTTCGGAAAAACTAAATGTTGCCACGGAAAAACTGCAACAATTGCTGTATACAATTCCCAATATTCCCCATCATTTGGTACCGGCTGGAACGGACGAAAAGGACAATGAAGAAGTTTTCCGCGAAGGCGCAATCCCGAAACTGAGCAGCGATGCCCTTCCGCACTGGGAACTGGCAAAAAAATATGACATTATCGATTTTGAACTTGGCGTAAAAATAACCGGGGCGGGTTTTCCCGTTTATAAAGGAAAAGGCGCGCGTTTGCAACGGGCTATGATTGCCTACTTTTTGGATAAAAGCACGGGAGCTGGATATACTGAATATCAAGTACCACACATGGTCAACGAGGCTTCGGGTTACGGCACGGGCCAACTTCCGGACAAGGAAGGGCAAATGTATTTTTCCAATGAAGATGGGCTTTATTTGATACCGACCGCAGAAGTGCCGGTAACCAATATGTTTCGGGGCGATTTGCTGACACTCTCTCAATTGCCCATAAAATGCACCGGTTACACCCCCTGTTTCCGACGGGAAGCGGGAAGTTACGGCGCACACGTTCGCGGTTTGAACCGTTTGCACCAATTCGATAAAGTGGAAATCGTCCGTATCGAACATCCGGACAATAGTTATGCAGCTTTAGAGGGAATGGTGGATCACGTAAAAACCCTTTTGCGGGAACTGGAACTACCCTACCGCATTCTTCGTTTGTGCGGCGGCGACATGGGTTTTACTTCAGCAATGACTTATGATTTTGAGGTTTTTTCCACTGCGCAGGACCGTTGGCTGGAAATTTCTTCGGTTTCCAATTTTGAGACTTTTCAGGCCAACCGTTTAAAACTTCGCTTTAAGGATGAAGACGGGAAAAACAAACTTGCCCACACTTTAAACGGCAGTGCCTTGGCCTTGCCCCGAGTTTTGGCTGGCATTTTGGAAAACTGCCAAACCCCCGAAGGAATAAAAATCCCGAAAGTTTTGGTGCCTTATTGTGGGTTTGATATGATTTCCTAAAGAGTTCACAATAGCGGTAGCAGTTGGCAGTGTTTTTGTTGAAACCTTCGCCGAGGGAAACCTCAATTCCAAAAACCCACTAAACAAATCCCTATATTTACCGTTATTACCCAAACTAAACCCTGAACCCTGAACCCTGAACCCTGAACACTGAACACTGAATATGCGAATTTTCTTTTTAATATTATTCCTTTCCTTCGCCACCCCTTCCGTGGCGCAGAATGAGCTACTCGCAAAAAACTATTTTGACCAGGGCGAATACGAAAAAGCACTTTCCATTTATCAAAAATTGTATACCCAAAATCCCGGGCGGATGGATTATTTATTCCCGTTAGTGGAAACCAATCAGCAATTGGAAAAGTTTGCAGAAGCCGAACGCCTGCTTACGGAAAAGATAAATTTGGGCAGGGTTACCCCACAATTGTACATTGAATTGGGCTATAATTATTCCCTTCAAAACAAAGAGGCGCAAGCCACCGAAAACTATAATGCTGCTTTAAAAACAATTGACGAAAACATCAATTTTGCCTATACCGTAGGCAATGCTTTTGAAAAATACAGCTTGTTGGATGAAGCTGTAGCAGCCTATGAAAAGGCAATGATTTTGGATCCCGAAAAAGATTTTAATTTACAGTTGGCGCGGATTTACGGCGAACAGGGAAATTTGGAAAAAATGTTTGTCAGCTATCTTGACCTGATTGAAAAAAACTCCAGCTACATAGCAACAGCCCAAAGGAATTTCAGTATTTATGTTACCGAAGATCCCGAAAACGAAGCCAATGCTATCTTGCGGAAAACGTTGCTTCTAAAGTCGCAAGAAACCCAAGAGCTATTGTACAATCAACTTTTGAGCTGGCTTTTTATTCAACAAAAGGAATTCAAAAAGGCCTTTGTGCAGGAAAAAGCAATCTACAAAAGAAGCGATGAAGATTTGAGCGGCTTAATGGAACTTACCTTCATTGCCATTGGTGAAGAGGATTTTGAATCCGGAAAAGAGATTGTAACGTTTATTATTGAAAATTCTTCCCTGCCAGAACACAAACTTCAGGGCCAACAGATTTTGATGAACATCCACCTTCAAACCGCAACCGAAAAAGAATATCCTGAGTTGGAAAAACAGTTTGAAGCTTTGTTAACAGAATATGGGCGTGGGGTTCAAACCTATTTGCTTCAAATTGATTTCAACCATTTTTTAGCTTTTCAGCAGAAAAAACTAGACCCTGCCATCGCCAATTTAAAAGCGTTACTTCAAGAAAACTTAACCTCATACCAAGAAGCGCGGGTAAAAATGGAACTGGCCGATATTTTGGTTTTTGATGAAAAATTCAATGAGGCGTTAATTTATTATTCCCAAATCCAGAAAAAAGTACAGAACGACGTGCTGGCTCAGGAAGCCCGATTTAAGGTAGCGAAAACCAGCTATTTTAAAGGAGATTTTGAATGGGCTCAAGTGCAGTTGGACGTGTTGCGAAAATCCGCTTCTCAATTAATTGCAAACGATGCGATGCATCTAAGTTTGATGATTCGCGATAATTCATTGGAAGATTCTACCCAAACCGCTTTGAAAAAATATGCCCGGGCGGATTTGATGGAATTTCAGGATAAAAACACTGAAGCCATTGCCGCACTTGAAGAAATTTTATTGAACCACAAAGGCGAAAAGATTGAAGACGAAGCGTTGCTTAAACAAGGCCTGCTTTATGAAAAAACGAAGCAGTACAATAAAGCGGAAGCCAATTATTTAAAGTTAATTGAATTTTACAAAGAGGATATTTTGGCCGATGATGCATATTACCGTCTTGCCAAACTGTATGAAGACCAATTGCAATTGCCCGAAAAAGCGAAACAACAATACGAGCAAATCATTTTCAATTTTGCAGATAGCATTTATTTTGTAGAAGCGCGAAAGAAATTTAGATCACTCCGCGGTGATGAAATAGAGTGAAAACGGAAGGCGAAAATTAAGACTCAATCCTCATTACTCAATCCTCATTACTCATTACTCAATACTCAATACTGATATGCTCATCTACAACGTAACCATCAACATCGAAGAAAGTGCCCACGACAAGTGGCTGGATTGGATGAAAACCGAACATATTCCTGCAATGCTATCAACAGGAAAATTTACCAAAGCGCTACTATCCAAAGTTTTGGTTGAAGAAGAAATGGGCGGGATCACTTATTCTGTTCAATATTCCGTGGACAGTCGGGAAATGCTGCAAAAATATTATGCCGAAAATGCCGAGACCCTTCGGGCGCAAAACCCTTTTTTAGGAAATTGCGTGGTATTTCGTACCGAGTTGGAAATCATAGGTGAGGCCCAACCCAACCCTCCCAAAGAGAGGGAGTAAATGCTAAAAATGAAGAAAACTTCTAATAAATCAAAATCTACATTCCCCTCTTCGTCGGAGAGGGCGGCAGGTGGGGAAGGGACAGCGGTACGTGCAAAAAAACATCTCGGGCAGCATTTCCTTAAAGATGAAGCCACGGCACAAAATATAGGGGAAACCCTGTCGCTAAAAGGTTATAAATGTGTTCTCGAAATTGGGCCCGGCACCGGGATGCTAACTAAATATTTGGTTGAAAAAGGAGTTGAAGTAATCGCCATGGAACTGGATAAAGAATCGATTGCCTATTTGGAAGAAAACTTGGTTCGGCCGAATTTAAAAGTTGTGGAAGGCGATGTTTTAAAATTTGATATTTCGGCGCTTTTTGGGGAAGAACCTTTTGCCATTACAGGAAATTTCCCATATAATATTTCTACCCAAATTGTTTTTAAAACTTTAGAGAACCGTTCGAAGGTGCCTGAATTTACGGGTATGTTCCAAAAAGAGGTGGCTCAACGCATCTGCGAAAAAGAAGGCAGCAAAATCTACGGAATCATCTCGGTGCTGGTGCAGGCTTTTTATGATGCCGAATACCTTTTCACCGTACCGCCTTCTGTGTTTGTGCCGCCGCCAAAAGTGGATAGTGGGGTTTTACGATTAACCAGAAAAGAGAACCATACGCTGCCTTGTGATGAAAAAATGTTTTTCAAAGTTGTTAAAACCGCTTTTCAGCAACGCCGAAAAACCCTTCGTAACAGTTTAAAAACCTTTAATCTTTCAGAAAAAATAAAAGAAGATGCTATCTTTGACCAACGCCCGGAACAACTTTCGGTAGCGCAGTTTATCGGCCTTACACAAAAATTGGAGAAAGATGCAGTTTCAACTCACCAATGATTTTATAACTCAAATTGAAGACCTTATTGCCACAAACAATGGCACTGAGCTGCAAAAATTATTGCATGATTTCCACTTTGCCGATATAGCCGAACTTCTACAAGAACTCGATATTGAAGAGGCCACTTACCTTATAAATTTATTGGACAGCGAAACCACTTCGGAAGCGCTGATGGAAATGGACGAAGATTTCCGGGAACGAATCCTCGACAAACTTTCGCCCAAGGAAATTGCCCGCGAATTACAGGAAATGGATACCGACGATGCTGCGGACATTATCGCGGAGCTTGATAAAGACATCCAAAAAAAGGTAATCGCCAAGATAGAAGACGAAGAGCACAAAGCGGATATCGTGGACCTGATGCGGTATGACGAAGATACAGCTGGAGGTTTAATGGCGAAGGAATTGGTGCAAGTAAAGGAAACTTGGACCGTGGCCGGCTGTGTTCGTGAAATGCGGCGGCAAGCCGAAAATGTTACCCGGGTGCATTCTATTTATGTAACGGATAAACATGGAAAATTAAAAGGCAGACTTTCCTTGAAAGATTTGCTGACCGCGCCCGAAAAAACCCATATCAGTGAAATTTACATACCAAAAGTAGATTATGTAAACGTGCACACAGAAGCTGAAGAAGTGGCCCGCATCATGCAAAAATATGACTTGGAAGCCATTCCTGTAGTTGATGATGAGGGAATTTTGGTGGGCCGCGTGACTATTGATGATATTGTGGATTTCATAAAAGAGGAAGCAGATAAAGATTACCAAATGGCTGCGGGTATTTCTCAGGACGTAGAAGCCGATGACAGCATTTTAAAACTAACAAAAGCCCGATTGCCGTGGCTTGTTTTGGGACTTTTTGGCGGACTGGGCAGTGTTTACATTATGCAAGGTTTTGACACAGCTTTGGACCGTTATCCCATTTTGTTTTTCTTTACACCGCTTATTGCCGCGATGGCAGGAAATGTTGGGGTTCAGTCCAGCGCAATTATTGTACAGGGCCTTGCAAACGATAATTTAAAGGGAAGCCTTTTCAATCGTTTGATTAAGGAATTGGGCTTAGGCCTAATTAATGGCCTTGCATTATCCCTGTTGGTTTTGCTCTTTGGATTTATAGTTGGGCAGGACCAAATGACGAACATTGCCATTGCTACATCAATGCTTTCCGTAATTATCATTGCCGCGCTTGTGGGCACTTTTGTTCCCATTGTTTTGAACAATCGGGGGATAGATCCTGCAATTGCTACCGGGCCATTCATTACTACAAGCAATGATATATTCGGGATATTCCTTTTCTTTTATATTTCCAAATTAATTCTCGGGTTTTGAAACCTGCCGTTTTTAAATACCGCTTTTCAGTTCCTTCTTCAGCAATAGATGCACTTAACCACGTTAACAATGTAACCTATCTGCAATGGTGCCTGGAAACTGCGGAAGCACATTGGATTTCAAAAACGGATGACCGCATGCGGGAAAATTATGTTTGGGTGGTACTGAACCATTTTATAGAATACAAAGCTCCTTCTTTTGAAAGTGAAGAACTTGAAGTACGGACTTGGATTGAATCTTATGAAGGGGTGAAGTGCGACCGGCATTACAAAATAGTCCGTCTAATCGATAAAAAAACGATTGTTGAAGCGAAAACACTTTGGTGCCTATTGGACGGAAAAACATTCCGCCCCACAAAAATAACCGAAGAAATCAGTACCTTGTTTGTTTAGAAACCCATTCCGTGAAAATTCTTCATCTCGACAGCAACCACCCTTTACTACTTGAAAAATTGGCCCTTGCCGGTTTTATAAATGAAGAAAAATATACCGCTTCCAAAACCGAAATCCAGCAAATTATTTCTGAATACGAAGGAATAATAATCCGCAGTAGATTCCTTATTGATAAAGAATTTTTGGCCGCAGCGGTTAATTTAAAATTCATTGCGCGGGTGGGTGCCGGGTTGGAAAGCATCGATGAGGCATATGCCCAAACAAAAAACATCCAATTAATAGCAGCGCCGGAGGGTAACAGTAATGCCGTGGGCGAACATACTTTAGCAATGCTGCTCAACCTTTTCAACAAATTGTGCAAGGCAGACCGTGAAATCCGTAATGGCCAATGGAACCGGGAACCTAATCGTGGATTGGAACTGGACGGCAAAACAGTAGGCATCATCGGCTATGGTAACATGGGAAAAGCTTTTGCCAAAAAACTGAAGGGTTTCGATTGCAAAGTTTTTTGTTTTGATATCAAAGAAAATGTGGCCGATGAAAATGCCGAACAGGTTTCCCTGAAAATTATTCAACAAAATGCAGACGTTTTAAGCCTTCACACCCCCTGGACGCCATTAACGCATCAAATGGTAAATTCTTCTTTTATAAATGCCTTTTCAAAACCCTTTTGGCTATTAAACACCGCGAGGGGAAAAAGCGTAGTAACTTCAGATTTGGTGGATGCCTTGAAAAACAAGAAAATTCTTGGCGCGGGGCTGGACGTGCTGGAATATGAAAAAACTTCTTTTGAAACCCTTTATGATGCAGAAGAATTCCCGGCAGCATTAAAGGAACTCTTGGCGATGGACAACGTGCTTTTGACCCCGCACATCGCTGGCTGGACCTTGGAAAGCAGGGAAAAACTGGCGGAGGTAATAGCCGATAAAATCATTCACGGTTTCGGATAAAGTATATCCGCAAGGTTTTAAATTTAAAGTCCCCATTTTAAGATTAAAAAATTAGGGAAATATTTTATACTTTTAATTCATTAACCAAACCAAAAAAATAATGGAAGAGCAAAACAACACAGGCGAATTTGACAGCACCAAATCCAGAATGGAAAGTGAATCGCAAAACTTCAATCAAGCTTCGCAGAACAACCCAAACCAGTCCAACGAAAGCTGGAACCAAGCGCCGCCCCCGCACCGCGAAGAAAATAAAAAAATGTTGGCCGGTATCTTGGCCATCGTTATTGGCTCGTTGGGCATCCACAAATTCATTTTGGGATATACCCAAGCGGGCATTATTCAAATCGTAATTTCAGTGGTAACCTGCGGGATTGGTGGGATTATAGGAATTATTGAAGGTATCATCTACCTCACCAAAAGTGACGAGGACTTTTATCAAACCTATCAGGTGGGTAAAAAAGAATGGTTTTAATATTTCACTGAAAGCCTTTGGAAATTTTGTTTTCAAAGGCTTTTATATTGTCTAAATTTTTAAAAAATCCAACTATGTTGAAAGTCATTAAAAATATCTCTGTTCTAGTTTTGCTCATAACCCTTGGTTCTGCTTGCAAAAACGCAGACCCATCAAAAGAAAATGGTGAAGTCTTAACTGAAGTTTCAGAAGAAATGCCGGCTCAAAATACTGAAGTCACAAAAATGTGTTTCAAAAATGAATTTCCTTTTAAGGACGATCCTTCCCAAAAAGATGTTCAGGAATTGACCATAACCTTTGAAGGGTCCCGTGTTTGGGGAACTTATCATTGGCTCCCTGCGTTCAAAGATAAAAGGGAAGGTAAGTTTGAAGGAACTATAAACGATAATACCATTTCCGCAAATTATAGATTTATCCAAGAAGGTAAAGACGATGCTGCGCAGATCACCATAGTTTTAATGGAAGATTTGGCCACCGTAACCGGAGGTTCCCCCGAAATGGGACTTGAAGCTAAAATCGAAAAAATTCCCTGTGTGGAATAATTTTTTTTATAAAAAATGACTTAAAAAATTCCCTTCCGACAAAGACTCCATGGCATTTTTGGAAAAAGAATATTGGAAAAATATTAAACAGGAAAAGAGGGCCTTTGGAAAACTTCCCCGAAAGGATTTACCATTCCAACATTGATGAACATATCCAAGATTTGAACAAGATTTTTGAATTTACCGAAAGTGTCTTTCAAAATATTGAGGACAGCGAATTGGAAGAACCTGACGATTTAAAAAAAATGAAGGTTTCCTGGAACCAAACATACGACATTGAGCAATTGATGGAGCATGCCATTGTTCATATCCTAAGGCACAGGCGGCAGATTGAAAGATTCAAGGGTTTGCGGGCGAATTGAGATAATTTACTATTTTAAAAAACTTAATCTGCCTTCAAAACTAAAACAACCGCTTTAACATCTTTCTTTTCAAAAAAGTAAATTATTTTGACAAGAAATTTCAAGAACTTGCTTTTTTGGGTAATCAGTTTTTCCGCAACACATCCAATGGCAAAATCCCTTTCTTTTAAAACTTCATCCTTCCTCGGTGAAATGTGATACTGGTTTGCGAACATCCACGCCCCATCCCGTGCCACATTTAAACTGAAGGTTACCAATTTGTCCTCTCGGCCTTTGCCCAAACGGTCCAACAAGCCAAACAATGGAGAAACCTTAATAATTTTTGACTCCACGCCCGCCACCATAGAAGCAAGGATGCCATTTATTTTATTGAAATCGTCCTCAAAATTCATTAATTCGCCATCTTCACCCACCGTTTCGGCAACGGCGATTCCCAAATCCAAATTTATATGGGCGTTTATCCCCAAAAGCAAATGTTGCATAATGAGCAAATTCCCCCTTTTGGCAGCTTCAAAAGCGTTTTTCCAGCTTAGTGTTGGGGCTTTCCCTGCTATCATTTGACGGTATGCAATGATATACCGATTGGCAAAAAGCACATCCAAAGTTTCCATCCTTCCGCCATTTTCAAATTCATTGTTAAGAATTCCTTCTTTAATGCGAAGGGTAACTTTTCTATATAAAATGGGGGAATATGCCATACAGGAATTGGCAGTGCATTCGGTAGTTATGATTTCGTCAAGTTTGGAAATTACTTCATTGATTGTTGTGGCGGTCATATTGAAAAGATTTAAGACTTACGGCCTGTCAAAAAATCAAACCTCCCCGTTCTTCTCCGTATACTTTTTTTCTAGTTCTGCCTGAAATTCTTCCATCACTGGTTTTACAGTGCTTTCGGGCAAATCCGCAATGCGGATGTACATTAAACCATCAACGGCATTATTGAAAAGCGGATCAACGTTAAAGGCAACAACTTTTGCGTTTTGCTTGATGTATTTTTTTATAAGCACTGGCAAACGCAAACTTCCGGGTTCAACTTCGTCTATGATTTTGTCGAATTTGTTCAAGTCCGCTTCGCTTTCATCAAATATAAAATCTTTGTCGGCGTCCTTCAGTTTTACCTTAAATTCTTTTTTCGGAGTAATATATTGAGCAACGTAAGGATCGTAATAGTTGGATTTCATAAATTCAATCATCAACGATTTCGAAAACTCTGAAAATTTGTTGCTGATGCTTACCCCGCCAATGAGGTAGCGGTGTTCGGGGTAACGAAGCGTGGTATGTACAATGCCTTTCCAAAGTAGAAAAAGTGGCATCGGACGCAATTGGTAATCCTTAATTATAAAAGCCCGTCCCATTTCAATAGAAGTGCTCATCATCGGGAAAAGCTCTTGTTCAAAACGAAAAAGTTCTTGTAAATAAAATCCATTAATACCGTACTGTGGGAATATTTTTGATCCAAGCCCCATCCTGTAAGCCCCCACAATTTTCCTGGCATCGTTATCCCAAAGGAACATATGGTGGTAATAGGAATCGAACTTGTCCAAATCCGTCGCATTGTTAGTACCCTCGCCCACTTCCCTAAAAGTAGTCTCGCGCAACCTCCCGATTTCCTGTAAAATATTGGGAACATAATCGGCTTGAGCCAGGAATACTTCATAATTTTTGCTCACAAGCAAACGTTTATCATGTATCCGAAGGTTCTCCATTTCGGCTTCCATCGCTTCCACGGATATTGCACCGGTAATTTTTCTGGGCGGTTTCGGGAATTTCAACTTTTTTGGGATGTTTTCCAACAAGGTTTTTTTCTGAAAAGGATTTGAAAGAACATAGGTTTTCTTGCGCAGGAATCTCGATAAGCTTTCCAAAGATTGATGCTCGTCCATATCTTCCACAGAGATGGGGTTGCCAATTCTAACTTTAATAAGCCTTTCTTTTTGGGTTAAAAGTTCCGAAGGCAATTTGGCGGTACGCAGGACGTCGCTGATTTGTGCTAAACGGTAAAACAATTTACTGTTTTTTGCGTGAAAATAAATGGGCAAAACCGGAACATTGGCTTTTTTTACAAGTTTTATAGCGGCCATTTCCCATTCCCTGTCCACAAATAATTTGCCTTCCCGTTTTGTGGAAACTTCCCCGGCAGGGAATAGCCCCAACGGATGCCCCAGTTGTAAATGCTCGAGCGCGGTCTTAAAACCCATCACGCTAGACTTTACATCTTTTCTGTCTTCAAAAGGATTTACGGGCAGCACAAAGGGTTTTAAAGGTTCAATTCGATGAAGTAAAAAATTGGCAATAATCTTAAAATCGGGTCTGTGTTCCAATAACAATTTCAAAAGCAAAATACCGTCAATCCCGCCCAATGGATGGTTGGAAATGGTGATGAAAGCCCCATTTTTAGGAATACGCTTTAAGTCTTCTGCAGGAATCTCAAAACGAATTTCAAACTCATCAATAAGTGCATCCACGAATTCGATATTGCTCAAATGCTTGTTCCTATTGTAAATTTTATTGAGGGTATTGATATTGAGGATTTTCATAAGGCCCCACCCCATAAAAGTTCCCACAAAACCGAATTTTTCAGCATTGATGGCTTTTGCAACTTCTTTGGCGTTGACCAGTCCCATGAATTTTTTTGGTTAATTTTTTGAAGTAAGCAAATATAGGGAAACCTATCGGTTCTATTCCTGTATCACTAGTTGCGCAGTTTCGCGGCTTTCTTGCTTAAGCAACACCTTTTTATCTTTTGAAAGGGACTTTATGTCCGAAGGTTTAAAATGGCGGATGGTGTAAAGCGTAACTCCTTCGTTCCACGTAACGCTGAATTTTTCGCGAAGCTTCGCCAGTAAAGCTTCCAATTTGTTGAATTTATTATCCACACAAACCGAAAAACTGATTGCCGAGTTTTGAATAAGCTCCACTTTCATTTTATATTCATACAGCCATTTGAAAACATCGCCTATGCTGTCTTCCATGATGAAAGAAAAATCAAGGGAGGATAGCGAAATGAGCACTTGGTCCTTTTTCAAAATAAAACAGGAAACCATCGGGTCCAACAGTACGCCCTTTCCCACGCAAGTACCTGCATCAATGGGCTTTAAAAACGATTTAACGAAAAGCGGGATTTCCTTTCGCTGCAAAGGCTGTAGGGTTTTTGGGTGAATTACCGAGGCCCCGTAAAATGCAAGTTCGATGGCTTCTTTATAAGAAATATGATTCAGCAATTGAGCATTTTTAAAATAACGGGGATCCGCGTTCAGCACGCCGGGAACGTCCTTCCAAATGGTAACGCTTTCGGCATTTAGGCAATAGGCAAAAATTGCGGCGGTATAATCGCTGCCCTCACGGCCTAAAGTTGTAGTGAAATTATTGGCGCGTTCCGAACCCAAAAAACCCTGCGTAACCGTAATACCATTGGGTTTTACTTTTTCCAAAATATTCTTTTGGGTAATTTCCCAATCCACGTTCGCGTCGCGGAAATTGGCATCGGTTTTAATACATTCCCGCACATCCAAAAGGGAGTTTTTTATACCCGTGTCCGAAAGGAAAGCGGCAATAATGGTAGTAGAAATGATTTCACCGAAGGAAACGATTTGATCGTAAACAAAGGAAAAACTTTTAGATTTATTGGTTTTCAGGAAATTTTTCAATTCCTTGAAAATTGTGTTCAATTCAGAAAAAACGGGATGCGAAGTGTTTTCGAACAATTCGGAAGTAATTTGAATATGTTCGTTATAAACAAAACTAATTGCAGCCTCAAGTTCGGGTGGGTTTGAAAAATAAGCGGTAACTACCTTTTCCAGAGCATTCGTGGTTTTGCCCATTGCGGAAATTATTATAACAAGATCCTTTTCACCCGTTTGCCGTAAAACGGAAACCACGTTTTTGACCCCTTTTGCATCCTTTGTAGATGCCCCGCCAAATTTGAATATTTTCATATTTATTTCCTGCCAAGGCAGGAATCTTTTTAATGTGAACTATATTATTTCAATTTTCGCACTTTCAATTTTTGCCATCCAAAAGCTTTCCCCTAACGTTCCCATCGAGACTGTATCCCTTCACCATTGAAGAAGGAATTTAGGGATGAAGATTTAAGTAATTTCTAATTCCCATTTCATCCAAATGCACCACGCGCCAATCTTTCAAAACCTTGGCGCCGCTGCGTTCGTAAAATTTTATAGCGCCTTCGTTCCAATCCAAAACATCCCACGCCACGCGTTTCAGTTTTTGTTCGGCTGCGAATTTTATTACTTCGGAATACAATGCCTCTCCAATTCCCTTTCCGCGCATTTCTTCTTTTACAATTAAATCCTCAAGGTGCAGTGTGCGGCCCTTCCAAGTGGAAAATCGATAATAAACGAGTGCGGTACCCACAATACTTCCATCAATTTCAGCCACAAAACAAGTGAACAATGGGTTTTCTCCAAAACCTTCATTTTGCAAATCTTCAATGGTTACCTCAACGGCATCCGGTTCTCTTTCAAAAACCGCGAGTTCCCTTATAAGTTCAAGCACTTCGGGCATATCGTTCTTTTTCGCTTTTCGGATAGTCATTCTGTTTTTTAAAATTGTTTTTGCTTCGCAAATATCGGTTCAATTTCTTAAAAAACCCGATATTTGCACAAATTTCAGAATACCTCTTCATGGCTAAAAAAAATCAATCTTTAGGCGAATTCATTATTGAGAATCAAAGTGAATTCAAATATTCCTCGGGCGAACTTTCCCGGTTAATAAATTCCATCCGTTTGGCCGCAAAAGTGGTGAATCACGAAGTAAACAAAGCGGGTTTGGTGGACATTTTGGGTGCAGCGGGCGAAACCAATGTTCAGGGAGAAGACCAGCAAAAACTTGATGTTTATGCCAACGAGGTTTTCATAAAAACCCTTACCAATAGAGAAATAGTTTGCGGTATTGCCAGCGAAGAAGAAGACGATTTTATAACCATCACGGGCCGTAGCGGAAATAATGAAAACAAATATGTGGTCCTTATAGATCCATTGGACGGTTCGTCCAATATTGATGTGAACGTTTCGGTGGGTACTATTTTTTCCATTTACCGACGGATTACACAATCGGGGACTCCCGTTACCATTGAAGATTTTTTACAACCCGGCAATCAACAAGTTGCGGCTGGATACATTGTTTACGGTACTTCCACGATGTTGGTTTACACAACGGGTCACGGGGTAAACGGGTTTACTTTAAATCCCGCGATTGGGACTTATTACCTCTCACATCCTTTGATGAAATTTCCCGAAAAAGGGAATATTTATTCTGTGAATGAGGGGAATTATATTCAGTTTCCGCAAGGGGTGAAGGATTATATAAAATATTGTCAGGAAGAAAAAGAAGACCGGCCGTACACCTCACGCTATATTGGTTCATTGGTTTCGGACTTTCACCGAAACATGATTAAGGGCGGAATTTATATTTACCCGAACACATCCAAAAACCCGGAAGGGAAACTGCGTTTATTGTATGAATGCAACCCGATGGCCATGATTGCAGAGCAAGCCGGAGGTAAAGCCAGCAATGGGTTTCAACGTATTTTGGACATAACCCCCGAAAAATTGCACCAGCGTGTTCCATTCTTTTGTGGAAGCAAACTTATGGTGGAAAAAGCCGAGGAATTCATGGGCAGATAGCTTTATTTTTTATTCAACAAATACCTATAATCCTCAATATCCAATCCGCCGCTGTAAATCTCTATGGAACGTTTGATGAGTTTATGGGCCGCTTCCGCTGAATATCCCAAACCAATCGCATATTTTTCGATCAAATAACGCTCGTGGTCATCGATTTCATGATCCACAAAAATCATTTCAAAAAGATCGTGGATGCGCTCCAACCGTCTTTCTGCATTATTCGGCGGGTTTATTGGATATCGGGAGGGGTTTTTCAAAACCTCGTTATATTCCGATGGGTCAATATCGAGTTTTTGCGCAAAACGTTGCAACATTTTTTCTTTTTCAGCAGTGATGGTTCCTTCTCGGGAAGCTATGTTGGCCATGGAAGCAAAATGACCCAAGTTTCGGGAATGTTCCCCGGTTTCAAAAAGATCTGTGAATGACATGATTTAAATTTTTTATCCCTCAAAGATAAAATATTTAAAGGCCATAGATAGGTAAGGGTTGTGTTTTTTGTTAAGTAATTAAAAACTCCTTTCTTTTAAAACAGCACCAATTTTATTAGAGATTATATTTTCTTATTTCCACACCCTAAACTTTTCTTAATTCCGAAAATAAGTACGCACAATCTTTTAAATTTATCCAACTTCAAAAAAAATATGGCTATACCGCTTCTTGTTTTCAATGATAAAGGCATTTTCTGCGAAAAGGCAAATGTGTATATTGATGCTTGGCGCCCCGTGGATAAATGCATAGTTACCCATGGCCACGCGGACCACAGCCGTTGGGGGCACAAAGAATATATTACCCACACCAACAATGTGCCCATTATTAAACACCGCTTGGGGATTATCAACGTAACGGGGAAAAATTGGAACGAAACCTTTACTATAAACGGGGTCAAATTTTCTCTGCACCCTGCCGGGCATATTGTGGCTTCATCGCAGGTTAGGGTGGAATATAAAGGCGAAGTTTGGGTTTTTACCGGCGATTTTAAAACAGAAAACGACGGCTTGGCCGAACCTTTTGAACCTGTAAAATGCCACACCTTTATAACCGAATGTACTTTTGGACTGCCCGCTTTTAAGTGGGAAAATCAAAACGAGGTTTTTATTGATATTAATTCGTGGTGGGCCACTAATAAAGCCGAAGGAAGAACTTCGATCATTTTTGGGTATAGCTTGGGAAAAGCCCAGCGTTTACTGAAACATTTAGATGTTTCCAACGGCCGAATATTTACTCACGGCGCTGTGGAAAATATGACTCAAGTGCTTAGGCCGATGTATGACTTTCCGGGAACAACATTAATTACACGCGAAACAACCAAACAAGAAATTGCCGGCAATATCGTGGTGGCTCCGCCCAGTGCCCATGGCAGCACATGGATCCGGAAAATGGTGCCTTTTGTAACCGCCTCAGCAAGCGGGTGGATGACCTTTAGGGGCGCAAGAAGGCGCCGAGCCATAGATCGGGGATTTGTGCTGAGTGACCACGCAGATTGGGACGGATTGTTGGCCTCCATAAAAGCAACGGGGTGCGAAAAAGTAATTGCCACGCACGGTTATACCGATATTTTTTCCAAATATCTGCGAGAAGAATTGGGTTATGATGCACGAACGGAAAAAACGCAGTTTGAAGAAATTGGTGAAGAAATTGAGAAAGAATTGCATGAGAACAGTGGCGGGGAAATTCCCAATGAAGTAGAAAACAAACTTCCCTACCATTTTGGGGGAGGGATTGAGGGAGGGGGCCTATGAAAACATTCGCCACCCTAATAAAAAAGTTAGACAGCACAAACAAAACATCTGAAAAGGTTGCCGCCCTCACGGATTATTTTGAAAAAGCTAACGATACTGATAAACTTTGGGCAATTGCCCTTCTCTCTCACAGAAGACCTAAACGACCCGTAAATACTACATTGCTTCGTCTTTGGGCCACTGAAATAAGCGGGATCCCATTATGGCTTTTTGAAGAAAGTTATCACATTGTCGGGGATTTGGCAGAAACCATTGCGCTTATTTTGCCCGCATCAAAAAATGAAACTGATAAATCGCTTTCGGAATATATTACTGAAATTTCAAATTTGAAAAACCTTTCCGAAGCCGGGAAAAAAGAATACCTGCACGAAAACTGGCTACAGCTTCAATATTTTGAACGTTTCGTTTTCAATAAAATTTTGACTGGAAGTTTTCGCATCGGGGTTAGTCAAAAGCTGATGACGCGTGCACTTTCAAAAGCCACGGGAATTGAAGAAGACCTTCTTGCCCACAAATTGATGGGCGATTGGACCCCGGAGAAAACCACTTTTCAAAAATTAATTTTAGAAACAAACGAGGAAGATTACCTTTCCAAACCTTACCCTTTTTACCTCGCCTATGCAGTCGAAGACAATTTCCGGGAAAGCTTGGGAGATGTTTCAAACTGGAATTTTGAACATAAGTGGGATGGAATACGCGCACAGGTAATTGTCCGAAACAATGAAGTTTTTGTATGGTCGCGTGGGGAAGAATTGGTTACCGATAAATATCCCGAATTTCAAAGATTTCTAAAAGAAGTTCCCAACGGGACCGTGCTGGATGGCGAAATCCTGCCTTTTTATAACGGGACAATTGGCAATTTCAATGCGCTTCAAACCCGAATCGGTCGCAAAACTTTGTCCAAAGCTTTACTTCAAAAAACCCCTGTAATCCTCATTGCATATGATTTGTTGGAATGGAAAGGCGAGGATATTCGGCAAAAACCGTTTCGGGAAAGGAGGGAAATTTTGGACAATCTTATTGAGGAATGCAACTGTGACGAAATTGGTCTATTTCTAAGTAATACAATGGACTTTAATAATTGGGACGAAGCAGCAAAAGAAAGGGAACTTTCACGTGAAAAATCAAGTGAAGGGTTGATGTTGAAAAGGAAAAATTCGCCCTACCTCACGGGCCGCAAAAAAGGGGATTGGTGGAAATGGAAAATTGACCCCTTTTCCATCGATGCGGTGCTAACATATGCCATGCGTGGTCATGGGCGACGTGCCAATCTTTATACCGATTACACTTTCGGCCTTTGGGAAAATGGGGAATTGGTAACCTTTGCCAAAGCCTATTCCGGGTTGACAGATGCGGAATTTCGGCAATTGGATGCATGGATAAAAAATAATACGATGGAACGTTTTGGGCCGGTGCGCAGTGTAACGCCACACCATGTTTTTGAAATTGCCTTTGAGGGAATTGCCGAAAGCGGCCGCCATAAAAGCGGTATTGCAACCCGTTTCCCTCGGATTATCCGTTGGCGAAAGGACAAACCCAAAGAAGAGGCGAACACTTTGGATGAT
>JBBQKI010000007.1:0-76547 GCA_038326725.1 Flavobacteriales bacterium
GTTGTCAACTAAAAAACTATCACCCCCGCCAATGTCAATTATTTTTGCTGTGGTCGTAATGTTAAACTGTTTTAATAAACTTAAAGAGGTCTCAGGTGTCGGCTGAAACCAACTTACGTCTTTCAGTTCCTTTGTTTGGTAAATTGTCTCCCAGTGTTTTTTTCTGTCGAAATTTTCCATTTTATTTCTGTCTGTTTATTTCTTGTCTGTCATCAAACTGGCTTGCCTGTAACTTTTCGCAACTACCCGAAGGGCTGGACTTTTACCAGTAAAACTAATTTGAAAACCTAAATTTCCATTAAACACTAAACCGTCTTTGGAACATGAGCAAAGAGATCTGGGGGAAACAAATCCCCGTCTAAAGAAAGCACAGCCCAAAGTTTCAACCGACGGCTAATCAAACCATTGCCCCCAAGGAATTCGGCTTAACATTAACACTAAGGCCAGTGTATAGAAAATTGCCAAAACCTTAAACTTGCCCGCAGATACCAGTTTTGCCTTGTGCTTGGAATAGCCCACAGTTATAAAAACCACAGTCACAAGAAGCACCAACGGATGCTCTACCGCATAAAGCCGGAACAAAGGATTTTCCATTACGGGGCCCATGCCGTTGTTCAAAATATTTTGTAGGCCGAGGGGCGAAACAAAATAGAGGATAATCCCGATGAGGAATTGGATATGGGTAACAATAAGCGCAAAAAGCGAGATACGAAAATCGCGGGGGGCATATTCTCGTTTTGTGAAATAGCCGGAAAGCGCGTTGAAGGTGGCCAACACAATAATGAGCAGGACAAGATATGCCCAATAGGAGTGAACAATTTGAAGGGTGGTGTACATAAAGCTTTTTTTAGTGGTTAACCAAAGATACTTTTTTTGCAAATAAAAACCCCTTCCGGAATGGAAGGGGTTTTTGTGTCAGGTTGAGCGCAGTCGAAACCTGTCAGGTTGAGCCTTTCGGCCTCCGTCGAAACCTTAAAAATTCAACCGGATGCTGGCGTTCCAAGTCCTCCCGAAACCGAAGAAAACACGGTTTGAGGCGGAAATGCCATCGTACGTTTCATCATCCGCTTCCGGGAAAATATTGGTTTCGGATTCAGAAATATAGGTTTCGTCCAAAACGTTGTTCACGTTAAGCCTTAGGTCTAGTGTTTGTTTGTCAATAAAAGGCAAACTAAGGGAAAGCCCTGCATCCAGCAATCCAAAACTTGGAAGTTCCAAAGAACCTTGATGATCGGCTTCGTCAAAATCAGTAGCGCTTATATCCGCATATAAATTATCGGAATACCGATAGTTGGCGTCAAATTTAAAATTCTTTACAATCTCAAGTTCGGCACCCAGACTGGCGGTTAGTTGTGCTGCATCGCCCACTTTTACATCGTCCAAGTACAGGATTTGAACTTGTTCCTGCCCGCCCACGGTGATGGGCTGATTGCTTTCGTCAAAATATGTAGCCGAAATGTCTTCTTTATATCTCCAGTCGCCGTAGGAAAACATCCCAAGCAAGGTTAGGCTATTAGCCACTTTCACTGAAAAATCTACCTCAACTCCCATATGCACTTGCTGTATCCCTTCTAAATTGGCTGTTCCGCGAATATCATCAGAAGGATCATCATTGCCCATATCAAAATTTTGAGAAGTGGTTTCAAAACGATCTTTCCAAACAGTACGGTAAAGGTTTACGTTTGCACGGAAGCCCGTTGCCCTAAAACCGTAGCCAACTTCGGTACCGATGATTTTTTCGTTCTGAAGGTTTTCATTAACATCATTGGAAACAAAACTTGGAAAAACGGCATCGAACAAAGGTTGTTTGGAATAGTAGCCTCCGTTAACGAAAATGTTGTGCTGCTCGTCAAGGTTCCAGTTGATTCCTCCTTTTACGTTACCGCCCAAAATATTTTCTGTTTCGGACTCTTGTTCGGGATCGGAATCCAAATAATTGAAATAATCTATCCTTTGAAATCCTTGGTTTGAAACTGCCCCTTGCACAAATGCGGAAACTTCATCACTAACATATTCCAATTGGCCAAAAGCGCCCAACCAGCTTACCTTACCATCATTGTAATAATCTATTTTTTCTTCGTCGTCAATACTTTTAAATACATTAAAAGTATTCCCAATAGTTGGATCGTAAGTTTCCGTTGTAAAATTGTATGGATTGTTGATATCGTCATTATCCACATAAACATCCGCTCCCATCAAATCTACCAATCGGCGGTAATGGTACCCAGTATAAGAGCGAAGGTCCACCCCAAGGTCCAAAACAAGGTTTTCGCTCAACTCTGTCCCAAAACTAGAAATAACTCCAAACCAGTTATGCGAGTTTACTGAAGACCTTTGTGAAATACCGTTTTCAGGACCGAACACGTGGTCACGATCATCAACAAACGCGGAACCGCTGTTATTCCCGTTCACAAAATCGCCCTGAAAAGCTCCACCGCCACCGGTATATCCATTTCGGGGATCACCAAAAGCAGGTACGTTCCCACCGCCATTGTAAGTAAAAATGTCATCTACGGGAATCAAACCATCCGGGGTTTTGGGAAGCGCAAAAGATTGTGACCCATTAATCCTACCTATTGATCCTACTGAGCCCCCACGCCCAAAAGAAGCGTATGCAGAAGTACTTAACGCAGAAGCTTCGCTAAGGTCCCAATCCCAGTTTAGGGATATAATGGGTTTGTGATAAAAGTTCCCCGAAAAAGAAAATTCCTTCCCATTTCGGAAACCCCAGTCGCTATTATATTTTATCCGTGGGTCGCCGTCGTTTCCGTATTTTATGTATTGTGAAATTGTGGGTGCAAAACCACGTTGGTTATGCTGTTGTGGTGCACCGGTAATGGTTAGTTCTAAACGGTTTTTATCATTGGGCATATACCCCAAAGCCGCAAAATAGTTATAAGCTTCAAATTCTGTTCCGTCCACATAACCATCACCAATGGTCCTGCCGAAAAGAAAGGAGGAGGACCACCCGCTTTCGGATAGGCCGGTAGCATAAGATACTACATTTTTAAGATAATTGTTGTTCCCCACAGTTCCGGAGAAAAAACCGCCTTCTTTTCTGTCTGCACTTCGGGTAACAATATTTATGGTTCCTCCCACTGAAGCTACCGTCAATTTTGAAGAACCCAAACCGCGCTGAACCTGGATGGCAGAAGCCACATCAGATAGTCCAACCCAGTTGCTCCAATACACTATCCCGTTTTCCATATCGTTAACGGGAATACCATTGATAAGCACTGCCGAGTTTTGAGTATCAAAGCCCCGGATGTTTATCCGGGCATCTCCAAAACCACCACCCTGCTTTGTAACGTAAATGGAAGGAGTGTTGGCCAAAATTTCTGGAAATTCTTGGGAACCAAGTTTTTCTTGAATTTCTTCTGCCCTAATGGTAGAAACTGCCACTGGGGTTTGTCGGTCCTTAGCAATATCAATTACGCCCGAAGTAGTAATTAAAACTTCTGAAAGCGCATCGGCATCAGGCATTAAATTGATGTTGCCCAAATTTAAAGTTCCGCTGGATACTGTAAAGGGCATCGACATTGTGGAATATCCTACAAAGGATAAATTTAAAGTTCCGGAACTGGAAAGCGCGTTTATGGTGAAATCACCATCAAAACCGGAAACCACTCCGTTGCTTGTGCCGGTTTCCATTATATTGGCCCCGGCCAAAGGCATACCGTTATCACCGTCCAGTAATGTTCCGGTAACTGTGCCTTGCGAAAAAGCGGAAAATCCGCAGATAATTACTATGAAGAATAGTAGTAGTTTTTTCATTGTGTATATTTAAGTTAAAGTTTAACGCAAAAATACATTGAGTGGTAACCCTTCCCAATTACCGAAAGGTTAAGAAATAGCTAACAATACTTTTCTTTAAAATTAAGTATAAAATTTATAAGATATTGAATTACTGCAAGTTAGTTGATAACAGTTTTATCAATCAACTCGGTTTGAAGTGTTTAATAAACGATACAATCCAACTTATCTTTTAAGGGAACAATATGTTTAAAATATTGAGGATGCATTTCTTTTGCCAATGGATGGGAGAAAGGTGAATCATCTTTGAATGGATCAACTTCTTTCCCGTTTTTCCAATAGCGGTAACAAACGTGGGGGCCGCCGGTGTTGCCCGTCATTCCTACCCAACCAATAACGTCGCCTTGTTGTACGTACTGTCCCGGTCTTACGTTCCTGGATTTCATGTGGAGGTATTGGGTTTCATAGGTGCTGTTGTGGCGTATTTTTACATAATTGCCATTACCTCCTTTTCTTGCTGATTCGGAAACCGTGCCATCTGCCGTGGCCAAAATTGGTGTGCCGATGGGCGCCGCAAAATCGGTTCCTTTGTGGGCCCGAACTTTGTAACCATAATATGCTATCCTTCGGTTTAGATTATAGCGGGAAGAAATCCGGCTGAACTTTACGGGGGCTTTTAAAAATGCCCTTTTAAGATTCGCTGCATTTTCATCGTAATAATCAAAAACCTTTTTTATGGAATCTGTTTCAAAATTGAAGGCATACAAAGGTTTGCCCCGATGCTCGAAATATGCTGCCTTAATTTTTCCAATTCCCCCCGGAATGGTATCGCTTATCATTTTTTCGGTATAGATTACCTTAAAACTATCACCAGGTTGTATCTTAAAAAAATTGACTGTCCAAGCATAAATATTTGCCAACTGATCGGTCATATACGGACTAAGGTTCTGCTCTTCCATGGTTTGGGAGAGTGAACTTTCAATAATGCCGCCAGCCATGCGTTCTACAAAATGCACGGGTTTTTGGGCGTTATAACTGTTCACAGTATCGCGGAAATCAACCACTGCATAGTCCACAGTATTGGTTTCGTAAATGAAAACTTGGGTGGCGTTGGTAGAATCTTTTGCTTTCAGTAGGGCATAAGGCCTACCCACCCTAATTCTTCGGACATCGAAACTGTCTTTGAATTTTGTGGCCACTTCGTAAATTTTATCTTGAGAAACTCCATTGGCGTCTAAAATGGCGCCGAAAGTATCGCCGGCGCGGATGGTATCGCGTATTACATTGAAATCATTCAATATATAACCGTATTCTTCAATGATTGGCACCACAACTTCAACTTCGGCCAAATCGTCTTTCGTGTTTTCGCAGGCGGCAAGGAAGATTGCCAATATTCCTAATAAAAATAAATTCTTCAATACTTTAGTTAGTTTGTTCTGTTCCGGTTAATTTTCGTTTTTACATAACAGTTTCAATCGGTAATTATTTTAAAGGAATGTTGTAATCCTTTAAATTCAATCAATGTTGCCTTTAAAGAACCAACGGCAAGGTCGGCTTTTATGAGCAATGGCATTTTGTTGTCATCATCACTTACCCAAACGGTAAGGCTTTCCTTTTCTTTAAAAACCCTGCCCGATTGTACGTAAGGGCGGAATATCAAACATTGCACTTTGCCAAATTCGGTTTTTAATATTTCCCGGCCAAGGAATTTGAGCCTAAATTTATAATTTTCTTCGTCAAAAAACATATTCATGTCCATTACATCGCCCACTTTTATGTTTTCAGTCTTTAAATTGTTCCGCAAATAATAAAAAGCGGACATCATGTCTTGGGTTTCTTCCGGAAATGTAAAATAACTTGTTTTGTTTTTTTCATTATCCAAAACCTTTGCGGTACGGGTGCTGTGGTCAAAATCTATCTGCATATCCTTAGTATGCCCGCCTTCATCAATTTTTCTTATAAATCGGTATGGGATATTCTTTTTTCTATCAACATACGATTGGTAATCGTCTTCCACTTTAAAAAACCAATTGGAAACCCCAACGGTTTCCCCAAATCCTTTAAGATGAAAAACTTCTTTCCCGTTCAAGGTGGCGTTTTTTACCTGAAGTGTCGCGTATCCGGCCGTTACAAAGCCATAATGCACACGGAACTTGAACCATTCGCCGTTGCCGTAAGCGTTTTTTTGAGCAGAAACCAGTGTGATATTTAGTAAAAACAAAAGCGTTAAAAGCTTTTTCATGCCCTTGGGTTTTAAGAATTTATTTCAAATAATTTACAACTATTGTTCCAAAAAGCAAAACCCTACCTTTTTTAGACGATAGGGTTTTGGTTATGTTACATTATTGTTTACAAGGTTCCCCGGGCTTCCTGTTCCCTTTCGATAGCTTCAAAAAGGGCTTTGAAATTTCCCTTCCCAAAAGATTGAGCGCCCTTTCTTTGAATAATTTCAAAGAAAAGCGTGGGCCGGTCCAAAACCGGTTTGGTGAAAATCTGGAGCAGGTAACCTTCGTCATCCCGGTCTATCAAAACACCCAGTTTTTTCAGTGGGGCCAAATCTTCATCAATCTTTCCCACCCGGTCTAAAACCGTGTCGTAATATATTTCCGGAACGGTTAAAAATTCTACACCCCTTTCGGTAAGTTTTGTAACAGTTTCAATAATGTTGTCTGTTGCCACGGCTATGTGCTGTACCCCGGAGCCATTATAAAAATCAATATATTCTTCAATCTGCGACTTTTTCTTTCCTTCAGCCGGTTCATTTATTGGGAACTTGATTCGGCCGTTACCATTGCTCATTACCTTGCTCATCAAAGCTGTATAATCAGTCGAAATGTCTTTGTCATCAAAGGAAACCAACTGTGCAAAGCCCATCACTTTTGCGTAGAATTCGCACCATTTGTTCATTTCGTTCCAACCCACGTTGCCCACCATGTGGTCAATGTATTTTAAACCTACGTCTTCGGTTTTATAGGTTTTGTTCAAAGCAACATATCCCGGTAAAAACGGGCCATTATAATTTTTTCGTTCCACAAAAACGTGTACCGTTTCTCCATAAGTATGAATCCCGGAAAGGGTTACTTCCCCGTGTTTATCTTCCCGCCTTATAGGTTCCATATAAGGTTTTGCACCCCGTTTCGTGGTTTCTTCAAAACTTTTCGTGGCGTCGTCCACCCAAAGGGCGACCACTTTAACGCCATCTCCATGCTCTGTTACGTGTCGGTTTATCTCGCCACCCCGATGAAGGGCGGAAGTAAGCACTACTCGTATTTTCCCCTGTTGCATCACGTAGGAAACGCTTTCCTTATTTCCAGTTTCAAGGCCGCTATAAGCCACCGGGGTATAGCCCCAAGCGGTTTGGTAATAATAGGCTGCCTGCTTCGCATTGCCCACATAAAGTTCTACAAAATCGGTCCCCAACAGTGGAAGGAAATCTTCTGCCTGTGGGATTATTTTTTCCAGTTTTTGGGATGTGGTGTCGGTAATCATTTGTTCTTTTTTATTTATTTCTATTTTGCTCCAGGTTTAAACCAGGAGCTATAAATTGATTTAATTTAATCCAACCAGGATTGATAATATTTTTCGTCCGCAATTTTCATAGCCTCCTCGGTTACCTGTAAAGGTTTGAAAGTGTCCACCATCACGGCCAGTTCATCGGTTTCTTCCTTCCCGATACTCCTTTCTGTGGCTCCCGGGTGGGGTCCGTGAGGGATTCCGGCGGGGTGCAATGAAATATGCCCGGCATCCACATCATTTCGGCTCATGAAATCGCCGGCCACATAATATAACACCTCATCGCTGTCTATATTGCTATGGTTGTATGGCGCGGGGATGCTCAATGGGTGATAATCGTATTTTCTCGGGCAAAAAGAACACACCACAAACGCATCGGTTTCAAAAGTTTGGTGCACCGGCGGTGGCTGATGTATGCGCCCCGTGATTGGTTCAAAATCGTGGATGGAAAAGGCATAAGGATAGTTATACCCATCGTAGCCCACCACATCAAAGGGGTGGGTGGCGTACACCATTTCAAAAATTTCATCCCTCTTTTTAATTTTTATAAGGAAATCCCCTTTTTCGTTATGGGTTTCCAAATGTTCCGGCTTGCGGATGTCGCGTTCACAATAGGGCGAATGTTCCAACAGCTGCCCAAACCAATTGCGGTAGCGTTTTGGCGTATAAATAGGTCTTCGCGATTCCACGATGAACAACCTGTTGTCCTCTGTGTCAAAATCTATTTTGTAAATAATCCCCCGGGGAATCAATAAGTAATCGCCATATTTAAAATTGAGGTTTCCTAAATGGGTACGGAGTTTACCCGTGCCTTTATGAACAAAAATAAGTTCATCGGCATCGGTGTTTTTATAAAAATAATCTTTTAGGGAATGTTTGGGCGCAGCCAGAATAATGGCGCAATCGGAATTGATCAATATTGTTTTCCGGCTTTCCAAATAATCATTTTCGGGCTTTACCTGAAATCCGCGAAAACGATAGGATTGCATATTGTTGGGTTTTGCAATCTTGGGGGCTACGCTGTATTGCTTCTTTATTTCCTTAACCTGTGTGGGGCGGTGTTCGTGGTAGCTGTTGCTGTACATCCCGTCAAAACCGATGGTCCCGAAGAGTTGCTCGGCGTATAAACTGCCATCGGGCTTACGGAATTGGGTATGTCTTTTTGGGGGGATTTTCCCTAATTTGTGGTAGAAAGGCATAATATTAAAATAATTGCTTTTACAAATATCGGAAAAAATGCATGGGTATGGTTTAAACGTTCCATTAAAAGTAGTGTCGGCTCTAATTTTAAAAGCTTCGTTTTCAAGCCTACCTGTTAAAGTTTTGGTAAAGTCATTTTTTTTTTTTACTTTACAAACTATTAACAACTAAACATTTTTATGAAAAAAATTATTTTAATTTTAGGAGCCTGTTTTCTGACGAGTTCCTTTACCCCTCGTCTAGATGTTGCAACCGTTGCAGACATTTGCACGATTTATGCCAACCAGCAAGCCGCTCTTGCAGTGGAAAATGGCGGAAATTATTATGAGGCTTGGTTCCAAGCTTATGGGGAATGTGGTTGTGTAAGGAATGGTGGATGTTGAACCAAAAAAATCAAACTTTATTAAAGAGCCATAATTCTATTTATAATCTGGATTCATGGCTTTTTTTATTCCTTTATTTAATCTATATAATATGAAAAATCTATCTGTTTTCTTTTTTGCTTTAATTGTAATTTATAACACTGCCCTAGCACAGTTGCCTGCCGGAACGGTGATCTATAATGTTGGGATTAATCATGGGAACATGAAATCTTCAAATGATGCAGATTATTCCACTTTTCGGGAAAAAGTTAGTGAAAACGCCAAAACCCAAAAATTCCGACTTGATTTTAATAATAAAGAAAGTTTGTTTGCCATAGTAAAGCAAATGGCAATCGATAAAAACGATTTAAACGCAAGTGCGGCTATTAACATATTACGGGGGAAAAGCATTTTTTATTCAGATTTAAATGAAGGTCTTTTAATAGAGCAAAAAGATTATTTTGGGGAAGAATATAGGTTTAAAAAAACAATACGTGAGCTAAAATGGGAGCTTACGAGCAAAAAAAAAGAAATTGGAAATTATACCTGTTACAAGGCCATAGGCGTAAAATATGGCAGTGACAAAGAAAACAAGATTACAGAAATCCCCATAATTGCTTGGTATTGCCCCGAGCTGCCGTACCAATTTGGCCCCTTTGAAGCCGTTGGGCTGCCGGGTTTGGTCTTGGAATATGAATTGGGCACGTTTATTTGGATCGCGGAAGATATTCAATTGGTCAAGGAAGGCGTGAAAATTAAAGTGCCCTCCTCCGGAAAATTAACTACAGAAAAAGAAATTAAAAAAGATGTTGAAAAAGAAATTGAAAAAATAATCGAGAAAAATAATTGATTTTTGAAGAAGAATTTTTTTTGGTTTCTCATTTTAGCATCCTTCATTTCTAGTTACGGCCAAGAAATAATCTTGCAGGGCAAACTAACGGACACGCTACAATTTCCTTTGGAAAATGCAAATATGCTTGCTTTGCCAAACGGCAATAATACTTCCATTGCCTTTTCAATTACTGATGCCAATGGGTTTTATAAACTCACATTAAAAAAGGACACGCCCTATACTTTAGAGATAAGTTATCTCGGTTATCAAAAAAAAAACGTCCAAATCAACCTCGATGAAAATACCACAGAAAATTTTACACTTGTCCAAAGCAATGAAAGCCTGGAGGAAATTATCCTAAAACAAAAACTTGCGGTAAGCGTAAAGAAAGACACGATAACTTACCAGATCGATGTTTTTACCACGGGGGAAGAGCGCAAACTACGTGAGGTTCTCAAAAAGCTTCCCGGCGTGGAAGTGGATAGGGACGGCCAAGTCACGGTAAATGGCAAAAGGGTAAATAAACTTTTGGTGGAAGGAAAACCCTTTTTCACGGGAGGTACAGCTTTGGGCATCAACAACATTCCCGCAGATGCCGTAGAGGAGATTGAAGTGCTGGATCATTACACCGAAATCGCATTTTTAAAAGGACTGAGCGACAGCAATATATTGGCCATGAACATTAAACTAAAGGAAGGAAAGAAAAAATTTTTATTTGGTGACGTGGAGGTTGGGAGTGGAATTAAGGATAGGTATCTGTTGCACCCAAATCTCTATTATTACAGCCCAAAAACAAATATAAACTTCATTGGAGACCTAAATAATACCGGGGGAAAAAGCTTCACTTTTATAGATTATGTGGAGTTTGAGGGCGGGGTCGCCAAACTCATAGAAAATCCCAAAAGCTATTCTAATTTGATGAACAGTGAATTTGTCCAATATTTGGCAAACGATGATTTTGTTTACAACCGGAATGCCTTTGGGGCATTTAATGTTTCGCAACAACTTACGCCAAAAATCACCGCTACCGCTTTCAGAATTTTCAATGCCAGTAAAATTGTTGCAAAAAGAGATGAAACAAACACATATTTGTTGGATAATACTGTTTCGGATATTGAAAATAGGACAACGTCAACAACTGCAAAAAACCTCTTTACTTTGAGTAAATTTTCAGCAAATTATAAACCCGGTAACGATGAGGATCTTACGTATGAAACCGTGGTAAAAACCAGTAGTGGCAATGCACAGGAGCAATATCAATCATTGACTTTTACGGAAACTGATTTTGTGGATTCCTCTTTGGTGCCAAATTCATTGGATGTAATCCAAAATTTTGCCTACAATAAGCAATTCTCTTATAAACACACAAGCACTTTACAGGGCGATTTGCGTATTTCGGATAATGAGAATAATACGGATTGGCAATTTTCGCAACCTATTTTCAGTCAAGTAATTCCTCTGGAAGGCGAAGGGCCGTTCAACATTAACCAGCAAATAAACACCAAAATTTATAATGGCTCCCTTGCCCTTAAACATTATTGGGTATTAAACAATAGCAACCATATTTATCCCATAGTTGGGCATGATTTTTCAAAACAAGAATATTCCTCTGTAGACAAACAACTTTTAGAAAACGGCACCAACGAATTTGGCAGCGCAGGTTTTAACAATAATACCAAATTCCAGTTGAACGATACTTATTTCGGTTTTCAATATAAATTCAAGATTGCCGATATAATCATTAAACCGGGCTTGATATATCATAATTATTTTTGGAAGGTCAGCCAATTTTCAGAAACTCAAAACACCACAATAAAACCACAATTGTTACCGGAATTACAGATAAAGTGGGACATTAAGACATCGGAAATAGTTTCCCTAAAATATAATCTGGAATCACGTTTCAGCGACGTTTCGTTTTTTGCCAACCGCTTTAGGCTTGCTGGTTTCAACAGTTTATACCGCGGCAAAGCAGGGATAGAAAATGAATTGGCCCATACGGCCTCGCTCTATTATTACAAATTCAGTTTGCTAAGGGGCATTTTTATGAACGCGGGTATCAATTACAGCAAGAGGGTCAACACCGTTCGCAACACAACTATAATTGAAGGTATAGACCAAATAAACACAGCGGTTTATTCAGATTTGCCGGAAAATTCTGTTGCCATGAATGCTTCTTTTTCAAAGAAAATAGGGAACTTGAAATATACTTTGCTGGGAAGGGTAAATTTTTATGACTATTCCAGAAATGTGAACAATGCTTTAATCGAATATCGATCCAACAATTATAGCTATACTTTCAAAACCGAAACCTCATTTAAAAATTACCCGAATCTTGAAATTGGGCTTCGTCAAAGTTTCAATGATTTCTCCTCGGAAAATATAGAAAACAGGTTTATCCAGACCGATCCATACGCAAATCTGCAATATGATTTTCTTAAGGGATTTATTTTAAACGCCAATTACACCTATTCACACTACAAAAACGAAGCGAATAATATATCCAATACTTTTCAGATTGGAAATTCTTCCCTGTATTATAACAAAGAAGATAGTTCTTGGGGTTTTGAATTTGAAGTCAACAATCTGTTTGATGTAAAATTTAAAAATGAAAATGCCTTCAACCAATACATTATAAATGATAAGCAGATATTCATTCAGCCAAGGACAGTGCTTTTTAAACTTTCATATAAATTCTAGAACCTGAACCCAAGGCTAACAAACCATACACTGGCATCCCGCTCCGGCGAATAGGAATATTTTGCTTCCAATGGGCCTAAAAAGGTTTCCAGGCCATAGCCCAGCGCAAAGCCACTGTAATCGATACCGTCTATCCATCCACCATTTGAAAAAAGGTCATCGCCCACATTGGCGATGTTCACGGATGCGTTGATGTGGTTTTTATCAAAAATTTCATAATCCACTGTAAGGCTGGTTTTTAAATAGGTATCGCCCCGCAAGCTCAACGCTTCGTAACCGTAAAATGGCAAAATATTATTGACTTGTTTAAAACCATATCCGCCCAAAAAGAAATCGAGCGATTTGGTATTGTCCGCACCAATTTTAAAACCCCCTTCGGCATCAATCATGGCAGAAAATTTTTCCAAAAAAGATTTTGCATACCCTATTTTGGCTTGTGCGATGGAAAATTGCTCAAAATCCGGATTCAGTCCTTCCGCAAAAAGATAAAGATGAAAGTTCCCTTCAAAATAGGCTCCTTTATTGGGGAAAAAACTGTTATCGAATGTGTCGTATTTCAAAAACCCATAGGCACTGTAATAATTGGTACTTTCAAAAACGGTGCGCGGGTTATTGTTTTCATCAATGCCGATGGATTCCGAAAGATAGCGGAGGTATTTGTGCTCTGCGCCCAAGCCCAGCATAAAAATTCGTTGGAACAGCGTTTCCACAAAAATTTGATTTGTAAAATCGCTGTATTTAAGTTCAAGCTGGTTTAGCGGAATTTCCTGTTCCGAAACAGTTTCAGGCAAAAGAAAATCCACGGCCACGTTTTTGTCAAAGAAAGTATAACTTGAATTAATGCCCACGCTCCAATAAAATCCTTTATCTATGTAATAATTGAAATTATACCGTACGTTATCGCCCACTATAAAATCCAATGAAGCAATATCGTTATTGGTGAAAAGCCTTTTCCGCGTCAAATTGATAATTGCCGCCGTCTTGTAAAGATCGTCAAAATGTGCGCCCAACCTCAGGAACATTTTTGAATCGTTCTCTCTTAGGTTTATTCGTAACGTACTTCCTTCAGCCTCATTTTCTATTACCCTGTAATTTATATCCTGAAAATTTCCGGTGGCTGAAAGGTTATTGATACCCTCGCTCAAATTGGTATACGTGGTATGGGTTGGCGCGCGAAGTTTAAGTTTCCCCAAAACATAGGCACGGGTATAGTTTTCATTGCCCTCTATTTCAACATTTTTCACATAAAGTGAATCTTTCACCAAAAAATCAATCTTTTCCCTATTTACGGTTTTTTGCCGAAGGGCCAAATTTTCCAGTTCGGTTTTAAAAATATTTGCGGCTTCTTCGCCGGCATCAATTATTTTTCTGCCGGAATCAAAGGAAATCACGGAAAACTCTTCAATATCCGGATTTATGTAAATATCGGTTTTTTCACTCTTCTTCCCCATATCGCGGATGGTGCGGAAGTTATTTATTTGAACGAGTACATCCAAACCGGACTGCAAACTTTCGCGATTCTTGAGACTGTCCTGCACATCAACTCCAATGATGATGTCCATCCCCTTTGCACGAATTTCGTCCACCGGGTAATTGTTTGTTACGCCCCCGTCCACCAAAACCCTGTCGTTTATTACAACGGGGCTGAAAAGCGTTGGTAATGCCCCACTTGCGGAAACGGCACGGGGCAAATAGCCTTTGTCCAAAATTACGGCCCTACCGGTTTCCACATCTGTGGCGATGCAAAAAAAAGGCGTGGGCAGTTTGCTGAAATCTTCAATATGGCTTACGTGACCAGTTAGGCGCGACAAGAGATTGTACACATTTTGTCCTTTGGAAAGCCCGGAGGGAAACCCGATCTTAAATTTGTCAAAAGGGAGCACCAGTGCATATTTTTCCGAAACATCCTTTTCATAAAACGTTTTGGCGCTACGCGGGATTTCATCTTGTATGAGAGTGCTGAAATTTACGCTGTTGAAAATGGAATCCATTTCTTTGGCGGAATATCCGGCGGCATACAAAGCCCCAACAATCGCACCCATACTGGTCCCGCCAATATAATCGATACGGATTCCGGCCTCTTCGATTGCTTTTATTGCGCCAATGTGCGCCAACCCTTTTGCCCCCCCACCACTTAAAACAAGGCCAACCTTTATATCTTCCCCCGTTTTTTCCTGTGAAAAAACAAGGCTAGCGAAAAAGAAGGAAAAAATTAAAAGTAAAGGCTTCATTTAATTTGCTGAAAATGGGTTATAATTCTGTTTGCCCGGCTTGCGCCAACCACTTCTGCAAGAGCCTCGAAACTTTGGTTTGAAATTCGCTTTGTGCTTTTAAAATGTTTCAATAACGTAATCATTGTTTTTTCTCCAATACCGGGAATGGTTTCCAGTTGATTATTTAACGCTTCCTTGCTCCTTTTGTTTCGGTGGAAGGTGATTCCAAAACGGTGAGCTTCGTTTCGCAATTGCTGTATTATTTTTAAAGTTTCCGATTTTTTATCAAGGTACAACGGAACGGGGTCATCCGGATAAAAAAGCTCTTCCAATCTCTTTGCAATTCCCACGATGGCTATTTTTCTGCGCAAGCCCAGTATTTCCAAACTTTTCAAGGCAGAGGACAATTGTCCTTTTCCCCCATCAATGATGATAAGTTGCGGCAAAGGTTGCTCTTCATCCAGCATTCTTTTGTAGCGGCGGTAAACCACTTCTTCCATCGAAGCGAAATCATCGGGACCTTCCACGGTTTTTATATTGAATTTACGGTAATCTTTCTTGCTTGGTTTCCCATTCTTAAAAACCACGCATGCCGCCACGGGATTTGTGCCTTGAATGTTACTGTTGTCGAAACATTCGATGTGGCGAGGCTCTTCACTTAACCGCAAATCTTTTTTCATTTGTGCCATGATGCGTTTTTCGTGCCGGTCCGGGTCCACTATTTTCGCTTGCTTGAATTTGTCCATCCTGTAATATTTTGCATTGCGGATGGAGAGTTCCAAAATCTTCTTTTTATCGCCAAGTTTCGGGACGTGCACTTTTATTTCTTCCCCTACTTCCACTGGAAAGGGAACGTAGATTTCTTGGGTAATGGAATTAAACCGTTGCCGGATTTCCACAATGGCAAGCTGCAAAAGCTCTTCATCGCTTTCGTCCAGTTTCTTTTTTATTTCCATGGTGTGCGAACGGATGATGGCACCGAATGAAAGTTGAAGAAAATTGACATAAGCATAACCTTCATCTGAAACAATGGAGAATACATCCACATTATTTATTTTCGGATTTACCACTGTGGATTTTGATTGATAATTTTCAAGAATATCTATCTTCTCTTTTATCCGTTGGGCTTCTTCAAATTTTAAGTTTTCTGCCAAGGTTTTCATTTGGTTCCTAAATTGGTAAAGGGATTCCTTGAAATTTCCTTTTACGATGTTGCGGATAGCTTCCATATTTTCATTGTATTCCTCTTCCGAATATAAAGCCTCACAAGGCCCGGTGCAATTGCCTAAATGATATTCTAAGCAAACTTTATATTTTCCTGCCCTTATTTTTTCTTCGGCGAGGTCATAATTGCAAGTGCGCAAAGGATACAACCCTTTTATTAGTTCGAGCAGCGTGTGGACGGTACGCATGCTTGTGTAAGGGCCATAATATTCAGAGCCGTCGCGGATCATCCGCCGTGTTGGAAAAACACGGGGGAAGCGTTCATTTTTGATACAGATCCACGGATAGGTTTTATCGTCTTTCAGCATCACGTTATAGCGCGGCTGGTATTTTTTAATAAGGTTGTTTTCCAGCAAAAGCGCATCGGTTTCGGTGGTAACAACTATATGCCGGATGGTCTCGATTTTTTTTACCATCATTCGGGTTTTCCCGGTATCCTGTAGTTTGTTGAAATAGGAAGCTACCCGTTTTTTTAGGTTTTTGGCTTTGCCAACGTACAGCAATTTTCCTTCGTTATCATAATATTGATAAACGCCGGGGCCGTCGGGAAGGGAAGAAATTTGGAGCGGGATGGATATTTCAGCCATGATTGCAAAGATAATCGATGTTTTGATTTTGGTTCATTAATTCAGGAACCAATAAAATTGAAACTCTAAAAATGAAAATGAAAAAATTGCCCATTGTTTAAATGTTGGACCGGATGCTTTTGCTCTAAAATTTTTTGGAAATTTGGGTAGCACAATTTATTACCCTATTTTTAAGAAAATGTTTTTATCAAATTTGATTATGAAAAATCTGCTGACTTTTGCCTGTTTGATTTTTAATATTTTATTGGGTCATTCACAATTCACCGCCATTCCCGATCCCAATTTTGAAGATTATTTGGAACAAAATGGCATGGGTGATGGCGTGGCCGGGAACGGGCAGGTGCTTACTGCTAATATTAACACGGTAACCGAATTGTTGGTAAATATGCAAAACTTATCCGATCTTACCGGGATCGAAGATTTTACAGAATTGGAACGTTTGGGATGCGCCTTTAATAATTTGACAACGTTAGATCTCAGCAACAACCATCAACTTATTGAGATGGGCTGTACTGCCAATTCCCTAACAAGTTTAAACATAACACAGAGCCCAAACCTTGAAATCCTTTATTGTGATGAAAATTTTTTGACGGAACTGGACCTTACCCAAAACCCAAATCTCGTTCAAGTGTATTGCGATTGGAATATGTTGACGGCGTTGGACATTACCCAGAATCCGAATATTTACCTGCTCTGGTGTGACCATAATTTTATCGAGGGTTTTTTTGATACTTCACAGAATATTGAACTGAATGACCTTACCTGTCTTTATAATAATATTACAGGATTTGACCTTTCACAAAATATAAATCTTGGTTCTTTTGGAGCCGCTTCAAATCCCTTAGAAGAATTAGATGTTCGCAATGGCAACAATGAAAACCTCTACATCGATGTTACAGATTCCAACGGATTAAGGTGCATTCTCGTGGATGACGCCAGTGCCACCTATCTTGATGATTGGCTAAAAGATCCCGGAACCACCTTTGTTAACAACCAACAGGAGTGTGATGCGCTGGGGGTGGCTGATACAGAAAACCAAAATTTTTCAATGTACCCAAACCCGGCATCCAAGGAGGTTTTCTTGGCCTTTCCCGACCAAGCGTATAATGGTTTGGTTACGGTATCCAACAATTTAGGGCAAGTTTTGGAAAGAAAAGAACAAGTGGAAACTGCAACGGTAATGGCCATGGATGTTTCCGGCTATGCCCCGGGAATTTATTTTGTAACGCTCAAAGCGGGAAACGACATTACGACCAAAAAGTTGGTGGTGCAATTATAGGTTTTACTAAATTGAAGCTATAAAAAGTGCTATCTATCCCCCTAAATGTTAATTATGGATTAAAATTTTTGACCACTCAATAGCCGTTTCCCTTTTTCCCTAAATTGCATCACCAATCCCCCTAAATGAAAATTGCCATACTTTCCCGGAACGAAGCCCTTTATTCCACCAAAAGCCTTTTAAAAGCGGGCGAATTGGCAAACCATACAATCGAGGTTTTGGATCCCGGCTATTGTAACCTATCCACCGAAAAGGGAAAAGCCGTGCTTTATTACCACGATGAAATTATCGATGATATTGACGCCATAATCCCAAGGATTGGTACTTCCAATACCTATTTGGGGACTTCCGTGGTTCGCCATTTTGAGGCCATGAATGTTTTTACGGTGGTGTCGGCGGATGGTATAACCCATTCGCGGGATAAATGGACAAGCGCGCAACTACTTGCAAAAGTAGGAATTGCCACCCCAAAAACGGTACTGCCTTCTTCTTTGGAAATTGAAGAACAATTGAAACTTTTTTTAGGAAAACCCATAATTATCAAATTGTTGGAAGGCACCCACGGTGAAGGTGTGATTTTGACCGAAAACCTTCAAAATGCCCTGGCAGTAATTGAAACCCTGAATGCTACAGGCGCAAAATTCCTACTTCAGGAATATATCGAAGAAGCCAAGGGGGGAGATGTTCGGGTAATTGTTGTGGATGGGGAGGCCGTGGGCGCCATGAAACGACAATGCAAAGTGGGGGAATTCCGCTCCAACCTTCATAGGGGCGGGACTTCTGAAAATATTAAATTAACCTCCGCAGAGGAAAAACTTTCCATTAATGCAGCCAAAGCTTTGGGCATGGGGGTTTGTGGCGTGGACTTGTTGCAATCAAAACGAGGTCCGTTAGTGGTGGAACTGAACAGCACCCCGGGACTGGAAGGCATTGAAAACACCACGGGAAAGGACATTTCAACAACCATCATCCGTTATATTGAAAGAAGTGTGCACTGATATTTTTAAAAATCAATAAAAATAAGCCCCAAAGAAGGTTAAATATTGGATTGGCTTTTTAGTATATTGCATGTATAAAAAATCCCCATTCATTGAAAAGGCACATAGGCAGGTTTGATAAAGCAGATTTTCCCCTACTCGATTTTTTCGATATTGAAATAAAAATCGATACGGGCGCATTTACTTCATCCATTCATTGCAAAAACATGAAAGTGGAAGATAATTATTTGAAATGCAATTTTCTGGATGAAGAGCATCCAATGTATCATGGCCGAGAAATCGTCTTTGATGAATACGACGTTAAAGTGGTGAAAAGCAGCAACGGTAGTGCGGAGGCCCGCTACCGGATAGAAACCGAAATTGTAATTTTCGGAGAAACGCATTCCATCTTTTTGACCCTGAGCGACCGCGAGGAAATGCGTTTCCCTGTATTGTTGGGCAGGAATTTTTTAAGCAAAAAATTTATGGTGGATATCAATAAAACCAATCTTTCTTTTAAATTAAAAAACACAAAATGAACATAAAAATTTTATCGGCAAACCCAAACCTCTATTCCACCAAACGTTTGGTGGAAGCCGCAAAAAAACGAAAACATAATGCTGAGGTCATAAATCACACGAAGTGCGACATCGTAATCGAGAAAAAAAACCCCAGTGTTTATTATCGGGGCGTAAAACTGGATCATACCGATGCCATCATTCCCAGGATTGGGGCTTCGGTCACTTTTTATGGCACGGCAGTAGTTCGGCAGTTTGAAATGATGCACGTTTTCACCACCACCGAATCCCAAGCATTGGTGCGGTCTCGGGATAAGTTAAGAAGTTTGCAAGTGCTTTCCCGCGCCGGACTGGGATTGCCAAAAACGGTTTTCACCAACTATTCCAGAAACACCCACGACGTAATAGAACACGTGGGCCGAGCGCCTTTGATCATCAAACTTTTGGAGGGCACCCAAGGTTTAGGTGTGGTTTTGGCCGAAACCAAAAAAGCAGCAGAATCAGTGTTGGAAGCCTTTAATGGGTTGCAGGCCCGTGTGATTGTGCAGGAATTTATAAAAGAAGCGGGGGGTGCGGATATTCGTGCGTTTATTGTTGACGGTCAAATAGTTGGGGCCATGAAAAGGCAGGCAAAAGATGGCGAATTCCGTTCAAACCTACACAGGGGCGGCACGGCAACGGTTATCAAACTTACCGATGAAGAAGAAACCGCAGCTTTAAAAGCTGCAAAAGCTTTGGGATTGGGAATTGCCGGGGTAGATATGTTGCAATCTTCGCGCGGGCCGTTGATTATTGAAGTAAATTCCTCGCCGGGCCTTGAAGGAATTGAAGCTGCTACTGGGAAGGATATCGCAAATACGATTATAAAATATATAGAACGCAACGTTTAAGCATGCCGAAAAAACCGGAACAGGATATTGTAATTTTAAACGAAAGGATCGCCTTGGGCGAAAGTAAAATAGTGGATTTCAGCATCGCCAAGCTTTATACGGCCACTAAAGTTGAAATCCCCATCATAATCGAACGCTCAAAAATCCCCGGGCCGACGGTATTGATCACGGCAGGTATTCATGGTGATGAAATAAACGGGGTGGAAATAGTTCGCCAACTCATCGCCCGAAAAATGAACAAGCCCAAATGTGGCACTATAATTTGCATCCCAATCCTCAACATTTTCGGTTTCCTAAACGGCGACCGTTCCTTCCCCGATGGCAGGGATTTGAACCGTGTTTTTCCGGGAACTCAAACCGGCTCTTTGGCAAGCCGTGTGGCATATCATTTCACAAAAAAAGTACTTCCGCATGCCGATTATTGTTTCGACTTTCATACCGGGGGTGCCAGCCGTTTTAATGCAGCCCAGGTTCGTATAAAACCAGGGGATGAAAAATTACTTGAACTTGCCAAAATTTTCAACGCACCTTTTACTTTATTTTCAAACAATATTGAAAAATCCTACCGCTCTACTTGTTTTAAAATGGGAATCCCAATTTTACTTTTTGAAGGAGGAAGATCCCGCGAAAGCAGTAAAATTATAGTAAAAGAAGGAGTGGATGGCGTTATGAGGGTGTTGAAACATTTGGGGATGCTCGCCAACAGGCATCATCCTACCATACCTTCTTCAAAAACAGTAATCATAAAAAAAAGTCGTTGGGTTCGTGCTCAAAGAAGCGGCTTGTTGCACGTTAAAATTGACATCAATAAACACGTGGAAAAAGGGGAATTCTTGGCTACAATTACGGATCCGTATGGGAAAACACGTTTTAAGGTAACTTCACCCAACGAAGGCTACATAATCAATGTGAACCTTTCGCCCATTGTTTATCAAGGAGATGCCATTTTTCATGTTTCAACTGAAAATAGCATTGAGGTTGAAAGCGAAGAAATGGAAGATTGAACATGGAAAAGGCAAAACTCCGGGCAACATATAAAAAACTGCGCGAAAACATTTCCGAAGATTTTATTGAAGATAACAGCCTACAAATAGCCAACAATGTGTTGAAACTTCCAATTTGGGACAAAACCTATTATCATCTTTTTTTGAGTATTCCCGGAAAAAAAGAAGTGGAGACCCATTATTTATTGCACATCCTTCAAGGCAAGGATAAAAGTGTTGTCCTTTCCAAAGCAGATTTTGAAAACCATACATTATCACATATCCTTTTGCAGGAAAACACGCTCATAAAACCCTCGGCCCACGGCATTCCCGAACCGGTTTCGGGAATCGAAATTCCCCCGAAAAACCTAGAGGTAGTTTTTGTGCCCTTGCTTGCTTATGATTTTAAGGGCCATCGCATTGGATACGGTAAAGGTTTTTACGACAGATTTTTGGCAGAATGCAGCCCCGAAGTAATTTTGGTCGGGCTTTCATTTTTTGAGCCGGAAAAAGAAATTCTTTTTGAAAACACGGATGTGCCATTGAATTTTTGTGTTACCCCGAAAAATATTCATCCTTTTTAAAAATATCCCATTATCTTTATAATCAACAATTAACCAAATTAAAAAAATGGAAACAACAAACACTCCCATGGGAAACCCACCGGACAATAATCTTGTTTGGGCAATTTTATGTACCGTATTGTGCTGCCTGCCATTGGGCATTGTATCAATTATTAAAGCCACTAAAGTAAAAGAGCTATGGCTGCAGGGCGACACCATTGGCGCTCAGAAAGCTGCCGATGATGCCAAGAAATGGGCAATTTGGGGCGCTGTTATCGCGATTGGCCTTTGGATTATTTATTTTGTTTTAATTTTTGCAGGGATCGCCAGTGGTTTTATGGCAGTCTAAAATTTTATGGAAAATCGCCCTCTTGGTAAGTATTCTAGGGGGCGTTTTTTTTATATTCTTTTTTTTAAATCCTTCGCAGCATTCTTTTTTCCTGCCCTGCCCTTTTCATTATATTACGGGTTATCATTGCCCAGGTTGTGGATCGCAGCGGGCGTTGCACCAATTATTACATTTAAATTTGCTGGAAGCCTTCAGACTAAATCCCCTCATGGTTTTAACCTTGCCATTATTGATTTACGGTCTTGGGGTTACGGCGTCAAATTATGTTTTCGGTAGCCAATACCGGGTAAGTATTTTTTATAACAAAATATTTATTTATGGCTATTTTGGGATTGCGTTACTGTATTGGATACTGCGCAACTTGTCCTATTATCCCTTTAATTTGTTGGCTCCTGCTGGATAACTGGTTTTTCCTTTTCGGAAAAAGCTTTTTTATTGAAGAAAATCAAAAGCCCCACCCCAACGCTTATAGAAGTATCGGCGATGTTGAAAACGGGATCGAAAAAGGAAAATTCATCTCCTCCCCAAAACGGGACCCATTCCGGTAAAAAACCATCATATAAAGGAAAATAAAGCATATCCACCACTTTTCCGTGAAAAACAGTTCCGTAGCCTCCATCGGGCGGAAAAAAAGTTGCAACCTGCCCATAACTGTCGTTAAAGATGATGCCATAAAAAACAGAATCGATAATGTTGCCCATCGCCCCTGCAAAAATCAGCGCGATGGAGAGGATTAAGATTCGTGATGAATTTTTTCGCACCGAATCCCAGAGCCAATAGCCAATCCCTACTATGGCTACCATCCTGAAAAGGGTCAGGATTAGTTTACCATATTCGCCGGGTATTTTTGCGCCCCAAGCCATTCCTTCATTTTCAACAAATAAAATACGGAACCAATCAAAAACAAAAACTTGTTCTCCCAATTGGAAATGTGTTTTTATATAGAGTTTGGAAATTTGATCTATAAGCAAGATCAAAATGATAATGAAGATGGGTTTTTTAAGGGACATACTTTTTTTCAACTCAATTTTTAGAATATGCCCGCAAAAATAGGAATATTATTCGTCTTGAAATACTCAATCCAGCAAAGTGGAATTTTATATTAAAAACATAAAATAAAAACCCCATAAAAAATGGGGTTTATCAAATTAAAACAATGTGCGGTTACTTTTGCATGTTCTTGGCCTCAATGCTCAAAGTGGCATGCGGTACCAGTTTTAGCCTATCTTTATTAATCAGTTTTCCGGTAACTCTGCAAACACCGTAGGTTTTATTTTCGATGCGTACCAAAGCATTTTTAAGGTCTCGGATGAATTTTTCTTGACGGATGGCAAGTTGCGAATTTGCTTCCTTGCTCATTACCTCACTGCCCTCATCAAATGCTTTAAAGGTGGGCGAAGTATCGTCGGTCCCATTGTTGCTATCGTTTTTATAGGAACTTTTTATCAGTTCCAATTGCTCGGAGGCGTTCGCTATTTTATCGGAGATCAATTTTTTGAATTCTTCCAAATCCGCGTCAGCGTATCGTGTTCTTTCGTGTACAGTCATTTTCAGTGTTTTTTAATGCTTAAACTTGTTTCTATTCCGTCGAATGCAATTTCGGTACCGTTTTTAATTTCCCTTTCAAATTGCAACCTTTCGGTTAATGTTTCTTCCATTATGTATTTTAAGTTTTCAGTAACCGCAACTTGCAGTTTTTCGTTTTCTTTGAGCATAACCTCTATCCGGTCCGTTACTTCAAGGCCCGAATCTTTCCGTAGGTTTTGAATGCGGTTTACCAATTCCCTGGCAATTCCTTCATTTTTCAAACTGGGCGTCAGCGTAATGTCCAAAGCCACGGTGATACCCGCATTGCTTGCAACCAACCAACCTTCAATTTCCTGAGAACTTATAATTACATCTTGGGGTGCCAAAGTAATGTTTTTTTCGTTAACCAAAATAGTAATTTCACCGTGTTTTTCAAGTTGTGCAATTTCCTCATTCCCAAAGAAATTTATGACTTCCGAAATAGCTTTCATATCTTTTCCAAAACGGGGTCCCAAGGCTTTGAAATCTGGTTTTATCTGTTTCACCAAAATGCCCGAACCTTCATCTATAAGCTCAATTTCTTTGATGTTTACCTCCGCTTTTATCAAATCTGAAACGTCCAATATTTCTTCCCTTTCGGAAGCGTCCAAAACCGGGATCATTATTTTTTGAAGCGGCTGCCGCACTTTTATTTTTTCCTTTTGCCGTAAGGACAAAACAAGGGAAGAAATGGTTTGTGCCTTCTGCATTTTGTGTTCCAGTTTTGAATCAATAAAAGACGCATCATATTTTGGAAAGTTACTTAAATGCACGGATACTTCGACTTCGCACAGTACAGGTACTTCGACTTCGCTCCCCTTTTTTTCTTTTGCCATTCCCTGTGTTAAATCTATGTATAGCCGGTCCATGAAAAAGGGTGCAATTGGGGCCGAAAGTTGAGCAACTGTAACCAAACACGTATGCAGGGTTTGATAGGCCGAAACTTTATCGTCGCCATAACTGCCTTTCCAATAACGCCGCCGGTTCAAACGGACATACCAATTGCTTAAATATTCCTGGACAAATTCTGAAATGGCACGGGCGGCCCGGGTGGGCTCGTAGGTTTCGTAAAAAGCATCCACGTTTCTAATGAGGGTATGAAGTTCCGAAAGGATCCAACGATCTATTTCTGGCCTTTTTTCCAGAGGTATTTGTGCCTCTTCATTTTTAAAATTATCGAGATTGGCATAAAGGCTGAAAAAACTATACGTATTGTAAAGCGTTCCAAAGAATTTGTTGCGAACCTCCGAAATGCCGTCCGTATCAAATTTCAAATTATCCCACGGATTTGCATTGCTAATCATGTACCACCGCGTGGCATCGGGACCATAAACATCCAAAGTTTCAAATGGATCGGCGGCATTGCCCAAACGTTTTGACATTTTCTGCCCGTTCTTGTCCAAGACCAAACCGTTTGAAACCACATTTTTATAGGCCACATCATTAAAAATCATCGTGGCAATGGCGTGCAATGTGTAAAACCACCCTCGGGTTTGGTCCACGCCCTCGGCAATAAAATCGGCCTTGCGCCAAGTATTTTCAACCTTTTCTTTATTTTCAAATGGATAATGCCACTGTGCATAGGGCATACTACCGCTGTCAAACCAAACGTCAATAAGATCGGTTTCGCGCTTCATAGGTTTCCCGCTTTTTGAAACCAAAACAACTTCGTCAACAATATTTTTATGCAGATCAACTTTCGCATAATTTTCTTCGGAAAAATCGCCTATCACAAATTCCTGAAAAATATCTTTCAACATAAAACCTGCCTTGACTGATTTCTGCATTTCGGTTTTTAGTTCTTCGATGGAGCTGATAATGATTTCTTCCTTCGAATCTTCCGTACGCCAAATGGGCAGCGGAATTCCCCAATAACGCGAACGCGAAAGGTTCCAGTCATTAGCATTGGAAAGCCAGTTCCCGAAGCGACCTTCCCCCGTAGCTTTGGGTTTCCAGTTAATTTCTTGGTTTAATTCAGCCATCCGATCGCGGAATTCTGTCACTTTTATAAACCAAGAATCTAAAGGATAATACAAGATGGGTTTATCCGTTCGCCAACAATTTGGATAACTGTGGGTGTATTTCTCAACTTTGAAGGCCTTGTTTTCGGTCTTTAATTTGATAGCAATTTCAACATCCACCGATTTTTCGGGAGCTTCGCCATCATCATAATATTCATTCTTAACATATTTCCCGGCGAATTCCTTTAGTTCCGGCCGGAATTTTCCTTGCAAATCCACCAGCGGAACCAAGTTTCCATTTTCATCCTTAACCAACATCGGTGGAACTTCGGGGACGGATTCTTTGGCAACCTTTGCATCATCCGCCCCGAAAGTGGGCGCAATGTGCACTATTCCTGTTCCGTCTTCGGTGGTTACAAAATCGCCCGAAATAACCCGGAACGCATTTTCGGGATTTGAAAAAGGCAGGGTATAATCCAATAATTGCTCATAGCGGATGCCCACCAAATCTTTTCCTTTACATTCACTTTCAATAAAATACAGAATTTTTTTATCTCCCGGTTTGTATTTTTTTAAAGAATCTTTATCGTGTTTTTCTTCGAATTTTCCTTCGAATTGTTTGTTCACCAAATTCTTTGCAAGTACCACATAAATAGGTTCGAATGTATATTGGTTAAAGGTTTTCACCAAAACATAATCTATTTTATTACCCACCGCAAGCGCAGTATTGCTGGGCAAAGTCCAAGGTGTGGTGGTCCAAGCTAACAAATATGCCCCCCCCGATCCCCCCGAAGGAGGGGAGGTTTTAAATGCATCCCATAAAGAAACTCCCCCTTCGGGGGTTGGGGGGCATTTAAATTGAGCTACTACCGTGGTATCGGTTACATCTTGATACGTTCCGGGCTGGTTCAATTCGTGCGAGCTCAATCCCGTGCCAGCTTTCGGGGAATAGGGTTGAATGGTATAGCCTTTATAAAGCAGGTTTTTATTGTAGATTTCCTTTAATAGCCACCATACGGTTTCCATATATTTTGGCTCATAGGTAACGTACGGATCGCTCATGTCCACCCAATATCCTGCTCGTTCGGTGAGTTTATTCCAAACATCAGTATAACGCATCACGGCTTTTTTGCAGGCTTCGTTATAGGCCTCCACCGAAATTTTTTTGCCGATGTCTTCTTTCGTTATCCCGAGTTCTTTTTCTACCCCGAGTTCGATGGGCAAACCGTGGGTATCCCAGCCTGCTTTTCGGTCCACTTTAAAACCTTTTTGGGTTTTATAACGGCAGAAAATATCTTTAATGGCGCGGGCCATAACGTGGTGAATTCCTGGCAAACCATTGGCGGACGGCGGCCCTTCAAAGAATATAAACGGCTCTTTACCTTCGCGAATGGAAATGCTCTTTTCGAAAATGGCTTCCCTTTTCCAAAAATCGAGCACTTCTTCCGCTATTTTCGGAAGGTCCAACCCTTTGTATTCCTTAAATTTTAAACTCATAAACCCGTGTTTGCAATCAGGTTGCGAAAGTAATAAATTTTGAAGAAACTGACCTCCCGATGGAAAGGAGATTAAGCCGGGCCAAAATCTTATATGAAAGATGTACTTTCATATGATTGTGGTTTTTACTCTACTAGCCAACCGAGTGAGTTGTTGATACATTTTCGATCAAAATATTTTATTGCAAATGGAAAAAAAGATTGTGCGATAATTTTAGTAGTTTTAGAAAAAATTTGAAATTAACAAAACAAGTTTCATTTCACTCCGTTTTCTTTCAAAAATGAAGGTTTCCCTAAATTTCATAACCCATCCTTTTTAATGAAAAAATTCCTTGCCCTCATCTTTTTTGCTTTTTCCCTCATTGCCCCAGCGCAGGCGCAGATTCATGACCCCGTAAAATGGACCACGGGCGTTAAAAAAATATCCGAAAACCGATACGATCTTATTGCCACCGCCACAATAGACCCCGGTTGGCATCTTTATTCGCAAGTGGTTCCCGAGAACGGGCCAATTCCCACACTCTTTACTTTTAAACCCGATAAGGTTTACAAACTTGTGGGGAAAACAAAGGAAGGGAAAGGCGTTACGGTGAATGACCCGGTTTTTGAAATGATAATCACATATTTTGATAATACTGCTGTTTTTACCCAGCGCATACAAATGGAAGACAATGCCGCCGCACTTATTATAGGCGAAGTGGAATTTATGGTATGCGACGAAACCAAATGTTTGCCCCCGGCTTATGTGGACTTGGTTTTTAAAATCCCCGCTGGAACTGCGACGGCAATTGAAGACCTTAAAGAAGATGTTGTTGAAGAAAAAAATTTGAATCCGGAAACATTTTCTTTGACGGATACTACTTCCGTTATTACCGATACCATTTCCATTGCTGAAGAAAATAGAACTGCATCATCATCTGCGGACCCTGCAAAAAAAGCCCCACAAAAAGGGCTGTGGACTATTTTCATCATTGCATTTATTTCTGGGTTTGCGGCATTACTGACCCCTTGTGTTTTCCCAATGATTCCTATGACGGTGAGTTTTTTTACAAAACAAAGCAAGACTCGGGCAAAAGGCATCAGGAATGCCATCATTTTCGGAATTGCGATAATCTTGATTTATGTTTTTTTAGGCGCTATTGTCACTTGGCTCTTTGGGGCTAGCGCATTAAATGCACTTGCAACCAACGTTTGGTTTAATGTTATTTTCTTTTTGCTTTTGATCATTTTTGCTCTTTCATTTTTAGGGGCATTTGAAATCGTGTTGCCCAGTTCTTGGCTCACCAGAGTGGATCGGCAGGCAGACCGAGGGGGTATAATCGGTATCTTTTTCATGGCTCTTGCTTTGGCTTTGGTTTCCTTTTCTTGTACTGGCCCAATAGTCGGCACTCTCTTGGTCGAAGCTGCTTCAAAAGGCGGTATCGCCCCTTTTGTGGGCATGTTCGGGTTTTCATTGGCTTTGGCTTTGCCCTTTACGCTTTTCGCTGCGTTTCCCGGCTGGATGAATTCCTTACCAAAATCGGGCGGCTGGCTCAATACCGTAAAAGTATTTTTAGGGTTTTTGGAACTGGCCCTCGCCTTCAAATTCCTTTCCAATGCCGATCTGGTTTTGCAGCTCCATTGGCTGGAACGGGAAGTGTTCCTCGCCATTTGGATATCCATTTTCGCAACTTTAACTTTGTACCTTTTCGGGAAAATACGGCTGCCGCACGACTCAGTTTTAACGCATATTTCCGTTGGCCGTTTATGTTTGGGCTTGTTGACATTGACTTTTACCATTTATTTGATTCCAGGTTTGTGGGGGGCACCTTTAAAAATAATCAGCGGCTTCCCGCCGCCAATGCAGTACAGCGAAGCCCCGTATGGCGTGGGCTACACCAAGGTGGACAATATTGGCGGCTTGGGCGATACGTCCGAATTCCCTGAAGGGGCGCACTTAGGGCCTCACGATATTTTGTCTTTCAAAGATTATGAAACCGGCTTAGCTTACGCCAAAAAAGTCGGGAAACCCGTGCTCATTGATTTTACGGGACATGCTTGTGTTAACTGCCGTAAAATGGAAGAACGCGTTTGGAGTGAGCCTAAAATTTTAAAACTTTTAAAAGAAGAGATTGTTCTTATTTCACTTTATGTGGACGACAAGCGGAAGCTCCCGGATAGTTTAAATGTGGTTTCAAAAATAAATGGGAAAAAATTGAAATACATCGGTCAACGCTGGAGCGAATTCCAAACCCTGAAATATAAGGCCAATGCCCAACCGTTTTACGTATTGATGGATCATAATGAAGAAAACCTGATTGAACCCGTAGGCTATACGCCAGATATTGAAGAATATTATGATTGGTTGCAAAGGGGGGTCGCTGCTTTTTAGTACTTAGTCTTTAGTTGGTAGAGGACAGATTTTAGACGTTAGATTAAAAAACGGGAACGCAGGAGCCAACAACCATTAACCAACAAAAAACAAACTTTGAAAAAACTGCTATTTTTACTTCTTGTCCCAATGCTTTCCCAAGCGCAGGAATATGTTGATATTTTGAAAATCGGTTATGGTGAAACTCTTAATAACGATTTTGAAGGAACAGAAAGCAGCACCCACGTTAAATCCTTTGAAGTGGGATTTACCTTTCCCGTGGTTTTAAACGAAAACCATGCGCTTATAACTGGTTTCGACTTTAGCCGCAACAACCTTCAGCTTTTTCCGAATGCTGAATTTACAAGTCTTTACAGCACCTCGCTTAAACTTGGACTTGCTTCCACCATTTCCGAAAAATGGAGCAGTACTGTTGTATTGTTGCCCAAAATAGCATCCGATTATCATAACATTTCCGGGGAAGATTTTTATTTCGGGGGGTTTGCCCTTTTGAAATTAAAGAAAAATGAAAACCTAAAATACCGTTTCGGGATTTATGCCTCCACGGAAGCATTTGGGTTTTTCACTACCCCAATTTTAGGGTGGTATTATTTAAGCCCCAACAAGCGTTTTGAAATGGACATGTCGTTGCCAATTTCTGCTGATGTCAATTATACCTTGGGTAAAACCACCATTGGGATTGATTATTTCGGGATTGGGCGGAGCTTTAAATTGCATATAGAAAATACCCCCGAAACTTATGTTGATCTGAGTTCGTTGGAATTTGCAAGTTATGTGCAATTCAATGTGCTTCAAAACAGTGTTTTGCTACGGGCGAAACTTGGATATTCCAGCAATAATTATGAAGTTTATGCCGATGGAGACAAAATTGATTTGGGCGTTTCTGCCTTCAGTTTTGGTGATGAGCGTACCCAACTTAACCCTGAAATGAACGGCGGCATGTTTTTAAAATTTGAAGCCCTTTACCGTTTTCATATCAAAACCGAAGTACGGCCGAAAGATAACCCTTAAATCTAAGAGGGCAAATCTGCAATTATTTAACTTCCCAAAAATATTTTTATATTTAACTATGGAAAAGCTATGTCCGGAGTGTGGCGAAAAAATATTGGGGCGCGCAGACAAAAAATTCTGTAGCGATGCTTGCCGTAATTCCCACAACAACGAGCTGAACAAAGATTCCAAAAACCTAGTGCGGAACATCAACAATCGTTTGCGCAAAAATTACCGCATTTTGGAAACCCTGAATAGTGCCGACAAGACAAAGACAACAAAGGAAAGAATGCTTCGGCTGGGTTTTAATTTCGACTATTTTACTAGCATTTATAAAACCAAAGCGGGGGCCACTTATTTTTATCTCTACGATCAGGGCTACTTGCCGCTTGACAACGATTTTTACCTTCTTGTAAAAAAAGAATCCCATTGATAAGGTGAAAAGAATATGTTCCAGGCTTAAAAAAGCTTTTAGTATTCATATTTAGCATTCCCTTCACAAAAACTAACACGGCATTAACTAAGCCCTTGTTTTTTGAGTAGTACTTTTGGATTTCAACAAAAAAAGAACACATGAAAACCAACAAATTTATTTTAGTAATACTATTGTGCCTTAGCACTTCGCTTTTTGCACAATCGCCAAAACAAAAGAAAATCATTCAGGATTCTGAAATAGCAATATCGGAATTTATGAAGCAAAATTCTCAATTAAAAACTCATATGGCGGATGCAAAAGCCTACGTTATTTTTCCTAACGTGGGGAAAGGTGCTTTGATAGTGGGCGCTGCTTCAGGCCACGGTGCAGTGTACCAAAATGGAACATTGATTGGCACCGCGAGCATGAAACAGTTGGACATTGGCGCACAGATTGGTGGCGAGGCTTACAGCGAATTGATATTATTTAATTCCGAAGCTTCCTTTGAACGTTTTAAAAATGATGAACTTGAATTTACAGCTCAGGTTTCAGCAGTTGCTGTTACTACGGATGCTACGTTGAATGTCCCTTATAGTGATGACGGTATAGCGATTTTTACTTTACCCAAGGGAGGTTTGATGGCCGAGGTTTCGGTTGGAGGGCAGAAATTTGAATATGATGGTTTGGAACAATAAAACCTGTATTGTTTTTGGCTAATCGCCATTAATGATGCTTAGACCGTTTTAAAAAATGATATTATATTGTTTTTTGAAGCGGTTTTTTATTGAAATAAAAAGGGACACTTGGTTTTCTCTTTGGCTCCCCACTTCATCGCCAAAGCATCCCTTCTCCTCACTTCTTAGTAACACACATCGATATCAGCCTGAATGTCATCATTTTCAAAGTTTTAAATACAGGTTTTTTTAAAAGGGGATAAAATATTATTTAATGAGAGATCTTAATTATTTAATTTGGAGGAGGGTTTTAAGAATGGAATAAATGTAAGAAATCGTCTTTTTCAAAATAATATCTGGTAGTTAAATAATAATTAAAGTTTGTTCGAAAATGAATAAGGCAATATCCGGTCAAGTAAATTTCCTGTTCTTAATTTTTAAAATTCAACAAAATGAATACTTCCATTTTTAATATTCGTGAGGCAGCTCCTGCCGATAATCACCAAGTGGCACCGCTTATTGTAAATGCCATGGGCGATTTGGCCTGTACCTTTGCAAATACCAAGATCCCTTCGCAAGCCATACCTCTCTTTGAACATTTTTTTCAGTTGCCTCAAAATCAATATAGTTTTGAAAATACGTTGATCTATGAAATTGATAGGGAAATTGTGGGTTCCATAATTGGCTACGACGGGCAGGATTTATTATCCCTCCGTAAACCCTTCCTAAAATATATTGAAGCTGAACATGGAGCCATTTTAAAAAACTTGGAAGCTGAAACTGAGGCCGGGGAATTCTATTTGGATACCTTGAGCGTCTCGCCAAATTTTCAAGGAAAAGGAATTGGGAGCGCTTTGATTAAAGCCATGATTATACGCGCACAAAAAGAAGGACATCAAAAGGTCGGCTTGCTTGTGGATTTAAAAAATGCTGAAGCAAAAAAACTGTACATCCGTTTAGGATTTAAAGTGGTTGGACAGAGAGTGCTAGCTGGGGGTAATTATGAACACTTGGTTTGCGACTGGAAGAGAACATTACAGTTGTATTAATACCGAAAGCGATTTAGGATGTTGATAGCCGTGTACATGAAATTTATAATAGGTAAGAAGTAAATTCAAGCTTTCCAAGCGGGTTTTCTTGGATAATTTAATTTGACCGATTTCATTGAGCTTTATATCGAAAAAAAGTTTTAACCCCTCCACGGCCTCGTCTTTTATACATGGGGCATAAGCGTCACTAGATTGAAAATTACCTTCCACAAGATTAAAATATTGGTGTTGAATTTCAGAAGCATCGGGGTAAAAACCCAAGTGTGCGCTTAATTTTAATAGAAAAAAAATATGAAAATTAGCCACTTCATCATTTTCATCCAGCCAGTTGAGGGTACTTGTAATATAGTTGTACAAATCTACATTCGCTTCTTCTTCCTTGATGCAGTTTTTCAGCATTTCAGACAAGAACATCACCAGCCCTGTTTTTATGTTGTCCGTATGAAGGGTTTTATAAGGGTGAAATATTTTAGCTTCCTTTAAATATTCAAGGGAGCCCTTATTTTTGTGATTGGCCACTACTTCCAACTGTGTCAATGGCTGAAAAAGGGAAGGTTTTAAAGCTCCTTTTTTTGATTTTAAAACATTTCGAAGCAAATAGGTTTTTATTCCCGCAGTTTCAGTGAAGCAACAAACAATTAGATCGGCTTCGGAATATTTTAAAGCAGAAAATACAATCGCTTTTGTGGCAACAATCATTACCGGATGATCATGATTTTGGAGACCTTGGTTTCGGTGGCGTCTTCTGTGGTAATCAAAACCAAGTAAACGCCGGAACGTACCTTGTACCGCCCAAAGGCAGAAGTGTCCCACAAAATGCTACCGCCTTGGGAAGTTTCTTCAAAAACGAGGTTCCCTTCAATATCTGTTATTTTTACGTTTGCCTGTGCCGTGAGCCCATCAATGGTAACATTGCCTGAAAACCCCGGCCGCACGGGGTTTGGGAAAGCATATACCTTCTCGAGATTATCGCGGGGTGCCGTGGCAGTCCCGTCATAAGCTAACAAACCATTTACCGTTGCGAAATAAACAACACCCGTAAAAGGATCAATCGCAATATCCTGCACATTGTTCGAGGGCAAAGGGGAATTGTCCTTATCAAACCTTAACAAGGTTTCCTGGCCATTTGCCGAGAGATAGAAAACGCCAGAATTGGCTGTGGCAATCCATTTATTATTCGAGCCATCCACTTCGATATCGGTGATGGATTGTTCAAATAAAAGTTCTTGAGCTATATCATTTTCCAAAATAATTATAGGTTGGGAATCGGTATCGGCACCTTCCTCAAAAAAACTGCCGGGGCTGAAAAGTACACGAAGACCGCGTAGAGTACCAATCCATAAACGATTTTGATTATCAAAGGCCAAGGCACGCACATCGGGCCATGGCAAATTGCCGTTGCCAACGTTGGTGCTTATTTTATTCAACGCTCCGGTTTGGGGTTTATAACCAATAAGACCACTTCCGGAAGAACCAATAAAAACATAATTTTCCCGGCTTATAGCAACTACCGTTAAGGCCAGTTCATCTTCTGCCTCAAAAATTTCGGAAAGGTCAATTTTCTGAAATTGGCCTCCGGGCGTAAATTTTATTAATCCTTCATTTGTTTTTGATTGCACAAACCACAGGTTCCCTTCACGGTCAAATTCAGAGCCGAACAAACGGATTCCAACGTCGGGGTTATTATCTATAATCTCCAAAGGACTATTGGATTGATCATATAAAATTGTCGGAATTTGATTTTCAATTTTAAGCAATCCTTTTATAAAGGAAGTCATATAAACTTCATTGCTGTTTTCAGGATTGATAGAAACATTAACCAAATCGGTTACATCGCCCACGGCATTGGAAAGTTCTTCATATGGAATATTGGTCCACGTATTTTCTTTAAGATTACTAATCCCAAACCGTGTTAAGGGAAACGGATTAAATGTAACACTTACTGCCCCATAATTTACCCATAGCTGACCCGGTGAAGCATCAATGGCAAAAGGATCGTTTCTTAGTGGGCCGTCCGGAAGAATTTGTAGTGCTGTATTGGTGGAAAAAGGCACTTCCAACAAACCGTCTTCCTTAGTTCCTATATAAAAATGATTATTGAAGGAATAACCGGATTGCAGGTTTAGGTCAAAATCGGACAACGAAGTTACGGAAGCTACAAGGGTATAGTCTTCTGCATATGCTCTGATGGCTCCGGAGGTGGTTATAGTCAACAAATCATTATGGCTCTGAAAATCTACAATTGTTGTGCTAAAATTTTCAATTGGTGAAAAACCCGAGGGGACTTCCCGTAATACCGTATTGTTGGTGTTCAATGCGAACAACTGATTTTGTAGGTTTTGAATCCCCAAAAAATTTCCCCCAACCACGGTTTCCCATTGCTCATAATCAATTAGATTATCGTTAGCCACAATCGCGCGTTTTATTCCAAAATTGCGGGTAGAGGCATAAATATAAGGCTCTTTTATAGTGGTTTGGGTGATGTCTATCTGCGATCCAATATCTCCAATAAAATAGGTATCTCCAAACTCAAGTGCTGCCAAATCATAAACGGAAATTCCATATTGTGTGCTTATGAAAATTTTTCCCTCATATTCATTGAAATGATTTATCCTCTTCTGATCCGGAGGTATGGTTTGCTTTTCCAAAATGTCCACCACTTTTAAAACATTTTCATCCCCATCAATCACAATATCCATTAAACCTGTTTCATATCCTATTATGAGAAGTTCGTGGGCTTCGCTATAGTGAATGGTGGTTATTGCTTCGCCAGAAAGGCCGTTTACGGATGAAAGAGTGCTTATTTCCAAGGTGGTGAGGTCATAAGTGAAAATGGAATTCTCGGAAGCAGCGTAAATTTTGTTGTCTCCCTGCGAAATGTCCTTTACCGAAGTGTACGAAAAATGACCTGTCCAACTGTCCTCAAAATCCTGGGCATTGCTTCCTAAAGAAATCAATAAAAGAATGGCGCCGAACAACTGTTTCATTGAAGATGTTTTTGTTTTATTAACAAGCTAAATTAGTAATTATTGCAAGGATGTAAATGAAAAGGCTACCATTTTACTGGCAGCCTTTTATTTGAAATTTATATTCTTAATTATAATAATGCTTACACTACGCCTTGTGCCATCATAGCATCTGCCACTTTAACGAAGCCGGCAATGTTTGCACCCTTAACGTAATCCACATACCCGCTTTTATCTTTTCCGTACAGTACGCAAGCATCGTGGATACTGTTCATGATTGTATGGAGCCTTTCATCAACCTCCTTTGCACTCCAGCTTAAACGCAAAGAGTTTTGCGACATCTCCAAACCGGAAGTGGCAACGCCACCAGCGTTTGAAGCTTTCCCGGGAGAAAACAAAATTTTCGCATTTTGGAAAACCGAAATAGCTTCGGGGGTGCAGGGCATATTCGCGCCTTCGCCCACACAAATGCAACCGTTTTTAACCAAAGCTTTGGCCTCGTTTTCATCGAGTTCGTTTTGTGTGGCGCAAGGCAGGGCTATATCACATTTCACTTCCCACGGGCGTTTGCCTTCTACGAATTTCGCAGTTTTATATTTTTTTGTATACTCCGAAATACGGCCGCGTTTTTCGTTTTTAAGCTCCATTACAAAAGCAAGTTTCGCCGCATCTATCCCATCTTTGTCATAAATATATCCTGACGAATCTGAAAAAGTAACCACTTTCCCGCCAAATTCCATTGCTTTTTCAGCAGCATATTGGGCCACGTTTCCGGATCCGGAAATAACCACTATCTTCCCTTTAAAATCTTCGCCTTTGGTGGCAAGCATGTTTTTTGCGAAATAAACATTTCCGTAACCCGTAGCTTCCGGACGAATCAAAGAACCGCCATAAGACGGGCCCTTTCCGGTGAATACCCCGGTAAATTCATTGCGCAGACGCTTGTATTGCCCAAACATAAACCCAATCTCGCGGCCGCCCACGCCAATATCCCCAGCGGGAACATCAGTATTGGGGCCTATGTGTCTACTAAGTTCGTTCATGAAACTTTGACAGAACCGCATTATTTCATTATCGCTTTTTCCTTTTGGATCGAAATTGGAGCCTCCTTTTCCGCCACCCATTGGCAGTGTAGTCAAACTATTTTTAAAGGTTTGCTCAAAACCCAGAAATTTCAATATGCTCAAATTTACAGATGGATGGAAACGCAATCCGCCTTTATAAGGCCCGATTGCAGAATTGAACTCAATGCGGTAGCCTTTGTTTACTTGTATTTCACCTTTATCATCTGTCCAGGGAACGCGGAAGAGGATGGTGCGCTCCGGCTCAACCATGCGCTCCAAGAGTTTTTTGTTTTGGTACCTTTCGTTTTCTTCAATAAACGGAATCACGGTTTCGGCAACCTCCGTTACTGCTTGTAAGAATTCAGGTTCGTTGGGGTTCGACCTTTCAACTTCAGCGATAAAATCTTTTATGCTTTTTTTCATTTTTTTTATAATAAAATAGGGGTTTAAAATATTTTTTATATGGAAGGCACAAATATAAGCGTTATAGTAAAATTGAATGCTAAATTTTTACAAATTAGCTAAATAGCCGATTAATTTTTCCGTTTAACAAGTTTTTATATATTTGCTAGGTCTCAATCTAAACCTTCCTATAAAATGAATGCCAAATCTTTGTTAGTGGTATTGATGCTGTTTCTTGTTGCAAATCAGCAAATTTACGGGCAATTTGGGTTTTCCCATGAACTCGGGGTAATCACCGGGCCCGTTACTTTTTATTCGGATTTCGGGGTGCGCAACGATGTGGAAACCAATTTTGGCAACGTGGGTTACGGAGTGGGCATAATCCACTACCTCAACTTTTCATATCGTGCAGATTGTAATTGCTACACCCGCGATACTTATTTTAATGACCATTTTAAGCTTCGCAATGAAATTGATTATCATAAAACCAATTTAGAACATTTGGGAGAATATGTGGACCCGAGCGAGACTGGGCTTTTTTCGGATCAGCTCCGCGCCATGAAGGGTACTTCCACGGTTATAGATATAGGCTCACAACTTGAATATTTCCCTTTTAGCATCCGCGATTTTGCTGCAGGAGCATACAAACTTGCACCTTTCATTTCTTTTGGGGTACACTTTGTAAATTATGACCCGGAAGTTTATTCCGAACTCGGTGGGCTGAATACCCCACTTACTACCCCCGAAAAATATTTCGATTCTTTTCAGCAAGAACCGGCTTCCACTTGGTCCGTGGTATGGAGCGTGGGTGTAAGGTATAAATTGACCCAATTGAGTGACCTGATGCTGGACAGCCGTTGGCAGTACTACTTTTCCAACTGGGTGGACGGCCTAAATCCGGATGTGCCCGAGAATAAAGCCAATGACTGGATTTATTGGTTGAATGTGGGGTATATTTATTACTTGGATTAGGAAAGACTTTTTTAAAATTTAAAACCCTTCTTCTACTAACATCTTATTCACCATGGCACCCGCCAAATTTCCCATGGCAACGGCATTTGCTATGGACCTTATAAACGTAGTGTTATTCCTTTGTAATAGTTCTGTTCCCTAAATATCGGTGCAGTTCCGGATTGGCGTCCAGTTCAAAAAACCCACTTGCATCTTTTGGCATGACTTCCCTTAAAGTCAACCGTTCTGTTTCAACAAATATTTTCATTTTATTAGAATATTGAATAAGAAATGGCTCCCACTTTACCCACCCAATCACCCAATCGCCTGTTCCAAATCCGCTATCAAATCCTCCCCATCTTCTATCCCCACGCTCAACCGGACCAATGAATCCACCACCCCTGTCTTTTCACGTTCTTCCTTTGGGATACTGGCATGCGTCATGCTGGCCGGGTGGCCCGCCAAACTTTCAACGCCTCCCAAGCTTTCGGCAAGGGTAAAGATTTTTAGCTTTTCAACTATTTTTATAGCTTCTGCATAATTATTCCCCTTAGTGGTAAAGGATATCATCCCACCAAAACCGCTCATTTGTTCTGTTGCAATTTGATGGTTTGGATGGTTTTCAAAACCGGGCCAATATACTTTTTCGACTTTAGGATGCGAGTCTAGATATTTGGCGATTCTCTCCCCGTTTTCGCAATGCCGCTGCATTCTTACGTGCAAGGTCTTCAAACCACGTAACACCAAAAAACTGTCCTGCGGTCCGCAAATGGCGCCGCTTGCATTTTGTATAAAATACAGTCGGTCTGCCAATTCCTTGTCCTTTACCACCAAGGCACCCATTACTACATCGCTATGGCCGCCCAAATATTTGGTGGCACTGTGCATCACTATGTCCGCACCAAGGTCCAGCGGGCGTTGAAGATATGGGGTGGCAAAGGTGTTATCCACTGCCAGCAAGATGCTGTGCTTTTTCGCAATGGCCGCCGCCGCTTTAATGTCGATGATGTTCATCATCGGGTTGGTGGGCGTTTCCACCCAGATGAGTTTGGTGTTTTTGGTAATATAATCTTCAATCTTGGAAGCATTCTCCATCCCAATAAAATGGAACTTCACCCCAAACCCTTCAAATATTTTGGTGAACAAACGATAGGTCCCCCCATAAAGATCGTTGGTGGAAATAACCTCATCGCCGGGCTTCAGCAACTTTATTATTGCGTCTATCGAAGCCAGACCACTTCCAAAGGCCAAACCGTATTTTCCATTTTCAAGGCTTGCAAAAGCCCGCTCCAAAGCAGCACGCGTGGGGTTGTGTGTCCGCGAATATTCAAACCCTTTGTGCCCGCCCGGCGTGGTTTGGGAATATGTTGAGGTTTGATAAATGGGCGGCATCACGCTACCGTAGGCCGGGTCCGTATCATGCTGCCCTCCGTGTATGGTCTTGGTGTTGAATTTCATAATATATAATTAAAATTAATCCCCCTCTTTGAAGGAGGCCGGGGAGATATCCCCCTAAAAGTTTAAAAAACAAAAGTAACCATTCCCTTTTGGATAACTAAATCCATTGTATTTTTATGCCAAAATTATTGCCCGCCCAATGAAAACCAACATTACCGTTTTAACCCTTGTATTGCTGCCTTTTTTAGGTTGTAACGAAAAAGAGGAACTGTTCCTGACCGCTGAAAGTTTTACTGAAAACAGTCTCGATTCCTGTAAAAATAATCTCTGTGCCGAGATTACCATCAACTATGTGATAGCCTTTGGCGAGGAAGGGGTTTCAAAAAAGATCAATTCCAAGATTGAAAAATTCATTATCTCTTCCTTGATGTTGGGTGAAGATTCCATCCCATCCGCTAAAACCATAGAAGAAGCCGCTTCGGAATTTATAGCCACTTATAAAAGCGACCTGCAAAGCTTCCCCGATATGACGGCCGGCTACTTCGCCGAAATTTCGGTAAACGAGCTGTACCGTTCCGAAAAACTGCTTTGCCTTGAAATGCGGCAATACCTTTTTGCTGGCGGGGCTCATGGCTATGGCACCACTTCTTTTAAAAACATCGATATTGAAACGGGCGAGGAATTCTCGGATGCCGACATTTTTAAGGACAAAAAGGAATTCGCCGCTTTTGCGGAAAAGAAATTCCGGAAACAGCAATCAATCCCAAGCGATGCCCCCATTAACGGCACCGGCTTTTGGTTTGCAAACGATGCCTTTTATTTGTCGGAAAATATGGGCTTCACCCCGGACACCCTTATTTTTATCTATAACCAATACGACATTGCCAGCTATGCCGAGGGGCCCATTGAGCTTAAGATTGCCATGGCAGAAGCCACCCCCTATCTTCAGGTGAAATAGCTTTTTAAAGTTTAATTAACGCCCGCGTGTTTATTAAAAAACTAATTTGTGTCATTATTTGTAGAATGAATTTTTTCCAATAATTAAAATTTAAGATGAAAAAGGTATATTATCTCCGAGGTTGCGATACGTGCAAAGGCATTATTGATGAAATCGAAATCCCGCAATCTTTCATAAAACAGGACATCAAGACCCAAGGTATTACGGCCGAAGAACTTGAAGAACTCTATAATCTTTCGGGCAGTTATAAAGCCCTTTTTAGCAAGCGGGCCAAACTTTTCAAGGAAAAAAACTTGAACGAGGAAAAGCTTCTGGATGAAGATTACCGCACTCTTTTGTTGAACCATTATACCTTTCTGAAACGTCCGGTAATCATTAACAACGACGAAATCTTTATCGGCAATAGCAAAAAAACAGTTGCAGCCGCCAAAAAATCCATTCACGACCATTGATGGACAAACGATTGCTGGCCCTACTCGCGGCCACGGCAACTGAAGTTATTTATGGCTTGAACCATACCATCGCCAAAGGGCTCATGCCGGACGTTATCCAACCTTTCGGCTTTATATTGCTCCGCGTGAGCGGGGCGGCCTTGCTTTTTTGGACGATAAGTTTTTTAGTTCCTTCCGAAAAAATTGAAAGAAAAGATTGGTGGCGGATAGCCACCTGCGCCATTTTCGGCATGGTGCTTAACATGCTGATGTTCTTTAAAGGCCTCAGCCTTTCTACCCCCATAAACAGTGCGGTTTCCATGACCATTACCCCGGTTTTGCTGCTTTTGCTTACGGCATTTATTTTACGGGAAAGAATAACCTGGCTCAAGGCTTTCGGGATTATGCTCGGTTTGGGCGGGGCCTTGGCCCTTATTCTTTTTCAGGAAAGGACGCAATTAAATGCGCCAAACATTCCTTTGGGGAACCTTTTTTTTGTGCTGAATGCCATCTCCTATTCCTTTTACCTCATTTTGGTAAAACCCTTGGTCTCGAAATATAAAGCCATCACTTTGATGAAATATCTTTTCCTCATCGCCCTTTGTATCAATTTCCCCATCGGGTTTTCGGAATTGATGGAAGTTTCGTGGAGTACGCTTTCGTTTTCATCCATTTGGCAAATCGCCTTCGTGATTATCGCGACCACTTTCCTCACCTATTTGTTGAACATTTACGCCCTTAAACAGTTGAGTCCCGCCACCCTCGGGGTCTTTATTTATTTGCAGCCTGTGGTGGCAACTGTGTTTGCGGTACTAGTTGGCGCCGATACTTTAACAGCGATAAAACTTGGTGCAGCCTTATTGATTTTTACCGGCGTTTTCCTCTCCACCCGCAAGAGGAAAAAAATGGCCTGATTTGGTAAAAAAATCCCCATTAAGTCAAGAATCATTATCAATTCAACCGTAATCGAAAACCTATCAGCCATCAACTATCAATTATTAAACCTTCGTTCGGCCTTTGCCCATGTTTCCGGGTTACTTCCTTGGTAAGTACTTTAAAATCCTTGGTCTTTTCAAGAGAATTTAAACTTTTCAATAAAGATTCTGGCAAGCCGGTGAGTTTCCTTTCTTTTAAATTGATCCACCCGCCCAGCATTTCACAACGGGCGAAGTTATTTCCCTCCGCATCATAAAAATCGTGCAGGAACTGAAAATACATCCCGTCATCGGAAATGCCTTTTAAAAGCAATGTAACCCGCACGGGTTTGCCGGGAAATACTTCTTTAAAATAATACATATGCTCATAAAAAGCCACAGGCCCCAAGTCATGTTTGGAAAGTTGCTGTTGATCCAGCCCATTTTCCATCAAAAACCCCATTCGGGTATGGCTCATAAAATCGATGTAGGCACTGTTTCGTAAATGGCGGTTGGCATCCACATCGCTCCACCTTATTTCAAATTCTTTACTGTACATTTGACCTTGGTTTTTTTCAAAATTACAAAGATTTTGCGGGGCATTTCGCCAAATTCACCTTATAAAACCCGCTTTGAATTAGTTAGCTTATGCCCATAATTACTTCTCCATACCGCGCCAAAGGGGTTTTTAGGAACGCGCATTTTTCCACCATTTATTCCGCAAAACTGCGGCCCACCGTTTCTTTACTCCAGCAACGGGAGCGAATGAGGCTTCAGGATGGCGATTTTATGGATGTCGATTGGTCTTTTGCAAATTACCCTTCAAGAAAGGTAGCGATCTTGCTCCATGGGCTTGAGGGAAATTCGAAACGCAATTACATAAAAGGCGCCGGACGGGTCTTAGCAGAAAATAATTGGGATGTGGCAGCGGTAAATTACCGTGGCTGTAGCGGTGAAACAAATTTGCTGTACAGTTCCTACAACGCAGGGAAAACGGATGATTTGGAATCGGTTATCAATTTTATCCTGAAAAAGGACCGTTACGATGAAATTGCACTTATTGGTTTTAGCCTTGGCGGGAACCTCCTTTTGAAATATTTGGGGGAGCGGGAGACTTTCCCGAAAGAACTGAAAAGAGCAGTGGCAGTTTCTGCACCCTTAAATTTAAAAGGTTCTTTGGAGTCGCTTACCAAATTTTACAATTGGGTCTACCGCAGTACATTTTTAAAGGATTTGAAAGAAAAATACCGGGAAAAAATGCAGCACTTCCCCGAGAAAATGAATTCCTCGGAATTAAAGAACATAAAGTCGCTTCTGGATTTTGATAATGCATACACCGCACCGGCACACGGGTTTAAGGATGCATACGAATATTACGAAAAAAACAGCAGCGGCCAATTCCTGAAAAACATAACCATTCCTGTGCTCATTTTAAATGCAGAAAACGACAGTTTCCTTTCGGCAGCTTGCTATCCTAAAGAGCTTGCCAAAAATTCCCAAAACATCTTCCTTGAATCGCCCAAACATGGTGGTCATGTGGGCTTTCATCTTAGCAATAAAATATATTACAGCGAAAAAAGGGCCTTACAGTTCCTTGAAGAAAGGTGACTTTCTTTTAATAAAACTCATTTTGAAATGGCTGTCTTTAAGGTTGGCCCCTAATTTCCTTACCTTTGCCCTCAAATTAAAATAATTTATATGATTCAATCCATGACGGGCTACGGAAAGGCTACTGCACAATTGCCCTCAAAAAAAATAACAGTCGAAATCAAATCGCTGAACAGCAAAAGCATGGATTTGAACGCCCGCATCCCATCTTCCTATCGTGAGAAGGAACTTTTCCTCCGCAATAAAATATCCGCTTCTTTAGAGCGCGGCAAAGTGGATTTCAGCCTTTACATTGAACTAACGGGCGAAGCCACTACAACGGAGGTTAATGAAACCGTAGTAAACCAATACATCAAACAATTGTCGAAAGTGGTGGATGGCGACCCAACCGAGCTTTTAAAAATGGCAATCCGTATGCCCGATGCCCTGAAAACAGAGCGTGACGAAATTGACGAAGCCGAATATGAAACAATACTTATAGCCTTGGACGAAGCCCTTTTGGCGATAAATAAATACCGAAGTGATGAAGGTAAGGTTTTGGAAACCGAATTTTTGGAACGTTCGGGAAATATTGCCTCCTTGCTTGAACAAGTAATTGCGATGGACCCGGAACGAATGAATACCGTAAAAGACCGTCTTCGGAAGGCCGTTACGGAGCTAAAGGAAAAGGTGGATGAAAACCGATTTGAGCAGGAACTGATTTATTATTTGGAGAAATTCGACATTACCGAAGAAAAAGTAAGGCTTAAAAACCACTTGGATTATTTCTTTGAAAACATCCGTTCTTCGGATTCCAACGGGAAAAAGCTTGGGTTCATTACCCAAGAACTTGGCCGCGAAATAAACACCATCGGCAGCAAGGCCAATTATGCGCCCATGCAACAATTGGTGGTTCAGATGAAGGATGAACTGGAAAAAATAAAGGAACAAGCCCTAAACGTTTTGTAATGAAGGGAGGAAAACTCATTGTTTTTTCGGCCCCTTCCGGCAGTGGGAAAACCACTTTGGTCCGCCATCTTTTGGAGCAAAAGGATTTAAACCTTGACTTTTCAATATCTGCAACTTCGCGAGACCCCCGAAGCCATGAAATGCATGGAAAAGATTATTATTTTATAAGCCTGCACGAATTTAAGCACCATATCAAAAGCGAAGATTTTCTGGAATGGGAAGAAGTCTATCGCGACAGTTTTTATGGTACCTTAAAAAGTGAAGTGGAACGGATTTGGGCAATGGGGAAAAATGTCATTTTTGATATTGACGTGGTGGGCGGATTGCGGATAAAAAAGAAATTCCCCGAAAAAACATTGGCTGTTTTCGTAAAGCCCCCGAGCATTGACGAACTTAAAATAAGACTGAAAAAACGTAAGACAGAAAGCGATGAACGAATCAACATGCGGATAGCAAAAGCTTCAATAGAATTGGCTACAGCCCCACAGTTCGATTTCATTATCGAAAACAACCATTTGGAAACTGCCCTTCAAGAAGCGCATGATTTAGTGAAGGATTTCATTGGTTTGTAGTTGGGGTTTTCGCGCAATTCAACAATATATTAATTCAATAACTTAAATTGAAAAAAAAAACCGGGCTGTACTTTGGCACCTTTAATCCTATTCATGTGGGTCATCTCGCCATTGCCAATTATATGGCAGAGTTCGCTGGGCTTGATGAGGTTTGGCTGGTGGTAACCCCACAAAACCCGCTTAAGAATAAAAAAACATTACTTGCAGACCACCACCGCTTGGCAATGGTTCGTATTGCAATAGAAGACTACCCCAAACTAAAAGTGAGCACGGTGGAATTTGATTTGCCACAACCCAATTATACAGTGCATACCCTAGCGTATTTAGAGGAAAAACACCCCAGGCTGGATTTCGTGCTGATCATGGGCGAAGACAACCTTAAAAATTTTCATAAATGGAAAAACCACGAAGTAATTTTGGAACGTTTCGAAATTTATGTTTATCCCAGGATTTCAGAGGGATTGGTTGAAAACCAACTTGTTTCAACCCCTAATATCAAAAAAGTATCTGCCCCTGTTATGGAAATTTCTTCCACATTTATCCGCAATGCCTTAAAAACGGGGAAAAACATTCGCCCGCTATTACCGGAAAAAGTTTGGCAATATATAGATGAAATGAATTTTTATAAGTAACGGGCAGTTGGAAAATTCGAGGATATTAAGTATAAAAAAACCGTCCCGCATTTTAATTAACACTTACGGGACGGTTCAACTAAATAACCAACCAAAAATCCAAAAATATCTTGAAGCTTTTTAAAAGCAATCTTTTTGAAGGGTTGTAAATAACGTTTCAAAAAAGCTAATCATTGCCCAGATAATCATAATCTATTGTTAAAATTTATAATTGCCACGCAACCCATTTTCATTCTTAAACAGCTTTGAATTTTGAATTGTGTATTTTTGGTTTATCAATTTTAAAAAATGACCAAAAAATTAAAATTTGCAGTATTTGGAGGCGGAAGCTGGGCCACCGCAATCGTGAAAATGCTTTGTGAGAACATGACTGAAGTGGGCTGGTACATGCGTAGCGAAACAGCCTTAAATTACATTCAAAAAAACAGGCACAACCCCAACTATTTAAGTTCCGTTGAATTCAATCTGTCGCAATTGAAGTTGAGCAATAACATGAACGAAATGGTAGCTTATGCTGATTATCTTATTTTCGTGATCCCATCTGCTTTCCTCCACTCCGAACTTGAAAAGTTGACCGCTTCATTGGAGGGAAAAGTTATTTTTTCAGCCATAAAAGGAATTGTTCCCCAAACCAGTTTGATTGTGGGAGATCATTTTAATACATATTATAAAGTTCCGTTTAATAACATTGGGGTAATCTCCGGCCCCTGCCACGCTGAGGAAGTTGCTTTGGAGCGACTTTCTTATTTAACCATTGCCTGTGCCGATGAAGAAAAAGCGAAAGTCATTTGCAAACACCTTAGCAGCGATTACATAAAATGCACCACCAGTGATGATGTTATTGGCATCGAATATGCCGCGATGTTGAAAAACATTTATGCAATTGCGGCCGGTATTGCCCACGGTTTGGGCTATGGAGATAATTTTCAAAGTGTTTTAATGAGCAATGCAATCCGCGAAATGAAGAAGTACGTGAAAAAAGTACATAAAATGAAACGCGACATCAATGATTCCGCTTATTTAGGTGACCTGTTGGTAACGGGTTATTCCGTTTTCAGCCGGAATAGATTGTTCGGGAATATGATTGGGAAAGGCTATACAGTTAAAAGCGCTCAATTGGAAATGAGCATGGTGGCCGAGGGTTATTATGCCACAAAAAGCGCATATTTACTGAACCAGCAAAAGGGAAAGAAAAAAGCCAAAACCCCAATTATTAATGCCATTTATTCAATCCTTTACGAAAAACATGATCCAAAAACCGTTTTTCTGGAATTGAATGAGGTGTTGGATTAAACTTAAAACTATGGACAAAAAAAACTTCGCAGGAATCGCGAAGTTTTTATTAATAATAGTTTCTATTTCTTTATTCCGCTTTTACCGGCAATTCCTCAAAGCCCATATTATACAAGGTAAAAGCAAAAATATCAGCATATTGCTCAATGGTTTTACTAATCGGGGTTCCTGCCCCATGGCCAGCATCGGTTTCAATGCGTATCAACACCGGGTTTTTTCCAGTTTGTTTGGATTGAAGCTCAGCTGCAAACTTAAAACTGTGCGCCGGTACCACCCTATCATCGTGATCGCTTGTGGTGATTAATGTCGCGGGATATTTCGTATTCTCTTTTACATTATGAAGCGGGGAATACCCTTTTAAATATTCAAACATTTCTTTACTGTCTTCCGCTGTTCCATAATCATACGCCCAACCTGCTCCTGCGGTAAAAGTGTGATAACGCAACATATCGAGAACGCCCACTGCGGGCAGGGCAACTTTGGCCAAATCCGGTCGTTGGGTCATGGTAGCGCCTACAAGCAATCCGCCGTTGGAACCCCCGCGAATAGCCAAATATTTTGAAGTGGTGTATTTGTTATCAATTAAATATTCTGCAGCAGCTATAAAATCATCAAACACGTTTTGCTTCTGCATTTGAGTACCCGCAATATGCCATTCTTTTCCATATTCACCACCGCCTCGAAGGTTGGGAACGGCATAAATTCCGCCCTGCTCCATCCACACCAAATTTACAATACTGAAATTTGGGGTCATTGAGATACTAAAACCGCCATAGGCATAAAGAAGGGTTGGGTTATTTCCATCCATTTTTAATCCTTTTTTGTGGGTAATGATCATCGGGACTTTAGTGCCGTCTTTTGAAGTATAAAACACCTGTTTGCTTTCAAAGTTATCAGGATCAAAATCTATGTCTGGCTTGTTGAAAAGTTCCGAAGTTCCTTCCGCAATATTATACTTATATATACTGCCAGGGATTACATAATTTGTAAATGAAAAATACACTTCAGTTTCCTCTTTTTTAGTATTAAAACCACCCACACTGCCAATTCCCGGGAGTTTTACTTCCCGGATTAATTTTCCATCATAATCATATTGCAATACTTTTGAAACAGCATCAACCATATAAGTCGTAAAAATATTTCCGCCCGCTGTACTGGTAGATAGCACGTTTTCAGTTTCGGGGATGAAATCTTTCCAATTTTCAGGGGTGGGGTTTTCAGCATCCACGGTAACTATTTTCCCATTCGGGGCATTTAGATTTGTTACAATATAAAGTTTGGAGCCTACATTTTCCAAAACAAAACTATCGGTATCGGTATTGTCCAAAATAGTGGTGAATTTGCTGTCGGGTTTTGAAAGATCTTTAATGAACAGTTTGTTTCCGGTAGTGGAAGTGCTAGCAGACACAATTAAATATTTATTGTCCTCCGTAACGCTGGCATTGATATATCGATGCTTTTCGGAAGGGATGCCCCCAAAAACCAAAACATCTTCACTTTGGGGAGTTCCCATTTTGTGATAGAACAATTTATGCTGATCGGTTTTTGCCGAAAGCTCACTGCCTTCAGGTTTTTCGTAACTTGAATAATAAAAACCTTCTTCCCCTTTCCACGCAAGTCGGCTGAATTTAATATCTATCAGCGTATCGCCCATCAATTCTGTAGTCTCGGAATTCATCACCAAAAGTTTGCGCCAATCGCTCCCGCCTTCGGAGATAGTATAAGCTGCTTTGCTGCCGTCTTTTGAAAAACTCATTTCGCCCAATGAAATGGTGCCGTCTTCCTTAAAGGTGTTGGGGTCTATGAAAACCTTTGCCGTATCAGGGTTTTCGCCAGTTTTGTATCGGTAGAGGACAAACTGGTTTTGCAAACCGTCATTTTTATAAAAATAAGTATAATCTCCTTCCTTAAAAGGCGCGCCCACTTTTTCATAGTTCCAAAGTGTTGAAAGTCGGTCTTTCAATTCGTCACGGTACGGAATATTGTTTAAATAGCCGTGAGTTACTTCGTTTTGTGCCTTTACCCAATTCCCGGTTTCTTCGCTGCGATCATCTTCCAGCCATCGGTAGGGGTCATTTACTTCAATTCCAAAATAAGTATCAACTGTATCTACTTTTTTTGTTTCTGGATAGGTCACGGTATAGGTTTCTTTTTCAGTTTTCTTATTACATGCTGTAAAAACAATCGCAATCAATGTGGTAATCAGTAAATATTTCATTTGAATTAATTTTATTGGTCTAGGTAAATGTAGTTTTTATTTCCAAAAAAAAATAATTTCAAAAAAAACCGGCCCTCAAAATGATTGACGGCCGGTTTCGGGAAAAGTACAAAGGGTGTATAAAATGAATTTATTTTTTAATGAATTTTTGCGTTTTGATATCGCCATTGTTTACGATCCTCAAAATATAATTTCCAGAACTCAAAGCAGAAACATCAATTGTATTTGAAGCAACCCTATTGTTCTGTATAAGTTTACCATCAATACTGAAAATGGTATATATAGCATTCTCCAAACCTTGTGTGGTATTTAAATTTAATACATCAGTAGCAGGATTTGGATAAAGGATTAAGGAATTGGTCAGGGTATCCTCCAAGCCCAAAGTCTGACCCTCTACAATGTTTAATACTTGATTTGTATTTTGGTTTTGCAACACATCAATAATTCCTGAAGGCCAGTAGATTGTTATTGTTTGAATTTCGGTATCGGCCCCTAAACCAAAATGGGAGTTCAAGGTGCTCATGAACCTAAAACCCTCACCGCTTCTTACATCGCGAATCTGTGTTCCGAGGGCAGAAGTAAGTTCGATCCTTGCACCAATTCCATTAATATTGCTTTGAACGCCAACGGTATTAATGGTAAGCCAGTTATTTGCATTTGGAGTGTTCCAAAAAATGGTTTCATTTAGGAAAGAATCAATAAAACCATCATTATTCAAATCTCCCAAACCACCGTTATCGCCGGGCAGGGCGTTAAAAGCAATATCGGTAAAGGTAAGGTCACCATTTCCTAAAAGAATATTTCCATTTGAAACAATGTCAATAAAACCATCATTATTAAAATCATGAGCTGCATTTTCGATTCCCGTTTGGGTAACCAACAAAACCCCGGAGGCTGCGGTTACATCGGTAAAGGTGCTATTGCCATTGTTGCGCATCAGTTTATGCGTATCGGTGCTGGCGCCCACAAATACGTCCATATCTCCATCATTATCATAATCTCCCCAGGCCGAAGACCACGTTTGCATATCGTCCGCAAGGCCAATCTCTTCAGCATTTTCCGTATAAGTGCCATCACCATTGTTTGTGTGCATTTGGTTAGTCCTTCTTGCTGGCTCGCCACCACATTTCGCGATGAAAAGGTCAATGTTCCTATCGTTGTTATAATCTATCCAAACTGAACCGTAATTTCCACCGGTTGGATAATCTCCTAATCCACCTTGTTGGTACACTAAATTTCCGGTACCGTCATTTATGTAATAAACATTGGGGGCAATATCGTGGCACATGAAGGCATCCATATGGCCGTCATTGTTGATGTCCACAAAATTTGAGCGTTGAGAAAATATGGATTCGGGACCTGAAATTTCCGTAAATCCGGTCCCAGTATTGTTTGCTCTCATAAAAGTAACACCACTTCCCGATCCATACATTAAATCGGTATAACCATTTTTGTCATAATCTCCAGCGGCCAAACTCCACGAAGGCATATAGTTGGCAGGGGTGGTGGTGATATTTACTTCTTCAAAACCGCCTGCTTCAAGTTGGTAAAAAATATTCACATTGGTATTTTCAATGGAAACCACGTCATCCAAGAAATCGCCGTTCATATCCACAACGGCCCTGTTCCAGCCGGTTGTCGCAAGCGGTTCTGTGGTAAATGAAATAGTTCCCGATTTTGAAGCGGGATTATTTGACGTGCCATTAAGGTTGTCCTGGGCATTGCTTATTCCAAACAAAGCAAATGACATTAAAAGGAGGGTAATTTTTTTCATGGTATTTAAGATATTAATTATTAAAAATATTGGTTATTCACATACTGTTGTTAAAGAGTTTATCCATTCCTCCACAAAGCTGATTGCTTCTTCATGTATCAATGTCCGGCCCAACAAGGGCATTCTGTATTCTTCCAAAGTGGTGTTCATCCTGAAATGCAGCGATGAAAGGCCAACATCGTTAGGTACAACTATTTTGGTATATCCCGGTACCGCAGTGTCGGGCGTTACGCATACGCCCATATTCGTTTCCTCACCGCTGTCCTTGAATTCCAAGCGCAGGGGCCTGTAATCACAATGTCTATCATCCGAATGGCAATGGGCACAATTAGTATCCACATAAGCCCGCATCCGCATGTTCAAATCTTGTGAAGGATCGTCCCAATTCACCACTGTATTAATTGATGAAGGTAATGAATTTTCCAAATATCCCATCTCTATTAACTTCTGAAGTTGGTTTTTATCCCCGTCTTCATAAATATAATTTGAATTCAAATTCTGAGGCTTTGGCCCGATGGGGATTGAATTTACTGCAGATTTATGGCATGTGAAGCATTCGCTCTCTGGGGGTATTCGATAATTCACAAATTTTGTTTCCCCGTTTTGGATCCATTCCACTTCCGTAAAACTGCCCAAAAGATCGAAATTAGCTTCGGTCTGCGCATTGTTCCATACATAATTGGCAAACACCCACCCACTTTCTTTTTTAATCATTAACCGAGTTTCGATGATACGCCGATTGTTTTCAGGCTGTACATTATCATAATAAAAATTCTTTATAAGCACAGTGCCTTTAGGGAAATTCAATGTTTCGTGATCACTTACATAATTCGCTTTTACCCCGCTGGGCATCCAAACAAAACGTTTTTTCAAGGAATAATCCGAAAAAAGGGAATTGATGGGTTCATAGGGGAGTACACCGTTTACTGGATTTAGGCCGGCCAGCGCGCCTTCAAAAAAATTGTACTCCGAAAGGGTTTGATATGGCACTTCATCTATATCGAAAACAACGGGGGAAAATTGCAGTACCGATACCGTAACAACATCCGTAGCACAATTGTTTCCTCCCTCACCACAGATGGTATATTGAAATACATCTTCCCCGGTAAAACTTCCATTTGGGGTATAAAGGATTCTATCGTCCGCGGGATTTTCCGGGGTATTGTTTGGATCCAAAATTTCAACAGTGCCGTTTTGCGGCGATTGGGCCGAAAGGCTTCCTTTTGAAGGAAGGTTACTGTCGTTTTCAAGAACATTTATTTCTACAGAAGCATTTTGAAAAACCTGAATTAAATCTGCCTCAGTTTCTATTTTCAATGCAGTATAGCTGTCATCGTCGGATTTACAGGAAATCGCGATGGCAGCAAAGAATGACAATAAACCAATAGAAATGTAATTTTTCATTTCAAAAGCAAATACTTTTTTAAGATAAACGATTTTTATGAGAATTTATTTAATCCCCTAATCAATTTTCAAAAAGTCGATAAATATAAAGAATTATCCAGTTGCTTCTTCATTTTCAAAAGGTTATTCGCAAGTAGTTGTATTTCTGAAAGGGGAAAAAAGAAAAAGTCCCTCTCAAAAAAAATCAATAAAAATTTAGACAAACCCTTTCTCGACAAGATATTCTGCAATTTGAACGGCATTGGTTGCAGCTCCCTTTCGAAGATTATCGCTCACAATCCACATATTCAGTGTGTTGGGCTGGCTTTCGTCCCGGCGTATGCGGCCCACAAAAACCTCATCCTTGCCGTGGGCATACATGGGTGTGGGATAGCTGTTGGTAGCCGGATCGTCCTGCACCATAATCCCATGGGTTTCCCGAAGCAATTCCCGCACCTCTGAAATTTGAAAATCGTTTAAAAATTCTACATTCACCGCTTCGCTATGTCCCCCCGCAGTGGGGATGCGGACAGCGGTGGCGGAGACCGAAAAAGAAGTGTCGTTCAATATCTTTTGTGGCTCACGGTTGAGTTTCATTTCTTCTTTCGTATACCCGTTTTCCTCAAAAACATCGCAATGTGGGAGCGCGTTTTTGTGGATCGGGTGCGGATAGGCCATCTCTCCCTTTATTCCCAAAATCTCGTTTTCGAGTTGGTTTACGGCTTTTACGCCCGTCCCAGAAACAGATTGATAAGTGGAAACCACCACTCGTTTCATTTTATATTTTTTGTGAAGAGGTGCCAAGGCCATAACCATTTGAATGGTGGAGCAGTTTGGGTTGGCAATGATTTTATCGTCTTTGGTCAAAATGTGGGCGTTTATTTCCGGGACAATAAGTTTTTTTCCCGCATCCATGCGCCAAGTCGAGGAATTATCGATAACTGTAGTGCCAACTTCTGCAAATTTGGGGGCCCATTCCAACGAAATGCTTCCGCCCGCCGAAAAAATAGCGATATCAGGTTTTGCATTTACGGCCTCTTCCAAGCTTATGATTTTATGAGATTTCCCTTTAAAAATAATTTCTTTTCCCACGGAAGTTTCCGAAGCAACCGGTAGAAATTGAGAGACAGGGAAATTACGCTCTTCCAACACTTTCAACATTACGGAACCAACCATTCCGGTGGCACCAACTATTGCAATTTTCATTTTAAATATATTTTGTTCAAAATTAATGGATACTGGGTTGATTTTTCAACATAAACTTAAAAAAAGAACCACCCGCTTTTCAACGGATGGTTTAAATTAAACATACAGTGTAGCGGTACTACAAATTCTTTTTCCGCAACTCGTCGCGGATCTCTATGAGCAATTGTTCTTGGGTTGGTCCTGCGGTAGCGGGAGCGGCTTCTTCTGTTTTCTTTCGAACCTTGGCGTAGGCTTTTACGATCATAAAAAGTACAAATCCAACAATAACAAGGTTTATTAACGTATTGATCCATTTTCCGTACATAATGGCGTTTTCGGGTTTTTCGATGGTGCCATCAGCAGCTATCACAGCTTCGGAAAGCAATACTTTCATATCGGCAAAATCCAAACCGCCTGCAAATTGCCCCACTATGGGCATCATTACATCGGTTACGAAACCGTTGATTACCATACCGACTGCTCCGGCCAATATTACTGCCACCGCTAAATCGATAACGTTGCCCGTCATAATAAAATTCTTGACCTCTTTAAACATAGTGAATGGGTTTGGGTTAGTAAATTGTTTGGTTCCTAAGTTATTAAAAAATAAACTTTCATTTTAAAGCTTCAAATCCTAATTATCGTTTCATTTTTTAACAATTATTCTTTTAATCCTCTGTGAAATTGCGGTTATTAGTTCATAAGGAATGGAATTTATGGCGGCCGATAATTGCTCAGCAGTGGAATTTTCGCCAAAAACGATGACTTCGTCCCCTTCTTCGCATTCAATATTCGTGACATCCACCATGATCATGTCCATGCAAACGTTCCCCACAATGGGTGCTTTTTGGTTCTTTATGGTTACCCATCCTTTCCCATTGCCGTAAGCGCGGCTTATTCCGTCCGCGTGGCCAATGGGCAGTGTTGCGGTTTTGAATTGCGAAACAGCTTTGAACGCCCGGTTATACCCTACGCTTTCCCCGGCTTCCACAGTATGAATTTGAGAAATTACTGTTTTAAGCGTGGCTATTGGCTTCAGGTTTTTATTTTCCTCAACATCGTTACCGTAACCGTAAAGGCCTATGCCCGTGCGGACCATGTCCAATTGTGCTTCCGGGTAATTCAAAATCCCTGAAGTATTAACTGTATGCAGCAAGGGCTTGTATTTTAATAGAGCGATAAGGGCTTCTGATATATTCCTAAAACTTTTGATTTGCTTTTTTGTAAACTCTATTTCATTTTTATCTTCACTCGCCGCTAGATGAGAAAAGGCCGATTTTACTTTTACACTTTGGGTTTTTGAAAGGATTTCCACAATTTTTAAAACATCATTTTCTGAAAATCCCAATCGGTTCAGCCCTGTATTGAATTTTAAATGAATGGGATAATCTTTTTGTCCAAGTTTTTCTGAAAGTAAAATAAATTCTTCCAAAACCCGGAACGAATAAATAGCGGGTTCCAAACAACGATCGATGATAAGGTTGAAATTTCCCGGCATTGGGTGAAGCACCAAAATGGGCGTACCTATTCCCGCATCACGCAACCTCTCGCCTTCGGCAGAATAGGCAACGGCGAAATAATCAACCCCCAAATGCACAAGTTCTTTAGCCACCGCAACAGATTCGCTGCCATAACCGAAGGCTTTCACCACGGCCAAAACTTTGGTTTCTTTGTGGAGTTTTGATGTTAAATAGCAGTAGTTATGGCCCAACGCATCAAGGTCGATTTCCAAAACAGTTTGGGTGGCTTTCGGCATTTTAGGATTGCTTTTTTGATGAGGAAACCGCCACGGGATCTTTGACCTCCATTTTATTCACCTTTTCCCGGAGCATCGCTTTTTGAAAAGCCGCGCGGCTCAGTGGTTCGTATTCCTCGGTTTCGCCCAAAAGCACCAAGGCATCGCTTTTGGACTTGCGGTAACTATAATGCGCCAAATTGCCCGTTCGGGGGCAAACGGCGTGTACTTTGGTTACATATTCTGCCGTGGCCATCAGTGCCGGCATAGGACCAAAGGGGTTGCCCTTATAATCCATGTCCAGTCCGGCCACAATCACCCGAACACCACGATTTGCAAGGTCGTTGCACACTTTTACGATTTCATCATCAAAAAACTGCGCCTCGTCTATGCCCACCACATCGCAGTTATCTGCCAAAAGGGGAATATTTGCCGCTGCCGGAACGGGCGTAGAGCGTATTTCGTTACTATCGTGGGAAATCACCCGATCTTCATGATAGCGGATATCAAGGGCAGGCTTAAAAATTTCCACTTTTTGGCGGGCGAACTTTGCGCGCTTCAACCTTCGGATCAATTCCTCGGTTTTCCCAGAAAACATGGAACCACAGATCACTTCGATCCACCCGAACTGCTCTTTTTGATTTACCGTATTTTCGAGAAACATAAATTTTTGGGGTTACACGAAAACATTAATAGTTGACGTTTAATAAAGGTTGCGTAAATTTATAAAAACAAAAACAGTTTAAGAGCGTAATATAAAAAGTTATGAAGAAGAAGTTGCAAGCCGAAATAAAGGAAATTGCCAACCAATTGATCAATGAAGGAACGGCCAATAAAACCGCTACTTTAAAGAAAACAGTTGCTAGTCTTTATGAAAAGTTATCGATTTTGGAATATTTGGAAAACCAATTAAGTTCAGAAGAAGAACCCCATAAAAACGAGGCTTTGGATTCCAAAAGTTTTAGGGAAGAAAACTGGTTCACCGAACCGGAACCCTTGCCGCAGCCGGAAAACAAAGAAGATATGGTTGAGCCTGTAATGGAAAAAATAAAAGACATCGTGGCCCAAATGCCCGAAGAAGCGCAACATGTTGATGAAATGTTGGAAAAAGTTATCCCACATAAAAAATATGTAAAGAACGATTTGGAGGAATTTGCTTCCCGATACCAGCAAACCCCGGTCTTTGAACGAAAGGAAACCGGCAATTTCCCAAAATCCGAAATCAAATTTCCCATTTCCGAAAGCCAGCCGAAATCATTAAACGACAAATTGAACCAAGGGCTGAACATTGGCCTAAACGACAGGTTGGCGTTCATAAAACATTTGTTCGATGGTAATTCCGAGGATTATTCCAGGGTTTTATCGCAAATAAATTCCATGGATAGTTTTGATGAAGCGGATGTTTTTATAAAGGAAAAAATAAAGCCCGATTATAATTATTGGCTCAAAAAAGAGGAATATTCGGACCGATTTATGCACTTGATTGAGAAAAAATTTCAGTAATTTTTAAAGAATAATTAATAAAATCCCAACGCATTTCATGGGAAAACTATACTTGGTTCCCACTCCAATCGGCAATTTAAAGGACATGACCTTTCGGGCCGTTGAAACCTTGCAAGCCGTAAATCTTATCCTCGCTGAAGACACGCGCGACAGTGGGAAGCTTTTGAAACATTTTGAGATTACCACCCCCATGCATTCGCACCATATGCACAACGAGCATAAAACCGTGGAAAATATCGTAAAACGTATTTCAAATGGCGAAAACATAGCTTTGATCAGCGATGCGGGAACGCCCGGAATAAGCGATCCCGGGTTTTTGCTGGCACGGGCTTGCATCGAAGCAGGGCTGGAAGTGGATTGCCTTCCGGGGGCCACGGCCTTTGTCCCGGCTTTGGTAAACAGCGGTTTTCCTAATGATAGGTTTGTTTTCGAAGGATTTCTTCCGGTAAAAAAAGGGAGACAAACCCGTTTGGAACTTTTAGCCGAAGAATCCCGAACCGTCATTTTTTATGAATCGCCGCATAAATTGCTGAAAACCCTCGCCCATCTTTCGGAATTTTTTGGGCCGGAAAGACCCGTTTCCGTTTCCCGCGAAATAAGCAAATTACACGAAGAAACCATCCGGGGCACGGTAGCGGAAGTTTTAAAACATTTTGAAAACAAACCTCCGAAGGGGGAAATCGTAATTGTGGTTTCAGGGAAAAAATAAAGGTGCTTTTTAAAGCAGTTCAGCAATAAAAAATCTGCAATCGTTAATCTAAAATCACAGGTGTTTCCCTTTATTCCACCCATTCTTCCCAAGATATTGCTCCCCACTTTCCACAGCACCTTCTTCAATAGAAGTTCCCATAGAATCATTCCAACGATTTAGATATCCAAAAAGTGAAATAACGCCTAGCATTTCCACAATTTCGCCCTCGTTCCAATATTTGTAAAGTCTTTGTTTTATTTCGTCATCCACCGCATTTGGCACTTGAGATGCGGCAAGTGAAAAGTCTAAAGCTGCTCGCTCGGCTTCCGAAAAAGCGGAATGTGTTCTGTACTCCCAAATATTATCCAACTGTTCCTGCTCAGCGCCGTAGCGTTCCGCAGCACGTATGGCGTGTGCCTGACAGTAGCGACAACCTGTGGTATTGCTACTTACCCAAGCAATCATTCTTTTTAAAGCAGATGTAACCCGGCCATCATTTGCCATTACGGCTTTGTTGAGATTGATAAATGCTTTGCTAATTGCTGGGCGGTGCTGCATAGTGAGCACACTGTTTGGGCAAAAGCCCAAAGTTTCGTTGAAAAATTCTGCGAGCTTTTTAGTTTCGGTATCGTGGTTTGGGGAAAGAGGAGTTACTAAGGGCATAATTAAATTTTCAGATTCCAAAATACAAAATAGAATTTGTAATTTTACAACTCTCCCCTTTATAATTAATAATCACGCTCAACCAATTTTTAAAACTGGAAATTTTTATAGTTTATGCGCTGGACCTTAAAACCAAAACATTCGCCCGAAAAAATCGAAGAACTTACCAATGCTTTGGGAGTGGACAGCGTTATTGCCACGCTTTTACTGCAAAGGGGTATCGAAAATTTTGAGGCCGCAAAAAAATTTTTCCGCCCCTCGTTGGAAGACCTCCACGATCCTTTTTTAATGAAAGACATGGACAAGGCCGTTGCGCGCGTGGAAAAAGCAATTGCAAATAATGAAAATATTCTCGTATTCGGCGATTATGATGTTGACGGCACCACCAGTGTTGCCCTGCTTTCTTCCTATTTAAAAACTTACTATCCCAATGTTGCCACGTATATCCCCGATCGTTATGACGAGGGCTATGGCGTTTCATACAAAGGGATTGATTTTGCCGAGGACAATAATTTTTCGCTCATCATCGCTTTGGACTGTGGGATTAAAGCCGTTGAAAAAGTTGCTTACGCCAATGAAAAAGGAATCGATTTCATTATTTGCGATCACCATCGGCCCGGGCCTGAAATCCCAAAGGCTGTTGCAGTTTTAGATCCAAAACAGGATGATTGCGAATATCCGTATAAAGAGCTGTGCGGTTGCGGAGTTGGGTTTAAATTGGTACAAGCCCTTTCTGAAAAGAGGGGTCTGAAAATCGAGGATTTATTGCTTTACCTCGATTTGGTGGCAACTGCCATTGGCGCGGACATCGTACCTATTACGGGAGAAAACAGGATCCTCGCCCATTTTGGGCTAAAGGTGATAAACACAAATCCACGACCGGGGTTTGAGGCAATCTTGAAACAAGTAAAAAAAGAAACTCTCACAATAACAGATGTTGTCTTTATAATCGCGCCCCGCATCAACGCCGCCGGAAGGATGAAGCATGGCAACCAAGCCGTGGCACTGTTGGTGGAAGAAGATATTGAACAAGCAGTAAAATTTGCAATTGAAATTGAAAAATTCAATTTGGATCGAAAGGAAACCGACAAAAAAATAACCGAAGAGGCATTGTTACAAATCATTGAGTCTGGTGAAGAAAACCGCAACACCACAGTAGTTTATCAAGAAAATTGGCACAAAGGCGTAATTGGGATTGTTGCTTCGCGGCTTACTGAAACCTATTATCGACCCACTTTGGTTTTTACCAAAAGTGGTGAAAAATTGGCGGCTTCCGCACGTTCCGTCCGGGGTTTTGATGTTTACAATGCTTTGGAAAGCTGTTCGGACCATATTGAACAATTTGGAGGGCACATGTATGCTGCCGGGCTAACCTTGTTTGAAAAGGATTTTCAGAATTTTAAAAATGAATTTGAAAAAATCGTTTCTGAAACAATAGACCCAAAATTGCTTACCCCGGAAATTTTGATTGATGCCGAAATAAGTTTGAATGAAATAACCCCTAAATTTTATCGGGTTTTAAAACTGTTCGCGCCTTTCGGGCCGGAAAACATGACCCCGGTTTTTATGACGCAAAATTTAAAGGAAACCGGTTGGGGAAAATGTGTGGGTGAAGAAAAAGCACATCTTAGGGTGGTGGTTTCGCAGGGAGATTCTCAAAAATTCACGGGAATCGGTTTCGGGATGGCCGATAAAGAGATAATAGCATGCTCCGGAAAACCTTTTAATGCGACATATTCCATTGATGAAAATGTTTGGCAAGATACTGTTAGCCTTCAACTGCGACTACGGGATGTTCGGGAGTGAATTCCCTTATTTCAAATTTCTCCCCATCAAAAACCCCATATGTGTAATGTGTTATCCAATCACCGAGATTAAAATAAATGGAATTTTCATTTAATTTAATCTCCATTGATAAGTGTCGATGACCAAAAATGAAATAATCGTAATGTTTCGTTTCCAATTTTCGTTTTGCGTATTTGGCAAGCCATTCATTTTCTTCGCCTAAAAATGTTTTATCGTCATCCCCCGAAATCAACTTGTTTTTTACCGAAAGGTGCTTCGCTATTTTCACGCCGATGTCCGGATGTACCCATCGGAACAAATATTTGAAGACTGGGTTTAAAAACACTTTTTTCATTCTTTTGTAGCCTTTATCTCCCGGACCTTTGCCGTCTCCATGCCCAATAAAAAAGGTTTTTCCATGCAACATAAATTCCTTAGGCTTGTAAAAAACCGGGATGTTAAGCTCTTCTTCAAAATAACCACGCATCCACAAGTCGTGATTTCCAGTGAAAAAATAGATGGGAATACCGCTGTCCCTGATTTCGGCAAGTTTCCCTAAAACACGAACAAAGCCTTTTGGCACCACAGTTTTGTATTCAAACCAAAAATCGAAAAGATCTCCTAAAAGGAAAATTGCCGCCGCATCCTCCTTAATGGTGTCCAGCCATTTTACGAACTTGATTTCGCGTGGCTTACTTTCGGCTTGGGTGGGCGCGCCCAAATGGTTATCGCTGGAGAAGTATATTTTTTTTCCTTGTGGGAGATCCATTTTCCATGAAATTAATTATCTCCAGAAAACCATTCGGCATAACTAGTGGCTGTTTCCTGAAGTTTTAATGAATAAAGTTTTATGCCATGCGGCAGGCGCAGTTTGATTTTTTCGGCAAAATCTGCTACCATCATCTCGCTGGTGGGTTGATAATCTACAAGCAAAACACTATGGCCACGATCTTGTAGCTCTTTTGCCAATTCAACGTGCGGGGTGTTTTTATTGAAAACGGTGGCGTGGTCAAACACATCAACGATCTCTTCTTTTACGATATTTTTCAAATCGCCAAAATCAATCACCATCCCGAATTTTACGTTTGATGGATCCGAAATTGGTGTGCCTATAACTGTTACCGAAAGTTTATAGCTATGGCCATGGACATTCCGGCATTTCCCGTCATAACCGAAGAGTGCGTGGCCGGTCTCGAAAGAAAATTGCTTGGTGATGCGGATTTGGTTCATGGTTGTTCTTTGTTTTCAAAGATACGGTAATTTGCTCCCGCCATTCATTTTAAGCTAAAACAGTCCTCGAAAAGTCAATGGTGAGTGACTTTCATCTCCTGTTTTTCAACTTTTGATACGCCACTACGGCAATCACTAAAACCGCCAGTACAAGAAAAAGCCCTGGGCCACCCAAAAAGCGGAGTATGTCCATTTTTTTTATTTAAAAATATACATTTTAAAAATAAGCACACACATTTCCCATGAACCATTTTTGATTTTTGTGTACGATTAATTAACCTTAATTTTACAAACAAATTAAAAAAAATTGTATGCCCCTGAAAAATATTTTGGTGCCGGTGGGTTCTTCGAAAAATACGGTCAGCAATCTACAGTATGCCATTGATTTGGCGGAAATAATAAATGCCAATGTTTACATGGTTTCGGTTTTTAAGGAATTCTCGAAAGTGGGTGGTTTTACCAAAGTAAATTCGCTTTTGAGGGAAGAATCCGAAAACCGTTTGGACGAAGTGCTGTTAAAAGTAGATAAAAAAGGGGTGAAAGTTATTGCGCACCCAATAAAAGGAGAGATTTTAGAAGGCATAAACCGAGTAAACCAACAGATCCCGATTGATTTGATGGTGCTTTCGCCACGGAGCAATTCCATTAAAGAAAGCGTTTATTTGGGAAAAACTTCTGGGCGTTTATTAAAGCATACCAACATCCCAATTTTGGTAGTGCCGGAAGGTTCAAAATTCAACCCTCCCAAAACGATGCTGATGGCTTTTAAAAATGGAGTTTTTGAGAAAGATTCGTTGCTGGATGCTCTTCATTTCTTTGTAAATAATTTTGGGACTGAAGTACATGTTCTCCATGTAGAGACCCCTGAAACTACTGAGGAAATGAAAGAGGTAACCGATAATTTAAAAAACCTCCAAACTTCCTATACCAAAGCCGAAAACGCCACTACATTTCAGGCTCTTCTTGAGCATTTTCAGCATTTTCAGCCGGACATGCTTTGCGTGATCCGCAGAAAGCGCGGGTTTTTCACCAAACTGTGGGAGAAGGACGAAATCCTCAAAAAAGAATTCCATACCAGTAGACCATTACTTGTGTTGCCGGTCCAGTCATAAAACAAAAAAACCACCTATCAAATGACAGATGGTCTTGTGGAGAATATCGGAGTCGAACCGATGACCTCTTGCATGCCATGCAAGCGCTCTAGCCAGCTGAGCTAATCCCCCAAATGCTGATTTAGTTTGCGAAAATAGTAAAAATATTTTAGGTACGCTTTCATTTTAATACCAATTTATTTTCCTTTAAATAAAAGCCTTTATTAGTCTCATTACAGTTCTTTTTCAATAAATGGTAGGGCGGGATCGCAAATTTCAGTAATCAATTTTTTAAGCTCCATAGAATAAAATTCAAGGGTTTCTTGAGTAATAGTTTGGTCTTTTGCTTTTTTCCCAAATTCCTTTGTGGCAAATTTCAAAAACCCGTTGCCCATATTTTTAAAGGATATAATACCCGCCTCGGCATTTTGGATGGGGATTTCCTTGTTCATCATCAGCACATAAGCCAAAACCTGAAATGTCTTGCTGTACTTATAATCCAAAATAATTTCGTTCCAATGCACAACTTCCAAATCCGGCGGGTTTACGAATCCTGTTTTGTAATCAATGATGCGCATTTGCCCGTTGAATTCATCGACCCGGTCCACCTTCCCAGCAATTTTTATTGGGAAACCGATTTCCGGCAAAGGGATCTCCACTTGAATATCAGTTTCAATTTGTACAATTTTGATTTGGTTTCCATTTTTAATTTCTGCAATTTCATGATCGATGAAATTTGAAATATATCTTTTTGCCACCTCAAAAGTGATAAGGTTTTTACCCTTTGAAAAATTACCTTTAAACTCCTTTTGAAATTGACGCGTAACTTCAGCTTCGATGTTTTTTTTCTTATTCAAAAGTATTTCGATTGTTAATTCGAAACCTTCCAAGGGCTTGTACAATTTTTCAAGAGAATTATGCACAATAGTCCCAAGAGTGTTGGCGGCGACAGTTTCCTCAATTTCTTCCAATTCCTGAAGCCGTAATATTTTCTGAAAATAGAAATCAATCGGGTTACGGATATAGCTTGTAAGTGCGGATGGAGAAAAGCCTTTTCCAGCAATTTCCCGAAGACGTTCCATAACGGCCGGGGTTTTGTTGATTTTTTTTAATTGCCGTGGGCCAATAATTATTTTGGGCGATAAAACGGATTTTTCGAGAGTATGACTTTCCTTTTTTTCAATTTCCAATTGTAAAAGGAATCGGCTTTTTTCGCCGGAATTTATTCCTTCAGAATGATTATTAAACAACAGCGAAATATTGGTTGCCCGGTGCAGTAAACGGTAAAAATGATAGGTATATATGGCGTCCTTTTCCGTATAAAGCGGCAACCCAAACTGTTGTTTCAAATCATAAGTTATAGCGGAAGCGTTAGATTTGCCGGATGGTAAAACCCCTTCGTTCACGCTGGTTATAATTATGTTTTCAAAATCCAGTAATCGGGTTTCCAGCACTCCCATAATTTGAAGGCCATTGTAGGCATCGCCCTCAAAATCGAGCGTTGTGGAAGCAATCAATTCGGTGAACAAAAGGTGAACTGTCTTTACCGAAGTCAAATAAGGAAATTTATCCTGTAAAGCCTCCATCTTTTTGAAAATGGAATATAAGTGAAACAGGACAACACGTTCTACCGCATTTTCTTGGAATTGTTTTTGAAGGTTAAGCAGTAGATTAATGCAGGCATCCAAGGCATTTTTACTACTATCCTGCCAATCTTTAAAAAGCCACTCCATTACATCACTATTTGGCTCCCCTGAAAGTTGAAAAAGTTCGGACGCCTTTATGTGGCTGCTGTTCTCCAGTGTGATTTTTTCTAATAAAAGGTCGGCATTGGGCAATAGCGAACTTGTCATGGGATGTTTCAGGATTACCAAAACCTCTTTATGATAATAAAATTTTATAGCATTGCAATGTAGCGCCAAGATCATTTCAAAAAAAATAGTTGCTGGAAAGATTTTTAAATTTGCGCCCATCGTAATATTAACGGAAGTAACATTTGCGGGTAGGGAGTTCAAAATGGGTATGAGTAGGGTTTCATCACCCAAAACAACTGCGGTTTTGGAAAGTTTTTCTTCTGAAAAAGCCGAAAGCAATTGCCCAACATATTTTGCCTGTCCCACGTTTTTTTGAACTTCAATAATTTGAAAGTCCTTTTTCTTTACAAAATTGTTGCTTATAAATTTGAGTTTATTTTTTTGAAAATATTTCCATTCATGACTATATTTTCTGATAAAAAGAGAAGCCCCGTGGTTTATGTCTTCATAAAAATTTATATCTGTATCCCAATAAATACTAGTGTTCCCGGTTTCGAGTAATTCTTGGATAATGTGCTCTTCGGCATTATTTAATGCATTAAAGCCAATGAAAATGTGTGTTTTGTGTTGGTGGTTTGCAATGTAATGTTCAATGGTTTCCGATGCTTCACGATAGACCATTCCCTGATAACCAACCCCGTCATTCGTAAGGATTTCCCGGAGGTGTTCGTACCATTCCTTTAACCCTCCCCAAAATTTTAAATAGTTATCTATAAGTGGGGTTTTTTCATCTTTCACTCCCCAACGCTCCATTGTTTTTATGCTTTCCCAGTAACTAAAAAAAGGTTTTGTTTCAATTAAGTACCTGTCCATCTCACTAAAATCACTTAATAAAGAATTAGCCCAGGAAGCAAAGGTTTCAAAAATATCTTTTTCTGGAATCGATTTGGTTTGCAAATAGGCTTCATAGCTTTTAAAAAGGAGTTCAGCTCCCGTGATTATTTTAAGGTTTGAAAGTTCTTCGATAAACTCTTCAATACTTATAATCTTTGGTGCAAACCCGGTATTGTTTGCTTCTTTTCTGAGGTGGTTTTTTAAAAACCCCCCGGCCCGCTTACTCGGAAGTATGATTGTTATTTCGGAAAGATTTAAATGTTCCTTCTTAATATCGGCAAGGGTTTCTTCAAGGAATGTTTGCATTGTATAAAAATAAAAAACGCCCCCCAAACTGGGAGGCGTTTTAGAATATAAATTATTGTATTACTTATTTCTTAAGAGAAATTTCAACACGTCGGTTTTGTTGTCTTCCAGCTGCCGTATTGTTGGTGGCAATTGGAGTAGCTTCACCGTAACCTTCTGAAGTCAACCTGTTTGAAGGCATTCCGATAGTCGTCAAGTAAGTCATAACTGAACTTGCACGTTCTTGAGAAAGTTTTAAGTTATATGAATCACTACCTCTACTGTCTGTGTGACCTTCAATATGGAAGCCAGTATTTGGATATTCTTTCATAATATCAGCAATACTTTGAAGAGCAGCGTAAGATTCTTGACGGATAGAAGATTTATCATAATCAAACAAGATTGTTCTTGAATACTCGTTCAATTGTTTGATAACTTCTACAGTTACTTCAGGACATCCGTTGTTTGCAACAGTACCTGGAACGTCCGGACATAGATCATCTTTGTCAAGAACACCGTCTCCATCCCTATCAAGGAAAGGACAACCGTTATTTGAAGCAGGACCTGCTTCGTTTGGACATTCGTCATCTTTGTCAGCAATACCATCGCCGTCAGCATCAGGACATCCGTTAAGAGCGGCTAAACCGGCTACTGTTGGGCACTCATCCTGTGGATCAGGGATTCCATCACCGTCGGTATCAGGACATCCGTTGAATTCAGCTAAACCTGGAGTTTCTGGACATGCGTCAAGCCTGTCTTCAATTCCGTCGCCGTCAGTATCAGGGCATCCGTTGAATTCAGGTAAACCTGGAGTTTCTGGGCATTCGTCATCTTTATCGTAGATACCGTCTCCATCAGTGTCTTTTCCACCGAATTTGAAAACTATACCTGCTGAATGTTGGAAATGACGGATTCCGTATTCTTCTTCGAATGCATGCTTGTATGTAGATTGAAGGTTAAGACCAATTTGTTCGCTGAACCAGAACCTAAGACCCGCAGTAACGTTACCAGTTCCAAAACCAATATCATCAACCCAAGTATAACCCCCACCAATACCAATGTGCGGATCAATCCAAGAACCACCCAAGGCGCTCGCAAGGCTATATGAAAATCCTCCATCGGCAGCATAATAACTTAGGTCGTCCGCTGGGGCATCACCTATTCTATCAATCCTGTTAATGGTTCCTGTAGCAGTGAAAATAAAACCTCCACCGATGTACCTTCCAATGGAAAGTTTTGATACCGATGGCAAGATGTTCCAGTGATCACTGGCGTTAAAATACTCGTCAAAAAGCTCGCCTCTTAATTCTGAGGGGATTGCACTGTCATGTTCTGAACCTACAGGATAGGTGTCAACAGCGTTTGCACCAACCTCGATAGCCCAAGGATGGTTTTCGTCTTGCGCGTTCGCTACGCCAACTCCTAAGATTAAGATGGCAGCAACTAATAGTCTGTTAAGTTGTTTCATATTCGATTGTTATTTTTTAAGTGTTAATTAAAGGCAAAAGTAAGATGTTAAAATTTATAAACAAAAGCAAATCTATTAAATTTTTCCCAAAGCAAAACGTTTCAAGTAATAATCCAATACTCCTATCCTTTAAGTATACCAAGGGTTTTCCCCACTTTAACGAATGCATTGATTCCTATTTCCAAATGCTCTTTTGTATGCGCTGCAGATATTTGTACCCTTATCCTTGCATTTCCTTTTGACACTACAGGGTAAAAGAAGCCTATTACGTAAATGCCTTCGTCCAGTAGCATTTCAGCCATTTTTTGCGATAATTTTGCGTCGTAAAGCATTACCGGGACAATGGCTGAATCACCATCAATTATATCAAAGCCGGCTTGCTTCATGCCTTTCTTAAAAAACTCTGTATTTTCTTTAAGTTTATCGCGTAAGCTCGTGTCCTTTAGAAGCATTTCAAAAACTTTGATGGAAGCCCCAACTATGGCGGGTGCCAAGGAATTGGAAAACAAATAGGGCCGCGAGCGTTGCCGGAGCAGTTCGATAATTTCCTTTTTCCCAGTAGTGTAGCCTCCCATTGCGCCACCCAAAGCTTTTCCCAATGTCCCGGTTATAATATCAATTCGACCCATTACGCACTTTTCTTCAAGAGTCCCTCTACCGGTTTCTCCCAAAAACCCTGCAGCATGACACTCATCTATCATTACCAAAGCATCATGTTTTTCTGCTAAATCGCATATCTTGTCCAATGGTGCTAACATTCCGTCCATTGAGAAAACACCATCCGTAACTATTATTTTAAAACACGCTCCTTTATTGTTTGCTTCTATCAATTGATTTTCCAAATCTTCCATGTCGCTGTTTTGGTATCGGTAGCGGGCAGCTTTGCACAGCCTCACCCCATCAATAATTGAAGCATGGTTTAGCGAATCAGAGATAATAGCATCTTCTTCCCCAAATAAAGGTTCAAAAATTCCACCGTTGGCATCAAAAGCTGCGGCATATAATATGGTATCCTCAGTTTGATAAAAATCAGCTATTTTCTGTTCCAATTCTTTGTGAATGTCCTGGGTGCCGCAAATAAAACGTACCGAGGACATCCCGAAGCCGTGGGAGTCCATCGCGTCTTTCGCGGCCTGAATTACATCTTTATGGGAGGAAAGCCCCAAATAATTATTAGCGCAAAAATTTATAACTTCTTGTCCTGTGGAAATTTTAATAACCGCCCCTTGGGCCGAGGTGATTATCCGTTCTTTTTTATAAAGCCCGTTTTCTTTTATATCCTCAATTTCCTTTTGTAAGTGTTCTTTTATCTTTCCGTACATTTTTCAGTTTTTAATCGGTTCTTTGATTTTCAAAATTAAACTTTATTTACCATAATTTCCGATCCGTTGCTGTAGATGAGTATTTTTTCTGAAATGCCAAAACCCATTTCATTTAAAGCCAATGCGTAACTGTTGATTTGTTCATCATGAGTTTCTTTGGGGCCTCCTGTCTTAAAATCAATTATACTAACCGATTTATTTTCATGAAAAACCAAGCGGTCCGGCCTAAGCAAAATTCCTTGGGAGGTGATGATTTCCCTCTCGTTGATGCTCTCGGTTTCAAATAAGGTTGCTAAATGTGGGTGGAAAACGATGGCCTCAACGCTCTTTCTTAAACTGTTCAATTCATCCGGGGAAACAACTGAACGCATTTCCATTTCTTCAAATACCCAAGGGATGTCACCTTTTGATTTAATTTTTTCCATGATTTCGTGGAGCAAATTCCCTGCAATAATGGCCTCTTCACTCTGGGTACCCCATAAAAAGGCGTCTTTTTTTACGATATTCACTAAATGTTTTTCCGGCTCTGTTGTGCCATACTCAGGGATTATTTGGGAAAATTTTTCTTCTTTACCTGAACCGGATTTTTCTTTGAAAGTGCCAAATTCATAAATGCTTTCCCCTTCCTGCCACCTTCCCTTTTGTTTTAAAAACTCCATGAAAAATTGACTATAAACTTTGTGAGTGGTTTCGGTGTTCGCTGAAGGCATTTCCGAAAAAATATACAGTTTTTCAACAGCGCGGGTGAGGGTTACGTAAAGCAGGTTGAAATTATCCAACTCCAAGGTGCTGCGGAAATTGTGAAACATTTCTGCCCCCGTTTCACTGTAATCCTCTATTTCATTTTTGTAATTTATTCGTGCTTTTTCAAAACTGAAATCCCCGTCTATTAAAGGATACCACAATTTTGCGTTCATTGTTTTATAAACTTCCAAATCTGCAAATGGGAAAAGAACCACGGGAAACTCCAAGCCCTTTGCTTTGTGTATTGTCATGATCTGCACTGCATTTGTGCCTTCGCCTGCAGCAATACCTGCAATGTCTTTTTTTATTTCCCAAAAATCCAAAAATGAAACCAAATCTGCCTTCGATTGTTGCTGAAATTCATAAACCAAATCCATAAACCCGAACAGATAGGCATCGGCAGATTTATCTAATTTGAATTGCCGGATGATGTATTCGCAATTTTCGAACAAAGAACCCGAACTGGCGTTTTTGAAATCGAAATCAATATCATAATCTTTGAGTTTTTGAGAAAAACCTTTGGAGTCCAATTTTAAAAACTCAGTGAAAAAAGTATGCTCTTCTTCTTCGATCAAAAAATGGTCGTGCAATAGATCCAGTAATATTATTTTTGCTTCTTCATTTTTAGGCGAAGTGATTACCGTAAGGGTTAAAACCAAAATTTGAACGGTCACCGAAGATTGAAGCAAAAGCGTTTCGGCAGAAACCACGGGAATGCTATTTTTCATTAGATATTCGCCCAACAAAATCCCGTCTTTTCGGTTGCGGGTTAAAATGCAAATGTCTGCAGCTTCGTAGTTTTCTTCTTTTAAAAGAAGAATGGTTTCAAGGATTTTTTCACAATAAACTTCTTGGGTATCTGCCTTTTTTTGTTTTTCGATGAATTCAATTTTTACGTACCCTCCATCTTTTTTGTTCTGTTTTTGAACATTGCCTTTTTCATAAAGCAATTTATGAGCAGGGGTTGAAAAATAATGTGCCAAAAAAGTAAAAAAACTATTATTGAAGTTGATGATTTCCTTGCAACTTCTATAATTGGTTTCCAAGTTCAGCACTGTTACACCCGAAACCAAAAACGGGTTTTTTTCTTCGCATAAATCCATAAACTGTTCCGGCAAACCGCCGCGCCAACGGTAAATGGACTGCTTTGCATCTCCCACCAATAGTAGGTTGCCCTGTTCTTCGTTCACTTGTTGCGAAAGGGCGTTATCGATCAACGGAATTAGGTTTTCCCATTGTAACAACGAGGTATCTTGAAATTCATCTATAAAAAAATGCCGGTATTTTTCGCCTAAGCGTTCATAAATAAAAGGCGCGGGTTGTTGTTTTATTTCGGCATTTATCAAAGCGTTAAACCGGGAAACTGGCAGGATGTTTTTTTCCTTTTGAATAGTTTCAATTTCTTGGTTCACCAAATTTATAACCGAAAGCGGAGTTATGTTTTTTAAAATTGAATTTATCAACCAAACTTTTTGAATCAGTTTTTTTGATTCCTTTAATTGAATGGCAAAAAAGGAAGCGAGTGAATCCATCACACTTTTAATATCGGCGGAAACGCGGGCAGGATAAAGGGGTTTTTCATCAATGTTCTCCTGCCATTGTAAGTTAAAGCCAACGTAAATATCCCTTACGGCCAGTTTTTGGAAATGCTTAGGCAAAAGGCCTCTATTAAAATCATTATGTTGGATGCCATTTTCATCAATGAATTGAAGTGTAGCCGTAGCAATTTTTTCAATTTGAAAAAGATACTCTTCCCTTTTTTTGAGCAATTGTTTTTTAAAATCCAAAAAATCTTGTAGGGATTTTCCCCTTAAAAATTTCACGTTTTCGGCCTCGTTTTCATTGAAAATCAATTCCGCGGCTTTTGCAATATCCTTTGAAATGTCCCAAGATTTGTCGTCGTCGGTTTTTTCCAACGCAAAATCCAAAAGCACTTTAGTGATGTTTTCGTCCTCTCCCGCTTTGTCTAACAATTTATCGACAGCTTCCGCCACCAATTGGGGCGTGTCCAAGGTTACTTCAAAATTGGCCGAAATTTTAAGATCGCGTGCAAACGTGCGGATGAGCCGATGGTTAAAGCGATCTATGGTTTCCACACTAAAAGCGGAATAATTGTGCAAAAGGTGCTTTAATATTTTCTTGGATTTTAAATGGATTTCTTGGATTTCGATCCCCGTTTCTTCGGAAATGGTATTTGCCATTGCTGATGGTTCGGTTAAAATTACGGGATTTGAAAAAGAAACCAGCGTGTCGATTATTCTCTTTTTCATTTCGGCCACAGCTTTATTGGTAAAAGTTATGGCCAAAAGATGTTTGTAGTAGCTTTCATGGGGGGCTTTAAGAACTTGTTTTAAATATTCCTTGACAAGAGTAAAAGTTTTCCCGCTTCCGGCCGAAGCATTGTATATTGTAAATGGTGCAGTGGGGTTCAAAATTCTTTTTTACTAAAGTAATGAAAAGGAAACTTTATTAATGGAATATAAATTTAATCGATCCCGGTATTCAAAAACTTATCAAACCTATAACACTTTAAAAAAAAGGGATTGCTTAAATTTGAGAAAATTAATCTTTAAAAAACAATATCATGTCTTTCGAACTACCGAAATTACCTTACGCTTATGATGCTTTGGAGCCTCATATTGATGCAAAAACCATGGAAATACACTATACAAAACATCACCAAGCTTATACTGATAACTTGAACACGGCCATAAACGGCACGGACATGGAAGGAAAAACCATTGAAAATATTTTGATGAATTTGGAAATGGACAACAAACCCGTTCGCAACAACGGAGGCGGATATTACAACCACAACCTTTTTTGGAAAATTATGTCGCCCGATGGCGGAGGAAAACCTAATGGCGATTTGGCGAAGGCTATTGATAGTGCATTTGGAAGCTTTGAAGATTTCAAGGAAAAATTCTCCACGGCTGCCAAAACACAGTTCGGTTCTGGATGGGCTTGGCTTTGTGTCCATAAAGATGGAAAAGTGGAAATTTGCTCCACTCCTAACCAAGACAATCCGTTAATGCCCAAGGTGGGTTGTGGGGGAACTCCGATTTTAGGACTAGATGTCTGGGAACACGCCTATTATTTAAAATATCAAAACAAACGCCCAGATTATGTAGCTGCATTTTTCAATGTGGTAAACTGGGAAGAAGTTTCGGCGAGATACGCACAAAACCATTAAAAACTATTGCTTTTTATATATTAAAACCCTCCAGTGAAGAAATTTGCGGGAGGGTTTTCTTTTTAAATATAATGAAATTCAATCATACGTAAATAAAAAAAGGCAAACAGAAGTTACAAAATAAAGAAAACGGCTCGCAGGGATATATTGGACCCTGGTTGAAAAGATATTGCGTTGCTCGCCACCCCAAATGTGGGGAATAAAAAAAGGCAAACAGAAGTTTGCCTTTTTTTGCCCCAAATCTACCATGAACTTAACCTACTTATGCTATGGTATGCCCAAATATAAAATATAAAATTTACCCGAAAACGCCTTTTAGATTAAAAGCTGTTTTTATCGACGAAATGCACTGAATTTAATATGCTCTTTCCGGGTTTCCTTCATAGAAATTGATATAAGCCTTGTTCACCACGCGGTTTCCGCCGGGAGTAGGATAATTTCCGGTAAAATACCAGTCGCCCAAATTTTTAGGGCAGGCTTTGTGTAAATCATCAACTGTCTGGAATATCAGTTTCACTTTGGCCTTGATATTTTCCTCACTTATTATTTCGGCAATTTTATCAGAGATTTCTTCATCTGTAAAAGGATCGTACAATTTTTTCACGAAATTTTGGACTTGAGTATCCTCAACATCCGTTTGCGTTTTGCATTGATGGTAAATTTCTTCCACAATGGAATATGTTCTCCTATCCTTGTGTAGGGCCAAAGCGGCTTGAAAAGCAACAAAATGCTCCAATCGGGCCATATCAATACCATAACAATCGGGGTAACGAATTTGAGGAGCAGAAGAAACCACCACGATTTGTTTGGGATTCAAGCGGTCCAACATTTTCAAAATACTTTTTTTCAACGTAGTTCCGCGTACAATACTATCATCAATAATCACGAGGTTATCCGTTGGTTTTACCACCCCATAGGTAACATCATATACGTGGGCAACCAAGTCATCCCGACTGCTGTCGTCCGTAATAAAAGTTCGCAGTTTTACGTCTTTAATGGCAATCTTTTCGGTGCGGACCTTATGTGCCTGTATTTGTTGAAGCCTTTCGGCGGTAAGGGTTTCCTTCTCCTTTAAAATGGCTTCGTTTTTTTGTTTGTTAAGTTCATCTTGGGCAGCTTCCAACATTCCATAAAAAGAAGTTTCGGCAGTATTGGGGATGAATGAAAAAACAGAATTTTCAGTATCGTGATCAATTGCTTTTAAAACCTTTGGCATCACAAGTCTTCCCAATTCTTTCCGTTCCTGATAAATTTCGGCATCACTTCCGCGCGAAAAATAAATCCGTTCAAAAGAACAGGATTTACGCTCCAAAGGTTTCAGGATTTCAGAAAGTTCAAAACTTCCGTCTTTTTTAATAATCAATGCTTTTCCGGGATCCAATTCGTGAATGGATTCAAAAGGAACATTAAATACCGTTTGAATGGCCGGTCTTTCGGAAGCTACAACAATTACCTCATCATCTTGGTAAAAATAGGCAGGACGAATTCCCGCGGGGTCGCGAAGCACGAACGAATCCCCATGTCCCAGCAACCCTGCCATCGCATAACCCCCATCCCAATTCCCAGCAGATTTTTTCAATATCTTGGTAAGGTTCAGTTTTTCAGCAATATAAGGAGAGGCCTCCATTTTGCTCATCCCTTTTGATTTGGCTCTTTTGTAAAGCTTGCGTACGGCATCATCCAAAAAATGGCCTATTTTTTCCATTACCGTAACCGTATCGGCTTTTTCCTTTGGGTGCATCCCCAGCCGAATAAGGTTCTCGAAAAGCTTATTGGTATTGGTCATGTTGAAATTTCCGGCAATAATAAGGTTGCGATGCATCCAATTGTTTTGCCGAAGGAAAGGATGTACGTTTTCCACACTATTTATCCCAAAAGTGCCATAACGGACGTGGCCTAAAAACAATTCCCCGATGTAAGGGATATTCTTTTTTTGGGCAGCTACATCGTTTAAATATTCCGGGTGTTCGGTAAAATCAAGGTTGATCCTTTCGTTAATTTGCGAAAAAATATCTTGTATGGGTTGTGAAGCATTGCTTCTAATGCGGCTTATATACCTTTCGCCTGGCGCAACATTTAGTTTGATGCTGGCAAAACCTGCGCCGTCTTGGCCCCGGTTGTGCTGTTTTTCCATCATCAAATACATTTTGTTCACTCCATAAAATGCAGTGCCGTACTTTTCTTTGTAATATTCCAAAGGTTTAAGCAGCCGTATAAGGGCAATCCCACATTCATGTTTTAAAGCGTCGCTCATATTTTCAATTCTGAATTCTGAATTTTGAATTATGCCAATTCAATCTCAAAATGTGTCAAACTTTTAAATTGTTGAAGCCTTTGAAAAACTTCTTTTTTTGTAAGGTTCAAAATCCGCTCTGTCCCAAATTTTTCAACACAGAAAGATGCAAGTACCGAACCGTAAATAATGCCTTTTTTCATATTCTCAAAAGAATAATCACCGGTTTTTGCCAAAAACCCGGCAAAGCCACCGGCAAAGGTGTCGCCGGCACCCGTGGGATCAAAAACTTCTTCCAAAGGTAAAGCCGGGGCGTAAAAAATTTCTTCTTCATGGAAGAGCAATGCGCCGTGTTCTCCTTTTTTAATCACCACATAATTCGGGCCCATTTCCATTATTTTTTTTGCGGCAGTTAAAAGTGAATACTCGCCCGTAAGTTGGCGGGCCTCTTCGTCGTTTATGGTAATAACGTCCACTCTTGTGATTACTTTTTTCAAATCTTCAAGAGCGTTTTCCATCCAAAAATTCATAGTGTCAAGAATGGCGAGTTTCGGTTTTTGGGCCATTTGTTCCAAAACGCCCAACTGCACTAAAGGATGCAAATTGCCTAACATCACCACTTCCGAATCTTTAAAAGAAGAAGGAACCCGAGGTTTAAAATCTGCCAACACGTTCAGCTCTGTAACCAAAGTATCGCGGGAATTCATGTCGTTGCGGTATTTTCCGCTCCAAAAAAAGGTTTTTCCGTTTTCGATGATTTCCAAACCGGAAACATCCATCCCCTTGCTTTTCAACATCTCAATGTTTTCTTTGGGAAAATCTCCACCCACCACTGAAACTATAGCGCCCTCCACCTCAAACTGCGAAGCGGCCAACCCTATATAAGTAGCGGCACCGCCAAGTATTTTATCTGTTTTTCCAAAGGGGGTTTCGATGGCGTCAAAAGCAACGGTGCCAACGATTACGAGTTTGCTCATTAAAAGGGGTTTGAAATGAGGTGCAAAGATAGGGTTTTGCGTTGAGTTCCTAAAAAATTGAACAGCGTTTAATTACCACAAGTTTCGTTATAAAAAACAACGATTTCCGTAAGGTCTTTTCTTTTAAAATCCTTTTGTTTCCACCATTTCTATCAGTGGCTTGCAGTCTTCAAAAAATTCGCGAATGTTTTTTTGGAAACTCCCGTAGGCCAAGTTGCCTCCTTTTATGTATTGAGCAACTTGTTGTCCTTCCTTTATAACATAATAATCAATTGATGTTGATGCACTTGGCACTCCCATTGGCCCCATCCCGTTCATGCCCATTATGGTTCTTTCATAGAGAGAGACTTTTCCAGATATAATTTCTAGCATTAAAGCGCCTTTTTTGTTGGAGTACATTATATGTTTTTTGGTATAATTATGCTTTTCCTTTTTGCCCGAAGAAACTATTTTATCCAGTTTAGATAAAGAAATTTCCGTTCTTTCACCATCCACGGAAGTAAAAACCACTTTATCGTTTTTCTCTGAATAATTTTCCGTGATATAAGTTTTTCCGGTTGTGGTTATAACTGAATATTGCTTTTTTTGTCCCAAAGAAAATAGCGATGTAAAAAAAATAGGGTTGCAAAAAGTGATTTCATAAAGTACATTTTAGAGGATTGCAAAATATGATAAATTTTTAATTATTTCCGCCCAAAATCCGCCGGGATTTCGCCCCAAGCCTTGGTTTCCCATTTTACTTACCTAGCCCAAATTAATATCCAAAGCTTAAAAAGCCTTCCCAAAAGTATTTTATGTGAAAGCTTTTTAAGTTTGGAGGTATAATCAATTTCAACAGTTAAAACCCTTCTTTTTGGATGGTCAAAACCCAAGGCTGTTCTTCAAGACCTTCCTCTTCATCCGTAATGATAATTTGTTTGTTATGTTCCTCATTTATAAGAAAATCAAATTGTTGCCTGCGAGGTTCCACAATAGTATTATCGTTTATGCGAAGTGTATCAATTTCACTGCACTCATAGCGTAGTAGATAATAAAAGTTTAATTCCCAATCTGTTTGGCCTTGAAAATGCCATTCATTGCTCCATGAGGAAAAATTAAGTGGCTCAAAAATTGTTCTCCCTAAGTAATCTGATGCTAAAGAATCGATTTTCATGCTTTGCCAACTAATATTATCACCAGCATAAGAAAGCTCTCCATCAATCATTTCCATTACTTGGGAAATTTCCACGGAACCCTCTTCAAAAGAAGAATTATCATTTTTCAACATTTCAAAATAGATATTGTATCTGCTGGGTTCGCCTTGATTACCAATAGTTTCCTTATCACTACAATTAAAATTTAACATAATTACGATTCCTAAGAATAAATAAATCAATGTTTTCATAATATTATTTTTTAAGGATTAATTTCTTTGTGAAACTTTGGTGCTCCCCGATCAGGCGCACGAAGTACATCCCCTCGGGATAGGGTTGTACATCAAAACTGAACTGCCTTTGAAGAGCTTTTATTTTTTTGTACAATATCCGCCCTGATATATCAAGCAATACCACAGAATATGTTTCATTACTTGGAACAAATACTGTCACGCTACTTACAGCAGGGTTGGGGTACATTAGAATATCGTCTGCGTTCACTAAAGTTCTTTCTCCTTCGGGATCCTCAACAATATCTTGGTGCGCAAAACATTGTTGTTCTGGCGGCGGCGGGTCGCCATGCACTATTGTTTTTTGACCATACACGCTGTAAGTGCAAAAATCCGTTACTTCCAAGTCCAGGATTGTTTGACCGGAAGTGTGAAGGCTTAGGGCAATTTCCAC
>JBBQKI010000008.1:0-76157 GCA_038326725.1 Flavobacteriales bacterium
GGCCGGCAACGGGAACAGGGCGTTGTCCGCATTGAACTGGGTCTCGTGGTAGCTCACCGTAAGGGAAGGATCATTAAAAGTAATATCAACATCGGCATCGGAAAGGGTGAACTCCGCAAAACCATCGTTGTCGGGGTCGCAGGTAATTAATATTACCTCATCATTTACAGCGGGAGGAACATCAACAGTGATAATCACAGTAGTGGTATCATAGCACGTTCGGTCAATAACATTTTCAATCCTTATAAATATTGTTTCACCGGGAACTGAAACTAAATAAACTGTGGGCAGCGCATTAACATCGCCATCAGCATCCGCTGGGGAGACATGATAGGTAATATCAAAATCATCCGGAGATTCCCCATCTAATACAAAGGCATCAAATTCCGCAGGTAAATTAATGGGTTCGGTACCATCTTCATCCTGATCACATAAACCAAATGCAGGCACCACGCCGGCAACGGCAGTGGAAAGATAGATATCAAACTGGGTTAGCGCGAAGCAAAGCCCGGGCGGCTGGCTGGTAAGACCTTCTATACGCACATAAATAGTTTGGGGAGAGGGCAGAACTATAGTATGGGTCATCGGGAAAATAATAGGGTTTGTCCCGTTTTGGCTATCCACAAGCGTTTCATAATATTTAACCACAAAAAGAGCCGGATCTTGTGCTCCCATTACATCATCATCATTTTGAGTAAGATCGAAAATTTCTGAACCGGGACCTTCATCGCATTGAAAAATATCCAACGCTTCGTTAGCAACGGGCTGTGGGTTAAAGTCCACGATTATTTCATCGTTGGCCTGACAAGCTCCGTTTGAAAATAGTAAAGAATAAACTCCGTCCACAGTAACATCAACAGATTCATCTGTTGCTCCAGGAATTGGATTTCCATTAAAAAACCATTGATAAGTATAATCTGGATCTATAAAATTTGAAGTCAATGTCACGGTTTGCCCTTCACAGCTTTCAATATCCGGCCCTAGGTTTAAACCTTGTTGGGCCAAATCAATTTCCACCGCAAATTCATTATTGGATTCATCGGTCTCAGCCTCTATTCCAACTCCGGTTCCATCATCATCAACTACTGCCCTTAACATAAAAACCTGCGGGGTTCCCACGGGAATGGTTAAAGTAATAGTGCCGCTTTCGGAACCGCCGATGGGGATATCTGCTAAGGTTTGGGCCTGTCCCAATAAAACTGCATCTGCATAAAAAGCAATGGGAGTATTGGCGGGTAAAATATCGGTACTGTTGACATTAAAGACGGTATAATCCAAATCCATATTGCTGTTCTCGCACAGCACCCCAATATTATCAATAACAATCGTAGCATCGGGTAGTTCAGAATTTACGCTGGTTATCAATGCATTAACCATAACAAAATCTTGACCGGAAGTTAGATTGATGGTTATTTCAGTATCCCCAGGCTGAATTATGGTTTCAAGATTATAAAAATCCAAATCCATATTATAAAGTTGATTGGAACCGGTATAACTGTTAGTCCCGTTAAAGGCATTGTCAGCAGGGTTTAACGGGGGGTTGGCAATAAGGACACCATTGATTAATAAGGTCTCATTAATTGCAATATTAACATCCCCTTCCCAGGCTAAAAAACTAATTTTGGATAATATATCTGAAGCCACTTCGAGATTCTCAAGAACGATTTCCAAAGATTGTTGATTAAGATTTACATAATCAAGCCCATCAAAAAGACTTATTTGGTTAGCGGTCAATGCAGGATCTTCATAAATTATATAAATTGCCCATCCGCCAAAGTTGGTACCTCCTCCACAATATGGTCCAATAACCCCGGCTAAATCCAACTCGGAAAATGTGTATGTGCCATTCCCCACCAAACCTACAATATTTGTAACATTGGCATAGGCTGCAAAATAATTCAAGCCAGTATTTGCAACTAAATCAAAAGTTCTTTGTGCTGCTACGGGAACTCCGTTAAGCTCTACATTGAAATCCCCATTCCCCGGACCGGACCAATAAAGATGGGCCGAAACAAATGTTTGATTGGGAAGTAAATTTAAATCGGCACTGCTTTCCGACAAGATAGAGCAAGGACCACCACCATTTTCTTGGCTATTTAAGGTATTCCCAAAGGCCGTAAAATCGTAATTGCCATTAAATTGCTCGAACAATTCAATAGGTTGTGCAAAAAGTAAACTAGGAAATATAAAAAGTAGGGAGAGTAAAAATTTCTTCATTTTAAAAGTTGGTTTTAAGAACCGTAAAAATTAAGAAAAAATTTTAATATAGCGGCTTAATTTTAAGACATAAAGACAATTTAAAATATCAAAAGTTCAAGTTGAACTGAAAAATAGTGAACAAATAAAAACAAAAAAAACCCCACATTTCTGAGGGGGTTTTAAATGTTTAAAAAGAAATTATTTTTTATGCTTCCGCGCTTGGCACGATGGAAACGTAAGATTTATTATCCCTTTTTTTGGTGAACTTTACAGTGCCGTCCACCCGTGCATGAAGGGTGTGGTCTTTACCGGCATAAACGTTTTCAGACGGATGATGGGTGGTGCCGCGTTGACGGACGATAATGTTTCCGGCTATTGCAGCTTGACCACCAAAAATCTTAACACCAAGGCGTTTCGATTCCGATTCGCGGCCGTTCTTAGAACTACCTACTCCTTTTTTATGAGCCATGATCTATGTTTTTTGTAATTAATATTATTTTTTCTTAAGCAATTCCTTGGCTTGTTTAACCCATTCCTCTGCTTCTATCTTTTCACGGGTAATGCCATCAATGGCAGCAAGCTCTTCCTTATCGGCAGCTTTAAGTTTGCTTATTTGCTCAAAGGTGTATATTCCAACTTCGTTCAATTTTATTTCGAAAGCTGGGCCAATACCGTTGATTTCCTTTAAATCGTCTGCTTCGGCCTTGGTTGCTGTACCAATATTGTGAAGCAATTTGTCCAAATTAATTTCCAGATTTTTCTCCTCTGCACGGTTCTCGGCACGGGTTATCAAATTCTCGCTAACTTCAACCTCTACTTTGGGAGTGGCTTTTTTAGTTTCAGGCTTCGCTTTTTCAACGGTTTCTTTTTTGGCCTCTGCTTTTGCGGGAGCGGCTTTTTTAGCTTCCTCCTTTTTTGCAGGGGCTTCTTTTTTGCCTCCTGAAGCTACGATGCTTTCAATGATTATTTCAGAAAGGGCCTGACGGTGTCCGTTTTTTACACGGTAACCTTTTCGGCGTTTCTTTTTGAAAACAATAACTTTGTCACCTTTTAGGTGCTTTACGACTTTTGCCCCAATCAGGGCGCCGTCTATAGCCGGGGCGCCAATAGTTACTTTGTCTCCGTCGCCAATTAGAAGTACATTGTCAAAAGACACTGATTTACCTTCTTCTACTGCCAAACGGTGCACAAAGACTTTTTGGTCTTTTGCAACTTTTATTTGCTGCCCTGCTATCTCTACAATTGCGTACATACGAATCGTTTAAATATTAGTGATGGATTAATTCCTTTTACCCTCCGGCAAAAGCGGGTGCAAATATAATTTTTAAAAGTGGAAATAACAAAGGGAATTTTTCTTTATTTAAAAGTTTTCCTGTCGCCCTCGGGCGTGTTCCATGAATTTTTGAGCAATTGCATAAAAGCAAGGGTTAAAACAAGGGTTGTAGAAAAACCCATCAACAAAAGGGAAAGCAACAAAATAGCAGTCCCACTATCGTATTCCATTTCCCAAGATTCTAATATATTCTGGGCAAATTCAGCATCTATTTGATACATATAAACGGCCATGAATATCGTAAAAATAACTGTTGCCAAGCCCCCGGTGAGCAGGCCCAACTCAAAACCTTTTTCGTATTTGAAGTTGTTTTTTTGGCTGCGGTATTTTTTTTGCGCCATAAAAATGCCACCCGCGAATATCAAACCATTAGCTGCGCTCAAAATTGGATATTCGTGCAGGCCTATAATTTTAAGAAGAAGAAAATAAACTATTAAAACAACAGCAATCCCAATTCCGTATCGGAAATATATCTTGAACATATGAGTTGGTTTTTAAAACCGAAAAGTTACTAAAATTATGAATTATAATCGCAAAGGGTTTGTTAAGTTTTATTTGACTGAAAAATGAAAACATTCAGAATTTACCCAACAAAATCCGGGTTTTTATTGCTGTATTTCTTCCCAGGAAATGGTTTCCATCAATTTCCGGATATCTTCTCGCAAATATTCCACACCTGGATAAATGGAATCAAAATTCGGTTTAGCCTCAAAATATAGCGAACCGGTCAAGAAATGGCGGATACTGTCCGTTACATAAAACTGGGATTGCGAAGCCGCATCGCCATTGATCATGTAAAACATCCCATAAACTTTTTTAATGGAATCCACGCGCGGCTGTTCAAAAATGCTTTCAGCTTTTATGGTGTGATCGTATGTCAATTTTTGCGCATCCCTTAAGAGGGAATCCAGATTGTTGTCTTTAACATCCAAATAAGTGATGTAAATGGTAGCTTTCATTTTTGGGTAATATAGGTTTAACCCGCAATTTGGTTTTACAATCAAGTTCGAAAAATCGTTTTTCGAAAAGGAATAACCGCACCCATTTTCCACTTTTGAATAATTAGGAATGGGATATTCCAAGCGTAGCAAAGCATTTGGTTTTACCAATACATCGTCTTCGCAGGATATAAATGCAAATAAAAAAAGGGATAAGAGATACCGCATGGTTTTTTAAAAAGGTTTTTATTTCTCCTTAATATTAAAGGAGATTAAAAGGGGAGGTCGTCATTTTCTTCAGCCGTAGGTCTAGGGGAATAATTTTGAGGAGCGGAATCTTGCGAATTAATTGGTGCCTTGCCGGGCTTACCGGCTTGTTCGCTTTTTGGGGTTAGGAAGGTAAAATCGGTACAATGAATTTCGGTATTGTACCGGTCATTGCCTTGATCATCCTGCCATTTACGGGTTTTTATCCTGCCCTCAACATAAACTTTATCTCCTTTTTTTAAATATTTTTCGCATATTTCGGCACCTTTGTTTCGCACCACAATGTTGTGCCACTCGGTGTTGCTGATTCGTTCACCGGTGGTTTTGTTTGTATATTCTTCATTCGTGGCCAAAGGAAATCTCCCAAGACTATTGCCGCCTTCAAAATAGTGCATTTTCACGTCGTCGCCCGTATGGCCTATCAACATCACTTTGTTTACTGTTCCGCTCATTTTATATTATTATTTATTATTCTCTAATTTGCTACTTGCTACTTGCTTCTTTTTTCACAAAGTTATTTTAAATGGCGGGAAATCCGAAACAAAGTTTTCCACCAATACCGGGACCGCATAATTATTGATTTTGGAAAAACCCACTGCCTTTTCCTTTACCTCGGCTACCTCAACAATCCAAAACCGGGCATACAAATGCTGGTGTGACAATTTGTGACAAATGGATTTTTCATTGTAAAGGAAAACGGATTGAATTATTATTTCTTCGGAAAGGGCTTTAAAACTCTCGGTTTCCTTCAGTTCTTCCCAAGTAGCTTCCGCGGAAGTTTCAATCAAAGGGAATTCGTATAGATTTTGCCAAATTCCTTTCCCTTTGCGCTGTCTTAAAATTGTTTCATTATTTTCCGAAAGAAAGACCATATAATTAAAGTAACGTTTTTTTACTGGATTACTTTTAAGTTTTACGGGTAACACTGAAATTTTAGCATTATTAAACGCAAAACAGTTTTCATTAAAGACACAAATGTTACAGTCGGGGTTTTTCGGGACACATTGGCGCGCACCAAATTCCATAATGGCTTGGTTAAAAATAGCAGGTTGGGAAGTATCGATTAGGTTTTGTGCCAAGGTTTTAAATTCTTTCATTCCCAAAGTAGAATTTATGGGCGTTTCAATCCCAAAAATACGAGCCAAAACTCGATACACATTTCCATCTACAACGGCAGTGGGTTCATTATAACAAGTTGAAGCAATGGCACTGGCGGTGTAGTCGCCCACGCCTTTTAACTTTAATAAATCCTGGTATGAATTTGGGAAAACCTCATCCAATTGAAAAGTAATATGCTTGGCAGTGGCGTGCAAATTGCGCGCTCGCGAATAATAGCCCAAGCCCTGCCAAAGTTTAAGGACATTGGCTTCGGGAGCAGTAGCCAAATTGTGAATGGTGGGATATGCATTAATAAATTTCAAATAATATGGCAATCCTTGAGCAACTCGCGTTTGCTGAAGTATAATTTCTGAAAGCCAAATAAAGTATGGATTTGTGGTGTTTCGCCAAGGTAGGTCGCGTTTATTTTCTAAATACCACGAAATGAGTTTTTTATAAAAAAAAGGAGAAGGGGTGGACATTTTGTAAAATTAGTTTTATCCGGTTATATTTTAAAGGGTTAAGCTAGGAATTATTGATTATAAAATTGTTATATTTGCACCTCTTAAAAAAAATTGATTTTAAAAATTATAAAAAAGAAAAAATGACGAAAGCAGATATCGTATCAAAAATTTCAGAAAAATTAGGAATGGAAAAAGGAGAGGTTCAAGCAACAGTTGAAACCTTTATGGAAGAAGTTAAAACATCACTAGAAGGTGGTGATAATGTTTATTTAAGGGGTTTTGGCAGTTTTATCATTAAAACCCGCGCCGAAAAAACCGGAAGGAATATTTCAAAAAACACTACCATCAAAATTCCGGCCCACAACATTCCGGCATTTAAACCCGCAAAGGTTTTTGTTGAGAGCGTAAAGACCAACGTGGACGTAAAATAAATAATAACATTTAAAAGAAGCCAATATGCCAAGTGGTAAAAAAAGAAAAAGACATAAGGTAGCGACGCACAAGCGCAAAAAACGCAGACGCGCCAATCGCCACAAGAAAAAGTAGTCTTAAACTACTTTTTTTGTTTTTAAAAAGAAAAGCACAAACGTTCTTTGAAAATGAGATTGCAATGTTCCATAATTGATGGCTGCTGCAATTTCGCCGGGTTTTACATATAAACCTGTTAAATAATTTTATTGTTTAATCCATCCCGAATTTGTTTCGGGACCAAAATTAATATATCGTGAACTACGAATTATTTATACGCTCCGGTTCGCAAGAAGTTGATTTTGCCCTTTTAAAAGATGGAAAACTACTGGAATTGCACAAAGAGGAAGAAGACAACAATTTTACGGTGGGCGATGTTTTTATCGCCAAAATCCGTAAAACGGTTCCTGGGCTGAATGCTGCATTTGTTAATGTAGGCCACGAGAAAGATGGTTTTTTGCACTATCACGATCTCGGCCCTAAAGTCCATTCCCTTTTAAAATTCGTAAAAAGTGTCAGCACAGGAAAGCTTAAGGATTATTCTTTAAAGGATTTCCCTTTTGATAAAGAGATCGATAAAAACGGCAATCTAAACGATGCCTTGAAATCGAACCAATCCATCCTGGTACAAGTAGTAAAAGAACCCATTTCCACCAAAGGCCCACGAATAAGCTCAGAGCTTTCCATTGCAGGAAGGTATATCGTGCTGGTGCCGTTTTCCGACCGTGTTTCTGTTTCCCAAAAAATAGAATCCAACGAAGAAAAAGAAAGGTTGAAACGCTTGATCACAAGCATTCGGCCCAAAGGATTTGGCGTTATTATCCGCACCGTTGCGGAGGGCAAAAAAGTAGCAGAACTGGACAAAGATTTAGAAAACCTTATGGATCGCTGGACGGCGATGTGCAAGAAGCTACAAGGGGCGCACCACCCTTCGAAGGTGTTGAGTGAGTTGAACAGGGCGTCCTCCATCATCCGGGATATATTTACCGATGAATTTACATCGATATACATCGACGATGAAACCTTGTTTTTACAAATAAAAGATTATGTGCACGAAATTGCACCGAAAAAAGAAAGTATCGTAAAGTTTTATGATTCCAATGTGCCGATCTTTGAAAAATTTGGGATCGACAGGCAGATTAAAACTTCGTTCGGTAAAACAGTATCGGGAAGCAAAGGAGCTTACCTCGTAATTGAACACACCGAAGCTATGCACGTTATAGACGTGAACAGCGGTAACCGTAGCAACAAGGCAAAAACACAGGAAGGCACAGCCCTCGAAGTGAATTTGATAGCAGCCACTGAGGTGGCCCGGCAACTAAGGTTACGCGATATGGGCGGCATTATTGTGATCGATTTCATTGATATGGCAAACGTCAATCACCGGAAACAGCTCTACAATCACCTTCGCGAAGAGATGAAGGACGATAGGGCAAAGCACAAAATACTCCCCCCCAGTAAATTTGGGCTAATTCAAATTACCCGCCAGCGTGTTCGTCCAGAGATGAACATCAAGACTAACGAAGAAGACCCCAGCAATATTGGGGGAGACGGCGAAATTGAAGCTCCAATCATTGTAATAAACAGGATCAATGAAGAGGCCAAGCGCCTTTTCAAAAAAGACTATAAAAAGATAACCTTGAACACCCATCCTTTTATAGCGGCCTTTTTAACAAAAGGTTTCCCATCCGTACGGACCAAATGGTTCATGGAGCACAAAAAATGGGTTAAGATCCAGCCCCGCGATGCATACACGTATCTCGAATACCATTTCACCGACAGGAACGGCGAAATCATTAAATAACCAAAACCCCATCAATTGATTTTGATGGGGTTTTTTTGTGTCCTCTCGAGGGGAGTCGAGAATGTCACATCGAGCGCAGTCGAGATGCACGGGCCTCGACAGCACCAAAATTAACTTCCAACAATTTTAGCTAATTTTCCGAAATGGAAACCCATAAAACCTATTCTTTGGCCGAGGCCAAAAAGCGCATGGAAAACTACTGTGCCTATCAAGAGCGCTGCCACAAGGAGGTACAGCAAAAACTCTACGAAATGCGGATGATCCCTGAAGCGGTTGATGTTATCCTTCTGCATTTACTACAACATGATTATTTAAACGAAACCCGTTTTGCGCAAGCTTTTGCAAGGGGAAAATTCCGTGTAAAAAAATGGGGAAAACGAAGGATAGAAAACGAACTTAAAATGCGGGATATTTCTAAATTCAATATAAAACTTGCTCTAAAGGAAATTCCGGATGCGGTATATTACAAAACCTTTGAAGCCTTGGCAGAAAAGCGATTGCAGCAATTGGTATCAGAAAAAAACCTACAGAAAAAACGGAAGAAACTTGCAGACTATCTTTTTTATAGGGGGTGGGAAAGTGAAATGGTTTATGGGAAGGTGGGGGAAATTTCAATATGATATTCTTGGTGTGGGCTCGCTACTATTCCTGAAAAACAATCAAACTGATAATACGTTTGTCAGGTCGAGTGGATTTAAACAAGGTTGTAGCCGTTTAAATTTGTATCGAGACCGGGTTTGAAATGCTTACAGGTAAGTTTCTTCAAATCTCTCCTCTTGCTTGGAGTCAGTACGTTATAAGTCCTCTAGACTAGTATAAGTGGGATTTTCTTCTTGAATTAAGAAAAACATGACGTAAATTGTATGTGTTAAGAATCTAAAATAGGCGAATAGTAAACCCTTTTAAAAAATACAGATTATGAAATTTGTAGGTAGTCAGTTAGTATATTATTTGAGAGACAGAGACTTTAAAAGAAACTCAAAGATACTGCTTAGATATTTGGCCCTTTTGGGAATTGTCATCATAATTTATTCTATTCTTTTCCACATTATTATGGTAAAGTTTGAAGGCCAAGATCATTCTTGGGTTACAGGCTTATACTGGACACTTACTGTTATGAGCACTCTTGGTTTTGGAGATATCACATTTGAATCTGATATGGGTCGTATTTTCAGTATAGTAGTTTTACTTTCTGGAATTGTTATGTTATTGATCGTTTTACCTTTTGCCTTTATAAGGCATTTTTATATTCCTCTTTTAGAGTCTCAAGACAAGAACAGGGTTCCCCGACAAGTTCCTAAAGGAACAAAAGATCATATTTTACTATGTTCTTATGATGTCATAGCAAGAGATCTAACAGAACGATTGAAGCAAGAGAAGACCCCTTGTTACGTCATCGAAAACGATTTGGCAACAGCACTTGAAAATCATGATGACCGTGTTCCTGTAATATTTGGAGAATTGGATAGCCAGGAAACCTTTATCCTTGCCAATATTAAAGATGCGAAACTGGTTGTTGTTAACAGGAATGACATTTTAAACACCAAGATTATTCTCAACATACGGGACATAGCTCCTACTATACCTATTATTGCTATAGCAACTGATGATGAATCGGTCGATGTACAGGAATTGAGTGGCGCTGATCATGTACTGCCTGTGAAAAGATGGCTTGGGGAACAATTGGCCAACAGAGTAAATGCGCAACATGCAAAATCTCAGCCCATAGGACAATATGAAGATCTATATATTGCAGAATTACCTATCCACAATACTCCTTTGGTTTCTAAAACTATCCGAGAGACAGGATTGAGGAAAAAATTTGGGATTAGTATTGTGGCAATTTGGGAGAGAGGTAGATTGAAACCTATAATTGGCAATGAAAAACTAACATACGATAGCGTTTTGGTAATTTTAGGAAATAAAGATCAGCTCAATAGCATTGATGAGCTCTTCCTCGATTACGATGTAAACCCTAATCCAGTCCTGTTAATTGGAGGGGGTAAGGTAGGGTTAGCTGCGGCAGAATCTTTACATAAAAATGGCATCTTGGTGAATTTAATTGATAAGGATCCGGAGATATGCAAAAAAGCAAGTCATGTTTGTAATAAGGTATTCACTGGGCGGGCCTCGGATTATGAACTACTAAAAGAAGCAGGAATCCTAAAGGCTCCGTCGGTATTGCTTTCTACCAATGACGACACCATGAATATTTATCTCGCATCCTACTGTCGTCAATTGAACAAGGAACTGAAAATAGTTAGCCGGATATCAGAAGCTCGAAATATTGATATCATTCATAAGGCAGGAGCAAATTTTGTATTGAGTTATGCTACTTTGGGTTCTGAAGCAATTTTGTCTATTCTCAAAGGTCAGGAACTAACTGTTCTTGGCGAAGGTATTAAGTTATTTATTATTCCAATACCCTATTCATTAGAAGGTAAATCACTCGCAGAATCCGGCATAGGTGCTAAAACAGGACTGTCGGTAATTGCCATAAAAGAAAATACACAAGTAGTTACCCTATTGTCTGCAAATACTTTACTTCCACGGGGGGCTGAAATAGTTATGCTTGGAAATTCTGAAATGAGACATAAATTCAATGAAATATATGTTAATTTCCTTTAATGAGAATTCTGTGATTCTCGATACATTTTTCCTTCGCTACGCTTGCGGAAAAACAATCAAACTTGATAATGGTTACATTTTTCCGGTGGCTATTATTCCTAAAAAACAATCAAACTGGTAATCCGTTTGTCAGGTCGAGTGGATTTGAACAAGGCAGTAGCCGTTTAAATTTGTATCGAGACCGGGCTAATCTGTTTTTTGAAACCGTAAGCCTTGGATAATATTAAAAATTAATAAAGAAAAAACTTGTTTTTTTATCTTAGTTCTTTGATGTTGGTAGTGCTTACAGCTCAATCTTCTCTAGTCTTATCTTAAATTTATTATCACTCTGCATATCTGCAAACATTCCCATATCATCTTTTTCGCTGGTTTCGGTGTCTATCAATATTTTCATTGTCATTTGAAGTTCAGCACCAACAAAATATTGGTTTTCTATATCAAAATAATAAGTTCCTTTTCCAATTGATGAACTTTTGTAAGTCCCATTTAATTCTTCTGGTATTTCAAGGTTAGTTATATCTATATTCCCTTTAAGTATAGCAACTTCTTTTCCTTCATATTTTTCCATTCCGACAAATTCGAGCGTGTTAAAACCTTTGACGGATAATTTTGAACCATTAGTATTAAAAGGCATCTCCATTGGTATTTTGTCTTTTTCGCCAACTTTTAATTTCTTTTTAGGTAGAGGGAAAATTAAATCAAATATAAAATTATGATTGTCGTTTCCAAATGTGCTATTCGGTTTCATATCTTGAATAACACTTGCAGGTGCTGTATTGGACATTGTATCCTTTGCTTTTCCATTATCGTCGAACATAATCATATCCATTTTTAAATCGGTCAGACTTAAATCGGCCAAATTATTTTCTTTAACTCGAACATTTAGATATCCGTTTCCGATAATTTTTGATTTATCCGCTTGCATATCTTTGTCCATATTATTCGTGACGTCAACTTCTTGCCAATATGTATAAATATATTTTTTCGGTTGACTGAAATCCCAAACAAAATCGTTTTGATCGATTGTTGACTTTTGGTCAGAGCTATTTTTGCTAGTTCCGCAACTTATTAAAATTAGAGTTGATAATCCAAGTAATATTTTTCTCATAAATTGGTTTTTTTTTGATTACCTAAAACTTGTATATAATCCCAACTTTATTGGATTTATCCCGCACATGTGACTTCTTCAAATATACCAAAATCCATTACTTCCGAACCACTGCCTAAAGCTAATCCAACTTGGCATTCAGAAGTTTATTTCTAAATATTAAACGAAGCCCCAACATTCACAGAAACTTGATTGTGCAGTTTTTCGGCCGGAGACAAGGAATCTGTATTGTATTTTGAAATGGGAACGCTCACTTCCGTAAAAACCCCAAACCCACTGCTGAAAAAATAACGTGCCCCCAAATGACCACCAAAGTTTTTCAAGCTGGCATACAGCCCGGGGTAAACATCAAAGTTTTCGTCCACATTTATCACATTGCCCAGGTTTGCGTTGAAGCGTGCCTTAAAATCAAAACGGTCTTCAAATTTTGCAAAGGGCTCTTCGACACCGTTTGAATTTGTAACCTTATCAATTCCCAAAAGATAAGCAGAAGCTACGCCAATGGAGATATTTTCGCCCACGCCAAAATCAAGGCTTCCCATAATTCCCGTACCATTGTTTTGAATATTAGCTCCAACCTGGAATTTTATATCGCCCTGGCCTGTATAAGCCTGGCCAAAAAAAATTTGAACACAAAACAATGCAATAACAGCTACGAAATTTTTCATTACTTCAGAATTTAGGAGAGACGAATTTTTTTACTAAAGTACTTTATTTGTAGACAAAAGGGCTTGTTCGTTTTTCCAATCAATCCATTTTTGGCCTTTCAATTTCCGCATCAGGGTATCAAAATGGCGCATTATTACAATATTATAAATTGCTTTTGCCAGATTTTTCGGGTTTCGGGGAATAGCCCGAAGGCTCATGGAAAAACCGGGGCTTAGGTAGCGCATATAATGCCAATAACCTTCGGGGATGTATAAAACCTGACCGTGCTCCAAACTAGTAACGTAGCCGTGCGCCTTTTTGAGGGCCGGCCATTTTTCATAATCCGGGTTTGCAAAATTTATGTCTTCTCGAGTAATGAGCGAATGGGGAATTTTATATATATAATCGTTTTGGCCTTGGTCAAAAAGGATGACTTCTTTTTTCCCATGAAATTGGAAGTGAAATATATTGGCGAGATCGATATCGTAGTGCATAAAAGTATAGGAATCTTTCCCTCCAAAAAACATCATGGGCAGGCCTTTCATCAATTTCAAACCAAAATCGGGATAGGAAAAATCTTTTTGGAGCGAGGGCACTTCCTTTAAAATATTCCAAAGGAATATCCGGAATTTGGTGGGTTCCCGTTTCAGCAGTTCAATATATTCCCCCATTTTCATGGTCGCGTGCGGCTGATTAAACCCATCTTTGTGGCTCACGGGGCGGTTATCGTAAAGCGGTACGTTTTTTTCACCCGCCACTTTTGCCATATAATCCAGGTCCCATTTGCTAAAAGCTGGCCAATCTTCTATAAAACGCTCAATAACAACGGGTCTTTGAGGCTTGAAATAGTTTTTTAGAAAATCTTGTTTGGTAATGGTCGCAACCCTATCTATTTCTGTAAGTTTCATAGGCTAAATGTGAATGCGAAATTACAATTCTTAACCTGAATGTTGGGGCAATATTATTATAAGTTTATGTTTTTTGATAAAACGAAAATCCCAAACTCCATCAAATGGAATTTGGGATTATAAGATTTCGTATTTATAAAATTTTAATCTACTAAGACTATAATTCTGTTCTTGTAACATTCCACCATGCCGCCGGTAATGTCCATTGCCCATTTTCCATCGGCTTGCTTGGTGAATTTTTTTTCAAAGCCTTCGGCAATTTTCGGATTGCCTTGAAATTTTACTTTGCCTTCCTGCAAAACGGAAACTATTGGGGCGTGGTTGTTCAACATTTGGAATTCACCTTCCACTCCCGGAACGGTTACAGATTCTACTTCTCCGGCCACCAAGGCCATTTCTGGTGATACTATTTCTAGATACATATTTTTAAGTTGATGGTTGTTGGTTGATGGTTGTTGGAGAGTCTATCAATTAACAACAATCAACCATTAACCCATTTAGGCTTCAGCAAGCATTTTCTCCCCGGCTTCCATTGCTTCTTCAATGGTTCCTTTAAGGTTGAATGCCGCTTCGGGCAAGTGATCCAATTCCCCGTCCATAATCATATTGAAACCTTTGATGGTTTCTTTGATATCCACCAAAACTCCGGGAATCCCGGTAAATTGTTCCGCCACGTGGAAAGGTTGCGAAAGAAAACGTTGCACACGACGGGCGCGGTTAACAGCCATTTTATCTTCTTCGGAAAGTTCTTCCATCCCAAGGATGGCGATAATGTCCTGTAATTCTTTATAACGTTGCAACAACTCTTTTACGCGTTGTGCACAGCCGTAATGTTCTTTCCCCAATACGGCTTCAGAAAGAATCCTAGAAGTCGAATCCAGAGGATCAACTGCTGGATAAATCCCAAGCTCCGCAATTTTTCTGGATAAAACGGTAGTGGCATCCAAGTGGGCAAAAGTGGTTGCCGGTGCCGGATCCGTCAAGTCATCCGCAGGCACATACACTGCCTGAACGGAAGTAATGGAACCCCTTTTTGTGGAAGTGATCCGTTCCTGCATCGCCCCCATTTCTGTGGCCAATGTAGGCTGATAACCCACAGCTGAAGGCATACGACCCAATAGTGCCGAAACCTCGGATCCTGCTTGTGTAAAACGGAAAATATTATCAACAAAGAAAAGTACATCTTTTCCTTGGCCATCCCCTGCTCCGTCACGGAAATATTCCGCAATGGTCAATCCTGAAAGTGCCACTCGCGCACGAGCCCCGGGAGGTTCGTTCATTTGGCCGAACACGAAAGTAGCTTTCGATTCTTTCAAAGCATCCTTGTCAACTTTTGTAAGGTCCCAACCTCCTGCTTCCATGGAATGCATAAAGCTGTCGCCATATTTTATAATGCCGGATTCAAGCATTTCGCGGAGCAAATCGTTCCCTTCACGGGTACGTTCTCCCACTCCAGCAAAAACCGAAAGACCTCCGTGGCCCTTGGCTATATTGTTTATCAGTTCTTGAATCAATACGGTTTTACCAACCCCGGCACCGCCGAAAAGACCAATCTTTCCCCCTTTTGCATAAGGTTCGATAAGGTCAATTACTTTAATTCCTGTAAATAAAACTTCAGTGGAAGTTGAAAGATCTTCAAATTTTGGAGCTTCGCGGTGAATTGGCAAACCATCTTTCCCTTCTTTTGGAAGGTTGCCGATACCGTCAATAGCATCGCCGATTACGTTGAAAAGGCGGCCGTAAACATCTTCTCCAATAGGCATTTGGATAGGGGCGCCGGTAGCTATTACGTCAATTCCGCGGCTCAAGCCATCGGTGGAGTCCATGGAAATGGTGCGCACCGTGCTTTCCCCGATATGCGATTGCACCTCAAGGATCAATAAATTCCCGTTATTGTTTACTTCCAACGAATCGTAGATTTTGGGCAGCTCTGTGCCGTTTTCAAAAGCAACATCCACTACCGGGCCAATGATCTGTGCAACTTTTCCTGTGTTTTGTGACATGAATTTGTGTTTATGTTCTGTATTGCGAAAGGGTGTAAAACCCCCTTATTTTTAACGGGGCAAAGATAGTTTTTTATAATCTAAAATCACAACCGGAATGATTAAAAAAATCTTGTGAAAATTTAATAATCTATTGTTTTAAAAGAGGGGTTTAGAAACTTAAATCCGAGCAATTAATTATTGTTTATTTTCTCGCACAATCCCCGAACTCTTTTCGAAAATAGCTCGATTATTTTCTTCTGAAGACCATCCTCTTTTGAAATACTCCGTCCATCTATTTCAACTATCGGCGTAAGTTCGCCCATCGTTCCCGTTGCGAAAACCCCGTCGGCATTATAGAATTGCGAAAGTGTAATGTCTGCTTCTGATATTTCAATATTGCTTTTTTGGCAGATTTCAATTACGGAATTTCGGGTGATTCCGGGCAGGCATGCATGGCCGAAAGGCGTAAAAACTTTTCCATTTTTCACTATAAAAAGATTGCTATCGTTAAGCTCGGCCACAAAACCGCGATCGTCCAGCATTAAGCCTGCATCTTTCCCGGCCACATTGGCTTGGATTTTTGCGATTATGTTATTCAGCAAATTGTTATGGTGGATTTTACTATCCAAAAATTGTGGCGAGTTGCGGCGTTGGCTCGTGCTTATCACTTTTATGCCGTGGTCATTATCATAAACCAAGGGTTTCCATTCAGCCAAAACAATTAGGCAACAACCATTTTGATTTAGCCTCGGATCCATCCCGCTGGTTATTTTTTCGCCCCGCGTCAAGGTCAAACGGATGTGCGTATCATCCTTCATTTCGTTGGCATCAAGGGTTTGTTTTATGGCTTTATTTATGAATTCTTTAGAAGGAATATCCGCGAATGCCAACGTTTTTGCAGATTCGTGCAAACGGGTCAAATGTTTGTCCAAACAAACAATGCCTTCCGGATATACGCGCAAGCCTTCCCAAACTGCATCACCGCCCTGCACCGAACTATCAAAAACCGAAACTTTTGCCTCGCTGCGCGGATATAATTTATCTTTTATGAAAACCTGAATGTTGTCGTTTTTGGGATTGGATTTCTGTAACATCTTTTTTAAGTTGAAAGTTTTGAAATTAATTTAATATCCGGTCGAGCGCAGTCGAGACCTTATGAATGACAGTAACCTATAGTTCTCGACTGCGCTCGACCGGACAGCAAATCGTATTTATGTATAATCATTTATTAAAATATTATTTTTTAAGGTTTCGTAGTAAGGCAATGCTTCTTTCAGCAATGGATCTAAATGTTTTGGCAATGGTTGCGAACTGCTTTTTTGGATTGAAAATCCTTTGCTTTTGTGTACGCTTCCGTACCAATTTTTTGCCCAAATGCCATCTTCGGGGATGCCGCCTTTTTTCCACGAAAGCATTTTTTCCGAAAAAGAAATCTTCAGCAAATCGCAAAGTTTTTTGAGATAGTTCTCAGGATTTTTCAAAAGTTCATCACTGTCAATAACGATAGGTGTTTTTCTATTTTCCTTCAGAAACATAAAAAGTTCCGAAGCTTTTTTGATGCCGATATCGTTCAAAGTTGGCGTGTGAATTACTTTTGAAAAGGAAGCAATCAGTTTTTTTGGATGCCGGATCAAAATAACGTTTTCCCAATTCAATATAAAAACCGGGGAAGCTGTCAAGTAGTGATGCGCCATTCCTTTTACAAAAACGTTCTTTTTTGCTGAATTTAAATTTATTTGCTTCACCACATTTTTCTCCTTCAATTCCATGGTCTGCAGAATTTCTTTTTGAGAGGGATGTTCGTTTTCCAAAGGAGCATTTTGAAGGTAATGCCCGTAAAAGGGTTCATCCAAAACGGTTACATCATCCCGTTGCGCAAAGGAATACATAAGGGCTGTGGACAAATTCCGCGGACCGGAAATGAGGTTGATGACTTTCATCTGTATAAAATATTTGATAAAGCGGAAGATGGAATGCTCACAATATTCATTTTCGGTTGATTGGAAAATTTAAAATGAGCATTTCATTGGAATAAAAGTATCAATTTAAATTGAATCAGGAATCATGACGGTTTGAACCAAAACGTTTTGAATCACGACTTTTAATACAGGCTAAAAGGAAACAGAAAACAAGATATTTTGACAAAACGGAATTTAAGATAAAAAAGGACAGATCGCTGAATATTTCAAAAAACAGTCATGGTTCTTGGCTCTTGTTTCTCTTCTCTCAAAAAAACTATTCCACCGTAACGGACTTCGCCAAATTGCGCGGTTGGTCCACGTTTCTGTCCAACATTACGGCGATGTGGTAGGAAAGCAATTGCAACGGAATGGTAGTGACCAATGGAGATAAGCTTTCCGGTGTGTTGGGGACTTCCATCACATAGTCCGCCATTTCTTTAACGATGGTATCACCTTTAGTAACTACGGCAATAATCTTGCCTTTGCGTGATTTTATTTCTTGGATGTTGCTCACCACTTTATCGTAATGGTTGTTGTTCACGGCAATCACAACCACCGGCATGTGTTCATCGATAAGGGCGATGGGGCCGTGCTTCATTTCTGCAGCGGGATAGCCCTCGGCATGGATATATGATATTTCTTTTAATTTCAACGCACCTTCTAAAGCCACAGGAAAATTATAGCCCCTTCCCAAATAAAGAAAATTGGAAGCGTCTTTGAAAACTGCTGCTATTTCTTTTATCTTATCATTGGTTTTTAAGGTTTCCTCAATAAGGCTTGGGATTAATTCCAATTCATGGAGGCAAAGCATGTAGTTAGTATGCGAAATGGTTCCTTTTACTTTGGCTAATTTAAGGGCAATCATGGTTAGCACCGTAATTTGCGTGGTAAAGGCTTTGGTAGAGGCTACGCCAATTTCTGGGCCAGCGTGGGTATAGGTTCCGCTATGGGTTTCCCGGGAAATGGTAGAGCCCACCACGTTGCAGATTCCGTAAACAAAGGCTCCTTTTTCCTTGGCAAGTTTTATGGCCGCCAATGTATCCGCCGTTTCCCCACTTTGCGAGATAGCGATGACTACGTCTTTTTCTGAAATAATGGGATTGCGATATCTAAATTCCGAGGCATATTCAACCTCTACAGGAATTCGTGCTAAATCTTCAAATATATATTCGGCTACAAGTCCAGCATGCCACGATGTACCGCAAGCCACGATAATGACGCGGTTGGCGTTGGTGAACTTTTCAATATAATCTTCAAGCCCACCCAATTTTATTATGCCTTCGTCTGCCAATAAACGGCCACGATAAGTATCTTTTATTACAGAGGGTTGTTCAAAAATTTCCTTGAGCATAAAATGATCATATCCACCCTTTTCAATCTGTTCCAAGTTAAGCTGAAGTTCGTGGATATATGGTGCCACAAGCATATCATCCTTTATTTTTCGGACCTTAACCTCGCGGCCCAAACGAATGATTGCCATTTCTTCATCTTCAAGATAAATGGCATTTTTGGTAAACTCAATAAATGGAGAAGCATCACTTGCTACGAAGAATTCCCCATCACCAATTCCGATGGCCAAAGGGCTTCCCAGTTTTGCTACTACAATTTCGTCGGGTTTGTTTTTGTCGAAAAGGGCAATAGCATAGGCGCCCACAACTTGGTTCAAAGCTATCTGCACGGCTTTTCCAAGCTTTACTTTTTCATTTATTTTTATATCCTCAATAAGGTTTACCAATACTTCGGTATCGGTATCGGATTTAAAAGTATAGCCCCTTTTTATCAATTCTTTTTTAAGGGAACCGTAATTTTCAATGATCCCGTTGTGGATAATTACCAAATCACCGCTGTTGGAATAATGAGGATGCGAATTTACGTCGTTGGGAACACCGTGGGTAGCCCAACGGGTATGGCCTATTCCTAGGTGTCCTTTTAAGGAGATTTCTTTTTCTGCTTTAGATTCCAGATTGGAAACTTTGCCCTTGGTTTTGCACAATTGTATGTCAGTTCCGTCGTATAAAGCTATCCCGGCACTGTCGTAACCACGGTATTCCAAACGTTTCAACCCGTTTAAAATGATGGGATATGCTTCCTGTTTACCAATATAGCCTACAATTCCGCACATAAAATATTAATTAGGTTCGGTGTAATAAATTTGAAGTTTCAGCCTTTTTTCCAAATTGGAAGTATTGTTCCCGTAAAGAACAGTTCCTTCCGGAGAAACAACACTGCTGGAAGGCACTTCTTTAATCCCGGGAGCTTGTGGGCTTTCGAGTTCTTGGGTTGTGTTATTTAGTACATTTTGTGAAACTATCAGTCCCAAAGCCACATTCGTACTATCTTTATTTATAAGGTTACTAACGTGGTTCGTTATTTTTATTTTATAAAAATCGCCATTTTCATCATTTCCCCTTTCCAGTCTTCCCAAATGTTCGCTCACTGCATCAATAGGCTCGAGCCCACCTGTAATATCGAGGCTGAAGTCAACAAGAATATTGCTGTTTTTTAAATCATAAATTATCAATCGTTCGGGTTCGGTAGCACCACCGGGGGTCAAATCCTGGTTTACATAAAAAATTAGGTTTGCTTCATTAATAAGCCATTTCTTATCGCGAAGCTCATCAAGTTCGTCCGCGACCCCATTGGCATTTTCATCTTTCCCAAAAAGTTCGATTACAGAAATCACCCCTTCACCCCCTCGGACGTAAAGGTTTTCGTTCCCGTTTAAAATATTGGGATTAGTTATGGCTTCTTCTATATTTGCGGGAATTTCATTTTCAAAAGTATTTACGTTTACCCCGCCAAAATTCAAAGCCAAAATTTCATTTTCGCGCCCATCGTCTCCATCAAAACTATAATGTAGTGTAATATTTGCACCAGCAATATCGAAAAGAAAAAGACTACCATCATCGGTAGATGATTCTACCTTAAAATAAATTCCTCGAAAATAATTCCTAAAATTGTTATTGTTGTCCAAAACGGGATCACCTTCCATTTCCAAAATCCTTTCTGTGAAATAATCCACGGGCAAATTTACTCGTAGCCCTGGAGCCAAAAGTGTTTCCACTTCTTCGTCTCCTTCTCCTGTGGTAAAAACAAACCCCTCATTATCAGGGGTAAAATTTTCAATAGTATGAATCAATGGACCGAGGAAACTTTCAAAAGTGGGACCTTGATTGGAATAATATTTCTGAAATTCCTCAAAACCTGTATCCGGATCCAAATCCCTTAAAAAATAATCAGATTGAAACAAGGAAATATTTATAGGGGAGTTCCCAAAAATAGAATCCAAGGTATAAGTTGTTTCTTCACCCGTGGTGGCTTCACTGAAAAAAGGTATGTAAAGGGTAACGCTGTCCAAGACGGCACTGTCGCCAAAGGTTGGATTGTTCCTTTCGAGGGTTAGCTGAGATAATAAACTAATTGTGGATTTTCCGTAAATAGGATCATTGTAAACCCCCAATTGATACACAGGCAAACGGTTGCTTTGTACGGGAAGTAATTTTCGGCTATAGGAAATAACGGTTTTGGAATCGTCCAAAATCCCGTTTGGGGTTTCGGCTCCCAAAACTTCGGAGCCAATGGTGCTGATGTCTTCCTGACATGAAGCAAATGCAATAATTATTAATAATATTGTGCCTAAAGTTGGCAACGTATTCGCGATTTTCATGGTCAAAAGTAGTGTGTGTATTATTTTAAAACTTGGGATCGGTAAAAGTCTAAATATGCCGGGCCAAAAGTCTCCATATTGTGATACTTTAACACGGGGATTTTTAATTTGTCGATATATTCCACCAATTCCTTTGAGATTTCGGGAGATGCAATAATCGCCGCATCGGAATTTTTGATGGCGATTTTCATCATATTTATGTAATTCGGGATTTTCAGTTCTTCCACGGCTTCTTCATCAATAGCATCGAAAAGTATTTTATCGATTGTGCTTTCTGCTAACGTATTATCAAACCCTTGATTGTATACAGAAGTAACTATTTTACTGTTCTCGAACAAGGGCTCATTGCCGTAGTAATTCCGGAGGTATAAAGGAAGAAAAGAAGCTAGCCAGCCATGAACGTGAATTATGTCCGGCGACCAATTCAGTTTTTTCACTGTTTCAATAACTCCTTTTGCAAAAAAAATCGCGCGCTCGTCATTGTCCGAATAAAAATTACCTTCTTCGTCCGTATAGGTTGCCTTGCGCTTGAAATAATCATCATTTTCAATAAAATAAACTTGAATACGCTCTTTGGGAATGGAAGCCACTTTAATGATGAGCGGCATGTCCAAATCGTTTATAACTAAATTCATCCCGGAAAGCCGGATTACTTCGTGCAATTGATGGCGGCGTTCGTTGATGTTGCCATAGCGCGGCATAAAGATGCGGATTTGCCCACCTTTATTGTTGATCATTCTGGGGGCTTCAAACGACATTGAAGAAATCTCGGTCTCGGGAAGATACGGCATTACTTCGGAAGACACATACAAGACTCTTTTATCTTTCATAAATTGGGGTGCTTTATTCCTATTGGGCTTAAAACATGCAAAATTACGAAAATTTATGTAGATTGTCTTTAATATATTAATTTTGCCCGCTTATTAAAAAAACCATGGGGCTATATTTCAACAAAGAATCTTTGGTGAATGCGTTGCAGTTAAGGCCCAAAAAGGGTAAACTTGGCTTTGTTCCCACCATGGGCGCTTTGCATCCGGGCCACCTTTCTCTTTTGGAAAAAGCACTGATGGAAAATGACACCGTTGTTGTCAGTATTTTTGTGAATCCAACCCAGTTCAACAATCCGGCAGATTTGAAAAAATACCCCCGCACCCTTGAAGCAGATGTTGCCCTTTTGGAAAACTTGAAAGGCGATGTTTTGATATTTGCACCGGAAATTTCAGAAGTATATAGCAAAATTGTTGTTTCCAAAAAATACAATTTCAACGGGCTCGAAAACGAAATGGAGGGCAAGCACCGGACCGGACACTTTGACGGAGTTGGCACTATTTTAAATACTCTTTTTAGAATAATAAAACCCAATGTTGCCTATTTTGGGGAAAAGGATTTTCAGCAGTTACAAATCGTGAAAAAGCTTGTTATGATTGAAAAGCTCCCTGTAAATATCGTAGGTTGCCCAATTGTTCGGGAAGCCAACGGACTGGCCATGAGCTCCCGCAACCAAAGGCTTTCCAAACAACAGTTTGACGAAGCAAGCTTTATTTTCAAAACCCTTTCGGAAGTAAAATTTAATTTCGGCCGGCTTTCATTTCCTCAATTGAACACTTTGGTAAAGGAACGGTTTTTGAAACATCCCCATTTAAAATTGGAATATTTTGAAATAGCCAACGCCAATACATTAAAAACCGCAAAACGAAAAAACAAAACCACAAAATACCGGGGCTTTATCGCGGCTTTCGCGGGTGAAGTCAGGTTGATCGATAATATTGCATTAAATTAATACCTTTGGCCCCATGTTAATACACGTTTTAAAATCAAAAATCCATCGCGTAAAAGTTACGGGAGCCGACCTAAATTATGTGGGGAGCATAACCATTGATCAAGACTTGATGGATGCCGCCAACATTGTTGAAGGCGAAAAAATACAAATCGTCAACAATAATAATGGCGAAAGGCTTGAAACCTACGTAATACCCGCTCTGCGCGGCAGTGGCGAAATCACCTTGAATGGGGCGGCCGCACGAAAAGTTTCTCCTGGCGATGTGCTTATCTTAATAACCTATACGCTAATGGAAATGGAAGAAGCCAAAAAATTCAAACCCTCCCTAATTTTCCCAAACGAAGATAATCTCCTCCGCTAATTTTGACACGCCAGGTTACAAAGTTTTTAAAGATTTCCTTGCCCTTGGCATTGGGGATTTTTTTAATCTGGTATTCCTATTCAAAATTCACTCAAGAACAATTGCTGGAAATACGGCTGTATTTTGAAAAAGCAGATTATTGGATCATTGCCCTTTCGGTTTTCCTGAGTTTTTTGAGCCACGTTTCCCGGGCCTATCGCTGGAGTTTCATGCTGGAGCCAATGGGTTACAAACCCCGCTTGCTCAATAATTTCATGGCGGTTTACATTGCGTATTTAATGAACATTTTCATCCCCAAAAGTGGTGAATTTTCCCGGGCCATCGTTTTGGACAAATACAACGACGTGCCATTTGAAAAAGGTTTTGGTACTATTATTTCCGAACGCATCGTCGACCTTATATTCCTTTTAATATTTACCTTAGTTGCACTTTTTATTGAATTTGACGTGCTTTACGCCTATTTATCAGAAATCGTGGCGCCCACAAAATTATATTTTGCACTTGGGGGTTTATTTTTAATAGTGGTTGTTTTTTTTCTGTTCCTGAAATTTTCAAAATCTAAGGTCCGGCATAAACTCAAACAATTTTTTTCAGGTTTAAAAGAAGGCGTCCTCAGTATTCTTTTAATGAAAAAAAAATGGGCATTTATATTTCACACTTTCCTCATTTGGGGGCTTTACCTTCTGTCTTTTTCTGTCGCCTTGCATGTACTTGAAGAAACGAGCACCATATCTTTTGGCACTATTATTTTAACATTTGTGGTGGGCAGTTTTGCTGTGGCTTTTACCAATAGCGGGTTTGGTTCCTATCCCTTTTTCGTGGCGGGGGTCTTGGCCGTTTTTGGGATTCCCGAAACAGTGGGCACAGCCTTTGGCTGGATTATTTGGATTTCCAATTTTGCGTCCATTGTTTTTTTTGGGGGGCTTTCGTTTCTTTTTCTACCAATTTACAACAGAGTAAAAATTTAATTTTTCCGCCGGTCCCTTTTTTCTGAAAATGGCAAATTCAAAATTTGCTATCTTTCCACTTGAAAAATTCCTTTTTATGAAAAAAATACTTTTACTCGCGTTTTGCATTTTATGCAGTTTTCCTTTTTCTGCCCAAACCATTTATGAAGAATTCAATTCCACAAAACTTGGCGGCTCGAGAAGGTTGAAGATTCAGCTTCCCCGGAATTATGAGGCCAATACCGACAAAGTTTATCCTATAGTCCTAGTGCTGGACGCGGATTACCTTTTTGAGCCAGTAGCCGGGAACGTTGATTATTTCAGCTATTGGGAAGACATGCCCGAATCCATTGTGGTAGGCATAATGCAGGCCGACACCCGTTATGACGATGGTTCCTACGATGATGCCAACTATTTGCCAGCAGACAAAGGCGCGGCTTTTTTTGAATTCATAGGCTTGGAACTGCTCCCCTACATTGACCAAAAATACCGCACGGCAAAATTCATTATTGGGGTTGGGCACGATTTTACAGCGAATTTCCTGAATTATTATTTATTTAAAAATCCGCCATTGTTTAATGGCTACATTATTTTAAGTCCCGATTTGGCCCCGATGATGGATGAAAACCTTCCCCCGCGAATTCCCGCCATCCCCGGGAAAATATTTTATTACCTTGCCACCGGCACGGATGATATAGAGGCTTTGAAGGAAAGCACTGAAGATTTAAACAAAAAGCTCGCTCCATTAAAAACCGCGAATTTTAATTATTATTTCGACAATTTTGAGGGCGCCACACACTATTCCCTTGCAGCAAAGGGCATTCCTAACGCTTTAGAGAAAATATTCGCAGTTTATCGCCCCATCAGCAAACAGGAATATACCGATGTATTATTGAAATTGGAAACCCCCATTCATCAATATTTATTGGATAAATATGCAACGATTAAAGACCTTTTCGGAATAACAAACCCCATTCGCACAAACGATTATTTTGCCACCGCCACCGCTTCCGAAAAGAAAAAGCAATGGGAATCGCTTCGCGAGATTGCCACGATGGCAAAAAGGGATTACCCGGATACCGTTTTGGGCGATTATTATTTGGGACGCTATTACGAAGAAACCGGCGATCCCAAAAAAGCAATGCGTACTTTTCAAGGCGCGTACGATAAAGAAGAAGTAGATTTTATAACCGTGGACATGCTGTTGGACCGGGCCGATAAGATCAAAACAGATTTCGGGTATTGATAATGTCCAAAACCAAAACCATTTTTTTCTGCCAAAATTGCGGTGCCCAATATTCCAAATGGCAGGGCCAGTGCACGGCTTGCAAAGAATGGAACACAGTTGCGGAGGAAGTGGTTCAAAAAGCCGAAAAATCAAGCTGGAAAACTTCGGAAAACCCATTGAAGAAGGTAGCCAAACCCCAACGGATCTCTGAAATTTCCAATCAATCCGAAGTCCGGCTCAATACTAAAAACAACGAACTAAACCGTGTTTTGGGCGGTGGCCTTGTTCCAGGATCACTTACCCTTTTGGGCGGCGAACCGGGGATCGGGAAAAGCACGCTTATGTTGCAAATCGCTTTGCAACTTCCCTATAAAACCCTTTATGTTTCCGGCGAAGAAAGTGCTCAGCAAATTAAAATGAGGGCCGAGAGAATTCAGCCCGTTTCGGAAAATTGCTACATTTTAACCGAAACCAAAACTCAAAATATTTTTCGGCAAATTGAAGAAACCGAACCGGACATCGTTGTTGTTGATTCCATTCAAACATTGCACACAGATTATATCGAAAGCAGCCCCGGCAGTATTTCGCAAATTCGGGAATGTACAGCCGAGCTCATAAAATTTGCAAAGGAAACCGCGACCCCGGTTATTTTGATTGGCCACATCACCAAGGACGGCAGTATTGCCGGCCCGAAGGTTTTGGAACACATGGTGGACACCGTGCTGCAGTTTGAGGGCGACCGCAACCATATTTACAGGATTTTACGAGCCAACAAAAACCGTTTTGGCAGCACCAACGAACTGGGAATTTATGAAATGCAAGGTTCCGGTTTACGAGAGGTTTCCAACCCTTCGGAAATATTAATATCCAAAAACGAGGAAGAATTAAGCGGGACGGCGATTTCCGCAACGCTCGAAGGAATGCGACCATTGATGATTGAAATTCAAGCTTTGGTGAGCACCGCTGTTTACGGAACACCTCAACGTAGTGCCACCGGCTACAATGCAAAACGGTTAAATATGATCTTAGCAGTACTTGAAAAACGCGCGGGATTCAAACTGGGCGCAAAAGATGTTTTTTTAAATGTAACTGGTGGTATAACTGTGGACGACCCAGCAATTGATCTTGCAGTGGTTGCCGCCGTGCTTTCCTCAAATATCGATATTGCCATTGATAAAACCCTATGTTTTGCCGCCGAAATTGGCCTTGCCGGCGAAGTGAGACCTGTTACCAGAATTGACCAACGCATTTTGGAAGCCGAAAAACTGGGGTTTACTTCAATCGTTATTTCCAAATATTGTAAAATCCCAAAAACAGATTCCCAAATCAATATCATCAAAGTGGCGAAGGTGCACGATGTGGTGAAGCATTTGTTTGGTTAATTTTGTTATAAAGCAAAGGGTTACAGTTTTAATTTCAAAGCTTTGGCATTATTCCTGCATTTAAAACCCGCTATGATTAAAAAAATTATCCTCCCTTTTATTACAGCCATCGTTTTGCTTTCCAGCTGCAAGCAGATTCAAAAAGCAACCGATGTTATTACGCAACCCACCGCCCGGGAAATGTATGAACGTAATTTTGAAAAAGGCGATCCTAATATTTCCGCTTGGAAATATGCTTTTGAAACAGCCCGGCGCGACAGCCTTCAAATCACCTTGCCCTATTTGGAGCATGGGGTTTTTGACCCTGCCTCCCTTTCGGTGTACAGTTATAACCTTCAATTAAGGGAAGGCGAAAAGATAATTGTGGAAATCGATAAAACCATCGATTCCGTTTCAGTTTTCATTGACCTTTTTCAAATAAAAAAAGACACAACGCAAACATTGAAACCCATGATTTCAAACGATAGGGATGCTGAATCCATTTCTTTCGACATTGCTGAATCCTCTTTTTATAAAATAATTGTTCAGCCAGAAATGAGTCGGCAAACTGCTTTTAGCATAAAAATTTATGCCCGGCCCAGCTACGCTTTCCCCGTAAGCGGCGTGGACAACAAGGCAATTCAAAGCTTTTGGGCCGATGTACGAGATGGCGGCAACCGTTCCCACGAAGGGGTCGATATTTTTGCGGATAAGGGAACACCGGTGATTGCAGTAACCGATGGGCGCGTTGGGTTTACTGGCGAACGAGGTTTGGGAGGAAAGCAAGTTTGGCTGCGTGACGGCCTTTTCGGAAAATCAATTTATTACGCCCATTTGGACAGCATCAATGTAAAATCCGGAATTACCGTGAAAAGGGGCGATACACTTGGTTTTGTGGGGAACACCGGCAACGCCAAAACCACGAAACCACATTTGCATTTCGGGATTTACAAAAGCACCACGGGCCCTGTGAATCCGCTGCCCTACATAAAAATCACTGAAATACCCGAGTTTGAAAAATCACTTTCATCGGTTTTGGGGAAAATTAAATCCAATAATGCTACTATTCGTAAAGGCCCTTCCACGGCTTTCAGGGAAATATTGAATTTGAAAAAATCCGATTCGGTGCAAATTTTGGGAAAGGCAGAAAAATGGTACCACATTTCGGCTGCCGACACTTTGAAAGGCTTCATGCACGAATCGCTCGTCGAGGAAATTCCCTTAAATTAATCGTAAATTTTCTTTTAAAACGGACGGTAAAGGTATCTTTAAGTTTCATCCCAAAAAATATCCGCCATGTCCATTTTCTCAAAAATCAAACAAACCATTTCTTTAATGCGAAATGTTGATCTTGACGCATTGGCCACAATTTCAAAAAAAATAAATATTCCCGAAACCATGGCCGCGCTCGGTAAAATGGACGACCGCCAACTTTCCGGTCTTATGAAAATGCTAAAAAGCCAAGGCAAAAAAGGGAAGAAGAAATTGCCGCCCATCGATGGCGATTTTTATGATTTAAGTTTAAAGCTTTCACCCGAACAGCGCCAAATTCAACTGAAAATCCGCAATTTCATGGAAGATGAAATAAAACCCATCGCCAATGAATTTTGGAACAAGGCCGAATTTCCCCATCACATTATCCCCAAAATGGCCGAACTCAACGTCTGCGGTTTGGCTTATGAAGGTTACGGTTGCCCGAACCAAGCTTTTTTAATGGAAGGCATTTTGGCCATGGAAATGGCTCGGGTGGATGTTTCCATTTCCACCTTTTTCGGTGTGCACAGCGGGTTGGCGATGGGCTCCATTTACCTTTGCGGAAGCGAGGAACAAAAACAGGAATGGCTTCCCAAAATGCAAAAACTAGAACTCATTGGCGCCTTTGGATTGACAGAGCCGGAAGTGGGTTCCGCCGTTGCGGGCGGACTTGGAACAACTTGTAGGTTGGTTGGGGATGAATGGATTTTAAACGGTCAAAAAAAATGGATAGGAAATGCTACTTTTTCTGATGTAACCATCATTTGGGCACGTGATGAAGCTTCGGACCAAGTAAAAGGCTTTTTGGTGCGTAAAGGAAATCCCGGCTTTTCAGCCGAAAAAATGAAGGATAAAATGGCGCTTCGAACGGTTCAAAATGCTCTTATTACCTTAACAGATTGTCGTGTCCCCGAAAGTGACCGTTTACAAAAAGCGGAGTCTTTCAGAAATACTGCGGAAGTTTTAAAAATGACACGCGCCGCAGTGGCTTGGCAAGCAGTGGGCTGCGCGCGGGGTGCGTATGAAAGTGCCCTGAAATACACAAAAAAAAGGGAACAGTTTGGTCGGCCCATCGCTTCGTTTCAATTAATTCAAAACCATTTGGTGGAAATGGTGGCCAACCTCACCGCTATGCAAACCATGTGCTTCCGCCTTTCGGAACTGCAGGATCAAGAATTGCTGACGGATGAACATGCTTCACTTGCCAAGGTCTTTTGCAGTATGCGAACACGTGATGTTGTTAGCCGCGCCCGCGAAGTAATGGGCGGCAACGGAATTCTTTTGGAATATGATGTCGCCCGTTTTGTCGCCGATGCAGAAGCAATTTATTCCTACGAAGGCACAAAAGAAATCAATACATTGATTGTGGGTCGCGCTATTACGGGTTTTAGCGCGTTTGTGTAACCACCCCGTCCGCAAATGCAGACACCCCTCCTTGAAAAAAGGAGGAGAACAGTTCCTCCCCTATTTTCAAGGGGAGGTGCCGAAGGCGGAGGGGTTAGGGGGCTGGATTTGGAATTTGATTATGAACTGCATCGATTTCTGTGAGAATTTCTTTAGAAAGTGAAATGTTGATACTTTCAATATTTTCTGAAAGTTGCTCGATGGAAGTGGCGCCTATAATCGGGGCGGTCACGAATTTCTTCTGAAGTATAAATGCCAAAGCCAAATGAGTAAAACTTAAATTGTGCTTTTTGGTGATTGCATAATATTTTTCGGTTGCTTCCAATGCTTGTTTGCTGCTATAGCGTGTGTACTGCTTAAACTGGTTTATCCGAGAATTTTCATCAGCCTTTCCGTTTAAATATTTTCCGGTAAGCGTTCCAAAGCCTAAAGGCGAATAGGCCATATAGCCTATATTTTCTCTTTGGAGGATTTCTGAAAGACCAATTTCATCTTTTCTGTTTACCAAATTGAATGGATTTTGAACGGAAACAATTTTCAGTTTACCTTTTCGTGCTTCTTCAATACAGCGCATTACGCCGAAAGGAGTTTCATTTGAAATTCCGATATGGCGAATTTTCCCAGCTTTTTCGAATTCTTCCAAATGGGTTAGTACTTCAGCAAAATTATCTCTCCAAATTTCGTCTTCACTGTGGGTATAATCCCGCTGTCCAAAATAATTCGTGCCGCGATCGGGCCAATGAAGTTGATATAAATCGATATAATCGGTTTGTAATCTTTTCAAACTTTTATTAATGGCGTCTTCCAAGGATTTTTTGCTGAAATCCAAAGGCTTTCGAATGTGGTCCATATTTCGGCTCGGACCAGCAATTTTGGAACTGATAATTAAATCTTCGCGGTTCTTCTTTTTTGCAAGCCAATTCCCGATATAAGTTTCCGTACTTCCTTGGGTTTCTGCGCGGGCAGGCACGGGATACATTTCGGCGCAATCTATAAAATTTATTCCTTTTTCAGTGGCGAAATCGAGTTGTTCGTGGGCTTCGGCTTCAGTGTTTTGCTGGCCCCAAGTCATGGTGCCAAGGCAAAGTTTGCTTATTTTTAAATCTGTATTTGGGAGGGTTGTGTAATTCATTAAGTATTATTTATTGATATTTTTTTTCTCCTATTGGGATGAGTCCTGATGAGATTTCCGCCTTTAAGAAAATTCCAACTCCACCAAAAGCGGACAATGATCGCTGTGCAGCGCATCGGGAAGTATTACGGCACGCTTCAGGTTTTTTTCCAATGGATTGGAAACCATCGAATAATCAATTCTCCAACCTTTGTTATTGCCTCTTGCGCCTGCCCGATAACTCCACCAAGTATAATGGTGCGGTTCTTTATTGAAATGGCGAAAACTATCTATAAATCCGCTTTTCATAAAACCGTCCAGCCATTTTCTTTCAACGGGCAAAAACCCGGAAACATTAGCATTCCGGATTGGGTCGTGAATGTCGATTGCTTCGTGGCAAATGTTGTAATCGCCGCAAATAACGAGGTTGGGGAAATCTTTTTTCAATTCGTTAATATAATTTTGAAAATCTGCCATATAAGTGAATTTATGCTCCAACCGGTCGATGTTCGTCCCACTCGGCAAGTACAAGCTCATCACCGAAACTTCGTCAAAATCTACCCGAAGGTTCCGGCCTTCTTTATCCATATGTTGAATTCCTGTTCCATATTCCACGTGGTTGGGTTTTATTTTTGATAGAATCGCCACCCCGCTATAGCCTTTTTTTTCGGCACTGAACCAATAGTGGAACGGATACCCCGCATTTTCGATTGCCGCGATTTCAACTTGGTCAAAATTTGCTTTGGTTTCCTGAAGGCAGATAACATCAGGGTTTGCCATTTGCAACCATTCTATAAAACCTTTCCGCATGGCGGCGCGGATGCCGTTTACATTGTATGAAATAATCTTCATCAAGAGCTGTTTTTACAAATTCGTGCTAATTTAAATAACATTGTATTTTTACCGGGCCCATTGCGGGATTATTTTCAAATTAGTTGCGCAAAATATAATCGTGGCCGTGAAGTTGTATAGGTAATGAAATCCACTTTCTTTCTTTGTTTCATATTAATTGCCGGATTTGCCCATTCACAGGGCATTCCCTCAAATTATCGAAGCAAAACAATTGCCGTTTCCGATACGGTGGCTGTAGACAGCGTGAGTATAAATCCGCTTCGGTTCGAGTTATTTGACAGAAACGGGAAGGTTTTGGATAGGGAAAAATATACCATTGATTTTGAAAAATCCATCTTAATTCTTTCCGAAGAAATAAAACAATCCGAAGATTCCATTACCATTAATTACTTGAAATATCCCGAGTTTATGACCCGAGATTATTTTATGCTGGACCCAAAACTGATCGTTGAAGATACCGGGGCTATGGAGCGTTTGTACGCTTTGGACCAAAGTACGAAAGAAAACGATTTCACTCCTTTTGACGGGCTTAATACTTCCGGGAGCATTTCCCGCGGAATTACCATTGGCAACAATCAAAATACAGTAGTGAATTCCGAGCTCGACCTTCAGATTACAGGGAAATTAAGCGACAAGGTGTCCATCCGGGCCTCCATTCAAGATGCAAATATTCCCACCCAAGAAGGCGGTTATTCACAAAGTTTGGATGAATTTGACCAGATTTTCATCGAACTTTTCAGCGACAATTGGAACATCCGCGCGGGCGATGTGGACCTTCAAAATCAAAAAAGCTATTTCGGGAATTTTATAAAAAAAGTACAGGGAATTTCACTTTCCGGTACGCTGAACCACGCCGATGGTTCCAAAACCAGTGCTTTTTTAGCCGGGGCTTTAGTACGGGGGGTTTTTTCGCGAAGTGAATTTATTGGGCAGGAAGGCAACCAAGGGCCATACAAACTTGTGGGGCCAAACGGGGAGCTTTTTATTTTGATCGTTTCGGGAAGCGAAAGGGTTTATGTGAACGGTTTGCTGTTGCAACGTGGAGAAAATGAAGATTATATAATAGATTACAACGCCGGCGAGATCAAGTTTAACCCCACCTATCCCATCACTTCTAATATGCGGATTACCGTGGAATATCAATTTACAGATAGGAATTATACTCGTTTTATAGGTTTCGGCGGGGGCAATTATTCCAGCGATAAATTGGACATTGGGGTTTATGTTTATTCTGAAAATGATGCGAAAAACCAGCCTTTACAACAAAATCTTTCCGAAGCCCAAGTTGATATTTTACAAGCGGCGGGGGATGAAATGGAACAAATGACCGCCCCTTCCGCCGTGCCGGATACCTATTCCGATAACAAAATCTTGTACCGAAAAGACATCGTTAACGGGATTGAAGTTTTCGTTTTTTCCAGCAATCCGGAAGATGAACTTTTTAACGTTCGTTTCAGTTTTGTGGGCGAAAATATGGGCAATTATATCGTTAGCGATATAAACACAATTAATCGGGTTTTTGAATATATTGCCCCTTTGAACGGTATTCCCCAAGGAAATTACGAGCCCGTTATTAGATTGAAGGCCCCTGTAAAATTACAGGTTGGGGGGCTAAACGGGAGTTTTCGGCCTTCGGAAAAAACCCTTATAAATTTTGAAATTGCAGGAAGTAAAAACGACCTCAACCTTTTTTCGGACATCGATGATGGCAACAACGATGGTTTCGCAGGAAGGTTGGATGTGCGGCAAAACTTGCTCACCACCACCGATACTTTAAAAGTAAACGGTTTTAGCTCCATCGATTTTATAAGCGTGGATTTTAGGAGCATTGAGCGGATTTATAATATAGAATTCAATCGAGATTGGAATTTAATCAATCCCGTGGGAAACCAACGATTTGTTATTTCTGGGATAGAAGCCTATCATCCGCGGATTGGCGGAGGACGCTATGAATTTCAAAACCTGGATTTTTCAGAAAATTTCAGCGGTTTCCGTCACGTAATTTCTTCTGAAATAAAATTGAATAAATTCAGGCTACGCACCAATGGCAGTTATTTAAAAAGCAAGGGCGATTCATTGGATTCAAAATTCTTCAGGTTTAGCAATACCACCGTTTATGAAATGAAAAAAGCCTGGGTCGGCGGAAAAGTAGCGTTGGAAAATAATCAAGTACAGCAAATCTCCACCGATAGTTTAACCCCTGTAAGCCAAAAATATGATTCTTTTGAAATTTTTTCTGGCATCGGAGATAGCACCAATGTTTTTGTGGAGGCGGGGTATCAATACCGCGTTAACGATAGTGTTCGGAATGCCATTTTGCAAAAAGTAAATACCTCCAACACCTATTATTTAAAATCCCGTTTGATCAATTCCGAAAACACACAGCTTTCAGTTTTTGCCAATTATAGGATGTTGAAAGATGAGGATGGCGAAGAGGAAGATGAAAAATCGTTGAACTCTCGTATTCTTTACAACCAATCTTTGTTGCAAGGTGGTATCCTTTTGAACACAGCGTTGGAATCAAACAACGGGGTAATCGCGCAACAGGAATTTACCTACCTAAAAACCGAGCCGGGTGAAGGGATTTACACTTGGAACGATTACAACAACAACGGGGTACAGGAACTGGAAGAATTTGAAGTGGCCCAATTTCAGGATGAAGCGGAGTACATCCGGATTTTGCTGCCAAACCAGGTTTTCCTGAAAATACGGGAAAATAAATTTAGTCAAATTTTAACATTAAACCCCCAAAGCTGGAGCTCGAAAGAAGGTTTCAAAAAAGTACTTTCGCATTTTTACAACCAAACTTCCTATGTTTTGGATAGAAAAGTGAGGCGTGATAACGATGGTTTCAACATAAACCCGTTTTTGGATGGAGATGAAGATCAACTTGGATTGACGCTGAATTTTCGGAACGCATTGTTCTTTAACAGAGGGAAACAACGTTACACTACCAGCTATACTTACATAAAAACTTCAAGCGATAATTTACTTGCCGTGGGATTGCAAAGCAATATTTTGGAAAGCCATCAATTGAATTTCAACCATAAATTCTGGGAAAGCTGGTTAATCAATTTAAGGAGCTCCACGGGAAATAATTCCACACTTTCGGAGAATTTTGAAAACCGGAATTATCGATTGAAAAGCTATGAGGTGAATCCGAAACTATCGTATTTATTAAGTTCCCAAACGAGGTTTGATGTTTTTTACCAATTTAATAACGAAGAAAATTCCTTGGGCGCAATGGAAGCTTTGAAGCAACAAACCATGGGCTTTTCCTTTGCATATACCAATGCAGAAAAAATCTCCGTAAACGGGGAATTCAATTATATCGACAACGCCTTTACGGGCATTGCCTTTTCTCCGGTGGCCTATCAAATGTTGGATGGGTTGCAACCAGGGACAAATTTCACTTGGCGGCTATTGTTCCAAAAACGAATCACCAAATATTTGGACGCCAGCCTTTCTTACTTGGGAAGAAAGAGCGAAACCACCAAAACCGTGCATACGGGGAGCGTACAGTTGCGGGCTTATTTTTAAAAAAAGGGTTTCCCATGCTAATAACATTTTTTAAACCATTAATTAAGAAAAAATTGTAACTAAAAATCTTTCAATATTTGTAAATTACCATGCTTAATTATTTAAAACCAAGTCTTATGATACTATTAAAAACCAGTTTTACCCTTCTTTTTTTGTTTGCTTTAGGATGCGGTTCAAGCACAACGAATTCCTCGGAAGGTGACGTTAAAAATGAAAACATGACCATGCAAACCGAAAACAAAATGACGGCGGCGGGTTTTACTAAAGGAACTATTGTTGCTTCTACTATTGAGGGCGATTGTCCTTTTACCATTAAGGTGGAAACGATTGACAGCTATTTGCTAGATCCGGTAAACCTTGACGCAAGCTATCAAAAAGATGGCGAAAAAATATGGGTGAAATATGTGGGGATGCGGATGGCTAACCGTTGTGAAAAAGCGAACCCTGTCACTATTTCTGAAATACAAAAAAGGGCGGAGTAAAAACCCCGCCCTTCTTCAAAACTATTTATTGTTTAAGTTTATTTTACAATAATCTTTGCGGTTTTCTCCAAGGAGTCACTTCCCATTTTTACCAAATAAACCCCGGAAGCCACATAGGACATATCCAGTTCATAACGGTATTTCTGACCTTGTTTTTCAAGGTTGTTGAAAGCTAATAATTTTCCATTGATATCATAAACCGAAATAGGCAAGATTTTATCGTAAGAAGTGGTCAACAAAATAACAAAATGTTTGTTATCAGAAGAAGTAACGATCATTTCGGCATTCCCGATCTCAAGACTTTCAGTTGATAAAACCCCATCATTCCTTACGTTTTCGCCATATACATCATTAGGCGTAAAATTATCGGTAGGCAAATTGGTTCTTGTCTCAATCCTATATGTTTGCCCAAGTGTTGAAAGATCTGCAGTGGCGGTAAAGGTGAAGGTATCGGTTGCGCCAGCAGCAATTGAACCTGTATATACTTCTGCTACCGGTGTTCCACCATCTACTGAATAAGTTACTGGAATCACGGTTTGAGTAGCTGTACCGTAATTTTGGATTTCCACAGTAATTGTTTCTGCGCTGCCCAAAACACCAGTGTTAGGGCTAAGGTTTATAACGGCAACATCATTGGCTATATTAACTGCATGTTCAAAAACCCCAACTACATTCCTTCTGTTTGGATTAAAATATTCGGCTATATGCCAAAATGTTTTGTCGTCCGTTGGGCTTGTTGATAAGTGAACATAATCCGCAAACCGGGTGGTAGGAGAGTTGGCAGAACTCAAGCCTATTAATTCCTCAGCTATGGGCATAGTATTCAATGGATCAGTGGACAAACGGCCAGTATAACGGATCGAAATCCTTTCCGCAGTACTTACAGAGCTATAGGCCATCCCGATATTCCCTTGAATATCCATTGCCATGCTCCCTGAAAAAGCATGTCTTCCAGCGGTTGGAGTTAAGTATGTACCTTCTTGAAAAATAGTCCAAGGCTGACCCTGCTCGGGCTGGCGTAATTCATACCAACGTACCCCGGCCAATTCACCTCCGCCCGGGTCTGTATCCACCACAAAATTTAATAAAGCGGAATTATAGCCGTCAAACATACGGAACTGTGCCTGGTTCATGACAGTTGCCTGTAAAGCATCTATATCCGGTCCGGCAGGTTGATCTAGGTTTGCAAAAGAGCCTCCATCAAATACACTGATAAAATCAGTGGTTATTAATTGCTGAGCGGTGGAAATAGTTGAATTTCCTGGAGTTTCCCAATCCACGTTAATGGTCCAAATTTTCAAATGGTCATCGGCTACTCCGCCCCAAGCATCATCTTGAAGATAAACAACAGAGAAATTACCAAGCTCCGGTTCAGATCCACCAGTGGCACTAAATCCGTGTGGGCTGTAGAAACCACTTGTGGCAATCCCTGGTAAAGGGAAGCCTATAAATTGAGCAGGTTCACCCGCTGCCATTTTTTCCCGCTCAACAGCAAAAGTCCTGTTGGCGGCACTAATATTAGCGGTAACATAGTAAGCATCGGACCAAACTGAAAATTTTGTATAATCCGGGAAGCTACCTGTTCCGAAACCAGTGGTATAAACCCACCATCCGTCGTTTACTGGATCTGGGCCTTTACAAACGGCCACGTTGAAACCATTTGGTGCTTGGTCAAATTCGGTAATTACAAACCTGCCTCGAGGCTCGCCCGGTGCATTTTCAATATAGGGATCAAAAAAAATAATGGGGTCACCGATGGCATTACCGGGGAAAATGGTTCCCAAAGATGCTTCGGGGGTTAGTGGGTTCCCGGCCAAATCGAAAATTCTGAAGGCCACGTTCCAACCTCCAACATAATGGGCAGGTCCCACGGCTCCAGTAGGATCTGAAGGGGTAGATTGAGATATGTCCGCTTCAAAAACCAAACTTGGGGCTTTCCCTTGGCGGGTTTCCACGCCGGTCTGAACGGCTTCATCAACGCCTGCAGAACCTTTACCCGGAACTATGTTATTAACTCGTTGTCTTTTGGGTTTCCCCAATCTTTGGGTATTATCTGCAGGTTTAAATGTACCGTTTCGGATTTGTTCCGCAATGCTCGGAACATCAAGTGGGGCGGCTAACATCCCGGTATTACCAGGGCCCACTACGGTTTGGTCTTGTGCGTTTACTGTTCCTGCAAGAAGCATTGCCAGCAATACAAAAAAATAGTTTTTTAGTTTCATTTGAAATTATTTAGGTTTATAAATTAAAAAGGAGTTAAAAATAAAGAATCCCATTCATAAAAAAAACAAAAACAATCTATTTTATTGAAACCAAGTCTTATAAGATATACTGCTTATTATTTCCCCCGAAAGTGCATCAATCGCGATTCGTTCCTGCTCCATGGAATCCCTGTGGCGAAGGGTTACGGTGTTGTCCTCCTTGGTTTGGTGGTCCACGGTTATGCAAAAGGGCGTGCCAACGGCATCCTGCCTGCGGTAGCGCCTACCCACGGCATCTTTTTCGTCATAGACGACGTTATGTTCCCATTGCAATTCCTCAATTATTTTTTGAGCAATTTCCGGGAGGCCGTCCTTTTTCACTAATGGTAAGACCGCTGCTTTAACGGGGGCCAAAATAGCGGGGAGTTTTAGCACCGTCCGAACGCTACCCTCAGCAAGGGTTTCGTCCATTAACGAATTACTAAAAATTGCCAAAAACATACGGTCCAAGCCGATGGAAGTTTCCACCACATAGGGGACATAATTTTCATTGGTTTCAGGGTCAAAAAACCGCAGCTTTTTTCCAGAATGTTTTTCGTGGGCCTTTAAATCAAAATCGGTGCGAGAGTGAATTCCTTCCAATTCCTTGAAGCCAAAAGGAAAATTGAATTCAATATCGGTAGCGGCATTGGCGTAATGCGCCAATTTTTCATGATCGTGAAAACGGTAGTTTTCTTTGTCCATACCCAATGAAAGATGCCATTTTAAACGGGTTTCTTTCCAGTATTCGTACCATTTCATCTCTTCGCCGGGACGCACGAAGAACTGCATTTCCATTTGCTCAAACTCCCGCATCCGGAATATAAATTGACGCGCCACTATTTCGTTACGGAATGCTTTCCCGGTTTGGGCGATACCGAAAGGGATCTTCATCCTCCCGGATTTTTGAACATTCAAAAAGTTAACAAAAATCCCTTGTGCCGTTTCGGGACGAAGGTATAAATCCATTGCGCTATCTGCGGAAGCGCCCAGTTTTGTGCCGAACATTAAATTGAACTGCCGAACATCTGTCCAGTTTTTGGAACCGGTTTCAGGGTCCGCAATTTCCAGTTCTTCGATCAAGGCTTTTACGTCTGCAAGGTTTTCGGTTTCCAATGATTTTGCCAAACGGCCTAAAATTTCATTCTTTTTGGAAAGATATTCCACAACACGCGGATTTGTAGTCACGAATTGCGCTTGGTCAAAACTTTCCCCAAAACGGCTCTTGGCTTTTTCGATTTCCTTTTGTGCCTTTTGGTTCAATTTTTCTGCATAGTCTTCAATAAGCACATCGGCGCGATACCGCTTTTTTGAATCTTTATTGTCTATCAACGGATCGTTGAAGGCATCTACGTGTCCTGAGGCTTTCCAAATTGTGGGATGCATTAAAATAGCCGCATCTATGCCAACAATGTTTTGGTGCATATAGACCATGCTGCGCCACCAATATTCCCGGATGTTTTTTTTGAGTTCAGCCCCATTTTGTGCATAATCATAAACGGCACTTAAACCGTCATAGATTTCACTGGATGCGAAGATGTAACCATATTCCTTTGCGTGGGATATGACTTTTTTAAAATGTTCGTCGTTGTTTGCCATAGCGCAAAAATAGGCAATGCCCCCAAACCCTCGAAGAGGGTAATGCTTTTTTTTACGAATAAAAACCCTTTAAAAATCGTGATTTTTAAAGGGTTTTTATTATAAATTTCAACGCATGGCCCCATTTGGGGGGCTGTGAGGATTAATTCAGCACCATAGTTGTGGTAGCGATTTGGTTTTCGCCATCAAAAAGGTTGATGGTATATCTACCTTCAGTCAACTCATTTTCATTGGCATTTACCAAAACACAAACATCAAGTTCTTCGTTTTCGTAAAATACTTTGGAAGTAGCGCTGTAGTTAATGTTGGAATTTTCAAACTGCCTTACAGCTTTTTCTCCTAACAATACATTCTGTGGATTTAAAACCTGTACATACAAAGTACGATCCCCACGTTGTGCTATGGCATTGGGGGCCATGGTAAAACACGCACGGATTTTATCTGACCGGCTTGCACGCTTTGTATCAACCACTTTTCCGTTATTCCTAATTATGACGCCTTCGCCTCTAAGATCGGTTGCTTTTACAATGGAAGCTCTCTTAATGGTCTCTGTCATTGCCATGTTTTCTTGGCTAAAAGAATCCACCACCATTCTAGTCTGGCCGAGCACTGTATTGGTGCTGTCGCGTTGCATGGCCAATTGCTGATTTGCCGCAATAAGACTATCTGCCCTTGCAAACATAATTGTACGCTCGTTTTTAAGTTTCCCGATTTCGATTTTATAGCGCTCAATCATGGCTAAATTGGCTTCAGAATCTTTCACGGAATCCAGTAGAACCGAAATACGTTCGCGAGCAGCGAGAAGATCTGTATCTTTTAATTCATTGTCCTTTATTATTTCGTCATAGTTAGCTATCAAGCCTTCAAGTTCTATCTCAATATCCTGTTTTTCCTTTTCCAAACCAGTTACCGTCGTTTCCCTATCATTGAAAAGGGTTACTGTATAAACGGCCAAGGCAATTAATAATACCGATAGCACGCCAATCAATACTTTAAATTTGGTGCCATTATTTTCAGTATTTTCCGTACTTTCAATGTGTTCTGTACTCATAATGTTTTAGATTAAGTTTAGAAGGCAAAAGTACATCGGTATTTTTTCCATTAGTGTTTATAAAATGGTAAAATGTCTTAAAATATGTTAAATCTTCTTTTTCCAAAGATTTGCAATGGCTGTAAAAACCTGATTTCAAGTGGCGAAGAAATACTATGCGCCCATTGCAGGCACAGGCTTCCGCTCTTACGCCACCACGAAAATGGCAATGAAAGTATGAAAGAAAAATTTTTTGGAAGGTTTCCCATTGAAAACGCAACTTGTTTAATGCAATTTCAAAAAAGAGGAATTTCACAAGAGATTTTGCACAATTTGAAATACAAAAACAGACAGGAAATAAGCTTTTTTCTAGGAAAATGGTTGGGGGCCGAACTATCCGAAATCCCTAATTATAAAAATATTGATGTGGTGATTCCTGTGCCATTACATAGGCAGAAACTTAAAAAACGTGGCTACAACCAAGTTGCGGGTTTTGGGATGGAAATAGCTAAATCTCTCGATGTGCCTTACCGTGACGATATTTTGATCAAGGTTTCCAAAACGGGATCGCAAGTATTTAAAAGCCGGTTAATGCGTTTTGAGGTGGAGGAAATTTTTACTGCCCAAAACCTTGAAACCATCTCGGGAAAGCATATTTTATTGGTTGACGATATCGTGACCACGGGTGCTACATTGGAAAATTGCGCCCTTCAATTGCTGAAGGAGGGCAACACAAAACTCAGCATCGCAACTATGGCGATGACGTAATGTCCGGCGATTTAAGTACTTTTGAGCGGTGAATTTTGAGAAAAATTTGACTTACAACCTACGGCCTACGTCTTTTTTCTATATTCCTAACATCTAAAATCCCGAAGTGAAACACCGTTTATTATATCTCCCCATCGCACTTTTGTTTCTGCTTTCATTTGCGGACTGTGCAAAAAAAGGCACGCCTTCCGGGGGCGATCTCGACAGTATCCCGCCCATTTTGGTTAGGAGCAATCCTGAAAATTACAATACCAACTTCAGTGGAAATGAAATTCGCATCTATTTTGACGAATACATAAAATTGAAAAACCTGCAACAGGAATTAATCATTTCGCCGCCTTTAAAATACAATCCCATCATTACGCCTTTAAGTAGTTCCAAAACTTTGAGAATAAAAATCTTGGACACCCTCAAGGAAAATACCACGTATTCCTTCAATTTTGGAAACAGTATCGTGGACAATAACGAAGAAAATCCCTTTTCATATTTTAAATATGTTTTTTCCACTGGGAGTTACATTGATAGTTTGAAGCTTTCCGGTAACGTCCGCGATGCGAAATTGTTGACCCCAGAAATCCCTACCACAGTTATGCTTTATGAAGTAAACGAAGCCTTTACGGATTCCACGGTTTTTTTAGAAAAGCCCACATATATAACGGTTACAAAAGATAGTACCGGCACTTTTGAGCTTACTAATCTTAAAGAAGGAAATTATATGTTGCTAGCCCTTAAAGAAAAAACCAATGACTATATTTTTCAACCCAATAATGACAAAATCGGGTTTTTGCCGGAAACGGTTTCCCTGCCTACAGACAGCACCTTCACGTTAACCTTGTTTAAAGAAGAACCGCTTTTTGCCACTTCCCGACCCAGCCAAATTAGCAAACAACATATTCTTTTCGGGTTTCAGGGAAGTGCAGATAGTTTAAAAATCGATTTGCTCTCGGAAGCCCCTGAGGATTTTGAAGCCATTACCTATCGCGATATCGTAAAAGATACATTGCACTATTGGTTCAAGCCCAAAATCGAAACCGATTCCTTGATTTTTAAAGTTACGAATTACCAACAAACCGATACATTAACGGTTAGAATGCGAGACCTTCCGGTAGATTCGCTTTCGCTTTCAGCAATTAATCCCGGGCCTCAAAGATTGCTTGATAGCTTAAAAATAAAAAGCATTACGCCCATGTTTTCTTTTGATGAAGAAAAAATAAACATCCTTTCAAAAGATTCCGTAAACATCCCGGCCAAGGGGCGTTTGAACCTGAAATACAATTTAGCGGAAATAAGTTTCCCAAAAACAGAAGATCAAACCTACGCCATCGAAATATTGCCCGGTGGAATTACGGATTTTTATGGGAAAACCAACGATACATTGCGATATACGGTTAGCACGCGAATGGCTTCCGATTATGGGACGCTGTCGCTTACATTGGCCAATGTTGAAAAATTCCCGTTGATTGTACAATTAGTTTCGAAAAAATTTGAAGTCGCTATGGAAAAATACCTTCTTCAAAACGAAGAAATTTTCTTTGATGAAATCACTCCTGGGCAATATTTTATCCGCATCATTTATGACGAAAATGAAAATAATATTTGGGATACGGGTAATTTCTTGGAACGAAGACCCCCTGAAGAAATTATTTATTACCCGTCGCAACTCGATGTTCGGGCAAACTGGAGCCTGAGGGAAACATTTACTTTAAAGTAAAATCATCCCGATCTTCCAAAAACATTAATTGTTCCCGGCTTTCTTGAATATGGGTTTTTTCCAAAAAGACTGTTTCGTTGAATTCTTTCTCGAAATTTGTAGTTGAAATTTGATCTCCTAAAACATTGTAAATCGCAGAATGACCCGGATATGCGTAATTGTTTCCATCAATCCCAATGCGGTTTACACCCACACAATAGCACATGTTTTCAATTGCGCGGGCCTTCAACAACGCGTCCCAAGCTGATATCCTTTTTTCAGGCCAGTTCGCAACATAAATCAACACATCGAAATCTTCTGTATTGCGCGCCCAAACTGGAAAACGAAGATCGTAGCAAACCAATGGACAGATTTTCCAACCTTTATAATTCACAACCAAACGTGTTTCGCCTTTTGAATAAACTTTATGCTCGCCCGCCAAAGTGAAGGTGTGTTTTTTGTCGTATTTTTTAAATTCCCCGTTGGGAAAAATAAAGAACAAACGATTGAAAAAATTGTCTTTTTCCTTAACAATGAAACTTCCCGTAACAGCTGTGTCGTGATCTTTTGCCTGTTGAAGCATCCATTGAAAAGTCCTGCCTTCGCTTTGCTCCGCAAGCGCACTTGCGTTCATCGAAAATCCAGTGCTGAACATTTCGGGCAAAACAATCAAATCAGTTTTAGAAATGTGCTCCAGTTTTTCAGAAAAAAGCTTGAGATTGGCATCAATGTTTTCCCATTCCAAAGAGGCTTGAACCAAAGTTATCCGAAAGATTTCAGCCATTATTTTTGTGCTTCTAAAATTTCCACGATTTCTTTAATACCCTGCATTTGAGCATGATCTTTAGCCGAGTGGCCTCGGTCATCTTTTATATTTGGATCTGCTCCGTGTTCCAAAAGCATTTTTACAATCGCTTTTCTCCCAAAAGTAGCGGCAAAAATCAAGGCCGTAGCACCGTTATAATTAGTGATGTTAACGTTGGCACCGTTCATCAAAAGCAATTCGGCAATGCCGATAAACCCTTTAAAACAAACTCCCATTAGCGCGGTATTGCCAGAAGCATCTTGGGCATCTATGGGTTGAGGGTGTTGCAAGATGGATTCCGAAATTTCATCAAGCCCATAATATGTGGCTAGCAATAACGGCGTGGAACCACGGGCATCGCGCTCGGTTACCCATTGTGGGTTTTTTACCAAAAGCGATTCCACTTCGGCGTGGTTTTCTTCCCGTATGGCTGTGAACAAATTTTCTTTCATATTTAAATGTAAAAAAACAAAGCGACATAAAGATATATCGCTTTGCCAAATAAAAGAATCAGGGAACAGTAATTCTTTGTTTATTCAATTTCATCCGGTACCACATCGCTGTTTGGGTCCACCGGGGAGTTGTGATAATTTTTTATGGCGTTTTCAACCCCTGCTCCGTAATACGGATCGGCGGCATAAAAATGTTTCAGTTGACGATCGATAATTTCCTTTGGAACTTCGTGAATTAAGGCTGCAATGTTACCAAACAACCGTTGCTTTTGCCCTTCATCAAACATACGGAAAAGATCTCCCGGTTGTTTGTAATTCCCAAAAGTGTCATTTTCTTCATATCGCGCTATGTCGCCGCTTATTTTTAATGGCGGTTCCTCGAAAGATTTATCTTCAACAGCGCCTCCCTTGCTATTGGGTTCATAATACGCATCTGGATTCCCGAAATCGTTAGTGAAGAAACGCATGGAACCGTCTTTATGATAATGGTTCATTTCGGTGTTTTTAGGCATATTGGGCGGCAAAGCTTCATAATGTGTTCCCAACCTGTAGCGATGCGCATCAGCATACGAAAAAATACGGGCCTGTAACACCTTGTCGGGTGAAAACGTAATTCCCGGTACTACGTTCGAGGGTGAATAGGCAGCGTTCTCCACAAATTGAAAATAATTTTCCGGGTTTTTGTTGAGCTCGATCTCGCCCACTTCCATCACTGGATAATCACCATGAGGCCAAACTTTCGTTAGGTCAAACGGATTATATGGTGTTTTCTCGGCATCTGCTTCGGGCATAACTTGGATTTTCATTGTCCATTTCGGGAAGTTGCCGTCTTCAATGGCTTTAAAAAGTTCTTCTTGATATTTTTCGCGAGTATTTCCTGTTATTTGTGCCGCTTCATCATTGGTATAATGTGCATGGCCCTGTTGTGTTTTCATATGAAATTTAACCCAAAAGCGCTCACCATTTTGGTTCCAAAGCCCAAAGGTGTGAGAGCCGTAACCATTCATGTGCATTGGCGTGGTCGGGATGCCGCGGTCGCTCATCAAAATAGTAACCTGATGCAAACTCTCCGGAGTCAATGACCAAAAATCCCACATAGCTTCAGGGGAACGAAGGTTGGTTTTTGGGTGTCTTTTTTGGGTGCGAATAAAGTCCGGAAATTTATAACCATCACGGATAAAAAATACCGGTGTATTATTGCCCACCAAATCCCAATTGCCTTCTTCAGTATAAAATTTAAGCGAAAACCCACGCACATCGCGTTCGGTGTCCGAAGCACCAAGCTCGCCCGCCACGGTTGAAAAACGGGCTAGCATCTCGGTTTTTTTCCCGACTTTGCTGAAGATGTTTGCCCGGGTATATTTACTGATATCGTGGGTTACGGTAAAAGTCCCCATGGCACCCCACCCCTTGGCATGCACTACACGTTCGGGAATACGCTCGCGGTTTTGGTGAGCCAGTTTTTCAAGAAGTTTATAGTCTTGTAAAGCAACCGGGCCGCGGTTGCCAGCGGTGAGCGATTTTTGATTGTTGGTAACCGGCGCTCCGGCGGTTGTTGTAAGTCTTTTATTGGCCATGGCATTTATTTTTTTTTGAAGTTTAAAAATATTCATTTTTTTAAAGCGTTCCGCTTTTAGGCCATTGCAAGTTTTAATGTTTACATTGCCAAACCTTATAGCTAAAAAATTCAATTTTAATTTCAGGCTTTTTTTAATACGCTGAATTTTATAAAAGAACAAGTGTAAATTCATTTTCCCATTAGTATTCCCCAAAAATGAAGGTATTTTTTAATTTATTGTTTCTTGTCTTTTGTTTTACCGTCTCTGCACAAGAAATGGGTCATAAAAATAGGGTTGAAGAAATAAGGGCCGAAAGGGAAAACGCTTACTTCAAAAAACTCATAGATTCCTCCAACATTTATTATTTTAAGGGAGATTATGAAAAATCGCTCGCCACAAACATTTCCATTTTAGAAAAAGCTTTCGAACTTGAGAATGACCATTACACCCAGCAGGCATACCGAATGTTGGGCTATGATTACATCGCGCTGGACAATATTGCCCTTTCCAAGGAAAATTTTGAGAAATCCGAAAGCTTTGCAAAGCGTTCAAAAAATGAGCCCGCCATGGCTTTGATCTATATGGACTTGGCCAATCTGTATGCCAATGAAACCTCAAATATCGAAAAAGCCTATTCCTATTTGGACCGAGCCATTTATTTTTTCGGGAAACTAAATGATCCCGAGGGGCTGGCCAAAGCCCATTATGATAGTGCGCTTGCGGCTTTTAAGGCAAATGATTACAACAAGGCGTACATTCATATCTTAAAGGCTCGAAAATTAAACAGGTTTGAGGCCAACAGCAGTTACGGCATTGGACTGGAATACCTCAGCGGAAAGTATTATTCCAAAAAAGGGAACTTCGAGCTAGCTGAAAAATATTTTTTGAATGCCATATCGGTTGCAAGAAAGGAAAACCTTCCGTCAGCTTTGGAAGAAGCATACGTTTATTACAGCGAAAGCCTTTATTCGCAAAAAAAATTTAAGGAAGCATTTGAAACTTTACGAAAATTTGAAGAATATACGGCAGAAAATAAAGGAGGTTTGAAATCCTCAGAAGTGGATGCACTCGCGGTGAAATTCCAGCTTGCGGAATACCGAAAGGACGTAAAAGCAGCAGAGCTTGAAAACCAACTTCAGGCCGAAATATTAAAAAATAGAAACAGAATTAACAATATATTGCTGTTTATTTCTGCTTCGTTCCTGCTAATGTTTTTGGCCTTGGTAGTGGCCTACAGAAAACGGAAATCGTTAGTGAAAGAACTTAAAATCAAAAACATTGAGTACTTAAAAGCCAAGGAGCGTTCGGAGAAATTAACTAAAGCAAAGACCAAGTTCTTTTCTACCGTGAGCCATGAACTGCGCACCCCGCTTTACGGCGTTATTGGCTTAACGTCAATTTTGTTGGAAGATAAAACTTTGGTAAAACACAAAAAAAACCTGAAATCCCTAAAATTTTCAGCAGATTATTTGTTGGCCCTAATCAATGATGTATTGCAAATTAACAAACTGGATTCCAATATTATCGAGGACGAACAAACGGTGTTCAGTTTAAAAGAGCTTATCGACAAGATCGTTTCTTCCTTTGAATATTCACGGACCCAACATGGCAACAATATCCACGTCAAAATCGCTGAGAATGTGCCTGAACAACTTCGCGGGAACTCTGTTCGGCTTTCGCAAATCTTAATGAACTTGGTAAGCAACGCCTGCAAATTCACCGAAAACGGGAACATTTTTATAATGGTGGAAAATTTAGAGGTAAAATCTTCATCGGCCTTGATCCAGATTACCGTAAAAGATTCGGGGGTGGGTATTTCCCGCCAAAACCTCGAAATCATTTTTGACGAATTTTCACAACTGGATCCCGAAAACCATAAAACACAGGGCACCGGGCTGGGCCTTTCGATTGTGAAAAAATTATTGTCCTTGTCCAACGCGGTGTTAAACGTGGAAAGTGAAATGGGCAAAGGATCCGCTTTTTCGTTTTCACTTTTATTTGAGGTAGTTAAAAATGAAATGCCAAAATCAAAGCCACAACCTTTACAAACCAAAGTTTTGAGAAAGAAAAAAATATTGGTGGTTGAAGATAACCGGATCAATCAAATCGTGACCAAAAAAATATTGGAAAGTAACCGTATCCTTTGCACTATAGCCGAAAACGGGGAAGAAGCCATTCAAAAAATACGAATTGATGATTTTGACTTAATCTTAATGGACATCAATATGCCTGTAAAAAATGGCATCGATGCCACGAGGGAGATTCGTCTTTTTGATCAAAACCTTCCCATTATTGCCTTGACAGCTGTAGATATGGAAGAAATGCGGCAGAAAATTTTTGATTGTGGGATGAACGATATTATCGTGAAACCATACGATGTTTCAAAATTCCTGCAAACTATTTTAAAAAACATGCCTAACGAAACTTTGAGTTCCAGCAGGAAAAAAACAATAAAAGAGGTTTAAAAAATAGGATTGTTGTTCAGTCAAAACACGACTCAACAAAAAACGAAGGAACAGTCAATAAAATCAACCTTTCAAACTCGCCCCTAAATATTCCCGGTTCATCCGCGCAATGTTTTCCAAAGAAATTCCTTTGGGGCATTCTATTTCGCAGGCGCCGGTGTTGGTGCAGTTCCCGAAACCTTCCTTATCCATTTGGGCCACCATATTCAAAACACGCGTGGTTGCTTCTATTTTTCCTTGTGGCAATAAAGCAAATTGACTCACTTTCGCCGCGGTAAAAAGCATCGCACTTGCATTTTTACAAGCCGCAACGCATGCACCACAACCTATACAAGTGGCCGCTTCAAAGGCGTTATCGGCATCTATTTTATTCACTAAAATGGCATTGGCATCAATGGTATTCCCGGAAGTATTTACCGAAATGTAACCTCCCGCTTGCTGTATCCTGTCAAAGGCAGAGCGATCCACTACCAAATCCTTAATGACGGGAAAAGCAGTCGCTCGGAAAGGTTCCACCACAATAGTGTCGCCATCCTTAAACCTGCGCATATGGAGCTGGCAGGTGGCCACCAAGCGGTCCGGACCGTGCGGCTCGCCGTTTATTTGGAGGGAACAACTTCCGCAAATCCCTTCGCGGCAATCGTGGTCGAAAGCCACTGGCGCATCGCCCTTATCGATTAAACCGGCATTGAGCACGTCCAGCATTTCCAAAAAGGACATATCTCCCTCAACTTTATCCAAGGGATAGGTGATGAATGTTCCTTTGGTTTTGGCGTTTTTCTGGCGCCATATTTTTAGGATTAATTTCATTTTTTTAAGGTTTTAGAGATTAGAGAAAAGCGAAGAGGGAAAAGAGATTAGCGAAGACTAATCTTTTTCATTTAAGCTTTTGATTAACGCATTAAGCATTTTACTGATTTCAACTATTAAACGTTCTATTTTTTCGCTATTAATATTAAAATTTAAGCCAACTGTAATAATGAGTTGAGTTTCCAATTCATATAAAGAACCTCTAGCGATCCTAAGAAATTGAATATAATTTTTCTTTGATAATCTTCCCCAGCCTTCAGCAATATTTGATGGAACGGAAATAGAAGATCGTCTCATTTGTGAAACCAAACCGAACTTTTCTTCCTCAGGAAATGATTTCGTATAAGTATACACTTCTTTTACGAGTAGGATTGCTTTTTGCCAAACAATCAATTCCTTATATGACTTAATAGAGTTCAAATCTAATTTCAAATTTCCTTTTCTCTCTTCGCTCTTCGCTCATTCCTAATTACTTATAACTCCGTGCCTTCACTTCAATATTATCATACTCCAGTTCTTCTTTGTGCAACACGGCATTCGCAGGTTCACCTTTGTATTCCCAAGCCGCTACGTACATAAAATTTTCATCGTCGCGCAAGGCTTCGCCTTCTTCGGTCTGATATTCTTCCCGGAAATGCCCGCCGCACGATTCGTTCCTGTGGAGCGCGTCCTTAGCGAACAGTTCTCCCAATTCGAGAAAATCCGCTACCCGGCCGGCTTTTTCAAGTTCGGGATTCATTTCGTTCATTTCGCCCGGTATGCGCACTTCCCTCCAAAATTCTTCCCGAAGGGCTTTTATTTCTGAAATGGCTTCGGTTAATTCTTTGGCGTTTCGCGACATGCCCACTTTGTCCCACATTATTTTTCCCAAACGTTTGTGGAAATGGTCCACGGATTTTGTCCCATTATTATGGATCAATTTTTCAAGTTGAGAACGCACATTGTTTTCGGCTTCAATAAATTCCGGTAATTCCGTTGAAATTTTCCCGGTGCGGATATCTTTTGAAAGATAATCGCCTATGGTATAGGGCAGCACAAAATAACCATCTGCCAAGCCCTGCATCAAAGCCGAAGCGCCCAAACGGTTCGCTCCGTGATCGCTGAAATTGGCCTCCCCTGTTACGTAGCAACCGGGGATGGTGGATTGCAAATTGTAGTCCACCCAGACCCCGCCCATAGTGTAATGCACAGCGGGATAAATCATCATCGGCATTTCATAAGGGTTTTCGTCTACAATTTTTTCGTACATCTGAAAAAGGTTGCCGTATTTGTTTTCCACAGCAGCTTTTCCCATATTTTTTATTTCTTCATCGGTAGCATTGTGATGGCCGTGGATTACAGCTTGTTCTTTTCCGTAGCGTTGAACCGCCGAGGCAAAATCCAAATAAACGGCCTCCCCTGTTTTGTTCACGCCAAAACCAGCGTCACATCGCTCTTTCGCGGCTCGGGAAGCAACATCGCGGGGCACCAAGTTCCCAAAAGAAGGATATCTTCTTTCCAAATAATAATCGCGTTCTTCTTCCGAAAGATCGGTGGGTTTTTTCCTGCCTTCGCGAATGGCTTTTGCATCTTCAAGATTTTTTGGCACCCAAATTCGTCCATCGTTCCGAAGTGATTCGGACATCAATGTTAATTTCGATTGGTGATCACCCGAGACTGGAATACATGTAGGGTGAATTTGAGTATAGCAAGGGTTGGCAAAAAACGCCCCGCGTTTATGGATTTTCCAAGAAGCCGTAACATTGCTGCCCATGGCATTTGTGGAAAGATAAAAAACGTTGCCGTAACCCCCGGAAGCTATTACAACTGCATGGGCCGAATGTCTTTCAATTTCGCCGGTTATCATATCCCGGGCTATGATGCCTCGGGCTTTGCCGTCAACAATTACCAAATCCAACATCTCGTGGCGATTGTAGGCCGTGATTTTTCCCCGGTTGATTTGCCGGTTCATCGCTGCATAGGCACCCAGTAAAAGTTGTTGTCCTGTTTGTCCTTTTGCGTAAAAAGTACGTGAAACCAGCACCCCGCCAAAAGAACGGTTGTCCAAGGTCCCGCCATATTCGCGGGCAAAAGGCACGCCCTGGGCTACGCATTGATCTATAATATTTGCAGAAACCTCCGCAAGCCGATACACATTTGATTCTCGGGAACGGTAATCGCCCCCTTTTATGGTATCGTAAAAAAGACGGTAGGTTGAATCACCATCACCCTGATAGTTTTTAGCAGCATTAATTCCGCCCTGAGCAGCTATGGAATGTGCCCTTCGGGGGGAATCTTGATAGCAAAAGGTTTTAACATTGTAACCAAGTTCAGCCAAGGTAGCTGCGGCACTTCCACCGGCCAGCCCTGTGCCTACCATGATAACATCGATATTACGTTTGTTGGCAGGGTTTACGAGATTTACCTCGTTTTTATGGTTGGTCCACTTTTCGGCTAAAGGTCCTTTCGGGGATTTGGAATCTAATATCGACATAGCTTGGCTTTTAGTGGGAAAGTTGGTTAAAATGATGATAAAGGGCAATAAAAATAAACCCCAACGGAATGAAAATCGCGTAGAATTTGGTAAACCCTTTCAAGGCTTTTGAATATTTGTTGTTAAAGCCAACACTTTGAAACGAAGAAGAAAACCCGTGCCAAAGATGGAACATCAAAAGGATAAAGGCAAAAACGTAAATTCCAGTACGAACCGGACTTTCAAATTTATGAACGGTTTCTTCGTAATAACGGATAGGGTTTTCGGGATTTCCTTCCACATATTTATAAACGATTTCAGGGATCCAAAAATCGTAAAAGTGGAGACCTAAAAAAGCAAGAATCACCAACCCGCTGATGATCATATTTCGGGAAGCCCAAGTAGAATTGGTGTGGCCCTTAAAAGATTTATAAGGAATGCGGCGGGCTTTTTGGTTTTGGTATTCCAAAATAATCCCCATTATGAAATGAAAAACAACCCCAAATATTAAAATGGGTTGCAAAAGGAACTGCACTAGACTGTTGGCACCCATAAAGTGAGACCATGTATTGAAGGTTTCCGGGCCAAAAACAGAGGTTACATTGATTACAAAATGCTGGGCCAAAAAGATTACAAGAAAAAGGCCCGAAAGCGCCATGGCCACTTTCTTGGCTATTGAAGAGGAGATTATTCCCATTTTGGTGGAGTTATTTCAAGGATTGTGGACACAAAAATACGGCGGTAAAAAATGAATGCCAAAAAATAAGCGGTTTAAGGAGCTATTTAGATTTGATATATTAAAAAACCATCCCAAAATCAATCGGGATGGTTTACAATAAAAGGTGTTTAACTTAATTTATTTAACCACCAATTTTTTAGTGGCTGTTTGCTTGTTTTGGGTAATTGATACCGTATAAACCCCTTGTGAAAGATTGGAGATATTAACTTCGGTCCCTTCTATTACAGTGTTTAAAACTTGTTTGCCCAACATATCGTAGATCACAACTTGCTTTTCGCCTGAAATTGAGGTCTCAATATTTACAATACCCTTAGCAGGGTTTGGGTATAAAGTAAAGTTTGATAAAGAATTGGTATCTACGCCTAAGCTTTCTACAAGTTCAAGTCCAAAAATCACATTTGATGGGGTACACTGACAAAGACCTACCAAAGTTACAAACCCAGGAACAACTTCATCTGAAATAAATAAACCACCAGCAAGATAGGCTGTTGAAGAACCCACTGTTGAATAATCGAATACAAGCCCAGTTGATGATCCGGCAGTAACATCAATTTGAGAAATTAAATCTTGGCTGGCTCCTTGGTCGTGAATCCATAAAAACGGACCCCCTGGAGAAACATTATCGATTGCACCTCCATATATTACGGTATTGTGCATAGCAAAAGGTATAACTGATAATTCCACACCATTCATATCTAATGAAGCAATATCAGATCCAAAGTCACCGATCCAAAAACCACCATTGCCACCATCCAATGTTTCATCGAATGTTAACATCCTTGCTTCAGCATCAGAACCAGTGGAAATGGAAATAGTATTTATTAGTGTTCGGGTAATTGGGTCCACTTCAAAGATTTGCAGGGAAGCGGTTCCAATAAATATACTGGTTCCGTTTGTGGTCATCGACCTAGTTCCGGTAATACCGGGGATATCGAATGTTTCAATAAAATTTCCCCCGGCATCCAAAAGGTGGATTAGGTTGGTAGCCCAAGATGATACCCAATATTCGTTATCAAAGAATATTACCCCAGCTTGGCCATCAGCACCAATTGAGCCTCCAGATCCAATGTCGTTAGTATACAAAAGGTCAAAAAGTGCATTTGTGTTTTCAGTATTTGAAGTTTCATTTAATACTGGAGAAATGTCTTGAGTTTGTGAATAAGAAGTTACCCCTCCCCCAACTGTTAAAGCGATTGCAAAAAATAGTAGTTTTTTCATCATGTTTGTTTTTTAATTAGGTTAATAAAAGTAAATATAAAAATTTTACCTTAAAACGAATTCTTTTTTCAAAGTTTCTGCGTTTATTTTGATACTAATTTGATATTCTCCCTTCGGCAAATAATACATTCCGTCCTCAGCTTTTTTGATTTTTCCTTTTTCAAAAAAACCACTTCCTTTTTCCGAAACCGTCGCGCCATACTCGAAAATATTGATGCCTTTTACGGCTTCGGTTTCAAGTTGCTGAAGTGTTTTGCCTTCGGTTGTTTCAATGGTGATAACCGCTTTACCATTTTGCGGGCTGTAAAATTGGATTTTCACCGTGGGCTTGTGCACCTCGCCCCATTGGCTGAAACGGGTTCCCCAGCGGGGTGAAAAATCTAAGGTATCCATTTCGGCAATGAGGATTTCGCCCATTTTTTCCATGTCCATTTGCTGTAATAACGATATATCCGCCACATAAATGGACCGCCCATGGGTACCCAAAACCAAATCCTTAGCTTGGGGCTGAACAACCAAATCATGCACTGCAACATTGGGCAAACCATTTGAAAAAGCTTCCCAACTTTCGCCCCGGTTTATGGAAACGTAAGCCCCGTTATCGGTTCCCAAATACAAAATATTTTCGTTTGTTGAATCTTCTTTTATAACGTTCACAGGCGAGGTCGGCAGGTTGCTGCTAATATTTTTCCACGTAGCGCCAAAATCCTCGCTTACGTAAACATAGGGTTTAAAATCGTCCCAACGGTAACCGTTCAAGCTTGCAAAAACCCTTTCCTTTTTATGTTTTGAGGCAATAACCCGACTTACCCATAAATTTTTCGGGAAAGTGCCAGAGATATTATCCCAACTACTCCCCCCATTTTTGGAAACATGTAACAAACCATCATCGCTCCCGGCATAAAACAGCCCAAACTGGAACGGCGATTCGCTGATTGCGGTCAAGGTGCCATAGGCCACGTTACCGGGTTTCCCACCTTGGGTCAAATCTTCGGAAATGGCTTGCCAATCTTTTCCTTGGTTCATGCTCCGCATTAATTTGTTTCCCCCTAAATAAAGGATATCCTGATTATGTGGGCTTAACAATATTGGGGTTTGCCAGTTGAAACGGTACGGGTTATCCCCCAGTTCGTGTTTTGGTTGGATGTAAGTTTGTTCGTCGGTTTTCCGGTTGATGCGGAAATAGTTCCCAAACTGGAAGCCGGTATAAACAATATTGCTGTCGCGCTTGTCAATTTCTACCTGCATCCCATCTCCGCCCATCAGGAATTCGTACGGATATTTCCCTCTGGAATGCCATTCATTATTGGCCTCGTAGGTGTGCGGCCCAACCAAAACACCGTTGTCCTGCATGCCGCCGTACACGTTATAGGGCGTTTCATGATCAACGTTCACGGTGTAAAACTGGCCCACCGCGGGCGTATTGTTTTTTATCCACGTGGTGCCATCATCATAGGAAATGTTCACGCCGCCATCGTTACCATTGATTAAATGGCTGGGGCTTTTGGGGTTTATCCACAGGGCGTGGTGGTCCACATGCACGTTTTCGGCATCGATGGATTCAAAGGTTTTTCCCCCGTCTCCCGATTTTAAAATGGGCACGCCGTAAATATATATCTTGTCCTTGTTTTGGGGCGAAACGTGGATTTTCCCAAAGTAATATCCGTAGGAATAATACAAATCGTCCAAAAACCCGGCATGGGTTTTCTGCCAGGTTTTCCCGCCATCTGTGCTTTTATAAACTTCAGCGCCAATAACGGGAGTGTCGAAAAGTAGGGAGTTTGCATCTTCGAGGTATTTTGCCAAATCAACGGGTTTCACCGTGCCCACCCGCACCATTTGCTTAACGTTCTCTGCCCTGTATTTTTCTTGAAAACCATTCATTCGCAAAAACTGATTCAGTTTATTGTTTTCCAAAGCCAGGAATTCCGAGGCTTCCATGGTTTTAAAATCTTCCTTGTTCAAGATTTCCCCCTTTTCGGTTTCCTTTATTTCTTCCCTTCGGAACTGGTTGTCGTGAATAGCATACACTATATTTTCGTCAAAAACGGAAAGCCCGATCCGACCCACGCCATCGCCCGTTGGGAAACCGCTTTCGGGCGTGGAAACTTTTGCCCAAGTATTTCCCCCATCAGTACTTTTAAAGATGGCACTGCCCAAACCGTTACCGGTAAAATTCCATGCTTTGCGGTCCTTTTCCCAAGCGGCGGCGTACATGGTTTTGAAATTAACTGGGTTGCGGGAAATTTCGATGATCCCCGTTTCGTTGTTTATGAACAAGGTTTTGTTCCAGGTTTTACCGCCGTCCATGGTTTTAAAAACCCCCCTTTCGGCATTGGAGGAATACAAATGGCCCACCGCGCCCACCACCACCTCATCGGGGTTTTCGGGATTTATAAGAATGCTGCTGATATGGTGGGAATCTTTTAAACCCATGTGCTGCCATGTTTTCTCGTTGTCGGTGGATTTCAAGATTCCGATGCCTGCATACGAAGAGCGGGAAGCATTCACCTCGCCTGTGCCCACCCAAATGGTGCCCGTTTTCCAATCCACCGAAACGCTGCCAACGTTTTGGGTGGCGCTACTGTCCAAAACAGGGGTAAATGAAGTGCCGTTATTGTTGGTATGCCAAACGCCGCCGCTGGCGTAGCCCACGTAAAACTCGATGGGGTTGTTTGGGTTCACCGCCAAATCTACCACCCGGCCGCTCATTACGGTGGGCCCAATGTTTTTAAAAGGGAGGTTTTTTACGAGGGAATTTTGAACAAGGTTTTCTTTTTGGGCCAAGCCATTTTCCACCATTTCGGGGGAAGTTGTTGTTTGGGCTGAAAGCTGGAGGGTAACTAAAAAGAGGGAAAGGAAAAAGATTCTCATGGGTTGGGTTTTAAAAAAAATGAAGGTAATTAAATGGGATGGGTTTTGCAAGGGGGTTTGGGGTTGTGGGTTCTGGGTTCTGGGTTCTGGGTTTGGGGTTTTGGGTTCTGAGTCGGGGTTCAGTGATTAGTTGCAAGTTGCAAGAACGCATTGCGCAGTTGCAAGAGGGTATTACTCAGTTGCAAGAACGCTTTGCGCAGTTGCAAGAGGGTATTACAGTTGCAAGAACGCATTGTGCAATTGCAAGAAGGCTCTTTGCAATTTTATATAGTTGATTTTACTGGGCTTAGGGTATACCCAAACAAAAAACCCGAAACTTACGTTGCCGGTTTTAAGTGGTAGTTGTGTATATTTGGGAACTATGTGCAATAAAAATGTTGAAATTTGGGTATAGCCAAACATATTGACGGGATAGACCCAATAAAGTTGGGAGTATAAACAAGTTACCTTGCATTAAAATGAAAAACTGCACAATCATAACATTGATTTTTTTTTTAACATTTGGTTGTACCAATAATACTCGAAATATAGACTATTGGCCAAATGGTAAAAAGAAAACTGAAATTATCGTTGAAAAAGGTACTGCTGAAAAGCCCCAGGAATACATATTAATATCTTATTATAATAACGGTGAAATCTTTAAGACAGGCAAAGTAGTCAATGGTAAAGAACAAGGCAATTGGCTATACTATTTTGCAGATGGAAATCTGAAGAGTGAAAATGAATACAGCAATGGTTCTTTAAATGGTCAATTCAAAACTTACTATCGAAATGGAATAATTAAACAAGAAGGAAGTTATGTTTCAGGTCAACTTGCAGATGCTCGACACTTTGATAAAGTTGGAAAAGAGAGAAAGAATACTTCAAATCAAATACAGCCAAGTCTTGAAATAGAGCCTTGGACATTAAATCAGGTGGATTTAATGATTACGGAGTGTATAGCTACCCAAGAAGTTAATTATTCTAATCCAGCTAATTTCTGTGATTGTATGATAAAATCTATTGCCGTTCAATACTCTTTAGAAAAATATTCTAATCTAAGCCAAGCTGAAACTAATTTGGCCTATGAAAATATGATTAGAGACGAATATTGTACAGTTTTGAGGAAAGAAAAAAACGCAAGGTAACAGCACCTACAAGAAATTGGCGGTTCAGTGGTTAAATGAAGCTTTGTGTCCTCCTAAGGCGGATTTTGTGGTGGTAGACAGTTTAGTGCTTCGAAATCGCCAACTTCTTATAGCTGCGAACCGTTACAAGCAAGCGTCATAAATACCTTTCAACAGAAGCTAGCCTCGAAAAAAAGGAGCAACCTTTTCACGATTCACATTTTACCTCAATAAACATACTTTTACCCCTTTCCCCCTTCCAATAACTTTGAAATAATTAATTTTGCGCTTCGGCTCCACTCAGCAAACGTTAAATAGTCAATTTTTCCGTTGGATATTAGAATAAATAAAAATCAAAACACCACAAAATGAAATATCATCAAATAGTCCGAAAGCTTTTTATAAAAAACCGGAAAAACTTTATGGCGCAAATGCAGCCCAAAAGTTTGGCGGTCTTCAACTCCAACGATATTTTCCCCATTGGCGCGGACAGTACCATGCCGTTTCAACAGGCGCGCGATATTTTTTACTTGAGCGGGGTGGACCAGGAAGAAAGCATCTTGTTGCTTTTTCCGGAGGCGGTGGACAAAAACCATAGGGAAATTTTGTTCTTGAAGGAAACCAATGAGCACATCGCCATTTGGGAAGGCGAAAAACTGACCAAGGAAAGGGCTTTAGAAACCAGTGGCATCAAGACCGTGCATTGGCTAAAAGATTTCGACAAGGTTTTCTTTGAACTGATGACGCAGGCCGAAACGATTTATTTCAACACCAACGAGCATTACCGCCAAACCGTGGAAACCGAGACCCGCGAGGATCGTTTCATAAAAAAGACGAAGGAGAAATTCCCCGCGCACCGTTGGGCAAAAAGCAACCCGATACTGCAACGCCTCCGCAGCGTAAAGGATGCTATTGAGATAGACTTGTTGCAAACCGCCTGCAACATTACCGAAAAAGGCTTTCGGCGGGCCTTAAAGTTTGTGAAGCCCGGTGTTACCGAATACAATATAGAAGCGGAATTCATGCACGAATTTTTGAACAACCGCTCCAAGGGTTTTGCTTACACGCCAATTATTGCCAGCGGCAACAGTGCCAACGTGCTGCATTACATCGAGAACAACCAAAAATGCAAGGCGGGCAATCTGATCTTGCTGGACGTGGGGGCGGAATACGCAAATTATTCCAGCGACATGACGCGGACCATCCCGGTTTCGGGGAAATTTAGCAAAAGGCAAAAAGAGGTTTATAAAGCTGTAAACACCGTAAAAAACGAGGCCACCAAAATGTTGGTTCCGGGTGCGTTATGGAAAGAATATCACGCCGAAGTTGGAAAACTAATGACTTCGGAATTATTGGGTTTAAAACTCATCGATAAAGCCGATGTAAAAAATGAAAACCCCGAATGGCCAGCTTATAAAAAATATTTCATGCACGGCACGTCCCACCATTTGGGCTTGGACACCCACGATTATGGCATCCTTTGGGAGCCGATGAAAGCAAACATGGTCTTTACCGTGGAGCCCGGGATCTATATTCCGGAGGAAGGTTTTGGCATCCGTTTGGAGGATGACGTGGTGATCCAAAAAAAGGGCGAACCTTTCAATTTAATGCGCAATATCCCGATTGAAGCCGACGAAATTGAGGAGTTGATGAACAATTAAGAAGTAAGTAGTAAGTAGCAAGAGCCAAGAATCACGAACCACCACTTTTAGACCTAACGGCTTTCCTTTGTCCTCCCTAGCTTTAGCGAAAGAGGAAAACCTTGTAGGTTTTTTTAAATTATGATAATTCAATTTAAACAAACTCCAATTTTCTATAAAATCTCCGGGAAAGGCCCGGCGGTGGTTTTGCTGCACGGGTTTTTGGAAAGTTCTTTCATGTGGAAAAAACTAGTTTCGGAACTGTCAAAAACAAAAACCGTAATTATTATTGACCTTCCTGGCCACGGGAAAAGCGGCGTTATAGCTGAAACACATTCGATGGAACTGATGGCCGAAAGCGTGGATTTTGTTTTGGAACAGCTTTTTATTCCGAGTGCAACTTTAATCGGGCATTCCATGGGCGGTTATGTGGCCTTGGCATTTGCCGAAAATTATCCCGAAAAGATTGAAAAACTGGTTTTGTTGAATTCGGTCCCCACCGAAGATTCGCCCGAACGCAAAGAAAATCGGGATCGTGCTTTAGAGGTTTTCAAAAAAAATCCAAAAGCTTTTATAAGCATGGCGATCTCGAATTTGTTCGCTGAAATTTCCCGGGAAAAATTTATTGATGAAATCGAGGCTTCGAAAAAAGACGCTTATGATTTCCCGACAGAAGGAATAACAGCTGCCATAAAGGGGATGAGGAAAAGGAAAGACAGGACTTCGGTTTTAAGGGAATTCAAAAAGGAAAAATTCATGATTTGTGCCCTCGAAGACCCGTTAATTCCTATTTCGGAAGCAGAAATTATAGCTACTAAATGCGGAACTGGTTTTAAAATTGTGCCAAGCGGTCATGTAAGTATCATTGAAGAATTTGACGCGGTAAAAAATTATTTGCATTTAATCTTATAAATTTTGCCGATTATCGGATTTTGTATTAATATTTTTATTATATTTGGTAAAATTTTAACACAAGATGGATAAAACTCAGCCCCAAACTGCCACGCCCGTCCTAAGTATAATCTGTTCAGCTTTTGGCCATGATTATATTATTACCCGCAAAATAACCGATCACATAAATGAATATAAATGTGCTTGTTGCGGGAAGGAAGTAACCAATAGTTTTTCCGGGAAATACGAATTGCTTACATACAAACAAAAGGAAGTAAATTCGTGCCTTTCCAATTTTTTTGACAAAAAAAAACATTATAAGCTTAAATCTGCTCGATGAAAATTGGATGTAAACTAAAGGGCCATAATTTGGAAAGTATCACCAAATCTAACTTGCTTATCAAAGAATATGCATGTTCGGCTTGTGGGAAAAAATTTACCACAGATGGTTACGGGAATTTGGTGAAGCTAAATTCCTATTGGGCCAAAAACAACCTATTTTTTGAAAAAAATTACAAAACGGCAATTTAAAAATCAACTCTCTTTCAAGGCATTCCAGCCTCGCGCTATCAAAGGAATTTTCGTATTTGCACGCGTGATTAAATGCATTCCTTCTTTAATATTAGTAATATGCCCAATGACGGTAAGGCTCGGGTTGGCTTTTATTTTTGGGAAATCTTCCCCGGAAATGGTGAAAAGCAGTTCATAATCTTCTCCCCCGTTTAAAGCTATGGTTGTGCTGTCCATATTAAATTCCTCACAAGTGGAAATTACTTGCGGATCGAGCGGGATTTTATCTTCGTAAAGGTTGCAGCCCACATTTGAACTTTTGCAAAGATGAATTATTTCCGACGAAAGTCCATCGCTCACATCGATCATGGAAGTGGGTTTTACATTCAGATCCGTCAACAATTTCGGGATATCTTTTCGGGCTTCTGGCTTCAATTGCCGTTCAATTAAATAGGAATAAGGTTCCAAATCTGGTTGGGAATTTGGGTTCACTTGAAATACCTGTTTTTCGCGTTCCAAAACTTGAAGGCCCAAATAGGCTGCACCCAAATCGCCAGATACCACCAAAAGATCGTTCTCTTTTGCACCATCACGATATACTATATTTTCTTCGGTTTGGTGGCCCATTGCGGTAATGCTGATAAGTAATCCTTTGGTTGAAGATGTGGTGTCGCCACCCACCAAATCTACCCCGTAAACTTTTGTCGCCGCCGCTATTCCCTCATATAATTCCTCCAAAGCTTCCACGGGAAAACGGTTGGAAACAGCAATGGAAACAGTAATCTGCTGCGGAATGGCATTCATTGCATAAACATCGGAAAGGTTCACCACCACGGCTTTGTACCCCAAATGTTTCAAGGGCATATAGCTGAGGTCGAAATGCACGCCCTCCAATAAAAGATCTGTCGTTAGGATCATTTGCTTGCCGGTTTCGCAAGCAATAACTGCGGCATCATCGCCAATGCCCTTGATGGTGGTTTTTTGGGAAATTTTAAAATTTTTCGTCAAATGATTTATAAGTCCGAATTCCCCCATTTCGGAAATACTTGTTTTTTCAGGGTTTTTGTCTTCAAGCATGAGTCTGTTTTAGTGCGGTAAAATTAAACTTTATTTTTTCAAACTTTTTGAAAATGGAGCATTTTAAGGTTTTCCCAAAACTGTTTTTTCAGAAAAAAAACGTACTATTGCCATCGTGCTTTTTAAAAAAGCAACCTTTTTTTAAATTTTAATTTCTATAAAAATGAAATACCTTTTACTCCCCATTTTATTTGCATCATTTTCAATTGTTACTGCCCAAACCCCCTGCGTAGGCGGGATGGCCGGGGTTTATCCCTGCAACGGATACTACCTTCAAGCAAGGATCACGCTTTCGGACATGAACGCTAGTGACGGTAACGATTCTTGGGGCTGGACAGACCCTCAGGACGGAAAGGAATATGCCCTGATGGGGCTGGACAACGGCACAGGGTTTATCGATATTTCGGACCCCACAAACCCCATCTACCTTGGGAAATTGCCTACCCACACCACTTCAAGCTCATGGAGGGATATTAAAGTTTACAACGATTATGCTTTTGTGGTGAGCGAGGCCAATAACCATGGCATGCAGGTTTTTGACCTTACCCGTTTAAGAAATGTGGTTAATCCACCCGTAACTTTTACCGAAGATGCTCATTATGGCGGTTTTGGTAGTGCGCATAATCTGGTGATAAATGAAGAAACCGGTTATGCCTTTGGTGTAGGCACCCAAACTTTTAACGGAGGGCCGCACTTTGTAAACATTCAAAACCCTTTAAACCCAGTTGGTGTTGGTGGCTTCGCCTTGGATGATTATTCCCATGATGGTCAGGTTATCATTTATAACGGCCCCGATTCGGATTACACCGGAAGGGAAATTTTTATTGGCAGCAACGAATCTTTAGTATCAATTGTAGATATAACAGATAAAGCAAACCCACAAAGTATTTCCACCATATCATACCCAAATGTTTCCTACACCCACCAAGGATGGCTCACTGAAAACCAGCGTTACTTTTTATTGGGTGATGAAATTGATGAGATACAGTTTGGTTTTAATACAAGAACTGTGGTTTTTGATTTAAACGATTTGGACAATCCGGAAATACATTTCGAATATTTGGGCCCAACCTCTGCCACAGATCATAACGGATACGTGAAAGGTGATAAATTTTATTTGGCAAATTACCGCGCCGGACTTCGTGAAATCAATATTGCTGATATTGCCAACGGAAACATAAACGAGATTGCTTTTTTTGACACCTACCCCAGCAACAACAATGCAAGTACTACCGGTGCATGGAGCGTATATCCCTATTTTGGGAGTGGGAACATCGTGATCAGCGATATAAGCCGTGGGTTCTTTTTGGTGAAATCATCGGCCATAGATACCATAGCTCCAAACGCGGTGTGCCAAAACATTACAGTGGCATTGGATGAAAATGGCGAAGCAACCGTTGAGGCAACTTTGGTTGATGGCGGCTCCAGCGACAACAGTGGTTTTTATACGTTGTCCATGAACCAGAACACTTTTGATTGTACGGATTTGGGAGCCAATTCAGTGGTTTTAACCGTTACAGACCCTTCGGGAAATACCGACACTTGTACCGCTGTTATAACCATTGTTGATGACCTTGCCCCTGAAATTGATTGCCCCGTAGACAATACCGTGGTTTATGATGCGGGAGGTTCATTTTATACCTTGCCCGATTACGAAGCCGAAGGAACTGTTACAGCGGTGGATAATTGCACCGCAAATTTGACGATAATTCAAGACCCAATTGCTGGTACTCAACTAACTGAAGGAGTTTATACCATCACGTTTGAAGCTGTTGACGATGAAGGGAACACCGGAATTTGCTCTTTTGAATTGACCGTGAACGAATTCTTGTCTGTGGACAGTACAGAACTTAACAGTTCACTTTCAATTTACCCAAACCCGGCTTCACAAATTATAACCGTTGCTTCAAAAAATCAATTGTTGGAAAACATCGAAATTTATGATGTTTTGGGGAAAAGGATTTTCAGTTTGGAAAAAGCAGACCCGGCATCAAATGTTATCGATATTTCTTCGTATTCAAAAGGAATGTATTTTTTAAAAATCAACAACAAGCTCACTAAAAAAATTATAAAAAATTGATTCGCTTGTAATTTTTTAGTTTTTTTCCGACATATATTAACCAGGGCACTATTTTTTAACCATTTATGTTATCAATAGTGCTTTAATTATTTTTAATTTTACGCACCTTAATAATTAAATACGACCTTAATAATTAAATCTTCCCAAAATGAAAAAATTTTTACTATTGGTTCTGTCTTTTGCGAGTACTATTTTAATAGCCCAAACCCCTTGTGTTGGGGGAATGGCGGGTAGTTTCCCCTGCAATGGCTACGATCTTCAATCTGTCCTGAACCTGAATGCCCTTGACGCCGACCGCGGCAATGATTCCTGGGGATGGACCGATGCGCAGGATGGAAAGGAATATGCCTTGGTGGGGTTAGACAACGGCACTGCTTTTATCGATATTTCCGACCCAATAAACGTGGTATATTTGGGCAAACTTCCCACCCATACCGATGCCAGCGTTTGGCGGGACATTAAAGTGTACAGCGATCACGCTTTTATCGTAAGCGAAGCAAGCGGCCATGGGATGCAGGTTTTTGACCTGACCCGTTTGCGTAATGTGAACAATCCTCCTGTAACTTTTACCGAAGATGCCCATTACAATGGGTTTGGAAATGCCCATAATATTGTTATAAACGAAGACACGGGTTATGCTTACGCAGTGGGGACCCAAACCTTCAATGGAGGGGCACACTTTGTGAACATTCAAAACCCCACAAATCCAATCCCTGCTGGAGGTTATGCCATGGACGATTATAGCCACGATGCCCAAGTGGTTACCTATAATGGTCCCGATACAGATTATACCGGCCGTGAAATTCTTATTGGCAGCAACGAAAACCAAGTTGTAATAGTAGACATAACTGATAAAAATAATCCCGAAAACATTTCCTCAATAAACTATACCAACGTAGGTTATACTCACCAAGGCTGGTTCACGGAAGATCAACGTTATTTTTTATTGGGCGATGAATTGGACGAGTTGAATATAGGATTTAATACCCGTACAGTAGTTTTTGATTTTAACAATCTTGACAATCCGCAGTTCCACTTTGATTATTTCGGACCAACCTCCGCTATAGACCATAACGGTTATGTGGTGGGGGATAAATATTATCTGGCAAATTACTCCGCAGGATTACGCGTCATTGATATCAGCGATATTGCCAACGAGAACATGGAGGAAATCGGTTTCTTTGATTCGTACCCAAACGGCAACTCAGCCGGTTTTGATGGAGCTTGGAGTGTTTACCCGTTTTTTGAAAGCGGCAACATCGTGATCAGCGATATAGACCGGGGTTTTTTATTGGTGCGGGACCAAACGCTTGCAGTGGAAGATTCCAATGCCTCAAACTTTTCAATATACCCCAATCCCGCAAGAAAACTGGTAACAATCGCCTCAACAACAAATCCAGTATTTAAAATTGAAATAGTGAACATGCTTGGTCAAAAAATCATGAACCTTACCTTTGCTGAAACCACTTCCAAACAACTAGATGTTTCAACCTTAAAATCTGGGGTCTATATTGTAAAAATAAACGACCATACCACACAAAGGTTGATTGTAAATTAAATAAAAAATGCATTTTAAAAAGAAATTGTTCTTTAACACAACCCTGTTTTTTTTCTTCATAATTATTTTCACATCCTGCAAAAAAGATGATGGCATGGGTGCACCACCCGAGGACGATGAGCCAATACCAACAGCTTATTTAGGCGAAATCGATTGGATAAAAACCTACGGCGGTAGCAATGTTGATGAAGCTGTAGCCATATTACCCACAAATGGGGGATATATGGTTTTGGGAACCACCCAAAGCCTCGATGGCGACGTTACCGGAAAAACCACTACCGACAGCGATTTTTGGTTGCTCAAAATAGATAATGCAGGTCAAAAAATATGGGACAAAACTTATGGTGGTTCCGAAGACGATGTGGCCACCAGTATTAGCCCCACCAACGATGGCGGTTTTATTTTAAGTGGTTATAGCCGAAGTAGCGACGGAGATGTTTCGGGCAACGAAGGTTTTCATGATTTTTGGGTTTTTAAAATTGATGCCGTCGGCATCATTCTATGGAGTAAAAATCATGGTTTTCCGGGAAGTGATCAGGCTTTTCATATTTTTCAAACCAGCGATGGCGGCTATTTCGTCAACGGATTCATGGACGTTTCTGCCAGTGGGGGACAGGGTAATGATGTCCGGAACACCCAACATGGCGTGGGCGATTATTGGGCCATCCGTCTGGATGCCAATGGGAACAAATTGTGGAGACGTTATTTTGGCGGCACCAATAATGACCGTAGCTATGATGCCCTCCAAACCGATGATGGCGGGTTTTTATTAACTGGGGCCTCCGAAAGCTTGGATTTCGATATTACCAATCCCAATGGTAGCTATGATTATTGGGTAGTGCGCTTGAACGCCAATGGTGATCTTTTGTGGCAAAAATCTTTTGGCGGGTCCGAAATAGACAATGGATATTCGGTTACTGAGACCACAGATGAAAATTTTATTATGGTTGGAGATACCAGAAGCTCCGATAACGACGTTACTGTTGCGTTGGGTAACGCAGATGCATGGGTCATAAAATTTGATGAGAGCGGAAATCTTATTTGGCAAAAAAGTTTGGGAGGGTCAGAATTTGAATCTGCCCGTGGTATTCAAAAACTTTCCACCGGAAACTACCTTTTGGCAGGCAACACACGCAGCAACGATGGAGACGTTCAGAACAACAATGGTTTTAATGATGCGTGGGTAATGGTGATTGATGAGTCCGGCACTTTGGTTTTTGAAAAGAACATAGGCGGCTCCGGATTGGATTTTGGCGCACAGGCCATTGAAACCCCCGACAATAAAATATTATTGGTGGGAAACACCGAAAGCAACGATATAGATATCCCGCTTAACAAAGGAATCAAAGACTTTTTAATTGTAAAAATCAAGTAAACCTAATTTTATTATGAAAAAAATTGCCCTATTACTTATATTAACAATCACATTAATTAGCTGTTCAAGTGATGATGATTCCAATACTTCCCAAAATGCCTCGGTAACCTTTGACTTTACCCAGAATTTTAATGGCAGCAACGTTACGGAAGACGATTTCGGGAGTGCTGCGGTGTATACCAATGCCGCTGGGAATTTCATGAGCATTACCAAATTGCGGTACCTAATTTCCAGGATAAACCTTCACAAAGAAGACGGTACGGTCATTTCATTCAATGAATACCATTTGATAGACCTTGAAACAGCAAGCTCGCTATCGGTTACCCCTCCCCTTCAAGTGCCCAAGGGCGATTACACGGGTATTTCCTTTGTTTACGGCTTCAACGAGGAAGACAACATTAGTGGCGAATATAATGATTTGAACGCTGTAAATTGGAGCTGGCCTTCCGCCTTGGGCGGTGGCTATCATTTTATGCAATTGGAAGGTTCTTTTGATGATACCATGGGAGCACCACAGCCGTATGCCTATCATAATGGAACAGCTCGTCAAAGTGATGGGGTGTTTATACAAAATTTCATTGAATTCGATTTGGACCAGAATTTTACCATTAATGGCGATACTTCCATCGAAATAAAAATGGATATTTCCGAGTGGTTCAAAAACCCGTACACTTGGGACTTAAACCAATATAGCACCGATTTGATGATAAACTATATCGCTCAAATTCTAATGAACGATAACGGACAAGACGTTTTCAGCCTTGGCGATATAAATTAACCTTATAAAAATGCGGGTACCGTTTAGGGTAGCATATTGGATATTGGGTCTTTCCTGTCTCGGGATTTTCGCCGCCTGTTCTTCAGATAGTGAAAATCCCGAAGAGGAGTATACCGCCACGCCAATGCCCTTAACGGTTCCCTCTATTTTTGAACAATTTTTGCTGCCCCCTTTAATTCCCGGGGACAATCCCCAAACCGTTGAGGGTGTGTCCCTTGGCAGGAAACTCTTCTTTGACCCCATCCTTTCTGCTGATAATACAATGGCTTGCGCTACTTGCCACCAACCGCAAAACGCCTTTACAGATTCAAATCAGTTCAGTATTGGTATTGACGGCATTGCGGGTTTTAGGAATTCGATGCCCCTTTACAATATGGCATGGAACAACAACGAAAAGTTTTTTTGGGACGGTAGGGCGGTAACCCTCGAAGAACAAGTTTTGGAGCCGGTTACTAACCCCATTGAAATGCACAATACTTGGGCGAACGCGGTTTCAAGTTTACAAAATCATTCACAATATCCAGACCTTTTTCTTGATGCTTTCGGAACCACCGAAATAGATTCCTCCTTGGTTGCAAAGGCAATCGCCCAATTTGAAAGGACGCTCATTTCAGGAAATTCCCCTTTTGACCGTTATTTAATGGGTGATGCCACGGCCGTTACCCAATCCGAGATCAATGGCTTTGAAATATTTATGGACGAGGCCCGGGGCGATTGTTTCCATTGCCACGGAAATGAATCGAACCCTTTGTGGACCGACAATATTTTTCACAACAATGGTTTGGACGAAGTTATTACAGATAAAGGCCTCGGCAACGTAACGGGAGATCCACGTCATGATGGCCTTTTCAAATCCCCATCTTTGAGGAATCTTGCCTATACCGCGCCCTATATGCACGACGGACGTTTTGCAACCTTGGATGATGTGATAAATCACTATAGCGAAGGTTTGGTGTATTCCGAAACCATCGACCCACTGATGAAGGCTGTGGGCGAGGGTGGGGTCCATTTAACTGAGGAAGACAAGGCAGATCTTAAGACCTTTTTACTTTCGTTGTCGGAACCGGGGTTTGTTAATAATCCCGCTTTTCAAAATCCAAATTAACAATGGGTTTCTTTTTATAATATTTTTTTAAGGATTAATCCTTTTTCTTGCCATTGTTTTAAACTATTGCTCCCAATGTTTAAATGATTTTTGGCATTATGCATTCCACCCTAATTACCGTATCTTTGCAGTCCAATTTAGAACAAATCCATTTAGATGATAAAAATAAGCGATACCGCAAAATCAAGGATTACCCAACTCATGTCCGAAGAAGGTTATGTGGTGGGGCAAGACTTTGTGCGGGTGGGCGTAAAAAGTGGCGGTTGTTCCGGGCTTTCCTATGAACTTAAGTTCGATAAAGAAATGGGTGAAAACGATAAGGTTTTTGAAGATAATTTGGTGAAAATCGCTGTGGACAAAAAAAGCTTTTTGTACCTCATTGGCACCACACTTGAATATAGCGGGGGTCTTAATGGTAAAGGTTTTGTCTTCAACAATCCGAACGCAAACCGAACCTGTGGTTGCGGGGAAAGTTTTTCTTTATAAAAAAAATTCAAACCGTAAAACCAATGATGCTCTGAATAATGTTACTGTACACTGAATACTAAACACTGATGACTAAATATACAGAAGACGATCTTAAAAAAGAACTCGAAACCAAGGAATACGAGTATGGCTTCTATACCGATATAGAATCCGACACCTTTCCGGTGGGACTTAATGAGGATATTGTCCGCGCCATTTCGCTGAAAAAAGAAGAGCCTCAATGGATGACCGATTGGCGATTGGAGGCTTTCAGTTATTGGAAGGAAATGACTGAGCCCACCTGGGCAAACGTACGTTACAAAAAACCCGATTTTCAAAATATTTCCTACTATTCCGCTCCTTCCAAAAAAGCGAAATATGATAGCATTGATGATGTGGACCCCGAACTTTTGGAAACTTTTAAAAAACTCGGAATTTCCCTCAACGAACAAAAAAAGCTTGCCGGGGTGGCCATGGATATTGTAATCGATTCGGTTTCGGTGGCAACCTCCTTCAAAAAAACCTTGGGTGAAAAAGGAATTATTTTCTGTTCCATTTCCGAAGCAATTAAAGAGCACCCAGAACTGGTTAAAAAATATATCGGCAGCGTAGTGCCTCCCCGCGATAATTTTTATGCGGCCTTGAACAGCGCGGTTTTCAGTGATGGTTCTTTCTGCTACATCCCAAAAGGCGTGAGATGCCCGATGGAACTTTCCACCTATTTCAGAATAAATCAGGCTGGCACAGGGCAGTTTGAACGAACTTTAGTTATTGCCGATGAAGATAGTTATGTAAGTTATTTGGAAGGTTGCACCGCTCCAAGCCGCGATGAAAACCAATTACACGCAGCAGTAGTGGAACTGATAGCTTTGGATAATGCCGAAATAAAATATTCTACTGTGCAAAATTGGTTTCCTGGAAACAAAGAAGGATTGGGCGGGGTTTTCAATTTTGTTACAAAACGCGGCCTTTGCGAAAAAGGCGCAAAAATTTCATGGACCCAAGTGGAAACTGGCAGCGCCATAACTTGGAAATACCCAAGTTGCATTTTAAAGGGCGACAATTCCATCGGCGAATTTTATTCCATTGCGGTAACCAATAATTTTCAGCAAGCGGACACCGGAACCAAAATGATCCATTTGGGAAAAAACACCAGAAGCACCATAATTTCTAAAGGAATTTCCGCAGGAAAATCCCAAAACAGTTACCGAGGCTTGGTACAGATACACCCCCGGGCAGACAATGCGCGGAATTTTTCCCAATGCGATTCTTTGCTGATGGGCAACAATTGCGGCGCTCATACTTTCCCGTATATTGAAGTAAAAAACAAGACAGCACAAATAGAGCACGAAGCCACCACTAGTAAAATCGGGGAAGATCAGATTTTCTATTGCAATCAGCGCGGAATAAATACAGAAAAGGCAATAGCACTGATTGTGAACGGTTTTAGCAAAGAAGTATTGAACAAATTGCCCATGGAATTTGCCGTGGAAGCACAGAAATTATTAGAGATAAGTTTGGAAGGTTCCGTGGGATAACCTTTTTTAAAAAAATTATAAAACTAAAATGTCCATTTCATGAAAAATATCCTCTTTATCGTTTTGTTTTCTACAATGCTTTTTTCCTGTAAAAATTCCCAAGAAAAAGATTTGGAACTTGATGGAACTGAAATCGATTCAACCGCAAGTTTAAAAACTTATCAGGGTGAATTTTTATATAACGCAGACGCTGCTGTTTTTAAGGGAAATTCCTTTGTTTATGGCGTTACCATTGACGCCATGGCTGAAGAACTTGCGGCTCAAACCGCAAAAGTAAAAATTGAAGATTATGACATGGTGCCCGTTGTGGTCCGGGGAGTGGTATCTCGAAAGCCCGCAGGACAAGAAGGATGGGACGAAATTTTGACCATCACGGAAATATTAAAAGTTAGCGATAAACCTTCCGCGGCAGACATTAAATTGGAAGAAAAGAAATCATAAATATGTTACAGATAAAAAACCTGCACGCAAGTGTTGAAGAGAAAGATATTTTAAAAGGCATCAACCTAAACGTGAATGCGGGCGAAGTGCATGCCATTATGGGCCCGAACGGTTCGGGCAAAAGTACGTTGGCATCCATTATTGCTGGAAAAGATGAGTTTGAAGTTACCAACGGCTCCATCACTTTTGACGGCCAAGATATTTCTGAAATGGACCCTGAGGAAAGGGCGCATAAAGGAATTTTCCTATCCTTTCAATATCCGGTGGAAATCCCGGGGGTTTCGGTGACCAACTTTATCAAAACAGCAATCAACGAGACCCGAAAAGCAAAAGGGCGGCCCGATATGCCTGCTTCCGAAATGCTAAAAATGATAAAAGAAAAGGCAGACCTTTTGGAAATAGACCGCAAATTTCTTTCCCGTTCCCTAAATGAAGGTTTTTCCGGAGGCGAAAAGAAACGGAACGAAATCTTCCAAATGGCAATGCTAGAACCAAAACTTGCCATTTTGGATGAAACCGATTCCGGGCTCGATATCGATGCGTTAAAAATCGTGGCCAAAGGAGTAAACAAATTGAAAACTAAAGATAACGCCGTTATCGTGATAACGCACTATCAGCGGTTGCTGGATTACATAGTCCCAGATTTTGTCCACGTTATTTTGGACGGGAAAATTGTAAAATCCGGAGCCAAGGACCTTGCCTACAAACTCGAAGAAAAAGGGTATGATTGGATAAAGGAAGAAGTGAATGCATAAATTTCAATGTGCCAAAGCAACTATTGAAGACTTCTCGCCTCTTGGCAGGTTTTATGATTTTGCCAAACAAAAACATATTTTAAAATGGAATTAAAAGAAAAACTCATCTCGTCCTTTTTGGCTTTTGAAGATAACCTCGAAGCGGATTCCCCTTTGCATGACCTTCGCAACAAGGCCATCAAAACTTTTGAAGCCAAGGGTTTCCCTACCAAAAAAGAAGAAGCTTGGAAATATACTTCGTTGAATTCGCTTTTGAAAAACGATTACAGCATTTTTCCTAGTCAGGAAAACAACGTTGAATTCAAGAATGTAAAGCATTTTTTCCTTCACGACATTGATACCTATAAAATTGTTTTCGTGGACGGCGTTTACAGTTCTTTTTTATCGGAAACAACTCATAATAAACTGGATGTTTGCCTACTTTCTTCGGCAATGAACAAACCCAAATACAAACCCGTTATAGAAGCCTATTTCAACAAAATTGCTAAGGAAGACAGCTTGACATCATTAAATACTGCTTTTGCAAAAGAAGGCGCTTATATTCACATTCCCAAGCACAAAGAAGTTGAAAAACCTATTGAAATAATTAATTTTTCAACTGGAAATGAAGCAGCGATTTTGTTGCAGCCACGGAATTTGATCGTGGTGGGCGAAAATGCCCAGGTTCAAATTATCGAACGCCACCAAAGCCTTTCGGAAAACGCGGTGCTTACCAATTCCGTCACTGAAATTTTTGCCGAAAAGCGCGCTTTTGTGGATTATTATAAAATCCAAAATGACGGACCGAATGCGTCACTTATTGATAACACTTATATCTCTCAGGAACGGGATACCAATTGCAACGTTCATACATTTTCCTTCGGCGGAAATTTGACCCGCAATAACCTCAACTTTTACCAAAAAGGGGAAGGCTGTAATTCTACCCTAAAAGGGATTACCATTTTGGAAAATAAACAGCATGTGGACCACAACACTTTGGTGCACCACATTGCGCCTAACTGCGAAAGCCATCAAGATTACAAAGGCCTTTTTGCCGATGCTTCCACTGGGGTTTTTAATGGAAAAATCATAGTGGAAAAAGATGCTCAAAAAACCGATGCCTTTCAGCAAAACAATAATATTTTGATCGATGACAAAGCCACGATCAACGCCAAGCCACAACTGGAAATTTTTGCAGACGATGTAAAATGTTCCCATGGTTGCACCATTGGGCAATTTGATGAAGATGCATTATTTTATTTGCGCTCACGGGGAATTGGTTTGAAAGAAGCCCGCGCTTTGTTGATGTACGCCTTTGCAAACACGGTTTTGGAAAGCGTGAAAATTCCTGAACTAAAAACACGCATCAACAAATTGATTGCTAAAAAAATTGGCGTTAGTTTGGGGTTTGAGTTATAATTAAAAATTACCGCGAATTCACGAATTATTATGAAGAAGTTTTCACTCTTAATATTGCTAATTACTCTAAGTTTTAATTCTTTTGGACAAATTTCAAATGAAAAGGATATCTATGGAAAATGGAGCGTTGTGGATATAATGGAAAAACCTACAAATCCACAATTTCAACCATTAATAGACGGCTTTAGCAATTCGACTTTTAGTTTTAAACAAAATGGAAATTTCGAATTGACCACAACTTCCAGCTCCGAATTGTTCGCGATGGTAACCGAAATGACAAACGGAACCAAATGGAAATTTGAAAAGAACAAACAGTATATAAAAATTGGAACTGAAGAAGATGGATATTCAATAATGGAGATTTCTATCAGTGAGATTAACGGAAGTAAGTTATTTCATCTTACGGAAAGTAAAATGACCCTTGAGATGAAAAAAGTGGAATAAAAAAACGTTTACTCTATCATTGATATCAAAAAGAATAAATGATAATTCGTGAATTCGTGGCAAAACCTTAACCCCAAATTTCAAATTCCTAAAACTTTCAAATGCCATTCAACATTCAAAAAGTACGCAGTGATTTCCCGATCCTTCAACGCAAGGTAAATGGCTATCCGTTGGTGTATTTGGACAACGCCGCTACTTCGCAAAAACCGCAGGCAGTTATTGACATCATTGTAGATTACTACAGCAATTACAACGCAAACATCCACCGTGGCGTCCATTCGCTATCGCAGGAAGCAACGGATGCCTACGAAATTTCACGGAAAAAAATTCAAAACCACTTTAACGCCAAGCATGCGTTCGAAATTATTTTCACTTCGGGCACAACTCACGGCATAAATCTGGTTGCAAACGGGTTTTCGACATTGCTGAAAAAAGGCGATGAAATATTGGTTTCAGCAATGGAGCACCATTCCAACATCGTGCCTTGGCAAATGCTTTGCGAACGTACGGGGGCGGTTTTAAAAGTTATCCCGATGAGCGAAGAGGGGATTTTGATTTTGTCGGAATATGAAAAATTGGTTTCAGAAAAAACAAAACTTGTATTTTTAAACCATGTTTCCAATGCGTTGGGCACCATAAACCCCATCAAAATAATAATTGAAAAAGCCCATCAAAAAGGTGCCGCAGTGCTTATTGATGGAGCACAAGCCACCTCGCATATCAAACCCGATTTTCAAGAGCTGGATGTGGATTTCTATGTAACCTCTGCCCATAAAATGTGCGGGCCAACGGGGGTTGGAATCCTTTACGGAAAAGAGGAATGGCTCAATAAATTGCCGCCCTATCAAGGGGGAGGTGAAATGATAAAAGAAGTTACTTTTGAAAAAACAACTTATGCTGATTTGCCCCATAAATTTGAAGCCGGCACCCCAAATATTTCCGGGGGAATAGCATTTGGAGCGGCAATAGATTATTTAAGTGAAATTGGTTTTTCAGAAATTGAAGACTACGAAACCCAGCTTTTGCAGTATGCCACCAAACAATTGTTGGAAATTGAAGGCCTGAAAATTTACGGGACCGGTCCTGATAAAACCCCCGTAATTTCCTTTAATATTGAAGGCATCCATCCGTACGATATCGGCACCTTGGTCGACAAACTTGGAATTGCCGTTCGCACGGGTCACCATTGCGCACAACCTATCATGGATTTTTTCAAAATACCCGGAACAGTTCGGGCTTCCTTTGCCTTTTACAATACTAAAGAAGAAGTTAATAAATTGGTGGAAGCAGTGAAAAAAGCTAAATTGATGCTCATTTAAAAACTATAAATTATGAAAACAATCAATTTAATTAGCCTGTTCCTTTTTGCAGTGGTCTTCACCTCTTGCGAAGAAACCAAACGCGTAATCGATGTTGCGGGAAATGTTCAGATTTCAGGAACTTATGTCGTAAAAAGTATGGCCGGTGCAAAAACAGCATCGACCAATCAATCCATAACCTTCGCGGCTTTGGACGGGTCGGCAAACGGAAATGCCGGTTGCAACACCTTTTTTGGGAATTATACCTTAGACCTTTATGCACTCAGTTTTGGTGATTTTGCCGTTACGGAGAAAGTTTGCGACGGTCCCATAATGGCTTCCGAAAGAGCATTTTTGGATGCTCTAAAACAAACCGGTTCCTATTCGTTGGAAAATGATTTGCTTACCCTTTATTCAAAAACCAACAGATCGGTTTTGCTAACCGCAACAAAAAGTTAAACACATTTTTTAAATGAACATCAACGAAATACAGCAGGAATTAATAGAGGAGTTTTCGATGTTCGACGATTGGCAAGAGCGCTACCAATATATGATAGACCTTGGGAAATCGCTTCCGCTTATTGATGAAAAACACAAAACTGAAGACAAGCTTATCAAAGGCTGCCAAAGCAAGGTTTGGCTGCATTCGGAATTAAAAAATGATCGGATAATTTTTACGGCGGATAGTGATGCCATTATTACTAAAGGTATTGTGGCTATTTTGATCCGGGTTTTTTCCAACCAAAAGCCGGCGAATATTTTGAAGGCCGACTCCGCTTTTATAGACCAAATAGGATTAAAGGAACACCTTTCGCCCACCCGTGCCAATGGTTTGGTTTCGATGATAAAACAAATGAAAATGTATGCCGTAGCTTACGAAGCGCAATTGAATTCTTAAAATAAAAATGATGAGTACCGAAATAGACACCGCCGAATTGGGCGAAAAAATAGTAAACGTCCTGAAAACCATTTACGACCCCGAAATTCCCGTGGATATATACGAACTGGGATTGATTTATGATGTTTTCGTGAACGAAGATAGGGAAGTGAAAATCCTAATGACGCTAACAACGCCCAATTGTCCCGTGGCAGAAAGCCTTCCTTTGGAAGTGGAAGACAAAGTAAAATCGTTACCCATGGTGAAGGATGCCGAAGTGGAAATAACCTTCGACCCGCCGTGGACCAAAGATTTAATGAGCGA
>JBBQKI010000009.1:0-67397 GCA_038326725.1 Flavobacteriales bacterium
GCGGGAATTCTTATTCCTCTAACCGAATGTCCAAACCAAGGCCTTTCAATTCGTGCATCAATACGTTGAAAGATTCCGGTAATCCAGGCTCGGGCATGGTTTCACCTTTAACAATGGCTTCGTAGGTTTTTGCCCTACCCACCACGTCATCAGATTTTACGGTCAATATTTCGCGAAGGGTGCTGGATGCGCCATACGCTTCCAAAGCCCAAACTTCCATCTCCCCAAAACGCTGTCCACCAAATTGTGCTTTACCGCCCAAAGGCTGTTGCGTGATGAGCGAGTACGGTCCAATGGAACGTGAGTGCATTTTATCATCAACCATGTGGCCCAGTTTCAACATATAAATGATACCCACTGTTGCAGGTTGATCAAAACGTTGTCCTGTTCCGCCATCAAATAAATAGGTATGCCCAAATCTTGGGATTCCCGCTTCATCTGTATATTCATTGATCTGGTCAAGGGTTGCGCCGTCGAAAATTGGGGTTGCGAATTTGCGTCCCAATTTTTGACCTGCCCATCCAAGTACGGTTTCATAAATTTGCCCAATGTTCATCCGCGATGGCACCCCAAGTGGGTTCAACACGATGTCAACTGGCGTTCCGTCTTCAAGGAAAGGCATATCCTCCTCACGAACAATCCGGGCAACAATACCCTTGTTTCCGTGACGACCGGCCATTTTATCGCCAACTTTCAGTTTTCGCTTTTTGGCAATATAAACTTTTGCAAGTTTTAAAATACCTGCTGGAAGTTCATCTCCAACGGAAATAGTAAACTTCTCCCGACGAAGGTTTCCTTGCAAATCGTTCTCCTTTATTTTATAGTTATGCATCAAATCCGCCACCAGAGTGTTGGTTTCGTCATCGGTGGACCAAGTACCCCCAGTTAAGTGGGTGTAGTCTTCAACGGCGGTTAACATTTTCAAGGTGAATTTTTTTCCTTTTGGGAAAATAACTTCTCCAAGATCGTTATTGATTCCCTGAGCGGTTTTTCCTCCAATTATAGCAAAAAGTTTTTCCACCAAAACATCTTGTAGCGCAACGAATTTTGCATCGTACAGTGCTTCAAGCTCGGTAATGTCCTCTTTGTCTTTTAGGCGTTTTCGTTTGTCCTTTACCGCGCGTGCAAAAAGTTTTTTGTCGATAACCACTCCATTCAAAGATGGGGAAGCTTTTAACGAAGCATCTTTTACATCACCCGCTTTATCTCCGAAAATTGCACGAAGCAGTTTTTCTTCCGGGGTTGGATCGCTTTCACCTTTCGGGGTAATTTTTCCGATCAAAATATCGCCCGGTTTCACTTCCGCTCCAATACGAATCATTCCAGATTCGTCCAAATCTTTGGTGGCTTCTTCCGAAACGTTGGGGATATCATTGGTCAACTCTTCATTACCCAATTTGGTGTCGCGCACTTCAAGGGAATATTCATCAATATGAATCGATGTGAATATATCCTGACGTACCACTTTTTCGGAAATAACGATTGCATCCTCAAAGTTGTACCCTTTCCAAGGCATGAACGCAACCTTCATATTACGACCCAGTGCCAATTCACCATTTTCGGTTGCATAGCCCTGACAAAGTACTTGGCCTTTTTTAACCCTATCACCCTTTTTAACAATGGGTTTCAAGTTAATGGAAGTACTTTGATTGGTTTTTCTGAATTTTACAAGCCTATATGTTTTTGAATCGGTATCAAAACTAACCATTCGTTCTTCTTCGGAACGGTCATATTTAATGGTGATTTCGTTGGCATCAACATATTCCACCACGCCATCGCCTTCTGCATTTATCAACACCCTTGAATCGGAAGCAACTTGACGTTCCAAACCTGTTCCCACAATCGGGGAATCGGCAATCAATAATGGAACTGCCTGCCGCATCATGTTCGATCCCATCAAGGCCCTGTTTGCATCATCGTGCTCCAAAAATGGAATAAGTGATGCTGAAATAGACGCAATTTGATTTGGCGCTACATCGGCATAATTTACCACACTTGGCTCCACCAATGGGAAGTCGCCTTCCATACGGGCAATAACCTTATCAGTATCAATTTCGCCATTATTTTTCAATGGGATATTGGCCTGTGCAATGTGCATTTCTTCTTCTTCTTCCGCAGAAAGATAAACGGGCTCGTGTTTTAAATCGATTTTTCCGTTTTCAACCTTACGGTACGGGGTTTCAATGAAACCAAGATTGTTCACTTTGGCGTAAACCGCAAGTGAAGAAATCAAACCAATATTTGGTCCTTCCGGGGTTTCAATGGGGCAAAGCCTTCCGTAATGGGTATAGTGAACGTCACGAACCTCAAAACCTGCCCGCTCGCGGGAAAGTCCTCCCGGCCCAAGGGCGGAAAGTCGACGCTTGTGCGTGATCTCTGCCAGCGGATTGGTCTGGTCCATAAACTGCGAAAGCTGGTTGGTCCCGAAAAATGAATTGATTACGGAAGACAATGTTTTCGCATTTATCAAATCTATAGGTGTAAACACCTCGTTATCACGAACGTTCATCCGTTCACGAATGGTTCGTGCCATACGGGCAAGACCTACCCCAAACTGTTGTGATAATTGTTCCCCCACAGTACGTACTCGACGATTGCTAAGGTGATCGATATCATCAATCTCGGCTTTGGAATTGATAAGTTCTATTAAGTATTTAACGATGGTTATGATATCCTCTTTGGTAAGCACTTGCTTGTCCATTGGAATATCAAGGCCTAGTTTTTTGTTCATTCTGTAACGGCCCACTTCACCAAGGTTGTAACGCTGATCGCTAAAAAACAACTTGTGTATAATACCACGTGCTGTTTCTTCATCGGGCGGTTCTGCATTACGTAATTGTCTGTAAATATGCTCCACCGCTTCCTTTTCAGAATTGGTTGGATCCTTTTGCAAAGTATTGTGGATAATGGCGTAGTCTGCTTGAAGATTATCTTCCTTGTGAAGCAAAATTGTTTTTGTGCCGGAATCCAGGATTTCATCGATATGTTCTTTTTCAAGAACGGTATCGCGATCCAAGATGATTTCGTTTCTTTCAATGGAAACAACCTCGCCGGTATCTTCATCCACAAAATCCTCATGCCATGTTTTTAAAACACGGGCGGCAAGTTTACGGCCGGTATATTTTTTTAGCCCGGTTTTGGAAGCTTTCACTTCTTCGGCCAAGTCGAAAATTTCAAGAATATCTTTGTCCCTTTCAAAACCAATAGCGCGGAAAAGCGTAGTTACGGGAAGTTTTTTCTTTCTATCGATATAAGCGTACATCACGCTATTGATATCGGTAGCGAATTCAATCCAAGAACCTTTAAAAGGAATAACCCTTGCGGAATATAACTTGGTGCCATTCGCATGGAAAGATTGTCCAAAGAAAACGCCGGGCGAACGGTGAAGTTGAGATACCACTACCCTCTCGGCACCATTGATACAGAATGTACCGCTGGGTGTCATATAAGGAATGGTGCCCAAATACACATCCTGCACTATGGTTTCAAAATCTTCGTGCTCGGCATCGGTACAATATAGTTTCAACCGTGCTTTAAGAGGTACGCTATACGTTAGGCCCCGCTCGATACATTCCTGAATGGAATATCGCGGTGGATCTACGAAATAGTCTAAAAACTCTAAAACAAATTGGTTTCGGGTGTCGGTGATCGGGAAATTTTCCAAAAAGGTTTTGTACAATCCTTCTTGGCCTCTTTCTTCTGATTTGGTTTCCAATTGGAAAAAATCCTGAAAGGATTTAATCTGAATGTCCAAAAAGTCCGGGTAAGCGGGCTTATTTTTTACAGAGGAAAAATTCAATCTTTCAGTTTGCGTTGCTGACATCTATGGACGGAATTTTAATTAAAAATTACTATAAAATCGTATAATAAAGGTGAAGACCATTATATACGCAAAAATGGTTTAGGTCATTCCGCTTCGGCGAAAGACCTAAACCTTAAGGGTTGGAACGTTGGGAGCTTACTTAAGCTCAACCTCAGCCCCAGCTTCTTCCAGTTGTGCTTTTAGAGCTTCAGCTTCATCTTTTGACACACCTTCTTTGATTGGGGAAGGGGCATTGTCAACCAATTCTTTTGCTTCTTTAAGGCCAGCACCGGTCAATTCTTTAACCAATTTAACTACTGCCAATTTAGAAGCACCCGCTGCTTTAAGCATTACGGTGAATTCTGATTGCTCTTCAACAGCGGCAGCATCGCCACCACCGCCTCCGGCTGAAACAGATACAGCTGCAGCTGCAGGCTCTATTCCATATTCATCTTTTAATATGGTTGCCAACTCGTTTACTTCTTTAACGGTTAGGTTAACCAATTTTTCTGCGAAATCTTTTAAATCTGCCATTTTTATCGTTTTAGTAATTTGTAATTTATATTAATTTATTAGTGCTCAATTTATTTTATTACCCTTCTTTTTCAGATAGGGTTTTAAGGATTCCTGCAATCTTGCCACCACCGGATTTAAGGGCGGAAATAACATTTTTGGCAGGAGATTGCAATAAGCCGATGATTTCCCCAATAAGTTCATCTTTGGATTTAAGATTAACCAGATTCTCCAGTTGATCATCCCCAATATAGATTCCCTCTTGAATAAATGCGCCTTTCAATAAAGGCTTATCGGATTTTCTACGAAATTCCTTTATTACTTTGGCTGGCCCGTTCCCGGTTTCTGAAAACATTAAAGAAGTATTTCCCTTTAATATTTCCGTTAATCCACCAAAATCTTTCTCGGAACTTTCCATTGCTTTTTTAAGCAAGGTGTTCTTTACCACGGCCAATTTGATACCGGCTTTAAAACAAGCCCGGCGTAAGTTGGTTGTTGTTCCCGCATCTAAACCTGAAATATCTGCTAAATAGATAATTTCATTATCGGCAAGTTGTGCAGTCAAGCTTTCAATTACTTGTGATTTTTCTTCTCTTGTCATAATTTCAGATTTTACTGCTCAGAATACCTCTTGGAATCGATGGCTACACTAGGGCTCATAGTACTGGACATATAAATGCTCTTGATGTAAACACCTTTTGCTGCCTGAGGTTTCAGTTTAACGAGGGTGGTTAATAATTCTTTTGCGTTTCCGGCAATCTGTTCGGCATCAAAAGATGCTTTCCCTATCGCTGCGTGTACAATCCCGGTTTTGTCAACTTTAAAATCGATTTTACCGGCTTTTACTTCAGAAACTGCTTTAGCAACGTCCATAGTTACCGTACCTGTTTTGGGATTGGGCATTAGGCCGCGTGGGCCCAATATCCGGCCTAAGGGGCCTAATTTTCCCATCACGCTTGGCATGGTTACAATTACGTCAACATCTGTCCAACCTCCTTTTATTTTATCGAGGTACTCGTCTAAACCTACATAGTCTGCTCCGGCTTCCTTAGCTTCGGCTTCCTTATCTGGAGTTACCAATGCCAATACCTTTACATCTTTACCTGTTCCGTGAGGAAGGGTAACTACGCCCCTTACCATTTGGTTTGCTTTACGTGGATCCACGTTAAGACGTACCGCAAGGTCTACAGAGGGATCAAACTTTACGTTTGATATTTCTTTTATTAAAGCAGAGGCTTCAGCCATAGTATATGCCTTGTTGGGCTCTACTTTAGCGTGGGCTTCCTTTTGCTTTTTAGTTAATCGTGCCATTTCTTGAGTTCTTTTTTCAGATTAAAAAGGAGCGTTTCCCTTTAGTTTAACACCCATGGAACGTGCAGTACCCGCTACCATTTTCATGGCAGACTCAATGGTAAACGCGTTTAGGTCGGGCATTTTATCTTCTGCGATCGTCCTAACTTGATCCCAGGAAATTGTTGCTATTTTTTTGGCATGGGGTTCCCCAGAGCCTTTTTTAGCTTTGGCTGCTTCAAGTATTTGAACCGCTGCGGGTGGGGTTTTAATTACAAAATCGAAAGATTTATCCTTAAAAACCGTGATCGCTACGGGCAATACTTTTCCTTGCTTATCTTGCGTTCGGGCATTGAACTGCTTGCAAAATTCCATAATGTTCACACCGGCAGCTCCCAATGCGGGCCCAACTGGTGGCGATGGATTTGCAGCACCGCCTTTAACCTGCAACTTTACTACTTTACTTATTTCTTTTGCCATGTTTCAATTTTTTGATGTGGTTTTTCTAAAGTGGAAGCCAATGAAAGAACCTATTAAGCGTAACAATTAAACTTTTTCTACTTGCATGTAACTTAATTCCAATGGAGTTTTTCTTCCGAAAATCTTAACCATTACTTCAAGTTTGCGCTTTTCTTCGTTTATTTTTTCAACCGTACCATTGAACCCGTTGAAAGGCCCGTCTATTACTTTTATGGTTTCACCTGTAACGAAAGGAATGTTTACATTATCATCTTTAACCGAAAGTTCATCTACTTTCCCCAACATTCTGTTCACTTCCGACAGTCGCAATGGCACCGGATCGCCGCCTTTTGTTTCCCCTAAAAATCCAATTACCCCGTTTATTCCTTTAATGATGTGGGGTATTTCCCCACCCAAATTTGCCTGTATCATAATATACCCGGGAAAATAAACGCGTTCTTTATTTACTTTTTTCCCATTGCGGATCTGTATCACTTTTTCGGTGGGCACCAGGACTTGATCTATATAGTCTTCAAGGCTCAACCGTTTTATCTCAGATTCGATGTACGATTTTATCTTGTTTTCCTGCCCGCTAACCGACCGGACCACATACCATTTTTTTGCACTATTTGTTTCAGTCATTGTCATTTATTACGACTTGATCCATTCAAAATACAAACCGATAATCCTGCTAAAAACAGAATCAACGCCCCATATTGCCAAAGAAAGAATTACCGAAAATACAGCAACTATAACGGTTAGCCGTTGTGCTTCTGCCCAAGTTGGCCACGTTACGTGGTTCTTCAGCTCGTTATAGGATTCTTTAATATAATCTACCATCTTTTGACGCTGTTAATTATTGTTTTCTTTTAGCACGGGTTGGGGGGCTCGAACTCCCGACACCTGGTTTTGGAGACCAGTGCTCTACCAACTGAGCTAAACCCGTATATTGAGCCGCCCTTAATGCTTACCTATTTTGGCAAAGCCAAGCTAAACCCTTAATAAAAGTCAAGGCGCCCGACGAAAAGACGAGCACCTTTTGACTTTAATTATAATCGAATTAGTCTAAAATTTCAGTTACCTGTCCTGCTCCAACAGTTCTACCACCTTCACGGATAGCAAAACGCAATCCAAGGTTCATCGCAATAGGCTGGATAAGTTCAACGTTAATTGTCAAGTTATCGCCCGGCATTACCATCTCTACACCATCAGGAAGCGTAATGTTCCCTGTTACGTCAGTCGTACGAACGTAAAACTGTGGACGGTAGTTGTTATGGAATGGCGTGTGGCGGCCACCTTCTTCTTTTTTAAGGACGTAAACCTCAGCTTTGAATTTGGCGTGTGGCGTTACAGAACCTTTTTTGCAAATAACCATACCCCTACGGATATCGGTTTTTTCAATACCCCTTAAAAGGATACCCACGTTATCTCCCGCTTCGCCCCTATTAAGGATTTTACGGAACATCTCAACACCTGTAATGGTTGAAGTCAATTTTTCAGCACCCATTCCAATTATGTCAACAAGATCGCCAGTGTTAGCAACTCCAGTTTCGATACGGCCTGTAGCTACAGTTCCACGACCAGTAATGGAGAATACATCTTCAATAGGCAAAAGGAAAGGCTTGTCTATGTCACGCAATGGCAATTCAATCCAAGTATCAACAGCTGCCATTAATTCAACAACAGTATTTACCCATTTCTCTTCACCATTAAGAGCGCCCAAAGCTGAACCGGCAATTACAGGTCCATTATCTCCATCATATTCATAGAAGTTAAGAAGGTCACGGATTTCCATTTCCACCAATTCCAATAGTTCTTCATCATCAACCATATCTACTTTATTCATGAAAACAACCATACGTGGGATACCTACTTGGCGACCCAAAAGGATGTGTTCACGGGTTTGTGGCATTGGGCCATCAGTAGCCGCAACCACAAGAATGGCACCGTCCATTTGGGCGGCACCCGTTACCATGTTCTTTACGTAATCCGCGTGACCAGGACAATCTACGTGTGCATAGTGACGGTTTGCGGTTTGATACTCTACGTGTGAAGAGTTGATAGTGATACCCCTTTCTTTTTCTTCGGGAGCATTATCAATTTGATCGAATGATTTAGCTTCTGAATAACCTAAGTCGGCCATTACTTTGGTAATAGCGGCGGTTAAAGTTGTTTTACCGTGATCTACGTGTCCAATTGTACCAACATTTAAGTGTGGTTTTGACCGATCGAATGTTTCTTTTGCCATTTTGTATTTATTTAATCTTAGTTATATATTAGTGTTCACTTATAAAAAAACCTTGAGCCAATGATGGGAATTGAACCCATGACCTCTTCCTTACCAAGGAAACGCTCTACCCCTGAGCTACACCGGCGTTTTTAGTTCCAGTTTCCAAGTTTACGGTCATGGTAACCAATAACTTTTAACTTGCAACTCCTTTTGAGCGGGAGACCGGGTTTGCTTCGACTGCGCTCAGCATAAACTTCTCGCCCTTCTCCTAGCCTTTATTTGAAAATTAAAGTATAAACTATAATTTTCAGTTTTAAAAGAACTTTTAGAGCGGGAGACCGGGTTCGAACCGGCGACATTCAGCTTGGAAGGCTGACGCTCTACCAACTGAGCTACTCCCGCAATACAATGGAAATTCCTATAAAAGAAAATTCCAAATTCCATTATTTTAAAGAACTATTTAAATTTCCTAAAAACCTTAATTTGGCTTTTAGTGCTTGAAATTTTTTTTTATTTCAAATTTACGTGGGGAGAGCAGGATTCGAACCTGCGAAGACGTAGTCAGCAGATTTACAGTCTGCCCTCGTTGGCCGCTTGAGTATCTCCCCCAATGCTTTTGACTATTTTATTTTTAAAGAACTTAAACCTTTAGAGCCGATAGAGGGATTCGAACCCACGACCCCGAGATTACAAATCACGTGCTCTGGCCAACTGAGCTATATCGGCAATTTTGCTCTCCATTTTATGCTAAATTTTAGACATAAAAAAGTCCGCTATTTCTAACGGACTGCAAATGTATATAAATTATTTTTTCCGCAAAACTTTTTAGGAAAAATTCTCCTATAAATACGCTTTTTGTTTTTGTTTTCGCTTCTTTAATTGCCTTTCCAAAGATTTTATGCAATCATCGGTACCTTCCTCGAAGGTTTTTGCTTCTTTTTTGATAATCAAATCATCGCCGGGAACGCTCAATAAAATCTCTACCATTTTGTTCTCCTTTTCACTTGTTTTTTTTACTTTCAAAAACACGTCAGCGAAAACAATGCGGTCATAAAATTGTTCCAATTTGGTCAATTTCCTTTCAATAAAATGAAGCAGCTTTACATCTGCCACAAAATTGGGGGTCTGCACATTTACTTTCATAAAAAATATATTAAAAATTAAACTTCATTTTGAATTCCTTGGGTGCGAATTTTTATGAACTTCCTTCAATTTCGCAATGCTGTTGTGAATGTAAACCTGGGTGGAGGCCAAACTACTGTGACCCAATAACTCTTTAACAGCGTTCAAGTCCGCACCTTCTTCCAACAAATGCGTGGCAAAGGAATGCCTCAAAATATGAGGGCTTTTTTTCACCTTTTCCGATGCTTTACTAAAGTAGTTATTTATGAGTCGGTACACAAGTGTTTCATAAATTTTAACCCCCTTTGTTGTCAAAAAAAGGTACTCGGGGTTTTTAATGGTTGCAAGTTTTTTCCGCTCAAGGACATAATCTTCCAAAGTTTTAAGAACTACGGGGATAAGCGGGATAATCCGCTCTTTATTTCTTTTACCCAAAACCTTTACCGTTTTTTGGGAAACTGAAACATCGTTCATTTTTATGTTTATAAGCTCAGCCCGACGTATGCCCGTGGCGTAGAAGAGTTCCACTATCAACCTGTCTCGTAAGCCTTCAAAAGTGTTTTCCCTTTCTGAAAGGAGATCCATCACGTTTTCAATTTCCTTCCCGGAAAAAGGTACCTGCACTTTTTTTGCGGTTTTTAAAGCTATATGTTTTGCAAGCGGGTTTACCTCAATCTGTTTGGTTTTAAGCAAAAATTTATAATAGGTTTTTAAAGATGAAATCTTCCGGTTGATGCTGCGGTTCGAAATGCCCGCATCCACTAACGAAACAATCCAGTTGCGGATGATGGCATAGTTGACGGTTTTAATTTCCAAATACCCGAAACCATTCGAAGCAAACGCTAAAAAACTTTCCAAATCTTTATGATAAGCAGTAACCGTATGGGGCGATTGTTTTTTTTCAAGCTGAAGGTAGAAAATGAAATCTTGAAAAGGCATAGCACGGGGGATTGAACGTAAAGGTACGATAATACCAAAAAAACAATTTTAAAATTAAGGCATTAAAAAAACCGGTGGGAATTAAAATTCCAACCGGTTTATAGTATAATAAGGAGAAAGGTTAAATTTCTTCCTGATCCCTTAAATTTTGAATATACTGTGCTTTCTGTACTTCTTTCCTTCGTTTAACCGATGGCTTTATGAAAGCTTGCCGTGCACGCAACTGACGCATGGTTCCTGTTTTGTCGAATTTTCGTTTGAAACGCTTTAGCGCCCTATCGATATTTTCTCCGTCTTTTATTGGTATTATTAACATAGTGCCTTAACCTCCTCTCTTTTGGAGGGCAAATATAGGGTAATATTTTATAACTCCTAAAAAATTATTTGCAGAAAAAGTCAATGTTCAGCTCACTCTCTTCGCTTCAATCGCCTCCACCCATTCCTTATGCCCGCAGTTTGGACAAACCTGTTCGGAAGCAGAAGCCTCCATCACATGCACCATCCCGCAATACAAGCATGCATATTTGCCTGCTTTTTCAATCACACGCAATTTGTTTTTAAGTTTATCGGGGAAAATAGGAAGCCCAGGAATGGTGTTTTCTTCAGAAAAATAAAGCAAGCTGATGCTGCCGTTCACTTCAAAAATGGCGGTCCGTACCTGTCCCAAATGTTCTATGCTCTCGTTGCGCAGTTCCATCAAAAATTCATCAAGGGCTAAGTTTTGCTTTGCAACCGCTTCAAAAATAAAAATCCCGTTCTCAATAATAGTGATGGGTTTCCCCTCAAAAAAATGCTCCACTTTTTTTTGGGTAGCAATAAAATGGGTGATAATTTTATAAAGCCCGATGACTACAATAAAAACAACTAATGTTGGTATAATGGCCACGTCTTCATAAAACATGGTATCGCCGGCCGCCGAGCCGAGAGCCAAAATGATGATGAGCTCAAAAGCAGAAAGCTGTTTTAATTCACGCCTGCCAGTAATTTTAAGTCCAATAATAATGATGATGAACATAAAAACCGAACGGCCCAATACTTCCCAAAGAAAATGGTAGGGCAAATCATTCATTAAAATGCGATGCAAATCAAAAGGAATGAAATCATTATCGGCTTGAAGAAACATATTTTAGCTCATTAAAAAAATAATAATTTAAGAATACTCTTATCTAATTGGTCTGAAATGCCCGCTCACTCAAGTCCTCAATAAATTTCCCTTCTTTTTCGCTTTCCAATAAAACATTATAGTTTTCCCAGAAAGTTGCATTGTAGGGCCTCGAAGAAAAAATATCCGACGACCACTTTTGCTGAAGTGCCAAGTTTATGGTTTCCGGTTCTTTTATAATTTCGGTAAATAGTATTTCTTGAATTGTATAATAATACTGTTCGTCTTTATCAAAACCAGGCTCGGCTTCCATCCTTTCTTTATCCGAAGACCTTTCCCCCGTATTTACAAGTTTTGGGGTTTCGTAATAAAAGTAATTGGGATACATCTTATCTTCAAACTCCGTATAGGTTATTATAAGTTTATGATTAATTTGTGAATCAAAAAGGCTTTTGCTCCTCTTTTTTTGAACATCGGAAGCAGCAACCAATTCATACTCAATTTTTTTAAAGGCATAATTGTCCCAATAAATGTACAGCCACCCTTGGGCTTCATACCCCTCATTATAAATATTTTCCGTGTTTAAACCAATGAAATCTTTGCTTTTAGAAATCTTGATTTTATAGAGTTTTCTACCGTCATCAACTAAAATCGTATCGAGATCAAACTGATGTTTATCGAGCATATTTTCGCCAAACAAAGCGTCCCGCATATTGGCATTCCTCACTAAATTTAGCCTTCCTTTAAAGAGGTTTTCCAAACCGTTGACCCTTGTATCGTTCCATTTGATTGCTTCAATCAAAGATGCTGTCGGGATTGTGTTCCGGTTTAACGTTCCTGACTTTGACCTGGAATTCTTATTTTTATTATTTAAATAGGCAGTATAGGTAAACAGGCTGTCAACATCCCTTAAATCGTAACTTTTCCTATTTTCATCAACGTTTATTTTCAAATTATTTTTGGACCCGGATGCATAACTGGAATCATATAAAGTAATCGCGCTTTCAATAAGCCATTTGTATTCCTTTTTGTTCCGTTCCCGGTGCCGTAAAAATCCTTTTTGCAAATAGGGTTCTTCGGGTAGGTTATCTGGTATTTCTTTAATAGCCCTTAATACAATTTCATTGCCTGTTTTGGGCCTTGAGTCAGCAACAATAACCACCTCATCTAAAGAGGCTACATCTTCTTCCAAAAATATATCCGTGGTTGCATCAAAATCTTTAATAATAGTTTTAAAACTTTTATACCCGATGGAAGAAATAACTAAAGTATCATTTCTGTTTTCTTCGGGCACCAACAAAACAAAATTACCATCGGCATTGGTAATGGTGCCTTTGGTGGTATTTTGAACATAAATGTTGGCATTTTCAATGGGTTGGAAGGACATAAAATCCACAACCCTGTTTTTAACTTCTATCTGCGCATAACCATTTAAGGAGAATAGGCCTATTGCAAAAGCAAAAAATAGTTTTAAAAAATTATATCTCATTTTTTCAACCGGATTAAGTTGATTACACAATTATTTAATAAAAAAATAGAATTTGTTTAAGTAGCGGGCCTGTATTCTTTCTTTTCAAAAATCATCTTTGCCAAAATTTCCCGTAATATTTCTGAAGTGCCACCACCGATGGGGCCCAAACGGCTGTCGCGGAACAATCTTGCCAAGGGATAATCTTCCATATAGCCGTAGCCGCCCAAAAACTGAAGGCAATTATAAATTACTTCATCCGCAATTTTTGTGGAAACCAGTTTGCTCATCGTGGCTTCTTTTACCACATATTCACCATCATTCAGTCTTTTGGCGGTAGTATAATTAAAGGTTTTGCACATTTCCACCTCGCTTGCCATATCCGAAATTTTATGTCGCAGGGCCTGGAATTCGGAAATTGGTTTTCCAAAAGCCATCCTTTCCTTCATGTATTTTATGGTATATTCCAACGCAAATTCACTTCGCGCATGGGCGTTAATGCCCATAATGATGCGTTCAAAGGCAAAGTGCTGCATAATGTATGCAAAGCCCTTATTTTCTTCGCCCATTAAATTTCCCAAAGGAATTTTCACATTGTCAAAAGCAATCTCCGCAGTATCGGAAGCACGCCATCCCAATTTATCCAATTTTGTAGCGGAAACGCCGGGCGTATCTCGATCAATAACAAAAATACTGATGCCCTTGTTTCCCAAATCTGGTGAAGTTTTAGCGGCCACCACCAAATAATCACTGTACACGCCGTTGGTAATAAATGTTTTTGAACCGTTAATCACGTAGCCGTTCCCCTCCTTTATCGCCGTAGTGCGCATCCCAGAAACGTCGCTTCCGCCAAAGGGCTCGGTAATGCAAAGGCAACCTATCATTTCGCCGCTTATGCTGGGAGCGAGATATTTTTTCTTTTGTTCATCATTTCCTTCTTTGTTCAAATGCGTCATCGCCAAATAGGCATGCGCCCACATGGCCGCTGCAAATCCTCCGGAATTTATTTTTTGTAGTTCCTCCAAAAATATCACGGTATAAAAAAGGTCAAGACCCAACCCGCCATATTGCTCCGGGGTATTAATGCCAAAGTAGCCCATCTCGCCAAATTTTTTCCAGATAAAGCGTTCAATAGTGCCGGACTTTTCCCATTTTTCGATATGGGGGACCACTTCTTTTTGAAGGAAATCCTGAAAACTTTTTCTGAAAAAATGATGCTCTTCCGTGAAATACATAGTTCTTCTTTTGATTTTGATTCGGGGTTATAAACGGTACCCCATTTATTTGGCAAGGGTTTCAGTTAATTTATACCAAAATGGTCAAGCGACAAATATAACTGAATTAGCTGTAATTTCCGTGGGGTCAACCCTTCAATTCCATCCAATTCCTCAAAGCTATCGACACCTTGGTGAAGTGTCCGGTATTCCCAAATCTTTTTTGCCAGTTCAAACGAAATCCCCGGGATAGTGGCAATATCCGAGGCTGTAGCGGTATTAATGCTCATTTTTGGAACCTTTTTAGGTGTTTTTACGGTGAATTGATTTAGTGTTCGCTGCACAACGGCTGCTTCCAAACCATAAACGTCATATAATTGGGAATCATCGACAAATCCGCCAAGTTTTTCACGGTATGAAATTATCCTTTTGCTAAATGCTTCACCAATGCCGCTGACTTCCTGCAATTGGGCTTCTGTGGCGTGGTTCAAATCATTTTTTTGGGCGAGAGGTTTTTCGGAATAATCATTTTTAAAAAAAGCCTTTTGTGGTTTGGGATCGGTTAACCAATCGGGAAATTTAAAAGACGGCCCAATAATCGCCAAAAGGGAATCCGAAGCTTTTGTTACATTTTTAAAATCCTCAATGGAATTAATCCATTTATTTTGTTCCCTAAAAGCGTGTAATCTATCAATTTCTTCAAGGGACATTCCCAAGGTATAGCCTTTAAAATCGGTTATAAAATTTGGATTAAATGGATAAAGTTTTGGTTTTTGTGATTCAATTTTGGCAAGCCGTAAGGAATCTATTTCCTTTTGAACGGCAAGAATTTCTGGCGAAGTGGTATCCATAAGATTTTCTTCCCCAAAATCAACAAAATAAAAAATATACAATAGGGCACAAATTATTAGTACCAAAAACAAAATCCCACTCCGCTGTTGTCTATTGAAAGTGAAGTGGGACCTGAAAATCATAGCATTGAGATTAATCGGAAATCGCTTCCCGCTTCATTTTTATTGCATCTAAATATCTTCGCAACTGTTTTTTAACTACGGGAAACAGGAAGAACAAACCTATCATATTGGGGAAGATCATCGCAAAAATCATAGCATCGGAAAAATCCCAGATAGATCTCATATTTGCTGCTGCACCAATTATAATGAACACACAGAAAAGAAATTTATAAACCAAATCCATAGTTTTTCCCCTTCCGAAAAGGTATTTCCAAGATTGCAGGCCGTAATAAGACCATGAAATCATTGTTGAAACGGCAAAAAGGAACACTGCCAAGGTCAAGAATATATTTGAGTAAGGTATAAATTCGTGAAATGCCTGCGCCGTAATACCGGAACCTTCGTAGGAAACGCCATCAATAATGGCCACCCCAGTGCCCGTTACGTCCCCATACTCAAAAAAGCCGCCAAAATTGAAAATTATAATAACCAAAGCCGTCATGGTACAGATAACAACTGTATCGATAAATGGTTCCAATAATGCTACCAAGCCTTCGCTGGCAGAATATTTTGTCCTGACCGCACTGTGAGCAATAGAAGCTGAACCTGCCCCGGCCTCATTGCTAAAAGCTGCCCTTTTAAAACCGACCAAAAGCACCCCGATTATAGAACCAACACCAATAGCAGTGGGGTTGAAAGCTTCCGAGATTATTAGGGATATCGCATCATCAATCAAACCGAAATTGCTCAAAATAATATACAAACAGGCCCCAACGTACAGTATTGCCATAAAAGGAACAACCTTTTCGGTTACTGCGGCAATCCTTTTAATGCCTCCAATAATAATAATTCCCACCAAAATTGCCAAAACAACACCTATCCAAAATCCTGCGGCAGTACTTTGCAAATTAAAAAGATCCTTTAAAACAATGGTGGCCTGATTAGATTGAGCCGCATTACCGCCGCCAAATGAACCCCCAATACAAAAAATAGCAAATAGAACTGCCGTAACCTTGCCCAATACAGTAAACCCTTTTTCCTTTAAGCCTTTACTTAGATAGAACATAGGGCCGCCATATACGGTGCCGTCGGGGCCTACATCGCGATATTGAACCCCGAGGGTACATTCCACGAATTTTGTTGACATTCCCAAAAAGCCACAAACTATCATCCAAAAAGTTGCCCCGGGACCTCCCAAAGCAATTGCAAGGGCTACACCGGCAATATTTCCGTTACCAACTGTGCCCGAAACTGCGGTGGCCAAGGCCTGAAAATGGCTAACCTCGCCCGCAGAACTTTCATCCCGGATAGTATCGACAATATCCCCGTCAATTGCTAACTCATCGTTCAAGGATTCAACGTGTGCGTCAAAATCTGAAACCTTGTTCATATCTGTTCCTTGCGCGATGCCGTCTTCCCCGTACAAAACCTTTGCGCCATGCTTTTCAATATCTTCATACTTTCCGCGTACGGTCATAAGGGCTCTCCAAAAATATCTGATGTTCGGAAAACCGAAGTATATGGTAAAAAAAGTTGCGCTAAATACCAATAGAATAAGTACAAATGGAATTCCAAAAACTTCGAAGAAAATCAAGTTTGAGAAGAAGGTTGAAACGGGTAAAAAAGCTTGATTTATTTGCTCATCAATTCCTATTTCGGGCGGTGCTTGCTGGGCGGAAACTAAAAATGGAACAAAAAGTGAAAACAGGAAGGGAAGTAATTTCTTCATTTTAATATAAGTATAGATTAATAATGGCGAATTAAGAGGATAGCAAGATGCTAAAAAAATTATCCATTTCAAATAATTCCGCTTTAAAATGTTAACATTCCCTTAAAACATTATTAAAGTAATATTTATAGGTCGAAAACCGAGCTGCGTTTAGTGTTAACCAAATCTTTTAATTTCAATAAAAAAGCGAGGGTTAAATAAATGGCAAACCCAACCCCCAATGTGGCAAACGAAATATAAATAAAAAACAAACGAACGTTTCTCACCCGGATCCCCAACCTGTCAGCAAAACGTGAGCTGACGTAAAAACCGCGTTTTTCAAGGTAATAGCGTATGTTATAAACCTTTTTAAGCATAGCTGCAAATTACTTTTTTTTTAAATACATTCAACTTTTCAAAAGCGCGTTCCCTATCGCGCATTGCAAACATTTGTTTTTGTCGCAGTATTCATTTTTAAGCTGCAATAAAGCCTGCGAATGAAAGGAATTTTTTGAAACCCGTCGAAGCATATTATATTTACTAATGATTGAGTTTTCCTCCGAAGCAATTTCTGAAGCAAGCGTAAACAATTCATCGGTATTATCTTTTCCCAATTGGGCGGCGTAACAAAATTTGATTGGGATGAGGGTGTTTATGACTAACAAATCGATGAAGTTTTTTGACAGCTGTTTTCTTTTTTCCAAAGTGGAAAGGCCGAAATTATAATGCGTATCCCAATATTCACTAGCAGCTTTTTTAAAAAGGGAATAAAAACCGTCCAGTTTTTTAATTGAAATGATTTCAGAAAATAGGTTCTGACTTTCCGAATATAACACAGCAAGTTGGGAAAGACGCAATGTTGGGAAATTTGGCGGCCGCAATCTGAAGAATTTTGTACGCGCTACAGCTTCGTTACTCAAATTGAATTTGTGCCTTAAATAGTTATAATTGTTTTCAAGTAGCTCAAAATAGCCGTCTTCCTTTTTTTCTTCTAACAGTCCCGCTTGTCCAAAAAAGAGCGATTCCAAATCAAATTGGCTTTGGGCACATTTTTTCACCACCGAAAAATCAATGGATTTCGCCATGCTGAAAAACGCTTCGCCGTTCACTATCAAACCAAAATTTTTAGAAAGCATTTGAAACAATAGGGCTTCCCAATGATTTTGAGAGGCTTTTAATTCGGTTAACAACAATTCGCTTTTTTTCTGCAACCGTTCGATGTATAAATTTTCCAGCCAGTTTTCCAAAATAAAATCATCAATTGTCGCGAATTCACCTTCACAATTTATCCATTTTTGTTCTTTTGAAAATAATTTGTAATAACCCGACAGGGTCTCCTTTGATACCAAATTCCTGATTTCCAAAGTGGGAATTATTGTAGCATCTTTCCGAAAAATTTCGGCATCGTGCTCCCACACCACATGAAGGATTACATTTTCATATGCAGTATCCCGCTCGTGAAAGTGTGCATACCAATCCGAGGATTTTAAATGAATTTCAACATTTCCAGCCCAAACTTGCCCGTTTAGATTTATTTTGGCGTTAAAAAAGTCCGGCCCTGAATTTTGATTGTGTTGCCCTGGCGAAAGCACAAGCAATTCCTCAGAACCAGTTGTGGAAAAATTAGGGGAAGAAAATTTCTGAAACTTCCAAATATAGTGCAGGAATTCCTCTTTCATCTTTACAGAATTTTAGAGGGGAGTCTTTAAATAAAATTAAGGGAGCAGTAAATATAAGAAGAATTAGACATTTTCTTCCGTAACCGGGGGTTTCATTTTAGCATTTGTTTGAGAAGGACTTGTCTTTTTTTCGGGAAGGTTAACTGTATATAATATGCGGTTCCATTTGTACAATTTACGGTTTAATAAAATAAACCTGCCAATCCCAATTACCAGAAAAACAACGCAGGTTATCAATGCAGCGTAACCCACCCAAATAATGTTTTCGAATTCTTTCAACTGAAGCAAGGCCAACCCCCCCAAAAGCAAATACAACGAAGCACCAATGTAGGCCAGCAATGTACGCTCGTTCGCCAATTTAGTGCGCTCCAATGCCAGTATTTCATTAGTGTTTTCAGGAATGGGTTTTGTTCGTAGAAACCTGAACAATTGTTGCCCGCTGTTTTTTATCATACAGCAAAATTATGGAAATGCCTTTTAAATCACGAATTTTTTAGCAACCCTTTCAAAGTTTGAAATCCTGAAAGGGTTATTCATAGAAAAACTATTCTATATAACCCATTTTTTTCATCCATTCGTCATTGTACATTTTGCCCACATAACGGCTTCCGTGATCGTGAAAAAGCACAACCACAACATCATCCTTTGTAAAATGTTTTTTTAGCTGAAGTAATCCTTTTATAGCCGCACCAGCAGAATTTCCCAAAAAGAATCCTTCTTCCTTTGCAAGTTTTTGTGTATAAACGGCAGCGTCTTTATCTGTTACTTTCGTAAACCCGTCAATAATATTAAAGTTGATGTTTTTTGGAAGGAAGTCCTCGCCAATCCCCTCGGTAACGTAGGGATATATTTCTTGTTTATCGAAGATTCCCGTTTCGTGATATTTCGCTAAAACACTGCCGAAAGTATCGATACCCCAAATTTTGATGTCTGGGTTTTTTTCCTTTAAATATTTACCCACGCCTGAAATGGTTCCGCCGGTACCCACGCCCACCACAAAATGAGTGATTTTCCCATCGGTCTGTTTCCAGATTTCTGGGCCGGTGGTTTCGTAATGCGCTTTGGTGTTGCTTAAATTGTCGTATTGGTTCACGTACCAACTATTTGGGATTTCTTCGGAAAGGCGTTTTGAAGTGGAATAATAGGAACGTGGGTCTTCCGGCTCAACATCGGTGGGGCAAACCACAACCTCGCTGCCCATTGCGCGGAGGATGTCCATTTTTTCCTTTGATTGTTTGTCGCTGATTACACAAATCAATTTATAACCTTTAATAATAGCAACCAATGCAAGTCCCATACCTGTATTGCCCGATGTGCCTTCAATAATGGTGCCTCCCGGTTTTAATAAGCCTTGGGCCTCTGCATCTTCCACCATTTTCACAGCCATGCGGTCCTTTACTGAGTTGCCCGGGTTGAAAGTTTCGTATTTGGCGAGCACCAAAGCTGGAATATCCCCAATTATTTTGTTCATTTTCACCATGGGCGTGCTGCCGATGGTGCCCAATATATTTTCTGCGTAGTCCATTTCGTTTTTTAAGAGGCGCAAAGGTAGGGAGTTCAATTCGGAATTCAGAATTATGAATCATGAAATCACTCAAACCGTATCGCCTTCACAGGGGAAATTTTTGCAATAATAAAAGATGGGATCAAAAGCATCAAAAGGCAAAGCAGGAAAGTGCCGGCGTTCAAGATTAAAATATATTCTAAACTAAGATAAACGGGGGCTTCGGTAACATAATATGTATCAGGGTTCAGCGGGAAAAGACCGGCGTATTTTTGGAGCAGCAACAAGCCGAGACCGATAAAATTCCCCCAAAATAACCCGATGCCGATCAAGTACATGGCATTGTACAAAAATATCTTCCGAACACTCCAATCGCTACTACCCAAGGCTTTTAAAATACCAATCATTTGAGTTCGTTCCAAAATCAAAACCAGTAAGGCAGTAATCATATTGATGCCGGCTACTAAAATCATAATTCCGATAATAAGCACAATGTTGAAATCGAAAAGGTCCAACCATTCAAAAATGGAGGCATATTTGTTACGAATGGTTTGAGTGTCCAATGTGCTGCCGGTTTCGTTGTAAACCGCATTGCCGATGCTGTCAATATTATCGAAATCCTCCACAAAAACCTCGAAGGCGCCAATTTGGTTTTCGTCCCATTTATTTAGGCGTTGAATATGACGGATGTCGGTAATGATAAATTGCTCATCAAATTGCTGAAAGCCGCTATTGTATATTCCAACAATATTAAAACCACGGCTACGAGGGCTTTTAGAGGTTTCATCGTTTAGAAAAAAAGTGGTGATTTTTTCGCCCAATTTTAAATTCAACCGATTGGCGAGGTATTCAGAAATCAAAATATCTTCGTTCAAATCCGATGAAAAATCGGGTAATTTCCCTTCAATTAAAAATTCCTCAAAATATTGCCAATCATAATCTTCACCCACACCTTTAACAACCACGCCTTCAAAATCGGTTTCAGTACGGATCACGGCGCCTTTAGAAGCAGTTACCTGCACATGCTTTATGCCTTCAATGGTTTTAAAAGTGGGGTAAAAATCCTGCTGTTTTGAAATGGGGATTTGGGAATCGTTTGAAAAATTGGTGTCAAAATTGGTAATGATTATATCGCCGTTAAAGGCAGAAACTTTTTCCCGAATTTTTTTCTGAAGCCCTACTCCCGTTGCAATGGAAACCAACATCATAATCAATCCCAAGGCAATTGCCGTAATGGCGATTTTTATTATCGGCGCCGAAATGCTACTTTTATGGTCTTTGGCGGCAATGATGCGGCGGGCGATGAAAAATTCGAAATTCACTGGTTTTAATATGCGGTTATCCTTTTTCAAAAATACAGTTTTATTGGTCGTTTTGACCATTTTTTCCTGTGGAAGTTCCAATGAGAAAAGCCCCCTAACCCCCAAAGGGGGAAATGAGGACGGAAGACGGATGACGAATGAGGGAGATGAAATTATTTTGGGTGCGGAGCAGTTTCAACTTTATTCAGAATTACTGAAAGATAAAAATGTAGGCGTAGTTGCGAATCAGACTTCTTTTTTGGAAAATGAAAACCAGCATCTTGTAGATTTTTTTATTTCAAAAAATATTTCGGTTTCCAAAGTATTCGCCCCCGAACACGGCTTTCGGGGAAAAGCCGATGCAGGCGAAACAGTAACGGACGGGTTTGATTCAAAAACGGGGCTGCCCATTGTTTCCCTTTACGGGAATAACAAAAAACCCACCCCCGAACAATTGGCAGGAATAGAAGTGATGGTGTTCGATTTGCAGGATGTGGGCGCAAGGTTTTACACTTACATTTCCACTTTGCACTATGTAATGGAAGCCTGTGCCGAAGCAGGAATTCCGCTAATAATCTTCGATCGTCCCAACCCAAACGGACATTATATTGACGGCCCGGTTTTGGAACGCGAGCACAAAAGTTTTGTGGGAATGCACCCAATTCCCATAGTGCACGGAATGACGATGGGCGAGTATGCCAAAATGATCAATGGGGAAGGTTGGTTGGAAAATAAAATTCAATGTGATTTGAAGATTATTGAAATGGAAAATTACGACCACCAAACCGAATATTCCCTGCTCATTAAACCATCGCCCAACCTGCCCAACGATAAAGCCATTAATCTTTATCCGAGTTTGTGTTTTTTTGAAGGCACCACGTTAAGCGAGGGTCGAGGCACCGAAATGCAATTTCAGGTTTATGGCGCACCATTTCTCCCCAAAGAAAAATATCCTTTTAGTTTTACCCCAAAACCCAATGAAGGTTCAAAAAGCCCAAAGTTTAATGGGCAATTGTGTTATGGTGAAGATTTGCGGAACACTGAAAAATTAAGCAAAATAAATTTGGAATGGCTGATTGAAGCCTACAACTCATCCGGAAAAAGCAAAGATTTTTTTATGCCCTTTTTTACCACTTTGGCAGGAACGAAAAAACTGCAACAACAAATTGAAGCAGGATTGACTGCGGAAGAAATCAGAAATTCGTGGAAAGAAGGACTTGCGGTTTTTCAGAATATTCGGAAGAAGTATTTGATTTATGAATAAAAAAGTTGCAATTGCCAGTTGTAGTCTTTACTGCTAACTGACACAGAATACTGCTTACTTAATCAACCTACGTTTCATCTCCTCCACAATATTAAAAGCTGCAGGACAAATGGCGACGTTCTGCAACGTTAAATTGGAGATTTGTTGAAATTTCTTTCGGTTGGTGTGTGGGAATTCGCGGCAAGCTTTAGGTCGAACATCATAAATACTACAGAAATTATCCGTTCCCAAAAAGGTGCAGGGAACACTTTTCAAAACCAAATCATTGTCTTCGTCCATGCGCAAATAGGTCTCGGTGAATTTTTGTTCCTTCATCCGCAAATGTTTCGAAATCCGCTCTACATCTTTATCAGTAAATAACGGGCCAGTGGTTTTGCAACAATTGGCGCATTTTAGGCAATCGGTTTTTTTGAATTCTTCGTCGTGCAAATCCTGCATCATCAAATCCAGATTTTTCGGGGTTTTTTTCTTTAACCCTTCCAAAAACTTTTTGGACTGGTTATGTGTATCTTTGGCCTTCTGCGGAAGGCCTTTAAGGATTTCTTCCATAGTGCCAAAATTACGGTTTTAGATTTACGCATCAAGATTTTGAAAAACAATCCCCAAAATTCGGTTTTAAAATGAAGGACCTCCTCGGCACGGCATTGCTTGATTATTTCCACGGAAATTACACCGAAGATATTTTGACGGAAACCAACATTTCCGAAGAAGATGACCTGCCCCTTCCGTATTTTTTCCGGACTTTTACTGAAATGCCGAAAATAGAGCAAACCGCATTGCAAACAGCAAAAGGAAAAATATTGGACGTGGGCTGCGGTGCCGGAAGCCACACGCTTTATCTTCAAGAAAAAGGCTTTGACGTTACTGCCATTGATACTTCAAAAGGCGCTGTAGAAGTTTGCAAACTTAGGGGAGTTAAAAATGTAAAAAACATCGAATTGCTTCAATTGGAAAATGAAACTTTCGATACCATTTTGTTGCTGATGAACGGCACTGGGATTTTCCAAGAACTGGAAAAAATAGCACTATACCTCGAACATTTAAAAAAGATTTTAAATCCCGACGGTCAAATTTTAATCGATTCCAGTGATATAAAATATATGTTTGACACTTTCGAAGACGGTGGTATTTTGGTCCCGGCGGACCGGTATTACGGCGAACTTACTTTCACAATGAAATATAAAAAAATTCAAAGCGAACCTTTTGACTGGCTCTATTTGGATGAGCATATTTTTGAAAGCGCCTGTCTTGCTAGCGGTTTAAATTTTGAGGTAATTGAGCGTGGGGAGCATTTTGATTATTTAGCGAGGATAGTTAATAATCAGCAAAATTAGCGGTGGATTCAATTAAGTTTAAAAACAAATAAATAAAAAAGGCGTTATTGAAACGTTGTAGTTAAAATAATATATATGAAATTCCCATTAAACAAATTAGTATTAATTTTCATTTCTTTTTTCTTTTTAAACGCTTGTAAAGACGATGATTCTGGCGATTCGGTAAACGATCCCAAGGCCGAGAACAGGAAAGGTTTGGGCACTTCCGCGGCGGATTTGCTTTCGGATGATATTTATAAAAAACTCACCGTGGAGTTTGTGTATGCCAACGGCTTTAGACCCACCGAAGAAACCATTACTAATTTTAGGGTTTTTTTAAATGAAAGGCTAAACAAATCTGAAGCAATTACGATTATTGAAACCGTGATAAATGCACCACAGGGAATGCCTTTTACCATTGAAGAAATCCGTGAAATTGAAGATGAACATCGTACAATTTATACTGTTGAAGATGAAATAGCAGTATTCGTGTTTTTTGCTAACGGCAATTCCGAAAACGATACCGATACTTCTGTAACCCTTGGTACTGCTTATCAAAATACTTCCATAGTTGTGTATGAAAAAACACTGATGGATTTGGTGAATAGCAACCCCACCGCAGACCTTACTGTATTAGAAACCAACACGCTAAATCATGAATTTGGACATATTTTAGGGCTGGTTAATATTCAAGATGACGATATCCATACCGAGCACGAGGATACCGGAAACTCAAGACATTGTTTTGTGGAGGATTGCTTAATGTATTTTGAAAGCAACAATACAGCCCGAACTTTGGAACTTATGGGCAGGCAGGCCGCCCCACAACTGGATGAGCTTTGTATTGCAGATTTGCAGGTGAAGGGGGGGAAATAGTGGGTAGTCTGTAGTCTGTAATCTGTAGTCTGTAGTCTGTAGTCTGTAGTCTGTAGTAAAAAAACATTTTACATTTTACATTTTACATTTTACATTTTACATTTTACATTTTACATTTTACATTTTACATTTTAATTTTTTTTAAACTATTTTTCAACCGAATAAACCTTTTCCCCGTTAACAAAAGTAGCCAGTACTTTTACGTTCGGTACCTCGTCTTCCGGAATTTTCATAATGTCCTTTTCCAAAATCACAAAGTCCGCGAATTTCCCAATTTCGATACTGCCTTTTTCTTTTTCCTCGAAATTGGAATAGGCTGCCCAAATGGTCATCCCTTTTAAAGCTTCTTCCCTTGATAATGCTTCTTCCATCCGGTAGCCACCTTCGGGATAATTCTTCAAATCCTTACGGGCCACGGCCGCATAAAAAGTGTACATAGGGCTTACGTTTTCCACCGGAAAATCGGTGCCAAGGGCAATCATTCCCGCTTTGTCCAATAATGTTTTATAGGAATATGCACCTTTGATGCGATCCGGCCCCACCCTGTCTTCCGCCCAATACATATCGCTGGTAGCGTGGGTTGGCTGTACGGAAGGCATTATATTTCCTGAAAAATCTTCAAAATTTTCAAAGGAAATAACTTGGGCATGCTCCACCCGCCAACGGCTGTCTTTTTCCCCCTTTAAAGCTTTTTTATAAATGCTTAAAACTGAATAATTCGCGGAATCGCCTATAGCATGAGTATTCATTTGATAGCCGGCCGCATTGATTTTTTTGGCTAAAATTTCCAATTCGTTTATGGGCGTAATCATTGCCCCAAAATGGCCGGCCTGATCGTTGTAAGGTTCGCGCATCGCGGCACCCCGTGAGCCAAGCGCGCCATCGGCATATACTTTTACGGAACGAACGTTTAAGCGGTCGGTTTTAGTTATTCCTTTTGGAAGAAAATAGTCGAGGTTTTCTTTTGTATTACTAACCATCGCATAAATGCGGATTGATAATTGGTTTGCTTTCTGAAGGCTATCGATGAGTTCAATAATATCGCGGTTCAATCCCGCATCATCAATGGTGGTGAGGCCCATTTCCACACAAATTTTTTCCGCATCTTTTAATGCACGTATGGAAACTTCTCGTGAAATGGTGGGGATGGTTTTATCAATCAATTCCATTGGGCTGTCCACTAAAATTCCTGTTGGTTCGCCATTTTTCAACAGGACTTCACCGCCGGGCATTTTGGTTTGGGAAGTAATTCCGGCCAATTCCAAAGCCTTAGAATTGGCCAAATAAGCGTGTCCGTCAATACGGCTTAAGGCAACGGGAGTGTCGGGAAAAAGCGAATCCAGTTTTTCTTTGGATGGAAATTCCTTCACTTCCCAATCGTTTTGATCCCAACCACGGCCAATGATATAATCTGAGTTTTTTTTCTTCTGAAAAGCAACGACACGTTCCAAAACCTGATCAAAACTTTGGGTTCCTGTCAAATCCACCTGCTGAAGCGTAAGTCCGAGATTGTAAAAATGGGCGTGTGCATCGATTAAACCCGGAACAACAGTTTTTCCTTCGGCATCATAGATTTTGGTAAAACTATATTTTTTCTCCAAATCTTCTGTTGAACCTGTTTCAAGTATTTTTCCGTCCTTGACCGCAAATGCAGAAATCGTGTCGAAGCTTTCATTCACCGTATAAACAGTGGCATTTTTAATCAACAAATCCGCAGGAAGTTTTTCAGTGGCACAGGAAGCAAAAAGAAGGATTGATGTGAGGAAATAGAATATTTTCATAGGAATTGTGTTTAGGTAAAAATAAAAAAAGCATCCCATATTAGGGATGCTTTTCATTATTAAAAAAAATCGTTTTAAAATTTGACTACAGATTATTACCAATCAAACTTATACGTGACCCCTAAGAGCCCTTGGATTCCCTGCACGGGGAAATTGGCCCATTTTTCATAACTATCGCTGAATAGATTGCTGCCTTTCGCAAAAATGGCGAGCCGATCCGTGACGCGATAACCCAAGTGGGCATTGGCATCGGCATAGCCATCCAAAGTGATTTCTTGCGACGGAATGTTTGGAAAACTTGCATCGTAAAACAAATCCTTCCTTTCGCCAACATAAAACAGGGAAGCACCGCCATACAATTTTTCTGTAAAATTGAAATTGGAAAATAATGAGGCTTTAACGTCGGGAAGGTTCCAAGGCTGAGCTTGGCTTGTGGTATCATAACTGAAATACTCAGCATTTATACCCACGGTTATTATATCGGAAACCTCTACTTTCAACTCCCCAAAAAACGCAAGGGTGTTGATGTCATCATAAACCACATTAAATGAATTTCCATATTCATAACCCTCTAAATCCGGGTCAAAGCCTTTTAACGGATTCGCCTGAAAAAGGGCACGGTTTTCATCTTTTCCGTAAGAAGCCCTCAGGTTATATCCCACTGAATTCGAAACTTTTCCCTTGATGCCGGCAAACCCTTCATATAGATTTTTGGTTGGGGCGACGAACAATGTGGGGGAAACAAAAGGATTTTCTTCCTTAAAATTATAATATGTGTTTTGTTCCAAACCGCCTTCTGCCCCGCCGTAAACTATCAAGGCTTCATCGGCCAAGCGATAGGAGATATTAATTCGTGGGAAAATTGAAAATTCGGAATCGCTGTTCTCTGAATCAAGACTTACAAAAGCGGCAGCACCCAAGGTAAATGACAAGTCCTCATTAATATAAACCAAAGCCGGAATAACGCCTGCATTTAAGTAACTGTAATCAATACCGGAATTTGTGAAATAATTCCTTTCGAAACTGCCGCTTAAATAATCTATTTCCCCATCTACTTTTAAAGTTATTTCATTTAAAGGGAAAGAAAATTCCGGGGTAAAAACCGCATTTACTTCCGAAGAAGAAAAGGCATCGCCCAAATAACGGAGGTTCAAAGATGCGCTTTCAAAGAAGGAATCGTCCAAAGAAAGGTTACCGCCAACATAACCGCTCACGTAATTTTGCTGTGGATCAATGGAATTAGTAAAAACTTCCGAAGCCGTGTTATATTCTTCCGGCAAGCCATACCAATTGAAAACCTGATGTTCAACCCCGGCATCAAAACGATAGGAAAGATCGCGTTGGCGGCTGGTATAATTTGCATCAAGACGGGTGTCGTAATATTTATTGTCTAAACGGATACCGTCGATATCGCCTTGGGACGAATTATGCCTAAAGAAAAACCCTGCATTGTCGGTACGGCTGATCTCAAAATTGCTGTAAAATTCGCCCAATACGCTGGTATAGTTCCCAAAACCGAGGGTAGCGTAATTGTCGTAAAGTTTTAATTTTTTAGCTTTTTCAACATTTGTTGCCTTGCCCTTTGCGGGCGTAAAAGTGGATGCTACGGGTACAGAGAAAATGCTGTATTCAACTTCTTTCTTTTCGGTGGTAATGGAATCGTTCAAGACCGGGGTGTCCTTTACCTTAAATGCATCAGAAATGGTGGGCGTGTATGGCCTCACGATATTTACCACTTCGGTGCCAAGTTCCGGTTCTTGGGCGAAAAGGGAGAAATTTATGAAGAAAAATGCTAATAAAAACATCCCACTCAATCCCCCTTTAAAGAATGGAATTACTCCTCCCCTTCGAAGGAGAAGTTGGGAGAGGATGTTTTTTATGTTTAATCGAAATCCTGCTTGAAGGGTCTTGAGCATATTATTTTCTTTTTTGAGTCTTTTTAAAGTAGATTTATTTTCCTCCAGTTTCCACCGAAGCATTGGTTTTGGCCTCGGCGTTTTTAATGGTGGCAAGTTCGGCTTTAGCATTTTCAACCACTTCCGGAAATTCGGTAAAATTGGTTATCACGCTTTCCAAAATATAAGTGGCTTGATAGGCATCTTCAAGGGCATAAAAATTTCGGGCCATTAATACCAATCCTTTTGCGCCAAATAATTTATAGGCGGAATAATCCTTTGCAAGTTTTTGTACGGAAGCATTTGATGCTTCGAATTTGCCTTCCTTGTTTTTAAAAAAGGCATCGTAATAAAGGGCTTCGGCGGCCAATTGCCCGGTAGCTATTTTTGAAACCTCTGCATAGGCGGTTTTTGCTTTTCCTTGATCGCCAGTTTGCATTGCAGAACGAGCGATAATTACCTGTGCATCGCTTTTAATGGCGTTATCTATTTTTGAATTTTGAAGCACTTTTTCGGCATATTCAACCGCAGCGGAATAATTTTTCAATTCGTAGGAAGCTTTCATACTATTTGTTTGGGCGAATATGATATTCTGCGGAAAATCTGCTTCAGTTTCCAAACGTTTTAAATAGGTCAATGCATTTTGATAATCCTTTTTCCCTAAATACAACTCCGAAATTCGCGCCAAAGCTTGTTCTGTAAATTCGTTCCGTTCTTTGGAAACAGTGTGCGCAAAATGCGGAATGGCTTTGTCGGCATTATTGTCAGCGAAATATAATTGACCCAAATAAAAATGTGCCTTTAAAGAATGGATTCCCGATGGGTACTGAGCTAAATAAGATTCAAAACGGGTTTTGGCCTGCTCGGCTTTTCCTTCCAAATAAGGCTGTTCCGCAGCAAGGTATGCGGCATCATCCAATTCGCTGTCCTCGATTTCAACATAGGAAAGCGTGTTTACCCAATCGGCATAATCATCTACTTTTCCTTGATCAATATAAATTATTTTTGCTGATGCCACGGCTTGCAAAGCTTCGGGAGTTGAAGGAAATTCATTGGCAACCCGTTTAAAAAGGGAAAGGGCTTCGTTGCTTCGGTCTGAATTATTAAAAATCAAAGCTTTTTTAAGCAAGCTTTTAGAAACGTAACTGCTGTTCGGCATTTCATTTATAACCCTATCATAAGCTGCAATGGCTTCATTGTTCTTGTTTTGCGAAACATAAGTATTTCCGAGTTCGTAAAAAGCATCGTCGCGATAAACGGATTTTGGGAATTTGGCCGAAAATGCTTTCAGCTCTTCTACTTTGGTTTCAGTGCGGTCAATAAATCCATAACTGATGGCTTTTTGGAAATGTGCATAATCATTATCGGAACTGCCCAACGCAATGGCCTCGTTATAATTTTCGATGGCGGGCCAATATTGGCTGGTAACAAAATAGCTGTCGCCCAAGCGCAGGAAAGCATCTTTTTTGCGGGTGGTTTCAGCTTTTGAGGAAGCCGTAAACGTTTTGAAATTTGAAATGGCTTCCGGGTAATTTTTTAATTTGAAATGATTGTAGGCTAGATTATAGGAGCCGTTGGTAAATTCGGAAGTTTTGTTTGCGCTGGGCAATTGCAAAAACTTTTTATAGCCATTTAACGAAGCCTCAAAATTGGAAAGTTGGTAATCGCTTTCTGCTTTCCAATAGGTGGCTCGGGCAGTGAAAACTGCGTCCAATTGCTCCTTTAAAGATTTGTCGAAAAAGGTAATGGCTTCGGAATAATTTCCCTCATTGTAAACCTCAACGCCACGGTAGAAAGCAACTTTTTGATAGGCCGCTTTGTTTTCAAAAGATTTGTTGTTCTCCAAAAGTTCCATTGCTCCTTGATAATTTTTGGAAGTAATGTAGGAGTCAATCAACAAATCCTTCATCGCATCGTTGTTGGCATTTTTCGGATATTTTTCAATAAATGAAAGCAAAACCTGCGGCACGCTTCGATAGCTATTCCCGATTTCGTAACTGATTTTGGCATAATTATAAAAGGCATCTTCCTGAATTTCGGGGCTGAAATTCATTTCCGATGCATTTTTAAATGCGTTTAACGCTTGTTGCTTTTGATTGGTCTTCAAATAGGATTCCGCCAAATGATAATAGGCATTTTGTGCCACGGCGTTTTTCCCGTCCACAATTTTGTTGAATTCGCTGATGGCACTTTCATAATCTCCCTGTTTATAATGTGCATAGCCAAGTTGATAATAATCAGTATTGTTCCATTTTCCGCGGGTACCTTTATAATCTTTTAAATAAGGAATGGCTTCGGCATATTTGCCAAGGTTAAAATAACTTTCGCCGATTATTTTTGAAAGTTGGCTTTTTTCTTGGGGGTTGGATTTGTCATACTGCTCCTTGCCCATATCGATTGCTTTTTGGAAATTACCAAGCTTGAAATTCATGTCCGCTTGATAATAGGAAAGGTCTTCGGCGTAACGCTCCTCCCCTTTTACTTCTTCAAAAAGCTCATTGGCTTCTACGTAATCATCGCCTTCATATGCAATAAATCCTAGATAATATTTGGCCTGAGACCCGTATTCTTGGGAATTGGAAACCTTGTTAAAAAAACTTTTTGCCTCATCATTTCTCCCAGCCTTAAAATAGGCGTAGCCGTTATTGAAATTAAAACGGTCCAACTCGGTGCGGCCAAGGTTGCTTTGGTCCACTTTTTCGTACCATTTTTGTGCTTGGGGGTATTTTCCGTTATCGAAATAATAATTGGCAACATCAATAAATGCCGAATTGCGTTTAATGCTGGTGGGGTGGTTTTCAACAAATTCCTCCATCAACTGGTCGGCATCTTGCTGGTTGAGCCGCACGGCACAATTGGCGATATAATAAGCGCAATCACTTTCAATGGATTCATTTTCGGCTATACTTTTCACTTTTGCGAAAAGATTTTGGGCGGCCAAAAACTGATCGTTATTAAATAAAGCTATGGCTTGGTTAAAATCCACCAAATCGTTGGTAAAAACGGCGGTCTGTTGAGAAAATGAAGAAATAGAAAACCACAGGAAAAGCGAAACGGCAAGGAAAATCTTGAACATTGGTTACAGTTTTTTTTTGGTGCGTAAAGATATTTAATCTAAAATGTAGAGTTCTCTATACCGTAACTTTTTTAAGTTTAAAATGCTGATTTTTTATAAGATTTCCTCCTTGGATAACGTAACAAATTCCCAATAAGTATGTACTTTTTTGACGCGAGTATTTAATGTACGCAAACCTTTCAAAAAATACCGTAATTTTAAAAATTCCAATTTCATTAAATTAAAGATTATGAAGAAGTTACTTTTTTTAAGCTTGCTGTTATTTTCAACCGCACTATTTTCTCAGCGCAATCCCTTTACAAACCTTTCGGAAAAAAATGGAAAAATAGGCATCGGCACTACAAATCCAGATGAAATGCTAACCGTAAAAGGAAAAATCCACACCCAAGAGGTTTTGGTGGATTTGAACGGTGCCGTGGCGCCCGATTATGTTTTTCAAAAATATTATGAAGGTTTTTCATCGTTAAATCCCGAATATGAAATGATTTCTTTGGAAGAATTGGAGCTGTTTTTAAAAGAAAACCATCATTTACCCGGGATTCCATCTTCGGCTAAAATGAACGAAAGCGGGATTTCCTTAAAAGAAATGAACTTGAAATTACTCCAAAAAATTGAAGAACTCACTCTTTATGTTTTGGAGCAGCAGAAAGAAATTGAAGCTCTAAAGAAGAAATAGTTTACAAGATTCAGTTGCAGTTGGCAGGAATTCATTCTACTTTTGAAAAAAATCCAACTTTCGCAATACTTGCAAATTTAATCTGACAACAATCACAACTCATAATTTAAAAAATGTCCAATCCCGTACTTTTTCTAAAAAACGCCGCCATTTACCAAGGCGATAACCTTATCCTTTCCGATGTTTCCGTTTCGGTGGAAAAAGGGGAATTCGTGTATTTGATTGGGAAAACAGGAACCGGGAAAAGCAGTTTTATGAAAACCCTTTACGGCGACATTCCGCTGAAAGAAGGCGAAGGCAATATAGTGGGTTATGATTTACCCACGCTGAAGGAAAACGACATCCCTTTTTTGAGAAGGAAATTGGGCGTGGTTTTTCAGGATTTTAAATTGTTGAATGATCGTACCGTGCGCGATAATTTGCTTTTCGTTTTAACTGCCACTGGCTGGACGGACAAAACTGCAATGGAAGATAAAATGAATTCGGTATTGGACAAAGTGGCGATGAAAACGAAAGCTTTTAAATTTCCATACCAGCTTTCCGGCGGCGAACAGCAACGCGTTGCCATTGCCCGCGCCCTTTTGAACGATCCGGAACTTATTCTCGCCGATGAGCCAACAGGAAATTTAGACCCGCAAACCAGTGTGGAAGTGATGGAGGTTTTAAAGGAAATCAATCAAAACGGGAACACCATTTTGATGGCCACTCATGATTATGCGCTTTTGTTGAAGTATCCTTCCAAAACCCTGAAATGCGACGAAAACCAGATTTTTGAGGTGGTACAAAAGACGGTTTAGTTGATGGTTGATGGTTGATGGTTGATGGTTGATGGTTGATGGTTGATGGTTGATGGTTGATGGTTGATGGTTGATGGAAAATAAACAATCCCTTTTTTCTTTTCTTATTTACGAATTCACTTATTCACAAATTCACTTCCCCTCATTCCGGAAAACCTTCCCTCAGTTCCAGTTCACATTTTCTTTCCAATGTTGGGTCTATTTTAAAAAGCAAGCTACCTTCAGAATTTGGTTTGAGCACGGTGTTTTTCCCGATAACAATTTTATTTTTTGCTGTAAGTAGCAAAGTTGCTTTTTCTGCAAAAGTTTGATTGGTAATAACAACTTTTTCGGAAACGGAAGTATGTTTAAAATCCCAACGGGTGAAGTTTTGATTTTCAATAAAAACCGTTTCCCCCTCTTCGAACATTTTATAGACCATCTCCACCGCCCTTCCGGTGTGGAGCATCCCAGCACCGTACATTCCGGCGTAAGGTTTATTGGCCTCAATATGGTCAATATTTGAGGAAGTAAATTTCAAAATTGTTTCCACTTCATCAATTGGCAAACACGGATATAGTGAAAGCATCAACCCAATGGTGCCGGTAACCAAAGGGCCGGTGGGAGAGGTAACCTCAAATTGGTTATGAATTTCCAAACTTTTCAAAATAAATTGTGAAAACCGGAACTGGCCAACCGAAGGAGCCAAAAGGTCCACTTCTTCATTGAGGGTAGTGATGGATATAGGCCAAATATGGTGTTTTTTTAAGGTATCGTTATCCTTAAAACCGATGGTCCTTCCCACATACCCCCATATATTTTCAGCATAATGATCCCCACTTTCCAAGGTTAGGATGTTATCATTAACCAATTCATGTTTGTACATGACACTTGAAACTGAGATCACATTTTTATAGGAAGCCGGATAGAGTTTAAGTTTCCCATTGGTTTGGGGCCAAGATCGATTTCCCGCCCCCGCCACCAAAATGGTACCGTTGGCGAACATGCCATCCACCACGGCTTGGGCCTCCGGATAATATTTGGAGCCCACCCAACTACAATTTATTACGCGGACACCGGCACTGGAGAGTTCCACGAGCTGAGCAAAATTTTTGAAATCACCATAATTGGTTGAATAAATGCCGCAATCAAAACAAACCCCCGTGGCCCCATAACCATTGTTGCCCTGGGCAGCGGCTATTCCAGCACTGTTGGAACCATGCCCATCAGCCAGGCCGGCAGTTTTGAAAACCTTTATTTTTCCTTTAAATTCTAGGTTTGTGGTGTCTATCTTGGCATCAGAAATCCCGATATTCACATTGCGCGAGCCTGTAGTATAATACCAGGCCTGAGGCATGCCTAAAACATCCAGATAATCAAGGTTTACTTGAAGTCCTATGTTTTTGCCTATGGTGCTGGTTAGCCCAAAATCATTGGGCTCATATATTTTCTTGGCCTCTTCAGGAATAATTTCGCCGTGCTCAAAAACATGAGAAGCCTTTTGAAGCAAGTCCACTAGCAAAAATTCATCTTTGGCAATTACGAAAAACGTTTTTTTTAGGTTCTTCCTTTTTGCCCATTTGTAAGTTTTCTTGAATTCATAAATTGTATGTTTTTCAAAAATTGATTTCATTATTTTGTCATTGCCTGCATAAACAAGCGTATTGCCGACTTTTTTGAAAACAGGGTCGAACAAAGTGTCTTTTGCACGGAAGTAAAACCAAGGATTTTCTTGAGAAATCAACGGGTTTACAAATAAAAAAACAATTAAAATGAAAAGAGGGAATCTCATTTGTCTTAAGCTGATAATTTTTTTCAAGATAACCAATAAAATCAAACCAGCGGAATTTTATAAATGCCTTATTCCAAAAGGTATTTGTTTAAAATTGTAAATTAGCCCCATGCAGCCAAAGGTTTCCATCTTAATACCTACCTACAATTACAACGTTTTACCATTGGTGGAAATGATTCATAGACAGGCTAAAAATACGGCGATTGAATTTGAAATCATTGTATTGGATGATGCTTCCACAAATCAAATAATCAATTCAGGGAATTCCACCATATCGACTTTTTCAAATTCAGAATTAATTATATTAACCGAGAATATTGGAAGAACGGCGGTCCGGCAGCTGCTCGCTGAAAAATCGAAATATGAAAATTTGATATTTATGGATGCGGATGTTATGCCGGTTCACAAAGATTTCATCCAAAGGTTTAATTGGCGATCTACAGATTGGGACCTCCAGTTTGGGGGTATTGAATACGAAAAAACAAAACCGGAAAAAAATAAAATTTTCCGTTGGAAATATGGTATTGCACGGGAAAGCATTTCTATTTCAGAAAGAAAAAAGGATCCCTATCAAACCATTAATTCCGGTTGCTTTTTAATAAAAAAGGCTGTCTTTTTAGAAATCAATCCTTTTATAAAAATCAATAAATATGGGATGGACAATTATTTTAAGCAACTTTTAAACACGCATCAAAGTCGTATTTTGCATTTGGACAATCCCGTTTTTCATTTAGGTTTGGAAACCACCGTGCAGTATTTAAAAAAGGCATTACAAGCCGTGGAAACCACAGTTTATCTTGAAGAAAAAGATCTTTTAAAAAATGATTTGAGACCTCTCCAAAAAAGCTTTTTAAAATTAAAATTATTAGGATTGACCGGTATTTTTAGCTTTATTGTTTCAAAACTTAAAGGACGGATTGAACGCAATTTCCATTCATCGAACCCGAGTTTATTTTGGTTCGACATATACCGATTGAACTATTATATTGAATTAAAAAGAAAAAAAAGTGCCTAAATTTTCGGTGGTCATATCGGTTTATAACAAACAGGGCTATATCGGTAAAACCCTTGACAGCGTGATTGCACAGACTTTTCAGGATATTGAGGTCGTGATTTTGAATGATGGTTCCACCGATAATAGTGAGGCTGAAATCCTTCCGTTTACCCAAGATCCCCGGATCCGCTATTTTTCGGAAAAAAACCAGGGTGCCGCCGCAGGTCGCAATTACGCGATAAGAAAAGCCAACGCCCGCTACATTGCTTTACTGGATGCCGATGATTATTGGTATCCCGAACATCTTTCGGAAATAAACCGGTTGATAGTAAAATACCCCGAAGAAATGGTTTTCGCCACGAAAAGTGAGGTTTTAAAAAACGGGATAATATTCAAGCGCCACTATTCGATTGATATTGGAGCTAAAACCGAGCTTTTAACAAACTTTTTTGAGGCCAGCTATCTGGATTCGATCCTTCACAGCTCAACCACTGTTTTTAAAAAAGAGGTATTTGAGGCTATTGGTTATTATGATACTGCGTTAAAAAGCAGTGAGGACACCGATTTGTATGTGCGTATTGGCCTTTATTGCCAAATCGTTTTCAGCTCGAAAGTTTGTGTTAGCTATAACGTAATTAAAAGCAGCCTTTCGCACACTTCAAAAAAAGTATCGGACAAAGCGGATTTTTCGGCTTATGAAAATTTTGAAAAAGACAATCCCGCACTAAAAAAATTCTTGGATCTGAACCGATATTCGCTTTGCCTATTGGCAAAACTGGAAGGGAATGATGATGCTTTCAAAGAGAATTTTAAAAAAATTGACCTGAAAAACCTTTCCAAAAAACAGATTTTTTTATTGAAGCAGAACGCCACAACCCTGAAATTTTTATTTAAAACTAAGGAAAGCCTTCAAAATTTGGGGATTCGTTTAAGCGTTTTTAAATGACCCGATTATTCCCTTTATCCTTTCCAACATTTCGTGTGCCAAATGAATATCTTCTTTATCGTTCACGGTTTCATAAAACAGCAAATGGTGCGGGAGTTTTAAGGCTGAAGAAATTTGTGCAAAATAATACGCATCCCGGATATTCCGACCCGATGGAAACAACTCCACTACCATTGCCTTTCTGCAATAAACGATATTGGTTATGCCTGCCCCATGAGTGGCGATTATTTTTTCGGCATTTGCAAAGATGCTAACTTGTTCAATGAAACTATAATCTTCCAAGTAAACAGGTTTAAAATGATGTTCTTTGGGCTGTTAGCAATTCATCTTCATTTAAAATGCGCCTGGAAATCGCTTTTTTCCTGGAAATCATTATGTTTTTTGGAAATTTATCTTTATCAATACCCAACGCCTTTAATCTGGTATGGGCCAGTGTGTTTAGTTTTTGGATTATTTCGGGGCGGTACACGTTGGTCCATTGCGTTGTTTGGTCCCGGATGTGCGGAAATGAAATTACCAAAGCGGTATTCGCTTTTATGTTTTTTGATAGTTTTTTTTGAATAATATTCGATTCTTGTATATTAAAAAAAAATTTAAGTGATGCTTTTACAAATGGTTGTGGATTGTCTTTTACAACAATTTTATAATCTTGAAAAAATGGTTTTTCGTAAACTAAAATCAAACGTGTAATTGATTCTAAAGTCCAATGAAAATAATTGTTATCCAACCTGTTCATTAAAGAAATAACTTTTTCCTCTTTCATCGATGAAAAAATTCCTGGAAATTTCACAAAATGATTGCTAAAAAGATTGTCCAGATATTCTTTTTGAAAAATGGTGCTTTCCAAAATCACCCGGTTTTTTGAATCAAGGACAATCCCTTTGCTTACAATGGTGGCATTTTTGATTTCAATCCAAAAAAGGGGATTCAATGTAAGATTGGTAAAATATTTCCAATATGAATTTTCGTCGATTGTGTAATGGGAAAGGTCTGGTGTGAAAACAATGGATGGCGATATCACCGTAACGTCAGCTGGCTGTTTTCTGAAATCCCTTATTTTTAAAAAATGAAAAAAATTGTTGCTAATTATTTTATTAACCCATAAAAAAAACTTGGCTTTTTTGAACTGCTCCAGCATTTAATGCATTTTTTAATTCTTTTTTGAAATCAAAAATTCCGTATACTCCCTAATATAATCTTCTTCCATAAAAACATCGCTAACCAAGGAGAGGCAAACAGCGCCCGAAGAAAAATTTTCCAGTTCCCGCCAAATGCCGTTTGGAATTAGCAATCCCCGGTCCGGACGGTTTAATGTTATGATCCGACGGGATTGTCCGTTATCCAAAACCACGTCAAAACTACCACTTAGGGCAATTAAAAATTGTTGAAGTTCCTTGTGTGCATGACCTCCACGGGTGGAACTGCTGGGCACGTCGTACAAATAATAAACCCTTTTTATAGTAAAGGGCAAGACATCATTTTCGATTACCGAAAGATTGCCGCGTCCATCGGGATCGGTTATTTTCGGAATTTCGCGCAATTTTATTTCTTCTAAATCAATGTATTTCATCCTGTAATAATTGGTTCCATTTTTCAGCAATCACATCCATCGAAAAACCGCTGACGGAAGGCTTTGAGTTGCTTTTGCATTCATTATAAAGGGTCTCGTTAAAGCACATTTCTTGTAACGCTTCCGCAAATAAAGGTAAATTTCTTTCGGGAATCAGCAACCCGTTTTTTCCATGCTCTATAATTTCTGAAGGTCCCGAAACTATATCCAAAGAAACCACAGGTGTTCCCACTGAAAGCGTTTCTACCAAAACCATGGGGAAGCCTTCATACTTGCTAGTCAGCGTTACCAAACGTGCGTTGGCGATATAGGGGAATGGGTTTGGGTCAAAGGGCAAAAATAGGATGGAATTTTTACAATCCTGTGCTGCGGCAAGGTTTTTCAGTTTTTCTAAATCCTTTCCATCGCCTAAAATAACAAGGAAAACCTGTTGTTCCCATACCTTTGATAGGGAAAACGCTTTTATCAAAAAAGTAAAATCCTTTATTTCATCGTTCAATCTGCCATAGGAAAGAATGTAGGTTTTACCGCTAAGATTTGCTGGCGTTTCCAGTTTGATTTTGTTCCATTGGGGATCGTAGGCGTTATGAATAGTAATAGTGTTATTGATCCCGCTTTTATTTAAAATTTCAGTTTCGATATACTTTGAAACTGCCGCACTTTTCAGGTTTCGGTTATACACTTTTGAAAAGGCTGGGTTGGTGGTCAAATATTCCTTTTTTTTGGAACTATGTATCACGTAAATTCGCTGGAAACCTTTATAAACATAGCCGTCATAAAACAATTCCCTGTAATAGTTGTTTTTCGGACGGTGATCGATTATCACATCAAACGATTCCTTTTTTAAAAAACTTCGCATATTTTTAAATCGCAAAAACCGTTGCAAAAAGTTTTCGTTTGCGGTTTTCTTATCCCCCAAATTGAAAATATTGCCGGAAAAAGGATAATCAATTTCATTGTTCAACAGTACCAAATGAACTTCATGTCCTTTTTTGCAAAGCATCTGCGAAAGCATGGCGCAAGAACGTTCCAATCCGCCCTTTCCCAAAGAAATAGCGACCAGGCAAACCTTAAATTTTTTTTCTTTGGAAGGCATCGTGATTATTATAGTATTTTTGGTGCTGATGGTGACAAATATACTGCAAATATGAAGATACTTTTGGTGGGCGAATACAGCCGTTTGCACAATTCGTTGAAGGAAGGGCTACTGGTTTTGGGTCATGAAGTTACAATCATCGGCACCGGCGATTATTTTAAAAACTTCCCTGTAGACATTAAACTTCACAGAAAATATAATTCGGGATTTGGGAAAAAACTGAAGGTTTTACTTTATAAATTGTTTGATATTGACATTGCTTCAATCAGTATAAGAAAACAATTCTTCAGCAATTGCAAAAAACTGGAAGGCTTTGATATTGTGCAACTCATAAATGAAAGCCCGTTTGGAGCGACCCCAAAAGTGGAAATGGAGATTATTTCATTCCTGAAAAAAAACAACAAATACCTCTTTCTACTTTCCTGCGGTACCGACCATTTAAGCGTGAAATATGCTTTCGAAAAAAAACCAAAATATTCCATTTTGAATGCTTATTTTGAAGGAAGGGAATCCGCAAAATCTGTTGCGCCAATTTTGAAATATCTAAAACCAGAATTTGAATCGCTTCACCATTTTGTTTACACAAAAATTGATGGCGTGATTGCTTCCGATTTGGACTATCATCTTCCCTTAATTGGAAACCCAAAATATTTGGGGCTGATACCAAACCCCATCAATATTGAAAAATTGCACTTTCATCCCAATGTAATTCAGAATAAAATAATAATTTTTCACGGCATCAACCGGGGCAATTATTATAAAAAGGGAAATGACTATTTTGAAAAAGCCTTGGAAACCATAAAAGAAAAATATTCAGAAAAAGTAGAAATCATTACCGTGGAAAACCTGCCCTATGAGGAATATATCGAAAAATATAATAGCGCACACATACTACTGGATCAGGTTTTTGCTTATGATCAGGGTTATAATGCGCTGGAGGCAATGGCAAAGGGAAAAGTAGTTTTTACGGGGGCTGAAAAGGAATTTTTGGAATATTATAATTTAAACGAAGACGAAGTTTGCATCAACGCTTTGCCCGATATCGGAAAGCTTGTCGAAAAATTAGGCTGGTTAATTGAAAACCCTGAAAAGATTACAGAAATTGGAAAGAACGCCCGAAGCTTTATCGAGAGGGAACACTATTACGTAAAAATTGCATCTAAATATGAATACCTTTGGTCTGAAACCAAAAACCAATGAGCAGCATTTCAGAATTTAGGTTGCCAAATTTGTTCCTTCCCGGCGCAGCAAAATCGGGAACGAGTAGCATCCACGAACTGTTGGATGCCCATCCTGAAATCAATATGTCTACCAATAAAGAACCGCATTTTTTGGCTTCAAAAAAATTGGAAGAATATTCTACCGAAGAAATAAACGCATATCAAGGTTTATTTAATTTTAAAAAACAATTTAAATATCACGGCGAGTCAAGTACTGGTTATTTTTATTTTCAAAATTTTAAAGCCAACCTGAAAACCCACTTTAAAACTGAACCAAAATTTATTTTTATTTTAAGAAATCCGATAGACCGGACCTATTCTCACTTTACATATGTAAAAAGCCTGGGCAGCGAAGATGCCGATCTTAGAGCAGCAGTATTGGAGAACCATCAGCAAAACCCAGAACCCGAGGACATGTTGCCGGAGCACATCATCAAAAACTACCATCAATATAGTTTGTACGGCAAATGGCTGGAAAAATTTTATATTGAATTTGATCCGAAAAATATTAAATTATTGCTTTTTGAAGATTTCAAAGAACACCCATTGGAAACATTAAATGAATGCTTCCGGTTTTTGAACCTTTCGGAAATGAATGAAATACCCCTTTTGCATTCCAATAAAACGGTGCAGACGAAATACCCGAAAACCTTCAGGAAATTAAGGATTTTAACATTGAACAAAAACAGGTTTACCGATATCGTGAAGCATTTTTTTCCTAAAAAATTCCGGCGGAAGTACAAAAAAAGGATTTCCGAAGTGTTCCTGATTGCCACCAAAACCAACAAGACATTTCCAAAGCTCAATGAAAACGATCGAAAGTGGCTTTATGATTTGTACAAAGAAGACATCGCAAAATTAAAAACCCTCACCGGCCTTTCATTTTCAAAATGGAAGGATTTTGATTGACAAAGCATGAATTTTTTCAAAACCTCCATACTATCAGGAATCAATACCGCCGTTACGGTGGCCACTGGGTTGGTCACCAATAAACTTGTCGCTGTTTTCATTGGCCCGGAAGGGTTGGGTGTTATCGGGCAGTTCAAGGATTTTATGAAATTATTACTGTCGGTGAGCCAATTGGGTTTAGATAGTGGCATAGTTAAAAACGTCTCCGAAAGTCAACACGATAAAGTTGCCTTGGCCAAGGTTTTGAGCACGGCATTTAAGGCCCAGCTTTTGGTTTCCGTGGTTTTGGCTTTGGGCATTTTCCTTTTTCGAAATCAAATATTGATTTATTTATTGGGAACGAGAGAGCATGCGGAAATCTTCGTTTTGCTGGGCTTAGCCGTTTTCCCCATGTTTTTGTTCAGTTCACTTTTGGCTATTTTGAACGGGCTGCACCAAATAAAACGCTACGTTTCAATCTCCATTATCGCTAACGTTTTAAGTTCGGGTTGTACCATTGTCCTTATTTTTCTTTATGGACTGAGTGGAGTTCTGTATAGTTTGGTTCTGGCACAGTTCATAACCTTCGGCACGCTATTGTTCTTTCTAAAAAATTCAGGCATTAAAATAAGTTGGTTCACCCAAAAATTCGATCTTGGAAAGTTCAGGGAATTGTTGAAGTTTTCGGCAATGTTCATTTCCGGGACACTCACACTTTCGCTATCACTGATCTTTGTGCGGAAATATTTGGCCAGCAATTTAGGTTTGGAATTTGCGGGATATTGGGAAGCCATGTGGCGCATCTCGGCGCTATACCTCACTTTTTTGACTTCGGCATTTGCCTTTTACCTTTTGCCCACCTTTTCAAAATTAAAAACCAAATACCTCCGGAAAGAAATTTTTAAAATTTGGAAAATCACTTTGCCCGTTGCGCTTTTAATAGGAACAACCGTTTTTTTGGCAAAAGACATATTAATCCCCATTTTATATTCCGAAGAGTTTTTGGTAATTGGAAGCCTGTTTTTATTTCAAATAATGGGAGATATTTTAAGGATCAACAGTTGGGTTTTGGGGAATTTGCTCGTGGCGAAAGTTCATGCCAAGGTTTTCATAGCTGTCCAAATTGGCTGGGGAGTGCTGTTCTGTATATTGGTAACGGTTTTGGTACCGCAATATGGTTTTAAAGGAGTTTCCATTGCCTATTTTCTAACCTATGTGGCGCATTTTGGGTTTATGAATATCTACTTCAAAAAGTTGTTATGGAAAATCTGAAAATCTCCCTCATAGGGTATTAATCAATTGGTTTTTTTTTGTTAAAATAACGGAATACCAAATAGAACACCACGAAAAAATAAACTATGTATCGCGCAAAATGGGCCATCACAATCCCCTCAATCCCAAAAATATCTACTAAATAACGAGCCAGAAAATAGAAGAGCCCCAACGAAATAATTTCAGAAAAAATAAAACTTCGCACCAGTTTTTTGGCCAAAAACTGGCTCATCAAAACTAAGGCGGCCAACCGGATAAAATCGCCCATCAATTGCCATTTGAACAAAGGTGACATCTCTGTAAAATCCGGGTAAATAATTTGGATCACCAAATCGCGGAACAAATAAATCAATACCATCCCAACGCCGAAAAGCGGCAAAAGGGTTTTGTATATTGAAAAAAGTTCTTTCTTGAAATCGTGTTTTGTGTAAATTCCCGCAAATTTTGGAAGGACATATAAACTAAAAATCGCGCTTGAAAAAACCATATAATTTTTTGAAATAAAGCTCATAGCCGTCCAAATTCCGGCATCGGCTTCCGAAATTCTTTTCACTACCATCGTCCGGATATCGATCTCCACATAATTAAGCAATACCGTTGAAAAAAAAGACATTAGTGAAAATGAGAGCAGGCCTTTGGCGAAGGGGGTTTTAAAGGAAATTTTTGAAAAAATGAGATACTCCTTAAGTTCTTTTATAAAAATAAAAAGCAGTACAAAAAATTGGATAATCGGCGTAAGTGCTATAGCTATCAATACCCCGTCTATGTTAAATTGAAACAGGAAAACAACGGTTAAAACCGAACTCAACAAATAGCTGAAAAGATCTATTTTGGCGAATTTTTTATATTTTGAAAGCCCGTTGATGATCCCATTAAAAACCCGATACATTGCCACGAATGGGACTGTTACTGCCAATAATTTCAGTAAATAGGAAAAATCCTGCGAAGCAAAAAGGCGTTCGCTTAGGAAATCTGCTGCTAAAAACAGTACAAGTCCCGTACCAAATGTTCCCAAAACCGTGAAGACAAAAGCCGTGGAAAAAAGTTTTTGAAGTTGAACTTTATCTTCTTTATGTTCGGAAACATATTTTACGATCCCGTTGAAAATACCTACCGATGAAAATGAGGTGATGAGTTCGGAAAGGTTCCGAAGTTGGCCTACTTTTGAAATTCCCGCTTCGCCCACAAGCTCGGCCATTAAGCGTTGAATGACCAACGAAATCAATAATCGTATGCTAATGACCCCTGCGTTCAAAGAGGTCATCTTTAAAAGTAAATTGCCGCGTATGGAATCGGGGATTTTCAAATTAGTTGGTATGATAGCGTATTAGTGGGTTAGTGTATTAGGTTACTTCTTTTTCACTTTAATCCGGTTTTTTAAATGGTTTTTGAAGGAAGTAATCATTTTTGAAAGTTCGGCAATATTTAAAGCTATTGAATCTGCCGCCCTTATAAATTGTGAAGCTAGCCGATAGGTTTCTTCTTTGGGGAATTTCATTATTTGACCATTTACCGATTCCCCAAAATTTATTGCTTTCTGATAAATCTGTAAATCCTCAAACCTAAAATAATGCTTGCTTTCCATTGTTGGAATTATTTACTTTTTCTGCCCTTTAACGCTATTATATGTTCTCGATTTTTAATAAAAATCTATCATTTGTAAATCTAATCCGCTAAAACACTAACCAACTAAACTCCACCCCACTGATTCAAAACCAAAATAACCTCATCAACTTCATTTTGAGTCATCACGGGGCTCATTGGAATACTGATTACTTGTGAATGAATTTTATCAGTTATGGGAAATTTCAAATTGGAAAATTCCTTCAAAGCTTTCTGTTTATGAGGTGGAAGGGGATAATGAATCAAATGGCCAATTCCTTTTTTTGAAAGGAATTCCATGAAACCTTCCCGGTTTTCAACTAGAATTATAAACAAATGAAATACGTGATTTTCGCTTCCGTCATAGATTGGTAATTTGATTTTTTCATTCTTTATTTCCGAAAAATAGCGTTTCGCAATCTGCCTACGTTTTTGATTATCATCATTTAACGTTGGAAGTTTTATCCTTAAAAATCCTGCTTGTATTTCGTCCAACCGCGAATTGATTCCCAAATATTGATTTACATATTTGGAAGAAGTACCATAGTTGCGCAATTTTTTAATTACCGTGGCAAGTTCTTCATCATTGGTGGTTACCGCTCCCCCATCTCCCAAAGCACCAAGATTTTTGGTAGGATAAAAACTGAATCCGGCAGCATCCCCCAAATTTCCACCCATTTTACCCATTTTGTCCTGCGCGCCATGGGCTTGGGCGGCATCTTCAATTACCAATAAATCATTGTTTGCCGCACATTCGGAAATTAATTCCATCGGTGCCAATTGTCCGTACAAATGAACGGGCATAATGGCCTTGGTTTTTTTTGTGATTGAGGTTTGCAATGCTTTCAAATCAAAATTAAAAGTATCCGCTTCCGCTTCCACTAAAACCGGTTTTAATCCGGCTTGTTTAATGGCTAAAATAGTTGCTATATACGTATTTGAAGCTACAAGGATTTCATCATTTTCATTAAGCTTTCCAAGTATTTTATAGGCTTCAAGAATTAGCCGAAGCGCATCTAGCCCATTGCCAACGCCGATGCAATATTTTGTGCCACAATAATTTGAAAATTCAGCTTCAAAATCTGCAACTTCCTTTCCCAATATATAATGTCCGGAAGCCATAAAATCGCGGAACTTGTTTTGAAATTGTTCTTCAAAACGTTGATTGATTTTATGAAGGTCTAAAAAAGGAATCATTTCAATTGTAAATTTAAAGTTTTATACGCCGCTGTTTCAACCACGTAATTATTCGCGGTAAAAGTACGAGCACCACAACTTTCCTTCCAAAAAACCAAGCCTTCGTTTAAAATCCTCCCATTATTCTCACTGGAAATATTGAAATCGAAATACTGTTTATCCTTTCGGAAATGGTTGATGATAAAATCATAGGCTAGGTCTAGGCTTCCGAAGGAATTTTTGTCGGCATTGCCGGAAACATATTGCGGATGTATGGTGGTCTGGGTCAAAAAAACCGTGGTCCCGGCAACGATTTTTTTGTCTTTATAAACATTGACTTGATGAATGTTTACTGGAAAAAGTGAAGCCAGTAATTTTATTTCTTCGAGGCTATGAACAGGTTTAATCCCATGTTTTCCTGATAGGTTTGGGATTAATATTTCATTCCAAAAGCTATCAAAATCAGCATTCACTTTTACGGTGAGGCCGTTGCGGAAAGCTTTGTTGATGCCCTCTCGCCGGTTTTTTTGAAACCTTAACTTGTTCCGGTAATCAATTACCATCAAGGCATCTCTTTTTACCAAAACAGCATTAGATTTAAAAAGTAAGTATTCGAGTTCATCAGCGGGTAAAGTGTTGTAAAACGTAGGGATGATCCGGATATCCAATTTTTGAACCCCTTCGGAAGATAGGAACTCCAGCATTTTTTTAAAAGCTTCAAATGCATCCAACAGTTTTGCGCTTTCTTGAAGGATAAAACTGCCGTAAGTCAATCCTTGATGGGAATATACAGTGCTGTCCACCTTGTTTGCGGGAAGAAGGGCAAACAAATTATTTCCTTCAAAAACCAATAATGAATGGTCCTCGAAACGGTCTTGGTGATAGTCCATAAAATCGCGCTGGAAAAGGAAAGTGGCGTTTTTTGCGGTGGAAACGAAATGGTCCCACGCATTTTTATCCTGACTCGTATATTTTTTTATTGTAAAAATTTCAATGCTTTTTAAAGGTTACATTCCCATTTCCATCAATATATTCATAAATACCCGTTGGGGCACCTTCTTTTATCATCATATAACTTGAATCTTTTTGCAAATGTTGTAAATAATCTGGATTTTCAGATAAATGGGAAATCAATATCCGAAACACATTTACCGCACTTTTGAGATTTTCATCAATCACGGGAATTTCGTGATTGGGCCAATGAATTGTTAATATGGAACTAAAGATAGAATATATTTTATCCCTATCGTTTGTTTTTATATAGGATTGACGACTATAATCCATCCCTACAAAACCACCGTGGTCGGCCATTATTAATATAAGAGCTTCAGGGTCCTGACTTTTTATTTCAGATATGATATTTTTCAAACGGTTATTTGCCAATTCAAGGTTTTCAATCCATAATTTTTTTTCCTTTTCCTTTCCCAGATTGGAAGTTTTACTATTCGAAATGTGACCAGGTTTAAAGAATTCAATAAAATAAAATTTGGGGGAAGTTGAAGATTCTGCCATAAATTGCTTTATCGGAGGCAAAATTTCCAAGGTATTTTTAAATCCTGAGGATAAATAGGGAACATCTTTATATTCAATATTAGAGAAATCAAAAGTCAAATTAGGCCGGTTCATCATTAAATAGTAAGATTCGCCAATAAAATGTGTTTTGTAACCGTTATTTTTTAGGATTTTCACAAAAAGGTTATCCGTCATTATGGTTTTTCTGGCATAGGAGGTTTCCCCAAAATCGGTGCTTTGATTATAATAATGATGCTTCATCATAAAATTTGCACTGTTGGAAGACAAAGTAGAAGCATAATTGTTCCTAAATCCGGGATAATTCTTAAAACCTTCGCCTTCTAAAAACATTTCAAATTCACTATTATCGTATTGATAATAACCTTTATCCAATTCTGAAAAATTCACGTATCCATCGGGCTGAATATAATAGATATTGGGCTTTTTCTTAAAGATGGCGTGTTCAATATCATCGGGCTGTATCATCCATTCCTTTGAAACGGTAAGGTTTTGGTATATCACCGGCAAAAAAGTAATAAGACCCACGCCCGCCAAAAGAAGTTGAACAATCATCCATTTCTTTAAATGCTTGTAAAGAAAAAATGCCAAGATAGCGGCAAGGAAAAAGATTCCCAAAGCAATCTTTTTTTGGATGCTGGCATAAAGGCATACTTTCATCAAAAAAAGAAAGGTGAAAATATTCAAAAAAGGAATGATGTATTTTCCCCATTTCCCAATAAATGGATGAACTGAAATCCGGTGTGCGAAAACAAAAACCAAGATGGGGACAAGTAGGAAAAAAATCGTAAAATATCCCAAATGTTGCCAGGAATTAACAAGCTCAAAATTGTTAGTGTAATAAAAGATCATTGGGTACATACCAGCCGCGACTGCCGCCAACACAGGATATTCTTTTGAACTGCCCAAAAAACGCTGTAGTGTGTTTTTGCTTTTTTCAGCTTTCATACCGCTTATTTTTGAACAAAAAAAGAATCCGTTTGCTGCCCGAAACATTTACCTTTTTTTCCAAATGAAAATATTCCGAGTACCCTGCTTCAAAATTGGATTCATTGTAAAAACTGAAGTGATCCTTAAATTCCCTTTTTCGAACCAATAGCGACTGCACCCAAGAATCTTCGGGCGTGGGGAATTCAATGATGAGCTGTTTTGAAAAGGAGGCAAAAAAACGCGCCGATTTTTCAAAAGGCACATTGCCCGAAAGCGTGATGTGATGAATTAATGCCAACGCCATGGTTACATCCGGGGCATAATTTTTCAATCGTTCCAGTAAAGAATTGCGTTCTGTATTATTAAACCCAATACCCGGAGCAGGTTGCAACACATCGCACACAAAGGGGAGCATGTTTTCTTCCTTGTTTTTTTGAATCTGTTTATAATTGAAATCCACAGCATTGCTGTCAATATCTGTTACGATAATATGCGGAACTAAATGCTGTACAGTTCTAGCGAAAGTGCCATCATTACCTCCAACATCAATTAATTTTTTCGGGTTTAAAAGTGAAACCCAATCTATTATGAGTTTCTTTTTTTCTTCAAAAGCCTTTTCGTCATAATTGGTTTTTGAATAATAATCGCCCCACTCCGATTTTTCTTTTTGTTTCAGGTTTTTTATGTAATCAAATAGCGATTCCAAAATATTAAGCTGTGCTTTTTTTGAAAGTTTCGCGATTTTGGCTTCGGCCTTATAATCTTCATTATGCCTGCTTTCCATTTTAGCCAATAAGTGGATATTTGGATACAAAACAGAGCTGAGCTTAGTGCGTGAAGGGAGCAGCGAGGCAATTAATTTAACCGGAATGCCATCAATGTGGGTTTGCAACATTTTAAACATTTCGGTGCCGTGGTATTTTGCCAATACCAAAGGGCCTAAAAAATGGGTAATAAATTGTTTATATGCGCGCCATGGAGTTCCTTCCACATAAAAATCAAAGGAAAGTGTATCTATGAAAATAGGTTTCCCTTTATGGAAAGTAATATTGTAAGCTGAAGCGTCTTTTAAAATAAAACCCTTGGAAAGCGCAAATTTCTGAATTTTTAAAGTATGTAGCGCAGCGTGTTTATACTGTTCGAAACTCCATTCAAAAGGATTTGTAATAAAAGGGATTTCTTCCGGCGCAATGATAATTTTTTCTGCGGAAGAAGCTATTTCCTCATGTGGAATGAGAAGATCATTGCTGATAAGGGTTTCGAAAAAACCACTTTCGGTCAATTTTTTATACTGTGGAAAATAAATGGGGTTGATTGCCCTTCTTAAAGTTTGGCTATCATAAAAAACATGTCCGGAAGGATCGCGGAAAGAGGCCTCGTGAATTTTATCGCTATTTTTCGGCATCGGATTCGGTGTCTTTCTTTTCAATGTCAATTGAATCGTAAGTATCCTCATCTTCCTTCTTTATGAGCCCGAAAAAGGATTTCACTTTATACATAATCCCTTTTGAAAAAAGCAAAATGCCCGCGGCCGCAGCTACTACTGCCTGCACAATCATGGCGCCCAAGCCGGGATCAAAATATAAAAAATTCATTGTTTCAAATTTATAAGGGATAACATTACCTTGATGATAAGGTAACAAATAAAGCAAAAACCAGCCGTTTATGGCTGTTTTTTTGAATAAATTTTAAAGCTTGATGCGCTTGCGCTCCGTTTCCTTTAATAAAATTTTACGCAAACGAATGTGGCGCGGGGTCACCTCCACATATTCATCCTTTTGGATGTATTCCAAAGCTTCCTCCAATGAAAATTTAAGGGCCGGAATAATCCGTGCTTTATCGTCCGCTCCGGAAGAACGCACGTTTGAAAGTTTTTTGGTTTTGGTGATGTTGATTACCATATCATCGCCTCGGGAATTTTCACCTACTACTTGGCCTTCGTATATATCTTCGTTAGGGTCCACGAAAAAGCGGCCCCTGTCCTGTAGTTTGTCAATGGAATATGGAATTGCTTTTCCGTTTTCCATAGAAATCAACGATCCGTTTTGTCTTTCTGGGATTCCACCTTTTAAAGGTTGGTATTCCAAAAAGCGGTGGGTCAAAATAGCTTCCCCAGCAGTGGCGGTAAGCAATTGGTTTCGTAACCCAATAATCCCACGCGATGGCACGAGGAATTTACAAATCATCCGTTCGCCCTTGCCTTCCATGCTAAGCATTTCTCCTTTACGGATGGTCACCATATCTATGGCGCGGCCGCTAACATTTTCCGGAAGGTCTATAGTCATTTCTTCCACAGGTTCACATTTTACTCCATCAATTTCCCTAATAATAACTTGGGGTTGTCCAATTTGAAGTTCGTAGCCTTCGCGGCGCATGGTTTCTATCAGTACCGAAAGGTGCAAAACGCCACGGCCAAAAACCATGAATTTATCCGCACTGTCCGTAGCTTGCATCCTTAAAGCAAGGTTTTTTTCAAGTTCTTTTTCCAGTCGCTCTTTGATGTGCCTTGAGGTAACAAATTTTCCGTCTTTACCAAAAAATGGCGAATCGTTTATGGTAAAAAGCATGCTCATCGTGGGTTCATCAATGGCGATGGTTTTTAGGGCTTGCGGGTTTTCAACATCTGCAACGGTATCACCAATATCAAAACCTTCCAAACCAACCAAGGCGCAAATGTCGCCAGCTTGTACTTCGGTTACTTTTTTGCGGCCCAAACCTTCAAAAATATGAAGTTCTTTGATTTTGGTTTTTACGACCCGTCCATCCCTTTTTACCAAAGCGATTTGTAGACCTTCTTTTAAACTCCCGCGTTGCAAACGGCCGATGGCGATACGTCCGGTGAATGAAGAGAAATCGAGTGAAGTAATCAACATCTGCAAATTGCCTTCTTCCACTTTGGGGGAAGGAATATGCTCAATTACCATATCCAATAAAGGTTCAATATTTTGGGTCGGATTTTTCCAATCGTCGCTCATCCAGTTATGCTTGGCAGAACCGTAAACGGTTGGAAAATCCAATTGCCATTCTTCAGCGCCAAGTTCGAACATCAAATCGAAAACCTGCTCATGCACTTCTTCGGGAGTACAATTCTCCTTGTCCACTTTATTTATGACTACGCAAGGTTTTAAACCAAGGTCAAGTGCTTTTTGAAGTACAAATCGGGTTTGAGGCATTGGCCCTTCAAAAGCATCAACAAGCAGAAGAACTCCGTCCGCCATGTTAAGAACCCTTTCCACCTCCCCGCCAAAATCCGCGTGACCAGGGGTATCGATGATGTTGATTTTAGTATTTTTATAAATAACGGAAACATTTTTTGAGGTAATCGTAATACCCCGCTCCCGCTCTAGGTCGTTGTTGTCAAGGATCAAATCCCCTGTATGTTCATTTTCACGGAAGAGGCTACAGTGGTGCATAATCTTGTCCACCAAGGTGGTTTTTCCGTGGTCAACGTGAGCAATAATAGCAATATTTTTGATGTTCATAATCCCGCACTTTTTTAAGGCGGTGCAAAAGTAGTGTTTATTAAACGATTAGTGTGTTAACCTACTATTATATATTTTCATTTAAATGTTTTTAATAAAATTGAATTTAAGACAGGAATTTGCTACAGAATTCATTACAATTATCACCTTAAAATTGTATTTCCCTATCTTTGCACCACAAAATATTGTTATGAAACTTGAGTTAATCCCAAAATTAAAACACCTTCAATCCAACAACTTTTTTTTACTAGCAGGGCCTTGCGCCATTGAGGGCGAAGAAATGGCATTGCGTATTGCAGAAAAAATTGTAACTATTTCCAACTCCCTTCAAATACCCTTTGTTTTTAAGGGAAGTTTTAAAAAAGCAAACCGTAGCCGTATTGATAGTTTCACTGGGATTGGCGACGAAAAGGCCTTGAAAATCCTACGAAAAGTTTCCGAAACATTTGATGTGCCCACCGTAACCGACATTCACGAAATAAGCGATGCCGAAATGGCCGCGGAATATGTGGATGTGCTTCAAATTCCGGCATTCTTGGTCCGGCAAACCGATCTTGTGGTTGCCGCCGCAAATACTGGAAAAGTGGTGAACCTCAAAAAAGGGCAGTTTATGAGCCCCGAAAGCATGAAACATGCAGTTACAAAAGTAACCGATTGTGGCAACAAACAAGTGATCATCACGGATCGCGGCACCATGTTCGGGTATCAAGATATGATTGTTGATTTTAGGGGAATTCCAACCATGCGGACTTTTGCTCCCGTGGTTTTGGACGTTACACACAGCCTGCAACAGCCCAACCAAATGGCCGGAGTAACGGGCGGAAGGCCGGAAATGATATCAACTATAGCGCGCGCAGGAATTGCCGCGGGCGCAGATGGAATTTTTATAGAAACCCATTTTGATCCTGCAAATGCAAAAAGTGATGGCGCCAATATGCTGGAATTGAGTAAACTTGAAAAACTATTGAAAGATCTTACAGCTATCCGAAAGACAATTACACAATTATAATATACCAGAAATAAAATAATATCCAATTAAAAAAAAGTCCCTGCAATATTATAATTACAGGGACTTTGGCTAAAACAATACTTTATAAAACAAAGCAGTGTTCAATCATTTAATTTTAAAAAGGGCTGCCCCCAGAGGAACAACCCTTTTTTCCCAAATCGCAATTTTATAATTCCCTAATCCAATTTATTTTTTCTAAAACATTTCCATATTAAGTTATACCGTTAAAAAGCCAAGAAGTAACGATATGTGCGTGACTAGGTACAGCATAGTCCCAAATAATAGGATGGTCTTTAAACCACTTTTGAAAGAAATTTTCTGTACTCTCATCACCAACTTATGTTATGAACAATAAAGGTGCGGCTTAAAAAATTTCTATACAACAGGAAAAACCCTGTTTTTTTATAAGGGTTTTTCCTGTTTTTAAAAAAAAGAAAAAAATCTTATCAAAAATTAAAATAACCAAAATTTTAATTTAACTTTGATTTTCAAAGTACTTTAAAATGGATGAAAAGAATTATCTGAAAGACATCAGCGAGATCAAAAACCTGATGAACCAATCCTCCCGCTTTATCTCGCTCAGCGGGCTTTCCGGGATTTTTGCCGGAGCCTATGCCCTGCTTGGCGCGGCCATTGCCTACATCTATATTTTTCCGGCTCAGCAACAATACGTGACCCTTCATAGCCGGGATTTTAAAATGCTACTGTTGCTCTTAGCATTGGTAGCAATTTTAAGTATTGTAACGGCTGTCATTTTAACCACCCGCACCGCGAAAAAAAACAACGAAAAAATTTGGGACGGAACCAGCCGACGGTTGCTTATCAACTTTTTGGTCCCGTTGCTAACGGGCGGCGCTTATATCCTCATAAAATTGAACAGCCAACATTATGGCCTCACTGCAGCATTAATGTTGATTTTTTATGGCTTGGCCTTGGTAAACGCATCTAAATATACCATCGGAAATGTAAAATACTTGGGGTATGCGCAAATAATTCTGGGCCTAATCTGCGCCGCGATGCCTGGTTACGGGCTTTGGTTTTGGGCTTTGGGTTTTGGGGTGCTCCATATTATCTATGGAAGTTTAATGTATTTTCAAGAAAATAAAACCTGATCGTGGGTATTATCGACAATATAAACAAACTGTTCGACCACCGCATTCGGCTGGGGATTATGTCCATTCTTGTGGTAAATGAAGACGTCAATTTCAACCGCTTAAAGGAATTACTTGGGGTAACCGACGGCAATTTGGCAAGCCATTTAAAAGCGCTCGAACAAGCAGATTATATTAAAATCGAAAAATCCTTCATAAACCGGAAGCCAAACACTGTGTACAGTTGTACAAAACTAGGCAGGGACGAATTCAAATTGCACATTGAAGCTTTGGAAAAAATAATTAACAAGTAACCAAAAAAATTTTACTATCCCACTTTGAAAAACAAAGTACTTTATTTTAAAAAAATCATGGAACAAAAAAGAAGCAAATTCGGAAACTGGTTGCGAAACTCCATTACAGCAAGAATGCTGGTGGTAGGATTTTTATTGATTATATTATTGATTCCTTTAGAATTTGTAAAGGATTTGATAAATGAACGCGCCTTCCGCCAAGAAGAAGTGATAAAGGAAATCAATGACAAATGGGGAAATGAGGTAATCGTTATGGGCCCAATTTTAAAAATTCCCTACAAAACCTATAAAGAAGTAAAGTTGTTCAACGAGGCCACAAAAGTTTATGAGACCACTACTGAAGTGATAATGGAAAATGCATTTTTCTTCCCCGATAATTTGGATATTTCTTCAATGGTCACCACCAAGCCGCTTAACCGTAGCATTTATAAATCGGTGGTTTATTCTGCGGACATCAATATTAAAGGAAATTTCCCAAAAATTGATTTTTCCGCCACCGATATTCCCACCGCGGATATTGTTTGGGAAAAGGCAACGGTGCTTCTTAAAACTACCAATATTAAAGGAATCAGCAATGCATTGGAAATAAACCTTAATTCGCAGCAACTTCCGATGGTGCCGCAATATGACCGGGAATATTTAAGCACTCTTCAAAGCAGCCCCATCGATAGCCTTTCAAAATCTGTAGAGCATGCCCTGCCCTTTTCATTCAACCTAAAAATCAACGGCAGCGAAAGCCTCAAGTTTATTCCCCTTGGCAAGGAAACCACTTCTAGGATGGAATCCAATTGGCATTCGCCCAGTTTTGATGGAATGTTTTTGCCCAAGGATGGTTCGCGGGAAATTTCACCGAACGGCTTCAAAGCCTCTTGGGAAGTGTTCCAACTCAACCGGCAGTTTGAGCAATCCTTCTTTGGAGATTTACCAAACCTTGAAGAATTCGCTTTCGGCACCAAGCTCATCATCCCCGTTGATGAATACCAAAAAAGCGAAAGGGCCGCCAAATATGGTTTTATGGTGATTGGCCTAACGCTTCTCGTCTTTTTATTGATCCAATTGGTCAGCAAAATATACATTCATCCTTTCCAATATGTGATGATAGGGTTGGCGCTGGTCATGTTTTATACGCTACTCATCTCCATTTCGGAACACAGTACTTTTTTGAAAGCCTACATTATTGCTGCCATTGCGGTGTTGGGATTAATTGTATTGTACTCGCGGGCCATTTTGAAAGGGTTCAAATTTTCGTTGTTGGTGGGCGCCTCGTTGGCCTCACTCTATACCTTCATTTACATCATCATCCAATTGGAGAATTATGCCCTGTTGGCCGGAAGCATCGGGTTGTTTTTGATTTTGGCCTTAATTATGTTTGCTTCGCGAAAAATAGATATGGGCAATGAGGTCTGATGATGATGAAAATGGGGTTTAAAAAATGGCATTTCCTTCTTTTTGCTATCCTGCTCTTATCGGAAACAGCAATAGCGGTTTTGTCGGAAAACCCATTCATAAGAGGGTTTTTGGGAGATGTTTTGGTAGTGCCGCTGCTATATTCGTTCCTAAAAACCATCTTTCTTTTTTCTTCCAAAAAAACTATGCTTGCGGTTTTGACGTTTGCTTTTTTGGTGGAATTTCTACAATTTTTCAGACTTGGGGAAATACTAAATATACAATCCAAAGTATTGCTTACCATCCTTGGCTCCGTTTTCGATCCGCTGGATTTGGTTGCTTATTTTCTCGGATTTCTAATTATTCTTTTTATTGAAGGATATTTTCATATAAATAAAGGCAACCCTTTTTATAAATCTTAATAATTATTCTATTTTGCATCTGATAACAAATTATAATTTATAAATGCAAATAAAAAAAGTCATATTGTTACTTTTTCTTGTTAACATTTTTTGCCTGCACGCTCAAACACCCCGTTTTGCAAGATTTGGCCAACCCACCAAAGAGGAATTAACCCTCAAAAAATATGAACCTGAGCCCAAATCCCCTGGAATAATTTTATATGAATCAGGTAATTATTATATTAAATCCGTCGGTTTTGGAATTTATGTTGTAAAGGAAATTTATAGAAAAATTAAAGTGCTGGACGCAACAAATTTTGATCATACCAATGTAGAAATAGCTTATTTTGAAGGAAATGGTTGGAACAAAGAAGAAATTCTAGAATATGAAGCCATGACCCACAATGGTACTGAACAAACTCCTGTACCGGAAAGCGCTTTTTTCAAAACACAGGAAACAAGTTCTGTAAAATCTTTAAAATTTACTTTTCCGAATGTTCAGGATGGAAGTATTTTGGAATATAAGTACACCATTTTAAGCCCGTATTTTTATTATTTGAATGGATGGGAATTTCAACATGATCTTCCGACAATATACAGCTTGTTTCAAACAGTGCTGCCCGTTAATTTAAGGTATAACCGTATTCTGTACGGAAATCAGGAGTTAGCAATAAAAAACGTGTCCTTAAAAAAGAACGGTTTTATGTTGCCAAATTATAGTGGCAGGGTTGATTCTGAAGTTCATCTCTACGCCATGGAAAATATTCCATCGTTTATGGAAGAAGATTACATGCTTGCAAAAAAAAATTATGTTTCAAGACTTGTTTATGAACCATTGGCTTTTAAAAAGTTTCAAGGTGAGGGAGAACAAGTGTTTACTCGTAATTGGAAAGACGTGGACGAACGTTTCAAAAATGATGAAGACTTTGGCGAACAATTAACTATGAAAAACTACTTCCGAAGAAAGTTACCAAAGGAGGTGCTGAAAATTGAAGATGACTTGGAACGCGCTAAAGCAGTTTATAAATTTATTCAAAACACTTATACTTGGAACGGTAGCTATTTCAATTATGAAATTAGGGTAAAAGAAGATTTTAATAACAAACTGGGAAGCGTTGCCGCTATCAATCTTTCTTTAATAAACGCTCTTGAGGCGGCAGGTCTGTATGCCAAACCTATGCTTTTATCAACTCGAGAAAATGGTTTGCCTACAGAGTTATATCCCGTTCTTTCCAATTTTAATTATGTTCTTGCAGTGCTAATGATCAACAATGAAAGAATTTTATTGGACGCCACCAACAAACAAGCTCCTTTCGGGGTCATACCTTTTCATGCTTTAAACGTTCAAGGTCGCGTGATGGATTTCAAAAATGGCAGCTATTGGCATCCCATTGAACCTTTTAGACAAAATGTGCATTATGCAAATGCCCAGCTAAGCCCCAACGAAAATGGAGTTTTCACGGGAACGGTCAATCTTTCCAGCTATGGGTATATTGGGCTAGAAGAACGTCAGGAGTACGCGGCTTCCAACCAAGAAGATTATATAAAAAAGAAAACGGCCGGCTCCGCGAACACTGATTTGACCAATTTTACTTTTGAAAATCAAAAAGCGTTGGATAAACCCTTTATGGAATCCTATTCAATTACTTTAGAACCCGAAGTTGTGGGCGATAAATTCGTGGTTTATCCTTTTTTCATGGAAACCTATTTTTCCGAAAATCCGTTTACCTTGGAAAGCAGGAACTATCCCTTGGATTTTGGTTTTCCTTTCTCGAACACCTATTTGGTTTCAATAGATCTTGGCGATGTCTATGAAATAGAACATTTACCGGAAACCAAAACCTTCCGCCTTCCCGAAAATGATGGGGAACATTCCGTAACCTACTTGGCCGAAGGTTCTAAAATCAATATCCGTTTCAACATGAAATTGAACAGCCACCGCTTTCAACCTGAAGCTTACCCGGCCTTAAAGGGTTTTTTCGCCAAAATGGTCACTATTTTAAAGGAAGAGCCCATTGTCCTAATAAAAAAATGAAGTGAATTTCAGCTAATTTTTTAGTCGTTTGTTTTTCCTATTTTGCAACCCACATTAAAAATCCCATTCCATGAAATCCTTTCGAAATTTCCTTTTACTACTCTTCTTCTTTTATTGTTCCCAATCCTTTTCACAATTTCGGGACACCGCGGTGTTTGGCGAGCCAACGCCCGCGGATTTTGAAATGAAAACCTATCCTCAAGATCCTGAAGCTGCGGGAGTCGTGCTTTTTGAAAGCGCAAAAAATTATGTGGCCGTGGTGGATGATTATGTAAAACTTATAAAGGAAGTCCACATAAAGATAAAAGTATTGGATGCCGGAAGGTTTGGCCAGGCTATCGTGGAAATCCCCTATTACAGTGAAAAAAACAGGAGCGAGACTGTTGCAAAGATTACTGCCATTACACACAACGGGCCGGTTAAAACCTTCCTCAATGACAATTCGAAGTTTGTGAGCGAGGTGTACCCGAAATGGTCCGTTAAGAAATTTACCTTCCCGAACGTAAAAGATGGAAGCATCTTGGAATATACCTATAGGGTTGAATCCAACTATTTTTCAAATTTCGATGGTTGGGATTTTCAGGGCGAATTGCCAAAAATTTATACCGAACTGCACACGGAAATCCCCGGAAACTTCAGTTATAACAGAGCTTTATACGGTAATTTGAAATTGGATATTAATGAAGCCACCATTAAAAAAACCTGTTTCAGCCTGCCGGGTTACGATGTGGATGCAGATTGTGAAGTGGCCATCTATGCCATGCGGCACGTGCCGGCCATTAAAAAAGAAAGCCATATGCTTTCCGAGGATAATTACATTGCCCGAATGAGTTATGAACTGGTGGAATATACGGGTTTCAGTGGAGGCAACGAGGTATTTACCCGGGAATGGAAGGATGCGGATAACCGTTTTGAATATGATAAGGACATGGGCCGGCAATTAAAATTTAGCGGGTATTTTAAGGATGAACTTCCCGCTTCCGTTTTGGGGATTGCCGATGATTTGGAAAAAGCAAAGGCAGTTTATTATTACATTCAGCAACGGATGGCTTGGAACGGAAATTATGGTATTTATCAGGACGTGGACGTGAAAGAAGCTTTTAAACGGGGCTCCGGCAACAGTTCGGAAATAAACCTTGCACTCATTAATGCATTGGATGCTGCCGGGTTTGATGCAAAAATAATGCTCATCGCCACCCGCGATTTTGCCCAGCCCACCAAGCAGTACCCGGTAATGAACGGATTTACGTTTGTTTTGGCCTTTCTTGTAATCAACAATGAAAAATATATTTTGGACGCTACAGATAAATTTGTGTCTTTTGGTTTTCTGCCCCACCGCGATTTGAACGGCCAAGGGCGGGTGATGGATTTTAAAAAAGGCAGCTATTGGGAACCCATAACGCCCAATGCAAAAAACATGCATTATGTCAACATGCAACTTACAGCAAATGAAGCGGGTAATTTTTCCGGAAAAATAAATGAAGTGTCCACCGGGCTAGTGGCGATGGAAAAACGAAAGCATCATTACAATTTGCCGATGGAGGAAATTTTAAGAAAAAAGCAAAGCCAACTGGAGCATATCGAATTGAGTAATCTGGAAATTGAGAACTCTGCTGATTTGGAACAACCTTTTAAAGAAAATTACAACATTACCATAAATGATTTAAAGGATGGCGATATCTTGTTTTTGTACCCTTTTTTGATGGGGAATTATTTCAATGAAAATCCCTTCAAGGCAACAACCCGGAAATTTCCAATTGATTTTGGGCATCCCATCACAAATAATTATTTGGTTTCCATTGATGTAACCGATCAATATGAAATAGTGAAAGTGCCGGCCAACAGGCTTCTAAAACTTCCAGAAAATGACGGGGAAATATCCGTGATCTATGATGTTTCGGGAACAAAAGTAAATATCCGGCTCAACGTAAAACTCAACAACCCCAGTTTTGCACCCGAGGCTTATAAAACCCTTCAGGAATTTTTTAGCACATTGATAAAAATTCAAAATGAGGAACCGATAGAGTTAAAAAAAATCTAAACCGTTCCATCCGCATAGTTTTGCAAATAAGAAAACCTTTCTGTCAGCTTCCCTTCAAAAGTTGTCATTTTTGCCCGTTGTAGAATACCGTCTTTATCACCATTGAAAAACGCGGGAATCACATGTTTTAAAAACATATCGCCAAAACCCTCACTTGAGTTTTTTGGAAGTTCGCAGGGCAAATTATCCACTGCCATCACCATAACTGTGTTGGGGGCATCAAAATGGGTTTCAGTGCCGGTTTCCCGATCGTACCCATAAAATGGTTCCGCTATAGTGGAAGATTTAAGCGTAGTTGGTACCGGCCCGTTCACATCGCACGAAATATCCGCGATCAGGTTTACTTTAAATTCAGGACTTTTTACATCTTCTTTGGTGAAAAACACCGGTGCGCCATCGCCATAAAAATGCCCGGTAATGAACATATCGCTCACTTTTGCAAATCGCAGGAAATCACTTTCATAATTTGAAGGATCGTTGTAAAACTCATGTTTGTCGGCCTCAGCACCATCCTTACGCTTGTTGTAATCCATTACATCAATATTGCAATACACCGCTTCTTTGAAATCTTTGTTCAAATAATCGGCCACCTCAACTTCCTTTATCTTTAAATGATCCAAAATTTCCCGCACCCCGTTTGCCACTTTCCCGCCCCCGGTGAGCACGATTTTTATTGCTGGAACAACAATTTTATCTAATTCTTTTTTAAGTACTACAAGGTCTGCAAGGTTTTCGACCTTTGGGAGATTGAACAGGCTATCACGGATGCCCAACGCCCTGAAAGCGTTATAACCTCCAACCAAACCGGCATAATACCCAAACCCGATTAGTCTATGGTTTTCTTTATTTACAATGGTTTCGTGGTCGTAAAGTTCAATTTTTTTGTCAAGGACGGCCCTCAATAATTTTTGATTGTGGGGCTGTTTCTTAATGGTATGGCTAAAGAAGAAATACTTCTTGTTCGGGATCAAAGCATCTACGGGCACTTCCTTTACGCCTAAAAAAACATCGGCAGTCGAAACGTCTTCTTTTACTTCAAAACCTGCATCAAAATATGCTTCGTCCGGAAACACCCGGATAGCTGAAGACTCAACAATTATGGAGGCTTCCGGAAATTGGTTTAGAGTTTCTTGGCATTCTTCCGGTGACAATACCACCCGGCGGTCCGGCGGATTTTTTCGTTCTTTTATAATGGTAAAAGTTATGGACATTGTGGTATCTTTTTTGTAATGAATATTGGACTGTAAAGGTACAATTATTAATGTATCTTTGCCCCCGCGTGAGGGATTGAATACGCTACCGTGTAGCGATGAAAGCCCGACCTGTTGCGAGGAACGAAGCAATCGGGGCACGCCCAAATTATTAGTATTGATACAATTTAATATTTAAAGTTCAAGATGAAGCCGCAACCTTTAAAATTGCAAACTGCAACTGAACACTGAATACTAAAAAAGGGGCCGACTGGTTTTGACAGCGGGTCTAATTGTAATGTAAGCATGTCGAGCGCTGGGATATAGCTCGTTAATATCATACTCCACACTTTTTAAACGGCGAGAATAACTACGCCCTAGCTGCATAATCCGAATTACAGTAGGATAATGCCTCGTCCCACTAGGTGGGAAAGCAGGAAGTCTCTCGATGGCCTTGGTTTGCGGCGATCGATATAGAGGCTTCGTAAAAGTAAACCTAGCCGCCATAGGGCTTTGATGTGGCGGTGAAACTCAAGTAAAGCTAAGCTGTGCGTTGGTAGTTTTCGACCGGCAAGCGGACTAAAACCCAAATGAAAACTAAACATGTAGAAAGCGTTATAATTGCTTGTTTGGACGAGGGTTCGACTCCCTCCGGCTCCACGATCAATTGAGAAAACCACACCTATCAGTGTGGTTTTATTATTTTTGGAAATGCTGAATACACAAATTTAAAAACAACACCCTCCTCGGAATATACTTGGGGCTTGAAGGCGTTTGGTAGGTCGTATACGTTTCCAAGAATCCCATTACAGAAACCTTTTACATTTTATTGGGAATATAGTAGACACAATACGCTATCTTGGAGTAAAAACATGAAGCGTTATTTCTTTCTCCTTGTTTGTCTGACGGGATTTTTCTTATCTGGCTGTGCCACCAAAAAATATAAAAATGTTAAATACCTCAATTCCTTTACCTTAATAAACGCAGCAGAACCCAAGCTCAACATCTTTGTTCCAAGGCATAAAAAGCAAGAGTCCCTCCCTGTTTTAATATACGTCCACGGTGGCAACTGGAACACCGGAAACAAAGATATATACGGCTTCTTCGGGAGGAATTTTGCCAAAAAACAAGTAATTACCGTACTACCGGATTATACCAAAAGTCCCGACGCAACCTATAATGAAATGACCCACCAAATAGCCGAGGCAATCCGCTGGACACAACAGCACATCTCCGAATATGGTGGAGACCCAGCAAAAATCTATCTTACAGGGCATTCCGCCGGAGGGCATTTAATCTCCTTAGCAACCCTAAACCCAAAATACAATATAGACCCCAAGAGTATCTCCGGTATTATCCTGAATGATGCCGCAGGACTAGACATGAAACACTATTTAGAAGAAAATCCACCCAATACAGAAAATAACTACCTAACCACTTGGTCAAACAAACCCGAAACGTGGCGAGATGCTTCCCCAATATACTTTTTGGATGAACAGTCGCCTCCATTTATGATATACATTGGAAACAAAACATATCCATCCATAAAAGTAGCAAACGCAAGGTTTCTGGAAGCACTGCAACCACTTCAGCCAGCTGTGGAACCAATACGTCCCAATAAAAAGCATATTCCTATGATCTTACAATACTTCTGGCCGTGGAGCCCCCGTTTTGATGAGGTTATAGCGTTTATGTTGAAGAAATAAGAAGCATGATATTGTTAATGTTTTACTGAAATAGTACATAGTTATTACAGTGCTTTACATTTTGTCGCATTCCTGCCAGGCTTGCTTTTAGGTTTTCTATTTTTGCCAAGATATCTGTTCTGAGATGTAAATATAAAATCAGGAATTTGTCCCTCCGGCTTCGCGATTTAATTTCGGGTAATTTTAAAATTAAACCGTTGCGTATTGTTAAATGGGCGTCTCCTATGCACTCAGAACTTCTACTCCCAGAGATTCGGCAACGTGATTGTAATGAAATAGCATTGTTTTATAAAACCGCTCTTGTTTTTCACCACTTTCCAAGCAACCTTTTAAGATTTCTTCGAGGCTGGAATAGGATATTTTAACCGAAACCGCTTCGTTTAGATGGTACAGTTTCGGCAATAAGTCCGCTGAAACAGAAGAAGTCCAAAGAAAAATGGCTCTGTCTTCATAATCCAAAGTTACGTCCGTGGCATTAAAGAAAAACTTCAACAATGCTTTTTGAAATTGTTTATGACATTCCGTGTTTTGAAATTCACAAGATTTAGCAATTAATTTTTGCATTTCTTCATGAATAATTTTTCCTTGATTTTCCATAATATCAAATATTAGGAAGTGAAGATACAGGGTGACATGTAATCAAGAACCCTCTTAAAAAGAAATTTAGCTTTGATTTAACTACAAAGAGGTGTGGTTGTTAAGGAAATTAAGGAAATGGACCAACACAAGGCGACAATTCAGGAAAAAGTTTATACTTTCTCCCCCTCCCATTTACTAAATCCGCCCAAAAGATTATACGTGTTTTTTATTCCCAAAGAATTGAAAATGGCACAAGCTTGGGCACTTCTCCCGCCCGAACGGCAGTATATGTAATAATTTTTTGTGGGATCCAAGTCTTTGGCATCTGATATAAACTGACTACTGTTATAAATATCCATGTGCAAAGCATGGGGAATATGGCCTTCCTCCATTTCGCTTTCGGTCCGAACGTCTATCAAGACTGCGTTGTCATCCTCTTCGAAGTTTTCTTTCCATTGTGATTGGGTCAGGTCTGCCATTGTATTGATTTTTTTTATTGTTTAACACTACATCCAATTGCCTTCGTTTCTTTTACGGTAACTTCTTTCCCCGCTAAAAGTTCGTTAACGGCATTGGCCAAAAACCTATCTTTTACCGAACCGCCATCACGAACGTTATCATCAATGGCACCAATATATTTCACTATGCTTTTCCCGCCTTCTTTTTGAAGTAGATACACATGTGGGGTTTTTGCGGCACCATATTTTGCATAAATGGTATTGCTGCCGTCGAACAAATAAGGGAAAGTAAAGCGTGCTTCCTTAGCTTTTGCCTGCATCAGCTCAAAGGTATCGTCCGGTTGCACTGCCGGGTTGTTGGGGTTGATGGCGATAACGGGATAGCCTTTTCCTTTAAATTCTTTATCCAAAGCATTCAATCGCGCTTCACTGGCCACTGCGTAGGGGCATGTATTACAGGTAAAAATCACTATAAATCCTTTGGCATCTTTGTAATCTGCCAATGAAACCATTTTCCCGTCGACGTTTTTCAATTTAAAATCCGTGGCGCTATCACCAATGGTGTATCCTTTTGTTGGATTGATTTCAATGGTATTAAAACCCGTAAAAGCAATAAAACCGACGATAGCCCAAATGCAAATGACAATAAAATTCCTTGTTTTCATTTTGATAATAATTATAAAATTGTTTTTAATTCCGTTTCAAGTTCGGCAAAAGTAAAAGTTCGTTCATAAAATTTACGATCGCCTTTTTTATAGATGAGCGTTGCAGGTATTGCCCCACTCCATTCCGGCGATACTTTAGGGATCCAACTGTTGGCATCGGCATCATCCAGCAATACCACATCCGATTTAATATTCTGTTTTTCAATAAAAGGAATTACTTGACCTTCGAGTTTGTCGGGAAAATCAAGGCTCACTAAAAGCACTTTCACTTTTTGTGGGGCGTAATCCGAGTTTAGTTTTTCAAATGCCGGCAATTCCTTAATACACGGCTTGCACCATGTTGCCCAAAAATTGACTACATACGTGGTGTCATTGTTTTTATTGAGCCAAAGAGACAATTCTTCAAAATCGTAAATTGGAATGTTGTTTATTAAAGTATTTTCTAGATTACTGTTTTCAGAAATGGCTTCAGGTTTTTTATCTCCACAACTTAGGCAGAACACTAAAAGTAAAAGAAATAAATGGGTTTTCATTTTTTTAAAAAGACACTTTAAATTTTGAAGATTTAAAATTAAATAAAATATAAAACCTAACGTATGTTTATTAAAATTTATTTCATCCTTTCCGGTTTGTGCTTAAGCTTAATTTTAGGAATTTTACGGAATCATTCAAACAAAAGAAAAAGGAAAAGAAATGAAAATATTGGTCATCGATAATTATGACAGTTTTGTTTACAACCTTGTCCATTATTTGGAAGAACTGCATTGTGAAGTTACCGTGGTCCGAAACGATGGGTTTTCAATGAAGGACGTTGCCGCGTTCGATAAAATCCTCCTCTCTCCCGGGCCGGGAATCCCCGATGAAGCGGGTAAATTAAAAAAGGTAATCCAACAATATGCTAGCACCAAAAGCATTTTAGGGATTTGTTTGGGCCAACAAGCCATTGCGGAAGTATTCGGCGGAAAACTTGAAAACCTCACGGAGGTTTACCACGGTGTGGCCACCAAAGCTAAAATAATAGTCGATGACGAACCTCTTTTTAATGAGTGCGAAAAGGAAATGGAAATTGGCCGCTACCATTCGTGGATAGTTTCAAAAGTTGATTTTCCCGAAGTATTGGAAATAACTTCCGTGGACGAAAACGACAATATCATGTCTCTTCGTCATAAGTTATATGATGTCCGCAGCGTGCAGTTTCACCCCGAAAGCGTACTTACTCCTTTTGGAAAGCAACTGCTGAAAAACTGGATAAATATGGATTAATCTTGCGAGGTTGATTTCTTCCAAAGAATATCACTTAAAACTTTATGAAGCTTTTAATACACATTCAGTATTCAAATTTTTAATTTTAGAGAAATAACAATTAAAATAAAATATCATGGCTAAGAAATTCGAAAGTAAAATTGAACAGAAAACACCCGGAAAACCTGGCGGCAATCCAAATCAAAAGACCAATAAGTTTGACATTGAAAAAGGGACCATCAAAAAACAACAAAACAAAAAGTAATGGGAAAAGGTGACAAAAAATCCAGGCGTGGAAAGATTTCGCTTGGTTCTTTCGGGAAACTACGTCCCCGTAACAAAAAAGCAAGCAGTATCGAAGAAGCGAAAATTGAACCCAAAAAAAAGAAAAAATAATATCTTTTTTTAAAAACTTTAAAATAAAGAACCCCCTCCACAAATTTGAAGGGGGTTCTTTTTGGTTGGTATTTATAAAGGATATTATTCCTTGATCAAACGTATTACAACACTTGATTTCTCACCGTTAATCTGTACTACATAAACACCAACTGCAAGAGATGAAACATCTACTGCTTTTTCACCCTGCATTGCGCGAAGGTTTGTCTGGATTACTAGTTTTCCAGTCATGTCATAGATCGTCATTTTCTCTAGAGAAATGTTGGTCCTGTTCACGAGGTTAACCACATTGCTTGTTGGGTTAGGATATAATACTAAACCACTATCCAATGAGTTTTCATTGACTCCAAGTATACTATTGCCATCTAATGTAACGGCGGTCTGTGCCAGCGCCCTACCGTCAAAAGATGCTCCTGTCTGCATAGCTATCTGTGTTTGACATAATATGATTCCACTGAAGTCAGATGTTGTTCCAAGGGTAACCTGGCCGGCCACCTGCCAGAAGATGTTTGATGCCAGTGCACCTCCACTAAGATTAATAATGGCTCCGTTAGCTACAGTTAGATCCTGCGCTATCTCAAAGATCCAAACATCAGTTGGGCTGCCTGAGATAGTAACACCACCCTCAGATACCAAGACCCCGGTGCTCCATTTATAGACACCAGTAGTTAAGGTCTGTCCGGTAAGATCTCCAGCGTACAGTTCGGTATAATCTGGTGTTCGTCCGGCTGCGTCGGTGTATGCAGTTTCCATATCGCTCACAGCCGTAGTCAACATTGTTGGAGTTGGGGACGCATAGTCTGCCGCATATACTCTTCCATCAACTAAAGATGAAGTTGCAAATTGACCTGAGGGATCTAATATTAAACTAAATCCAGTTATGGCAGTATGGTCAATAGGACTAACTCCAATATCTCCAACAATTGAAGTGGTTCCTGTAGCTGAAATTCCTGTTTTTGCTAGAACTACGAAATTGCCAGAGGTGCCAAGATCCACTGGCGCTGGTGATTGGGACACAGCAATAGCAGGCATCATTAAAGCAATCGTCAGAATCGTTCCTAGAAAGCGCCTCAAGTTGTTTGACGTTGTTTTCGAATTTTGTGTATAGTTTTTCATAATAATTTCTTTTACAGTTGAATATATAAGGCTTGCATTAGTCAAATATGTACTGCATTGGATAGGCAAACGTAAAGTAATAAAAGCCGTCGGGCAGCAAATTTTTAGCCAATTTTTAGCCAAAGTGTAAAAATAATCGATAAAGTGATATTTGCGCCCATCTAACTTTCATATCCAAAACCATTAATATAAAGAAACCCCCTCCACAAATGTGAAGGGGGTTCTTTTTTGGTTGGTTTTATAAGGATATTATTCCTTGATCAAACGTTTTACAACACTTGATTTCTCACCGTTGATCTGTACAACGTACACCCCGGCAGCCAATGATG
>JBBQKI010000010.1:0-61381 GCA_038326725.1 Flavobacteriales bacterium
TACCGTTTGCAGTTCCTTTTTCAATCACATTCACAAAGGAAAGTGGGACGCCTGAGTCATCAGTTACTGTTCCGGAAACATTAACTTGCGAAAAAGTAATTCCGCAAATTAAAAATAGTAAAAGTGTAATTTTCTTCATTGTTTATTGTTTTTTATGTTAGTTATATGTTAAAGTTATGGTTTTAATTCATCCATTAATCGATTTTACTTTCAATTTATAAACAAGCTTTGGTACATAACTTTCCAAATACAATAGCAAGATCATATTTCTGTACTTTTATAGGGAATGAAGTTTATGCCATTCTGGTTGCATAATTTATTAATAGCACTTGGGGCTTATATACTCATAAGTGTATTGCTTTATTACTTACAAGATTATTTTTTATTCAAGCTTGAAAAGTTTCCGAAGGATTTCAACTTTTATTATGAAAACTAGCAAGTTTCAGAATACATTATACCTATTCTTTTTCTGGAGATTATGAAGAAATCAATTTAAAAACTGAGGACGTTGCAAAGTTGAATGTACTTCACTTTAAGGTTGAAAACCCTAAAGGGGTAATGCTTTATTTCCACGGAAATGCGGGCGAGCTGTCGCGTTGGGAAATTGCAGTCCAAGAATTTGTTGACCTATATTACGATGTTTTGGTAATGGATTTCAGAGCATACTGAAAAAGTAAAGTAAAACTCAGAAAAAAAACTCTCTACAGCGACGCCCAATTTATGATTATTTGCTGATAAGGTATCCGGAACATGAAATTGTAGTTTACGGCAGATCACTGGGAATTACATTTGCTATTTATGTCGCTTCAAAAAACAATCCGTAGCAGTTATTTTTAGAAGCCCCGTTTACAGCCTTACGGAAGTTGCCAGCACCTGCTTCCCAATCTACCCAGTGGGTTTGTTTCTGAAGTATAATTCCCCACAAGCAAGTATTTAGAAGAAGTAAAATCTCCGATAATAATTTTTCACGGCACCGACGATTTTGTGGTAGATTATGAGAATTGCCTAAGGCTCTTAAAAATTAAAATAATGGGAAAACTGAGATTGGTGAAATTTTCTGGCGGTACCCCACAGTATCTTGGTTGATAGTGCGCTTTATGAAGAAATACTATTAAAAATGCTTTAAACTAAAATATCCGTCCCGAATTAAATCGAAACGGATATTCAAGGATTAATTGGGGAAATTAATGTTTAATCCTTTTTCAATTTAGCCATTCCTTTTGGCCTGTTTTCAAGGGCAGCCCTTCTAGCTTCCATATCTGCTTGCCGTTGTTGGGCCTTTGCTTCCAATTGTTGTTTTTTCATTTCGGCTTTTTGAAAAGCGGCTTGTTTGGAAGCTTCAAGTTCCATTTGTTGCCTTTTCATGTTATCAACACGTTTTTGATTGTTAGTTGCATCAACGGAAACATCATCTTTCACTACTTCTACAGCAGAAGAAGATTTAGTTACCACCTTTGTAGCCTGATCTTCCTTTTGATTGCCTTCTACCTGGAGTACATTCATATCCGTCTCAGTACCTTGAACTATTTTAGTTTTTACATTAGTATCTTTTTCCACAACCCTCTGTGTAGTTGTAGTTTTGTTTACATCTGTGTTTACCTGAGCTAGTGCAACGTTTGTTCCAAATGCAATAACTGTAATTGTTAGAATTAACTTTTTCATTTTATGGTATTTAAGGTTATTGGGTAAACTTACGCCCCTTATCGTTAAATTATTGCAAAATTATACAGAAAGTAATCACAAACTTTATTTTGAAAACGCTTACAATTTAAACAGTAAAACTTTTTCGAAGGTGTATATTTGCACCCTGAAAAATTAGAAAATGAAAGCAGGAATCGTAGGGTTGCCAAATGTTGGAAAATCAACGTTGTTCAATTGTTTGTCCAATGCCAAGGCGCAAAGCGCCAATTTTCCTTTCTGTACTATCGAGCCAAATATTGGCGTGGTAAACGTGCCGGATCAAAGATTGTTGAAGTTGGAAGAATTGGTAAAACCAGAACGTGTAATGCCCGCCACAGTTGAAATTGTTGATATTGCAGGTTTAGTGAAAGGCGCAAGTAAAGGTGAAGGTTTGGGAAACCAGTTTCTGAGCAACATCCGGGAAACCGATGCTATACTTCACGTTTTACGCTGTTTCGACAATGACAATATCGTGCATGTGGACGGTAGCGTAAACCCCATACGCGACAAGGAAACTATAGATATTGAATTACAATTGAAAGACTTGGAGACCACCGATAAAAAACTTGAAAAAGTAAAACGCGCGGCCAAGATCGGCAATAAAGAAGCCCAAAAAGAAGAAACCGCGTTGCTGAAAGTAAAAAAAGGTCTCGAAGCTGGAATTTCCATCCGCGCCATAGAGCTAACCCAAGCCGAACGTGAAGAATTTATTATTCCATTGCAGTTCATTACCGATAAGCCAGTGATGTACGTTTGTAATGTTGATGAAGGTTCTGCAGTAAACGGAAACGAATATGTAAAAAAAGTAAGGGAAGCCGTTGCGGGAGAAAATGCGGAAGTCTTGGTATTGGCCGTTGGCACCGAAGCTGATATTACCGAACTTGAAACTTTCGAAGAACGCCAAATGTTTTTGGAAGATCTTGGTTTGGATGAAGCAGGGGCCGCAAAACTGATTAGATCTGCGTATAAACTTTTAAATCTGCAGACCTATTTTACCGCTGGGGTAAAGGAAGTGCGGGCTTGGACAGTTCCCGTGGGGGCTACCGCGCCACAGGCAGCGGGGGTTATCCATACTGATTTTGAAAAAGGGTTTATCCGTGCAGAGGTAATTAAATATGAAGATTTTGTTCACTACGGCAGCGAGGCAAAAGTAAAGGAATCAGGAAAAATGGGAGTGGAAGGGAAGGAATACATCGTGAAAGATGGCGATGTCATGCACTTCCGGTTTAATGTTTAAAAAAAAATCCCGCGAAGTAGCGGGATTTTTTCCTTAAATAATATTTGTGTTTAAAAGGTGTACCTAAATGCCATTCCATTATACTCATCTCCCATAATAGTCCGACCACCACTGGGATAAATATCAATATTCTCATTTTTCTTTTTGTGCAGTTCGGGAGTAAAGTATCCCACGGTAGCTCCCATTAAATAGCCCAACGCAACATCTGTCAAGAAATGCTGCCCAGCCTCTATCCTTAAATACGCAACACTGGCTGGCACAAGTGCCGCTGCCGTCCAAACAAAAACTTTCCCTTCAGCATCGGGGTTGAAATCGCTGTAAATTTTTGCGGCAAAAAATGTAGCCGAAGCCGAAGCAGCAATATGTCCGCCATAAAAAGAGCGTTGGCCATTATTCTTTAATCGTCTATCCAATGAGGTTTCACCACTATCATCATAAACATAAGGGCGCGATTTATCCACCAACCCCGCTGAAAGCGAGTAAAATGCGGCCGTGGTTGCAATGGATTCAAGATAAAGACCCAAAACTTGTCCCGTATGGTTGTTTATTTCATCATCAAAAAGCATGATAAAAGGGGTCAAGAAGGAAAATGCAAATGGAATATCGCTGAGTTCGCTGGCGGTTTCGTTATGGTTCCCGGCGGCCCAACGGTCAATACCAATAATATCTTCTGCCTCGGACATTATTTTGGCGAGTTCTTCTTCCGTGATATCATCTTTGGTTTGAATAAAATATAAACCCAGCGCACTTCCACCAAGTGCCGTTCCGGTCCAAATACCATCCACCAACCAGTTCCATTCATAGGGCGAACCGTTTTGTTGAACTGAATTGTATGAGGAATTTTTTAATGGAGAAGTTTCAGTTTCCAAATCAACAAGCGATAATTCCTGATTATCAGCAATTACAAGGTTTGAAAATTGATTTTGACCCATGGCAACTATTGATGCCAAAAGGAGTGCAGAGATTAGGGGAATTTTTTTCATGTTTCAAATGTATGTTTTTGAAATATTTCAGATTTATAATTTAACGTTTCGTTAATGTAATTTTTACAAAAACTTATTCATATAAATTCAACCTACCTCGAAGTATGCTTACTTCTTTTTCCATTTCCAGAAGGCGTTTTAGCAAATTGTTAAGCGCATCCAAACCCTCCATATTTATTCCAAGTTCGGTGTGCAAACGGAACATCCGTTCAATTTTTGTAATGTCCGAGGGATTCATAAAATAATCATTTTCTTTCTCTTCAAAAGTCACAAGCCCATATTCATGAAGGGTTTTCATAAAGCCTTCCTCAATTTGAGTGTGGCTACAATAGGTTTTTACAAGTATAAATTTTTCTTTCGCCATGGCTTATCTCATTTTTGAAAGTTGGGTAAAAAGTTCTTTTTCTTTTTCCGAAAGGTTTTTGGGAAGTTCGATTTTATAGGTAACGATTAAATCGCCAAACTGGTTTTCCTTTTTGTATTTTGGCAAGCCTTTTCCTTTCAGCTTCACTTTGGTGTCATTCTGCGTTTCCGGTTTTACGTTCAGTTTTACTTTTCCGTCCAAGGTTTCCACTGTAATTTCGCCGCCCAAAAGCGCCGTGTACAAATCAATTTTTTCGGTTATGAAAAGATCGGTTTCCATTCTTTTAAAGCGGGTGTTGTTAAAAATATTGAAAGTAATATACAAATCGCCTTTTGGTCCACCATTACTGCCTTCGCCGCCGTAGCCTTTTATTTTCAGAACTTGTCCGTCCTCGACCCCCGCTGGTATGGTAACCCTGATTTTTTTATTTCCAAGACTAATCATTTGCTTTTCGGCTTTTAAAATATCCGTAAGGTTTAACTGTAAAGTAGCATTTATGTCCTGCCCTTTAAACTGAGGTGAAGCTCTTCTTTGGCCACTAAAACCGCCCCCGCCGAACATTGATTCAAAAAAATCTGAAAACTGGCTTTCATCAAATCCTTGACCGGTGGAATAACTTTGCCTTCCACCAAAACCGCCACTTTGCTGTTGTTGGTTGGCTTGATAAGCACCTGCTTGTTTCCAATCTTTTCCGTATTGATCGTATTTTTTCCGTTTTTCCGGATCAATCAATACTTCATTGGCTTCATTTATTTGTTGAAATTTCTGCTGAGCCTTCGGATCGTTTGGATTTAGGTCCGGATGGAATTTACGGGCGAGTTTTCGATAGGCTTTTTTTATTTCAGCCTCGGAAGCATTTTTGGACAATTCCAAAACCTTGTAATAATCTATAAAATCCATTTTTTCTTAATCTTTATTGAAAGTATAAAAACAATAGCAACATGTCCTTCCTATTCTTTATCTTTTATAAAAATATTAATATTTGAATTTGTTTTTGATTCAATGTAAAAGGAATATTACTAACAAATCAACATTTTTTATTGTTAATTACTTTCCTTTTTTTAGGTTTAAAAAACAGCCGTATACCTCTATATTAGCGGGGAAACACAATTTATGGCAGATACCCAATATACCGAGGATAACATTCGTTCGCTTGACTGGAAAGAGCATATCCGCATGCGTCCCGGAATGTACATCGGGAAACTGGGCGATGGCTCTTCGCCCGACGACGGAATTTATATTCTTTTAAAGGAAATCATTGACAACTGCATCGATGAATACGTAATGGGCGCAGGCAAAAGCATCGAAATCCGCATTAAGGACAAAGAAGTAAAAGTCCGCGATTTTGGCCGTGGAATTCCTTTGGGGAAAGTGGTGGACGTGGTTTCCAAAATGAATACCGGCGGTAAGTATGATTCGCGTGCTTTTAAGAAAACCGTGGGCTTGAATGGGGTTGGAACCAAAGCGGTGAATGCGCTTTCGTCATATTTTCGGGTGGAATCAATTCGCGATAGCCAACTTAAAACTGCCGAATTTTCAACGGGCGAGCTAACCAAAGAATATGCGATCGAAGAAACCACAAAGCGCAAAGGCACCAAAGTAATCTTCACCCCGGACGAAGCAATTTTCAAAAACTACAAGTTCCGGACGGAATATGTTGAAAAAATGCTGAAAAACTATGTCTATCTCAACACTGGGCTAACGATAGATTTTAACGGCGAAAAATTTTATTCCGAAAATGGGCTGAAAGACCTTTTGGAGGAAACCATCAGCGAAGAGGATATGCAATACCCTATTATCCATTTGAAAGGGGAAGATATCGAGATCGCTATAACGCACAGCAAAACACAGTACAGCGAGGAATACCACAGTTTTGTTAACGGTCAAAATACTTCACAGGGTGGGACCCACCTGTCGGCATTCCGCGAAAGCGTTGTAAAAACTATTCGGGAGTATTTCAATAAAAATTATGAAGCCAGCGATGTGCGAAAATCCATCGTTTCGGCCATTAGCATAAAAGTGATGGAGCCTGTTTTTGAAAGCCAGACCAAAACCAAGTTGGGCTCAACGGATATGGGCGGAAATCTGCCCACAGTGCGAACCTTCATCAACGATTTCATTAAAACCCAGCTCGACAATTTTTTACATAAAAACCCTTTAATTGCTGAACAGATTCAGCGTAAAATAGTGCAAGCGGAAAGGGAACGAAAAGAATTGAGCGGCATCCGCAAACTGGCGCGAGACCGTGCGAAAAAAGCTAACCTTCACAACAAAAAACTGCGCGATTGCCGGGTGCATTTGGGCGATATAAAAAACGAACGGAATTTGGAATCAACCTTGTTCATTACAGAGGGAGATTCGGCCAGCGGGAGCATCACTAAAAGCCGGGACGTGAACACCCAAGCCGTTTTTTCGCTTCGAGGGAAACCGTTGAATACCTACGGAATGACCAAAAAAATAGTTTACGAAAACGAGGAATTCAACTTATTGCAGGCCGCATTGGATATAGAGGATTCTTTGGAAGCGCTGCGCTACAACAACATCGTGATAGCCACCGATGCCGATGTGGACGGGATGCACATTCGGTTGCTGCTCATCACGTTTTTCCTTCAGTTTTTCCCGGAATTGATAAAGGAAGGGCATTTGTACATTTTGCAAACGCCGCTTTTTAGGGTTCGAAATAAAAAGGAAACCATTTATTGCTATTCGGACGAAGAGCGGTACACAGCCATTGAAAAATTAAAACCGAAACCCGAAATAACCAGGTTTAAAGGTTTGGGTGAAATTTCACCCGATGAGTTTGTGCATTTTATTGGCAACGACATTCGTTTGGATCCGGTGATGCTTGACAAAACTGTAAGTATTGAAGAATTGCTTTCTTTTTATATGGGAAAAAACACCCCGGACCGGCAGGAATTTATTATTGATAATTTGAAGGTTGAACTTGATAGGGTGGAAGAGTAGTATTTACGATTAATTTGAGAAGAGAGAAGAAAAGAGTAAAATATAACCGATAATTGACGAATAATCAAAAAGATTCCCGCCTTCGCGGGAAATAAATATGAGTGAAGAACTCGACAATAAAGAAGACAATTTAATTCCGCAGGAAGCCACCCATACTCCCGAGGAAACCATTACCAAGGTAACAGGCATGTTCAAGGATTGGTTCCTGGATTATGCTTCCTATGTTATTTTGGAACGCGCCGTGCCAGCTATTGAGGACGGTTTTAAACCTGTACAACGACGGATTATGCAGTCCATGAAAGATTTGGACGATGGGCGTTACAACAAAGTGGCGAATGTGGTGGGCCACACCATGCAGTATCATCCGCACGGGGACGCAAGTATTGGCGATGCCATGGTGCAGATCGGCCAAAAGGATTTGCTTATTGATACTCAGGGAAACTGGGGAAATATTTTAACCGGCGACGGTGCCGCAGCTTCTCGATATATTGAGGCCCGACTTTCAAAATTTGCTTTGGATGTTGTTTATAATTCCAAAATTACCAAGTGGCAGGCATCATACGATGGCCGCCGCAAAGAGCCAATAAATTTGCCCGTAATGTTTCCGCTGTTGTTAGCTCAAGGCGCAGAGGGAATCGCAGTTGGGCTTTCCACGAAAATATTGCCACATAATTTTGTTGAATTGATCGAGGCTTCAATAAAGCATTTACAGGGAAAAAAATTTCAACTCTATCCCGATTTTCCCACCGGGGGAATTATGGATGCAACGCACTACAATGAAGGTTTGCGGGGCGGAAAAATTAGAAGTCGGGCACGGATCAACCAATTGGACAAAAATACATTGGTGATTACCGAAATCCCTTTCGGAACCACCACCACTTCGTTGATTGAAACCATTTTGAAGGCGAATGAAAAGGGAAAAATCAAGATCAAAAAAATCGATGACAACACCGCCGCCGAAGTAGAAATACAGATCCATTTACCCCCGGGTATTTCGCCTGATAAAACCATTGATGCGCTGTATGCTTTCACTGCCTGCGAAAGTTCCATTTCGCCATTAGCCTGCGTTATTGAAGACAACAGGCCTTTGTTTATCGGGGTGCATGAAATGTTGCGCCGCTCTACGGAACGCACTGTTCAACTTTTGAAAAGCGAACTTGAAATCCAGTTGGAAGAACTGGAAGAGCAATGGCATTTTGCTTCATTGGAGCGGATTTTTATTGAAAACCGAATCTATCGCGATATTGAGGAAGAAGAAACTTGGGAAGGCGTTATTGAGGCAATTGATAAAGGTTTGCAGCCCCACATTCAACATTTAAAAAGGGAAATTACCGAGGAAGATATTGTTCGATTAACTGAAATTCGAATCAAGAGGATTTCAAAATTCGATATTGATAAAGCCCAGCAAAAGATTGAATCTTTGGAAGATAGCATTGCTGAGGTAAAGCATCACTTGACGCATCTTATCGAATATGCCATCAACTATTTTAAACGATTAAAAAAAGATTACGGTAACGGGAAAGAACGCAAAACCGAAATCCGCATTTTTGATGATATTGAGGCCACGAAAGTTGTAATTCGCAACACAAAATTATATGTGAATAGGGAAGAAGGTTTCGTTGGTACCAGTTTAAAGCGCGATGAATATGTGGCAGATTGCAGTGATATTGATGACATAATTATCTTCAATGAAAACGGCACGATGATAATTACCAAAGTGGACGCCAAAACCTTTGTGGGCAAAGGAATTATGCACGTGGCGGTTTTTAAGAAAAAGGATAAACGCACCATTTATAATATGATTTACCGAGAAGGGGCAAAGGGTGCGAATTATGTAAAACGGTTTGCCGTAACCGGCGTAACCCGGGACAAGGAGTATTCGTTGACCAATGAAACCAAAGGATCCAAAGTGCTTTATTTTACTGAAAACCCAAATGGTGAAGCGGAAGTCATTTCTATTTTTTTAAGGCAAACGGGCAGCATCAAAAAACTGAAGTTTGATTTGGATTTCGCGGATCAAATAGTAAAAGGCCGAAATTCAAAGGGAAATATTGTTTCAAAATATCCCATAAAAAAAATAGAATTAAAGGAAAAAGGTTTGTCCACCCTAAAACCCAGAAAAATATGGTTCGATGATTCGGTCCACAGACTGAACGTTGACGAAAGGGGCGAGTTTTTGGGGGATTTTTCAAAAGACGACCGTTTGCTCATAATTACACAAAAAGGAATTCTTAAAACCGTTGTTCCAGATTTGATTTTGCGTTTTGACGACGATTTGATAATCCTTGAAAAATGGATCCCGAGAAAACCGATAACTGCAATTTATTGGGATGGGGCAAAGGAACTTTTTTATGTAAAAAGGTTTGTTGTAGAAAATCCGGAGCGGGAGGAAACCATCATTTCGGAAAGCTCGAATTCCTATCTTGAGAAAATATTTACCGATTATAGACCCGCTGTTGAAATTGTTTTCACCAAAAAAAGGGGACAGGATCGTTCCGAAAATACAGAACTTAACTTAGAAGAGTTTATTTCAATAAAGGGTATTTCAGCCATGGGCAATCAACTCACTCGGGAAAAGGTTTTAGAAATAAATGCCCTGGAACCCTTGCCCTACGATGCCCCCGAAGAAGTTATGGTCGAAGAAATGGAAGTAGTGGATGAAGAAACATTAATTTCCGACGAAGGATTTTTAGAAAATATTTCTGAGCAAAATAATGATTCGGAATCATCCACCAATGAGCCACCAAAAACGGATGATGAGGGTCAAACATTGTTGTTTTAATTCGTGCAGCAAGAAATACCATACGTGTAAGCACGTAATTTCATTCTAATCTCTCAACAGTATCAGAATAAAAACGGAATAGTTAATTAATTTATCTAATTTTAATGTAGATGGCCAATGAATGATTGAATGATCCAAAATACCCCTTATAAATTCTACTTTATTTCCATAGCAATCTTCCTGTTGCTTGCTTCCGCTTGTTTATTGCTTTATATAAATTCGAGACAAGTTTTAAATAAAGAACGAGAACTTCAAATACAAGTTTCAGGTAGCTTGGCAGTGCATGATTTTGAGGGCATTGTCAATAATAATATTTCTTCGCTGGAAAACCTTAAAGAGCGGATTGAAGAATCTGAAGGTAAGTATTTTAAATACTTAAAATCCGAATCGGCCCGAATCATTGAACAAAATCCCGCTATAAAATTTATAGAATGGATTGACCCCAATGGAATTATCCGGGTCATTTTTCCCGAGGAAGAGAACACGGCCGTACTGAATCTGGACATTAAAACATTGGATTGGAGGTACCCGGAGTGGCTTCAAAAATCTCGGGACACCTTGGTAAATATTACCCCGTGGGTGAAACTGACCCAAAAGGGAAAAATGTTTTTGGTGGACGTCCCTTTATATTACAACAATTCTTTTCAAGGAACCATTTCGGCAGGAATGGATCTGAAAGAACCATTTGATAAATTGAGTACAAAACTTGAAAAATACTCAATTATCATACAGGACGAATTAGGAACTACTTTCTATTTATTCAATTCTAAAGAAGAAGTAAAAATTAAAGAAGAAATGATTTACAAATCATCTTTAAATATAGATCCTGTAATTGATAACAACTGGTTTTTTCAGTTTATGCCCCATAAAGATGAATCATTAAGTCGAAATACCCAACATATAGCACTTGTGGTGGGTATTTTACTGTCCGGGCTTATAGCGTTGTTGGCATATTTTTACCTCATGGCGAAAAGGGAAACCCTTCGCTACGAGATTACAAACAATGCCTTAAAAAAAATGAATGAAGAACTTGAAGTTCAAAAGGAAATGGCAAACAGGGCATCGGAAGCAAAAACCCGTTTCCTTTCGAACATGAGCCATGAAATCCGCACTCCCTTAAGTGCTATTTTAGGGTTTGCCGAAATTTTAGAAGGAAAAAATTTGACCAAGGAGGAGATGGAATATGTTACCTTGATGAGACATTCCTCCGCCACGTTGCTCAATTTGGTTAACAATATTCTCGAATTTGACAAGATTGAATCGGGCACTATGTTTTTGAGCAAGGACAGGTTTAGTCCAAGGATTTTGATTGAGAATATTATAAAAACCTATTCTGAAAAAATCATTGACAAAAACCTTAAAATCGAAATGGATTTTGATACTGAAACAATACCCGAAACAGTACAAGGAGACAGAATTAAAACAGAACAAATATTCATAAATATATTAAGTAATTCAATAAAATTTACCAGCAAGGGAAACATACAAATTACTTATGAAGAGAAAGTGATTGATGATATGCTGAATTTTCAAGCCAAGATTGCCGATACCGGTATTGGGATTCCAAAAGATAAGTTGCAGGAAATATTCGACAGGTTTATACAAGTAGATAATGGGCTTCGCAAAAGGCATAGTGGCAGCGGATTGGGCTTGGCCATAACTAAGGAACTTGTTGGCCTTTTAAAAGGTGATATCCAATTAAGCAGTGAAGTGGGCAAAGGAACAGTCTTTACTGTTTCCCTTTCCTTTCCTTTGGCAAAACCTCTCCCGGCCAATACGTGCGAGATTGATTTCACAACCCTAAACTTAAGCCACCTGCGGGTCTTAATCGTGGATGATAACAAACTCAATAGGATGATTTTGTCAAAAATATTGAACAAAATAGGGATCGAGTCTGAAACTGCCGAAGGAGGCATTGAGGCTTTGGGCCTGATTAAAAATAAATTTTATGACCTCATTTTCATGGATGTTCACATGCCGGAAATTGACGGTTTTGAAATTGTAAAAATGATTCGTAGGGAAAACAAGGAAACCGTTATTTTGGGCCTCTCCGCCGATGTCACGTACGAGGCTATCGAAGAAGGCATGCGCTCAGGAATGAACGATTATTTGACAAAGCCCATCGAACAAAACAAGTTGTTCTCTATCTTGAGCAGCTATTTCCAACGTGCCTAATTTTAGAAAATTTTAATCAATTTTTTTTGCAGTTGCCTTCATGGTCTTCGTTTTACCCACTTCCTTAAACTCAAAAGTGTAAGTGCCATTTCCGGTGGATAAAATCTTTATGTGAATTGCTTTTTCCTCCGCTTTGTTCCGTGGATTAATTTTTTTTACAATGTATTCGCAATCGTTTATCCATCGAACGAAGGAAGTATCAATTTTTTCTTCAAAAAAATCAATCTCGATGGAATCTTTTCTGAATACCGTTGTTGTCAAAATTTTCGTTCCTGACAAAGCTTCGATCTCAAAAACCCCATCTTTATATTCAGCGCAATCGCGTTGAGATTCATAACAGCCAACTATTATTAAACAAAAAAGTAATATAGGGAAAAATCGCATCTGGGAATTTTTTACGAATTTCAGAAAAATTTACGGAACACCTAATTTTGATACACTTTAAAATGCCCGTTTTTATAAAAAATAACGATTTGCTCTATTTCAGAAACTTTGTCCATTTTTGGAACTTCCACGGTTTTTTCGGAATTGGTCAATAAGGGGATAGGGGGATCAAACAAGTTGGGCACTTCTTTTTTTATTTCCCTGGGTGAAGGTGTAATATTTTTCTCCACCGGAAAACTTCCTTTTCCCTCAAGCAGCCAATACAATTCCACTTCCGGGAATTTTTGAAGTAATTTCATGATAAATTCTAAACTTGGTTTGTTTCTGCCCGACAACAAATGGGAGATAGTGGAGCGGTTAAAATCCAATTCCACGGAGAAAGTGGTAGCTGAAATTCCATAATAATCCAATATTTTTTTCAATCTTTTGGCGAAATCCCTGCTGTTTACCATTGTAATCTATTTGATGTGCTGTTAACGTATTACAAATGTAAACTATTGCTAAACATTCCAACTAAATTTCAAATATTAATCATTATTAATTAGCACTTTACTTTAAATAAACAGCTATAAATAATTGATTACCTGTAATTTAATTAATATATTTAAAATAGGCTTATTTATACTGTCATTTTCATTTAAGAAAATTGGATTTCTGTTTACGGATGTATAAAAGAATTTGAAATCTCATGGTTACATATGTAAACTCGTCTTTGTTTAACTTTGTAAACCCATAATAATTTCCATGGATTTTACTTCTTGGTATTCTTCAAACTGTGAACCCGAACTTTCTGGCAGGTTTATTACTTTAAAGCATATTTCCCCTTTATTGGAAGTTTATAAAAACTTCTTTCAAATTTCAGTTGCGGGATTTTCAGAAATGAAGAATCCAATCCCCATTATAAAAATTGGACAGGGACCAATAAAAGTTTTGGCTTGGTCACAAATGCACGGAAACGAATCGACAACAACCAAGGCGTTATTTGATTTTTTGAAGTTTTTGAACCAAAATGAATTATTTCAAATGGAGATTAAGCAATTTTTAAAATCATATACTTTATACCTGGTTCCGATGTTGAACCCCGATGGCGCCGAGAAATATACTCGGGAAAACGCTAATGGAGTAGATTTGAACAGAGATGCAGAGTTATTAACCCAAGCGGAGAGCCAGGTTTTGCGCACCCAATTTGAAGCAATAAAGCCCGATTTATGCCTTAACCTTCACGACCAACGCAGTATTTACGGTTTGGAAAAGGGATTGCCAGCTACTATTTCTTTTTTGGCACCTGCAATTGATGAAAATCGGAGCATTACCAAAAGTAGAAAAACGGCCATGGAGCACATTGTGAGAATGAACAATAATTTGCAAAACCATATTCCTGGGCAAGTGGGGAGGTATGATGACAATTTCAATATTAATTGCGTGGGCGATACATTTCAAAATGCTGGGGTACCGACCATTCTTTTTGAAGCTGGGCATTTTGGTGGAGATTATCAGCGGAATAATACACGTGAATTGATTTTTTATTCTCTGCTTGAACTTTTTTATATTTCTAAATCAAATTCCTCGGTTGACTATAATGATTATTTTAAAATTCCTGAAAACAGAGTGAATTATAAAGATTTCATTTTGAGAAATGTAAAACTGGAAGATGTTGATAATCCTGTTTCTGTGGCAATACAATATGATGAAATAGTAAAGGATGGAAGAATTTTATTTGTGGGAAAACTGGAAACTATTGGAGATTTATCCAATTTTTACGGGCACACGGATGTAAATGGATTTGGTGAATATATTTTAATAAATTCACAAAAAACAAATAATATTGGCGATGTTGTTTCGATTATTGTTAATAAAAACGAAAAAAACACAATCTATTTTCAATAAAATCTTTTTTTCGACATAATCTCTTTAGTTTTGCGAAAAAATTGAAATTATGGGAAAGTACCGCTTAGATGATACCGATCATCAAATACTCGATTTGCTTATTGAAAACACCCGACTCCCTTTTACCGATATAGCTAAAAGACTTGATATATCTGCCGGAACGGTGCACATACGGGTAAAAAAAATGGAAGAAACCGGATTTATTACTGGTTCATCTTTACAAGTAGATTATAAAAAACTGGGATATTCATTTATTGCTTATGTTGGGATATTTATTTTTAAAACTTCACAGACTCAATTTGTTTTGGAGCGAATAAATGAAATTCCTTATGTTACTGTGGCCCACGTAACTACCGGAAAATTCAATATATTTTGTAAAATTCGCGCGAAGGACACTACCCATGCAAAGGATATCATTTATCAAATTGACGATATTGAAGGCGTGAGTAGAACCGAAACCATGATTTCATTGGAAGAAAGCATCAATGATAAAAAAAGATTGCTCCACAAGATTTTTCAAGAAATATAGGCAACTTATTTTTGTTTACCTTTTTATACTGAATGATGAAACCTTCTGAAATTAACGCTTCCGAATATAATCCGTACTATAAAAACTATATAGGCTTGGTAAAGGACATTCCTTTAATGGAAGCTTTGGAATTAGGTTTATCAACAACACCAACTTTTTTTAAAAGCATTCCAAGCCCAAAAATTATGTTTCGCTATGCTGAGGGAAAATGGACTCCAAAAGATATTTTGCTTCATATAATTGATACAGAAAGGGTTTTTGCCTATCGTGCTTTATATTTTTCACGTTCCGAAAATGCAGATTTGGAAGGCTTTGATGAAAATATATTTGCGCTAAACGCGGTTACTGAACATCGCGATCTTTTGCAGTTAACCCAAGAGTATATCGCTGTACGCGAAGCCACCATTTCGTTTTTTAAATCATTTAGCGGGACGGAGTTAAAGAAAATGGGGAAGGCAAACAAAAATTTACTTTCGGTTGGAGCCGCAGGGTTTATAATTTGTGGACACGAAATCCATCATTGTAATATTATAAATGAAAGATATTTATGAAGGAATTTTTAAAACTAATAAAGAATACATACCTCAGTTGGGACAAAAATGATCCTTGGGCCAAAAGTGCCGTCATTGCTTATTATGCCTTGTTTTCGCTTCCATCTTTATTAATAATAACCGTTTTTATTGCAGGTTTGTTTTTTGGCAGAGAAGCCGTTCAAGGAAATATCACTCAAGAAATAAGCGGCTTAATCGGCGGAGGAAGCGCAGAAGCCATCGAGGCCATGTTGGTAAATGCCACATTAAAAGATAATTCTGTTTTATATATTATTTTTGGAATAGGAATGTTGATTTTCGGTGCTACCGGTGTATTTTTTCAACTTCAAAAAGCTTTGAACGATGTTTGGAGTGTCCGTTCGAAGGAAACTACATTTTTGGACAACCTTAAGCGTCGTTTTGTATCCTTCGGAATGGTTTTGGCCATTGGGCTACTGCTGCTCATCTCATTGGTAATCACTACTGTGGTTAATATGGTCAGCAATTATATTGGCTCGTATTATTCAGATTTTTCAGAAGTATTATTGGAAATCCTTAATTTCATTTTTTCTCAATTATTCATTACGGCACTTTTTGCGGCAATTTTTACCATGTTGCCGGATATAAAAATTAAATGGAGTACCAACCTTATCGGTGCATTCATTACTGCACTTTTATTTTTGGCGGGAAAATATATTATTGGTTTTTATTTTGCAAAATCCAACCCCGCTTCCGTTTATGGTGCGGCGGGAAGTGTAGTGCTGATCATGCTTTGGGTGTATTATACTTGTCTCATTTTATTTTTCGGTGCCGAATTTACAGTTAATTGGGCTCTTTTTAAAAAGGTGAAAATCGAACCTAATGACAATGCCACACTTTCCTATGAAATGGAAATGAAAGAACTTCGTGAATATAAAAAAAAGGTTGAGGATGATAAAAAAAAAGCCGAATCCCTAAAAAATAATTAAGATTTGCTTCAATTTTAAAGATTAGCAAAACATTATTATTCTAAAATTGGTATCCTTTAAATACTTAAGTAATTTAGTTTTTCATAAAAAAAAGTAATGCTATGAAAAAAAGAGTTGCAATTTTAGCCATGGACGGCTTTGAAGAATCTGAATTAAAATCACCAAAAGACGCGATGGAAAACGAAGGTTTTATCGTTGAAATTATTAGTGAAAAAAGCGGGACCATCAAGGGTTGGGCAAATGATAATTGGAGTAATGAATATTCCGTTGATAAAACCTTAGATAGCGTAAAAGCGAACGAATATGATGCGCTAATGCTTCCGGGGGGAGTTATAAATCCGGACAAGCTTCGAGGGAACGGTGATGCACTTGATTTTATACGTGATTTTTTTGAACAAAAGAAACCAGTCGCCGCAATTTGCCACGGGCCTCAAAGTTTGATTTCTGCAGGAGTAGTTAGGGGTCGGAGAATGACATCATATCCATCCATTAAAGATGACTTGGTTAATGCTGGAGCAAATTGGGTTGATGAAGAAGTGGTAGTGGACGAAGGTTTTGTAACAAGCAGGAGTCCAAAAGATTTACCCGCCTTCAATTCTAAATTGATTGAGGAAATTAAAGAAGGCAAGCATGCAGAACAACATGCATAATAAATATTAGTTAATAAAAAAGAGGCCCAAAGCCTCTTTTTTTATTCTTCTTCATCAAGTTTTTTCTTGTCCGGAATTTCGCTTATTGGTTCATTAAAATCTGCTTCATCATAATCGTCCTCATCAAAGTTTGCCATCGTGCTTTCCAGCCTCGAACTTACCTTTACCAGGAAAATTGTTTCGGAAGTACGGACTTCCACGGCTTCCACAGTTTCATTTTTTGAATTTTTAAACGTTACTACATGGTCATCATCATAACCATCCGGGTATTTTTCGACGAGCAGGGAAACAATTTCAGGAGTTAGCTTTTTGTAGTCAACAATGATTCTTTTCATGTGCAATTGTTTTGGTAGGTTTGACCGCTATAAAACTATTCAAAAAAAAATGACATAAAAATATTTCGCATATTATTTTCAGAAATTTTTATAATAGTCAAATGCTTTATAAATTAAAGGGTTAGGCACTTCACAATCTATTTTATAACTTCCAAAATCGTTCAATAGCACAAACATTACTTTTCCGTTGTTGTTTTTTTTGTCGAAAATCAACAGCTTGATGATGGCTTCAATGTCTTTTTCGGAAATGGTTTGCTTGGGAAATTCTTGAAGAATAGTATCCGTTATATTTCTATGTTTTTGATGGGGAAAACCTAAAATTTCATGAGAAAGGAAAGTTGATAAAATCATACCGATCGCAACAGCTTCCCCATGCAATAATGTTTTTTTTTCCGTGCTTATCAAAAAATGCGATTCAATAGCGTGGCCCAGTGTGTGCCCGTAGTTCAAAGTTTTACGCAAGCTGTTTTCAAACGGGTCATTAGTAACTATTTCATTCTTTATTTTGATGGATTCCCAAATAAGGGTTTCAATTTCTTTTTGATTTCGCTCATCAAAATTTTTGACTTTAAGCCAATAATCTTCAGAATAAATCAAACCGTGTTTTAACATTTCCGCGATGCCAGAAGTGAAATGAGGTTTTGGGAGGGTTCGCAAAAAATCAATATCAATTAAGACAAAAAGGGGGTTGTTTATTACTCCAATTTGGTTTTTAAGAATACCCAAATCCACGCCATTTTTTCCTCCCACCGAAGCATCTACCATGGCCAACAGCGAAGTGGGAATATTTATAAATTCAATACCGCGCATAAACGTGGAAGCCACAAAACCGCCCAAATCGGTTATGACACCTCCTCCTAAATTTATTATCAAACTTTTTCGGTCCGCACCTTTCTGCGAAAGCTGTTCCCAAAGTATGGTACAGGTTTGAATATTTTTATGGATTTCTCCTTCCGAAATAATCAGGATTTCCGGATTTGAATCAAACTTTATTTTTTTTAGCAAATATGGAAGACAAAACTCGTGGGTATTTTTATCTGTAATAATGAAAATTTTGGAGGGTTGAAGTTTATTTGCCTTTTCCTTTAAAATTTCCCAGCCAGAGTTGTCGCAATAAACGGAACCTCTTTCTTTGATTATTTTTCTCATAAATGCAATGGATCGATAGAATTAAAAAGAAGTCAAATCTAGTTATATTTGTGCACATTTTTAACTTTATGATATCAAGATCCCTTTTTGAAAATACTGAAATTGCGTTTAAACTAAAAAGCGATTCAGAGCTTGAAAGAGCCTATTTTCTTTTTAAGATGATTTCCAACGAACCGCTGGTCCGGATTGGAAGTGCGGTCACAAAGTTTGCTTTAAATGTTCATTTACCGGTCGAAGGATTGATTCGTTCCACTGTTTTCGACCATTTTTGCGGGGGGATAAATGAAATGGATTGTATGGCCACGGTTAATAAAATGTATAACGAAGGGGTTTCTTCGGTTTTGGATTATTCAGTGGAAGGGAAGGAGGAAGAAACTACTTTTGACGAAACTTGTGAAAAAGTGATCGAGCTTACCCGTTTTGCGGAAAAAAATCCTGCAATGCCATTTTCGGTTTTTAAACCTTCCGGTTTTGGGAAATTTAAAATCTGGCAGAAATTAACTGAAAAAAAACCACTATCCAATGCTGAAGAAAAAGAATGGGAGCGAATAGAAAAACGTTATGAAAAAGTATGTAGAGTGGCGCAACAATGCGGTATTCCACTTTTAATCGATGCAGAAGAAAGCTGGATGCAAGATGCTGCCGATTCACTCTGCGAAGAAATGATGGAAAAACACAATAAAGAATCGGCCATAGTTTTCAATACGCTGCAATGCTACCGATGGGATCGGTTGGATTATTTAAAAAAAATCCATCAAAAGGCAATTAACAAAGGTTATAAATTGGGTATCAAACTGGTGCGGGGCGCCTACATGGAAAAAGAAAATGACCGTGCTGGCGAAAAAGGGTACAAAACGCCAATTTGTGAAAATAAAAAGATGACCGATGAGAATTTCAATAAAGTGCTTATTTATATTTTAGAAAATCTAAATGATATTTCCCTTTTTATTGGGACTCACAATGAAGAAAGTACTTATTTGGCCATGAAATTAATGGAGGAAAAAAATATTCCTCAAAATGACCCACGTGTTTGGTTTGGGCAACTTTACGGCATGAGCGACCATATCAGTTTTAATTTGGGAAAATCTGGCTATAATGTTGCAAAGTATGTCCCTTTCGGTCCTGTAAAAGATGTGATGCCTTACTTAATCAGGCGTGCGGAGGAAAATACTTCAGTAGCCGGTCAGACAAGTAGAGAACTTACTTTGCTGAAAAAAGAAAAAGCGAGGCGAAAACTTTGAACGTTAAATTTAATTTTCAATACTTACGTCGAAAATAGTTGCAGTTTTATTGCAATTTTCTACTTTAATCTTTATGGCTTTTTCAGCAATAAGCCCTTCAATTGTGTACTGTTTGCAGGAATCCAATTCAATATTGCTTTCAGAAAATAATACATTTCCATTATTTAATAGTTCCGCTATAGTCACTGAATCAATGTTATGTTGAGATAAAAGCGCTAACGCATTTTCGGTGTAAACCCTTTCTTTTATACGGATGTTTTTTAAAGTTCGCGAATTTGCGCTGTAGTCACAGGATGTTTTTTTTCCACTTAAAAAAAAAAACAGCAATAATAGACCGATGGCGAAACCGCCCAAATAATAGCCTAAACGATGAATGAATTTCATGAAATTTGATTTGGGGAATTATGAATTATAATATTAAGAGATTGATGTCATTGTAAGGAACGTCGAACCAATCTGCCACGGCTTTGTTTGTCAAGATTCCAAGATAAGAATAAAGCCCGTTTTTCAAGCCATTATCAAAACGAATGGCATTTTCCAAGCCGCCACATTCTGCGATTTCAAGCAAATAGGGTGTAAAAATATTGCTGAGGGATATAGAAGCTGTTTTGGGGTATCGCGCGGGAATGTTGGGGACGCCATAATGGATTACATCATATTTTATAATGGTAGGATTGTCATGACTTGTCATCTCGGTAGTTTCAAAACAACCTCCCATATCAACGCACACATCGATAATTACAGCCCCTTTTTTCATATTTTCAACCATGGTTTTTGTGACAATTACGGGTGATCTATTTTCTCCCCGAACTGCTCCAATAGCCACATCGCAGCGCATTAATGCTTTCATCAGATTTTTAGGCTGAATGGTGGAAGTATATAAAATACAACCCACATTAGTTTGAATTTTTCTTAATTTAGTGATTGAACTATCAAAAACCTTTACGTTGGCTCCTAACCCTAATGCTGAACGAACGGCAAACTCCCCAACAGTTCCCGCACCAATTACCACAACTTCAATGGGGGGGACCCCACTTATATTTCCAAAAAGTAGGCCATTCCCTTTTTTGGCGTTCACCATTAATTCCGCGGCAATAAGCACAGAAGCTGTCCCAGCAATTTCGCTAAGAGCTTTAACAGCAGGATAACTATGGTCTTCATCTTTAATAAATTCAAAGGCCAAGGCAGTTATTTTCTTTTTTTCTAGGGCGTCAAAATAATTTTTTTGTCGTGTTTTAAGTTGTAGAGCAGAAATTAATACGGTTTTAGAATTTATAAGCTCGAGTTCTTCTAGGGTAGGGGGTTCCACTTTTAAAATAATAGGACAGCCAAATACTTTCTTTCTTTCGGCGGTAATTTCGGCACCGGCTTCACTGTATTCATTATCTGCAAAACCTGCGTTGTTTCCCGCACCTTTTTCGACAATAACCTTATGTCCATTGGCTGTAATTGCGTTCACAGCATCTGGGGTAAGGCAAATACGTTTTTCCTGAAAATAGGCCTCTTTGGGGATACCAATATTCAGTTCTCCTTTTTCCCGCCCGATTTCAAGAGTTTCTTCTTGTGGGAGGAGTTGTTCTTTGGTAAAGGGGGATTTTGGGTGGGTCATCGTGCCTTGCTTGGAAATACCAAGTTACACATTAAAATCTAAATTTGTTACAGGAAAGTTAATGGAAGAGATCTTTGATTTGATCCCACAAAGTTCTTTCTTTTTTTAGTTCTTCCTCAAAAGCCTCCAAATCATCTCCGCGGACTTTATTGAATAGTTTGGCACGAATGAGATAAACAGAGGGAACTAAAATCATCATAAGGGGGACTATATATATCAGTTCCAATTCATCAAGACTTTCGTTCTCATTAATTATACTCATTAATTGAAAGGCATACATTGAAATGGGAATCAAAATAATCCAATGCCACCAATGTTTACAAGTAAAAAACCAAATTAACAATAAATATAAGGGAATAACTTTACCGGTTAAATACCATGCATATGAATACCAGTCTGGAAAACCAGTTTTTAATGAAAAAAAAGAAGTTTCCCAGACTTGACTTTCTGGGAAACTTTTATAAGAGTAAAATAAAAAAGGTGAAATTGCTATAAAAAAAACAATAAAACCGCCTAAAAAAAGAGACTTTTTACCCGTTGGCTGGTGGTCTAAGTTTGTTGTCGACTTGTTGTGGTGTTTGGCCATCTTCAATACTTTCTGGTGTACAAGATACAAATAATCCAAGTGTAAAAATTGCTACGAAAAATAGTTGTTTTAGAGCTTTCATGATAATTAAGTTTTGTGAGGTTTATATGGGTCAAACTTATCTTCAAAAAAGTTATACAGTAAAAGTATTTTTGCCTTATCTTTATTGGTTTTAATTTTGGGTAATAAAAAACCTGCTTATAAAAATTTGCGATTTGGGGCAAGCATTTAAAAGAGTGAGAAAAAACGTATATGTAGTAGCAAATTTTATTTCATTGGCATCATTTTAATTGTTCTTGTTTCCTTATTTTTTTTTGTTAGTTTATAGATTGTAATTTCACTTGGCAAAAAATCCATGATTATTTCAGGCCATTCTAACAAGTTCCAATGCTTGCCGCTGAAATATTCCTCAATGCCCAGGTCATAGGCTTCCTCCATATTTTTTAAACGAAAAAGATCAAAATGGAATACTTTATCGTTTTCGGTTTCATATTCATTAATTATTGAATATGTGGGGCTGTTTAAATCTTCCTTTACCCCTAAATTCTTAGCTACTTGTTTTATGAGTGTGGTTTTGCCAACGCCCATTTCCCCAAAAAATAATAAGTTTTTAGAGGTAGCCGTTTTAATGACTTTATTGGCTATTTGATTAATGTCTTTCAATTTATAATTAATATCCATAGTTAAAACCGAGTGTAAATATATACATTTTATCCATTAAATTACACATTAATTCGATAATCTGTAAAAAAAACAAATTTTAAGTTAATTTTTACTTAGGATTTAGCACAGCAAATGGAATAATCATCTCTTCTAAAGAAACCCCGCCATGCTGATAAGTATTCCTATAATATCCCACATAATGATTGAAATTATTGGGATAAGCAAAAAAGTAATCTCCCTTAGCGAAGATAAAAGAACTGCTCATATTGATGGATGGCAGTTTAATTGTTTTGGGATCTTTTGCTGCAAGCACTTCTTTATCTTCATAGGTAAGGCTTTTACCAGTTTTGTAACGAAGGTTTAAACTCGTGTTTTTATCCCCAATTACTTTGGAAGGGTTTTTTACGTTAATAGTACCATGGTCCGTGGTGATTATTAATTTAAAACCCAATCGTGAAGCTTGCTGAAGTATTTCCATTAGCGGGGAATTCTTAAACCAACTTTGTGTTAACGATCGGTAGGACTTATCATTTGATGCAAGTTCTTTTATGACCTCCATTTCGGTTTTGGAATGCGAAAGCATATCAACAAAATTGTAAACAACCACTGTTAAATCTTCATCTTTATGAGATTTAAAATTCTCAACCAATTTTTTCCCTTGTTTCAAACTGGAAATTTTATGATAACTCCAGTTCAAATTTAAGTTTAACCTTCTAAGTTGAGCCGTAAGAAATTCTTCCTCCTTCATATTCTTTCCGCCTTCTTCAGTGTCGTTCAACCACAGGTTCGGATGCATTTTTTCCATATCGCTGGGCATTAAGCCCGAAAAAATAGCATTTCTCGCATATTGGGTGGCAGTGGGCAAAATACTAAAGTAGAGCTCCTCGATACTTTTTTTATAGATATTGCTTATGATAGGCTCAAAGGCTTTCCATTGATCGTACCTCAAATTATCAACCACTACCAATAACGTGGGTTTTCTTTCCTTTAATTCTGGGAGTATTTTATTCTTAAAAAGGGTGTGTGATAAAGTGGGGGCATCTGCATTGTTTTCAAACCATTTGGGATAATTTTTATCAATGAATTTACAGAATTGTGTATTGGCCTCGGTTTTTTGTGATTCCAAAATGTCAAACATCCCTGAATCTTCAAGGTTTTCAAGTTCAAGTTCCCAATAGATCAATTTTTGATACAATTCTGCCCATTCTTCATATGAATTTACCATAGATAGATCCATTGCTATTTTCCTAAATTCCTGTTGGTAGTTTGAGGTGGTTTTCTCTGAAATCAATCTGGAATGGTCCAAATTTTTCTTCAGGCTCAATAAAATTTGATTAGGGTTTACCGGTTTAATTAGATAATCGGCAATCTTTGAGCCAATGGCTTCTTCCATGATATATTCTTCCTCACTTTTAGTAATCATCACCACTGGCAGACCTGCGCTGTATTCCTTTATTTCCCCAAGTGTTTCAAGCCCGGAAAGGCCTGGCATGTTTTCATCCAAGAAAACAATATCAAAAATTTCTTTTTTGATTTCCTCAAGAGCTTCACTGCCACTTTGGGCAGTTGTTACCTTATAATTTTTGCTTTCTAAAAAAATGATATGTGGTTTCAACAGGTCAATTTCATCATCAACCCATAGTATTTTTATGTCGCTCATATATATGTATATTTGTGTGGAAAGAAGTTTTAATTATTCTTTGAAACAACAATCAAAATTAATTCCGAAAACTCCATTTGAATTTTTGCCACTATTAATAAAAAGTTAAAGTTTGAAGTCATATCCAAACCTTAGGATTATTAACGATCCCATCTACGGTTTTATTACCATCCCCGGTTCCTTGGTTCATGAACTTATTGAAACTAAATATTTTCAACGACTCCGCCGGATTTCTCAAATGGGGATGACCTATTTGGTTTACCCGGGAGCACACCACACACGTTTTCACCACGCTTTAGGCGCAATGTTTTTAATGCAAAAAGCAGTTCAAGCTCTTCGCTCAAAGGAAGTTGAAATTTCAAATGAAGAAGAGGAAGCCCTTTATATTGCAATACTTTTGCACGATATTGGACATGGTCCATTTTCGCATGCCATGGAAAACAGCATTGTAGAAAACTTTGATCATGAACAAATTTCCCTGCTTTTCATGGAATATTTAAACAGGAAGTTTAACTACAGATTAACGTTGGCTATTTCTATTTTCAAAGATGAAAGCAAGAGGAAATTTCTTCACCAATTGGTATCCGGACAATTGGACATGGACCGGTTGGATTATTTAAAACGCGACAGTTTTTATTCGGGAGCATCAGAGGGAGGTGTAAATTCCGAGAGAATCATTGCTATGTTGAACGTGAAGGAAGACAAATTAGTGGTTGAAGAAAAAGGAATCTACTCAATCGAAAAATTTATTATTGCCCGCAGATTGATGTATTGGCAGGTTTACCTTCACAAAACTGGGGTTGTGGCAGAACAATTGTTGCTCCGCTTATTAAAAAGAGCAAAAGAACTCACCATTAATGGAAGAGAACTTCCGGCAAGCCCAGCCCTTTCTTTTTTTCTCAAAAACAATATCTCGTATGAAAATTTTTCAGAAGAAACCCTTGAAACCTTTTCAAAACTTGACGATTTCGATATTGTTTCAGCAATGAAATCTTGGATAAATGCTGATGATTTTGTGCTACGGAATATTTCCGAAATGCTGTTGAACCGAAATCTGCTTAAGATAAAAGTAAAAAATCAACCTTTTGAAAAGGAAAAGATTGAAAAAAAGAAGAATGCTTTCATAAAAAAACACAAAGTAACCAAAGTAGAAGCCGACTATTTTATCTTCGAAGGAAAAATGGAGAACCAAGCTTACAGGATGGATAAAGACACCATTAATATTTTGACCCGCTCCGGAAAAATCGTGGACGTAGCAAAGGCCAGCGACCAACTAAACATTGAAGCCCTTTCTAAAACAGTGGTAAAACAGTATCTCTGTTACCCAAAATCTAATTACTAATCCTTTTTTTCTATTTTTGCAGGGAATTAATCTAAATTTAACCTTCGATTTAATGTTGATGACTAAACATTTTATCTAAAAATATTCCCCGGTTCAAACCAACAGCCAAATGAAATTTACAGCAAACCAAATAGCAGGAATTTTAAATGGCACCGTGGAGGGAAACGAGGAAGTAGAAGTTTCAAAACTTGCCAAGATTGAAGAAGGAAGTGAAGGCAGCCTTACTTTTTTATCAAACCCAAAATACACTCATTTTATATATTCCACGGAAGCTTCAATTACTATTGTAAATAAAGATTTTGTTGCTGAAAATTCCATCAAATCAACTTTGATCCGGGTTGAAAATGCATATAAAGCCTTTTCGCAATTATTGGAATATTATAACCAAGTAAAAATGAACAAAACCGGGATCGAACAGCCTGTGTTTATTTCTAAAACCGCACAATACGGAGAAAATATATATTTGGGGGCGTTTTCCTATTTGGGTGAAAATGTAAAAATTGGCGATAACGTGAAGATTTATCCCAATGTATATATAGGAGATAATGTAACTGTTGGGAACAATGTTATTTTGTTTGCCGGCACAAAACTTTATTCGGAAACTATTATAGGAAATAATTGCACGCTACACGGCGGTGTAATAATAGGGGCCGATGGTTTTGGGTTTTCCGCAAACGAATATGGCGAATACGCCAAAGTACCCCAAATTGGGAACGTCATCATTGAAGATTTTGTAGACATTGGAGCTGGTACCACCATAGATCGCGCTACTTTAGGTTCTACAATTATTAAAAAAGGTGCTAAACTCGATAATCAAATTCAAATAGCCCACAACGTTATTATTGGTGAAAACACGGTAATTGCCGCACAAACTGGAATAGCAGGTTCGGCCAAGATCGGAAAAAACTGTATGATTGGCGGTCAAGTAGGGGTTGCTGGCCACATAACTATTGGAGACAATGTTAAGGTTCAAGCCCAGAGCGGGGTGGGCAGGAACGTGAAGGATGGAGAAGTATTGCAGGGTTCCCCGGCTTTCAATTATGGAAATTATAGCAAAAGCTATGTTCATTTTAAAAATCTTCCAAAAATCATGGACAGGTTCAATATCTTTGAAAAAAACTTGAAAAATGAATGATTGTATGGTAAAACAGCGCACCATAAGTAAAGAAATCTCGCTTACCGGGGTTGGGTTGCATACAGGAAAACAGGTAACAATTACCTTTAAACCTGCACCCGAAAATTATGGTTATGCCTTTGTCCGCGTTGATCTTGAGGGAAGCCCGGTGATTGAAGCGGATGCCAATTTCGTGGTAAATACCCAGCGCGGTACCAATCTTGAAAAGCGCGGCGTCCGCATACAAACTTCTGAACACGTATTGGCAGCGCTGGTGGGCCTTCAGATAGATAATTGTATGATTGAAATTAATGCTTCCGAACCGCCTATTATGGACGGCTCTTCCAAATTTTTTGTGGAAGCAATCGAAAAAGCCGGTATAGTTGAACAAAACGCCCCAATAAACGAATACATCGTTAAAGAAGTAATCTCATTTACAGATGAAGAAACTGGAAGCGAAATCCTTGTTATGCCTTCCGATGAATATCAAATAACCACTATGGTTGATTTTGGCACCAAGGTTTTGGGAACCCAAAATGCTTCTTTAAAACATATTTCAGAATTTAAAACAGAAATTGCCAACGCACGTACTTTTAGCTTTCTTCATGAAATTGAAATGCTGTTGGAAAATGGATTAATAAAAGGGGGCGATTTGAACAATGCGATTGTTTATGTAGACAAGGAATTGTCCAAAGGAACGATGGAGAAACTTCGCACCGCATTTGGTAAAGAAACCATTTCAGTAAAGCCAAACGGGATTTTAGATAACCTTACTCTGCACCACCCCAATGAAGCAGCCCGTCACAAACTGTTGGACGTTATTGGCGATCTTGCCTTGGTTGGTACCCGAATTCGCGGAAAAGTGATTGCCAATAAACCCGGGCATTATGTGAATACCCAATTTGCCAAAAAACTTTCTAAAATCATTAAAATTGAAAGCCGCAACAAAATTCCAAAATACGATATCACCCAAACCCCAGTGAAGGACATCAACCAAATTATGGCAATGTTGCCACACCGCCCGCCTTTTTTATTGGTTGATAAAATCATGGAGCTTTCAGATACCCATGTGGTTGGTCTTAAAAACGTTACCATGAACGAACCCTTTTTTGTTGGGCATTTTCCCGGAGCACCCGTAATGCCGGGCGTTCTTATCGTTGAAGCCATGGCGCAAACGGGCGGGATTTTAGCATTGAGCACAGTGCCCGATCCTGAAAATTATTTAACATTTTTTATGAAAATAAATAACGTTAAATTTAAACAACAGGTAAATCCCGGGGACACGTTGATATTTAAACTAGAACTAATGTCGCCCATCCGTCGCGGTATAGTGCATATGAGCGGTAATGCTTATGCCAACGATAAATTGGTTACCGAGGCTGAATTAATGGCCCAAATGGTTAAATCAAAAAACATATAGATGAACCGAGCGTTTTTGAAAATCTGTTTTGAAACTAAAACATTTATGCGCGAACACATTTTTACCTATTAAAAGCAAATAAATAAGAAATGAATCAACCCCTCGCTTACGTACATCCCGGTGCAAAAATTGCCAAAAACGTGGTTATTGAACCTTTCACAACCATACATAACAATGTGGTTATTGGCGAAGGTACTTGGATAGGTTCCAATGTCACAATAATGGAAGGAGCCCGAATCGGGAAAAATTGTAATATTTTCCCCGGGGCAGTGATTTCAGCCATTCCTCAAGACCTAAAATTTAGGGATGAAGATACTACCGCCGAAATTGGCGATAACACTACCATTCGGGAATATGTTACCGTAAACCGCGGTACTGTGGACCGAGGTAAAACTGTTATCGGGAAAAATTGCCTCATCATGGCTTATTGCCACATTGCGCATGATAGTTTTGTGGGGAATAATTGTATTTTTTCCAACAACAGCACTTTGGCTGGGCACATTACCGTGGGGGATTATGTGGTTTTAGCCGGAATGACAGCCGTGCACCAATTTTGCATGATTGGCAACCACGCTTTTGTAACGGGAGGTTCATTGGTTCGGAAGGACGTTCCGCCTTTTGTAAAAGCGGCGCGCGAACCTTTAAGTTATGTCGGTATAAATTCAATCGGCCTGCGAAGAAGAGGATTTTCAGCAGATAAAATAAGGGAGATTCAAGATATTTACCGTTTACTCTATCAACGAAATTACAATACCACCCAAGCCACCGGAATCATTGAAGGTGAAATGGAAGCCAGTCCCGAAAGGGATGAAATCCTTCAATTCATTAAAAATTCTAAACGGGGGATTATGAAGGGTTATTTTAATTCAAATTAATAAATAAAAATTTTTTATACCAAAAAATGGCATCAACTTCAGACATCAGAAAAGGCTTGTGCATCCGTTACAACCACGATATTTTCAAAATAATTGAATTCCTTCACGTAAAACCCGGAAAAGGCCCGGCATTTGTTCGTACCAAATTGCGTAGCGTTACCACTGGAAAAGTAATTGACAACACATTTTCATCAGGTCATAAAATCGAGGATGTACGCGTAGAAACCCATAAATTCCAATATTTGTATAATGAAGGAAGCACCTTTCATTTTATGAACACCGAAGATTACACTCAAATCCAACTGCCCGAATCTATTTTGGACACCCCCGAACTGATGAAGGAAGGCGAAGTGGTTACAGTGCTTATCAATTCAGAGGACAATGCTCCGCTCTCTGTTGAAATGCCTACACATGTAATTTTAAAAGTTACTGAAACCGAACCTGGTATAAAAGGAAATACTGCCACAAACGCCACCAAACTCGCCACGGTGGAAACTGGCGCCAAAATAAACGTGCCCTTGTTCGTCAACGAAGGCGACAACATTCGTATCGATACGGAAAAAGGACATTACCAAGAAAGGGTGAAGTAATTTTTTTTGAATTTTTAATTCGGTTTTTGAATTAAGGATTTTAAAATAATGATTTCTTATATTTAAACCCATGAAGTTCCCAACACCTCAAACCCTCGGAGAAATTGCAGCACTTTTAAATTGCGGATTTGTTGGCGACCCCGGTTTTCCCGTTTTTGGGATGAACGAAATCCATGTGGTGCAACCCGGCGACATTGTTTTTGTGGACCACCCAAAATATTACGATAAAGCTCTGCAATCCCTTGCTACTGTTATCTTGATAAATAAAGTTGTGGATTGCCCAAAAGGGAAGGCCCTACTTGTTTCTGACGATCCATTTAGGGATTTTAATTCGCTTACCCGATATTTTCGGCCTTTTGTTTCCTCCAACACTTCCATTTCAACTTCAGCCATTATAGGAGATAACACCATCATTCAGCCCAACGTTTTTATTGGAAATAATGTAAAAATTGGCAAGGATTGCGTTATCCATTCCAACGTTTGCATTTATGACAATACCATTATCGGTAATAATGTCATCATTCATGCTGGGACGGTGCTGGGTTCGGATGCTTTTTACTATAAAACCAGGCCTGAAAAATTCGATAAACTTTTAAGCGGTGGCAATGTTATTATAAAAGATAATGTGGATATTGGCGCATTGTGCAGTATCGATAAAGGCGTGAGTGCATCGACTATTATTGGCGAAGGTTCAAAATTGGACAACCAAGTTCACGTGGGGCACGACACAGTTATCGGAAGTCGGTGTTTGATAGCATCGCAAGTGGGGATCGCGGGTTGTGTTTTGATTGAGGATTTTGTTGTCATTTGGGGACAAGTAGGAATAACCAGCGGCATCATCATTGGAGAAAAAGCCGTAATTTCAGCCCAAAGTGGGGTTAGTAAATCATTGCCCGGCCATAAATCTTATTTCGGTACACCTGCTGATGAATTCCGAAAAAAATACAAAGAATTGGCCTCTATAAAACTGATTCCCGATATTATTGAAAAATTAGACAAATTGCAATGAATAAAACCGCCAAAGAAATTGTTCGCGACTTCTATCGCTCGGATATTTTAAAAGATGATACCGTTATTAAAACATTCTTTCACCCGGAATCAATACTTATTTGGAACAGCATGAACGGGCTTTCTATTCTTAATTTTGAGGATATCGAAAATTTCTTTGCAGAAGTACGTCGGACCTATTTTGATTTGCGGATAGAAGTCAGCCATTTACTGCAGGATGACAATCATGTAACCGCCCGTTATAAATATTATGTCAGTACCATTGAAAACCCTGATGAAGAAATGGGAATTGCCCATTTTATTGCAATTTGGGAAATAAAAGACCAAAAAATATATCGCGGATATCAAGTAAGCCAGCCCGTTACCGATAAAGACGATACTGAAGAATCTTATCACAGGGTAAAGGTTTAATTTCTTTTAAAAGCCATTTTTATTTTAGATACCTTTGTAGTCTTAGAAAATTCCTTGTTATTACGGGAATTAATATGAATTTAAAATAAAAATAAACACTATTAAATAATTATAAATGAGCGTATTAGTCAATAAAAATTCAAAAATTATCGTTCAAGGATTTACCGGAAGCGAAGGCACTTTTCATGCAGAACAAATGATAGAATACGGTACTCAAGTTGTGGGCGGCGTTACCCCCGGAAAGGGTGGCCAAACCCATTTGGACCGTCCGGTTTTTAATACTGTTGAAGATGCCGTGAAAAAAACCGGTGCCGATGTTTCAATTATTTTTGTGCCGCCTGCTTTTGCAGCTGATGCCATAATGGAAGCTGCCGATGCCGGGATAAAAGTGATCATTACCATTACCGAAGGAATCCCCGTTTCGGATATGATTAAAACAGCCAATTTTTTAAAAGGAAAAGATTGCAGGCTTATAGGCCCCAATTGCCCGGGTGTTATTACGCCTGGTGAAGCCAAAGTAGGTATCATGCCCGGCTTTGTTTTCAAAAAAGGTACTGTGGGAATTGTATCTAAATCCGGAACTTTAACCTATGAAGCTGCAGATCAAGTTGTAAAACAAGGCTTGGGAATAACTACTGCCATTGGTATTGGCGGAGATCCGATTATTGGAACCACAACCAAAGAAGCCGTGGAAATGTTGATTAATGATCCCGAAACAGAAGCCGTTGTAATGATTGGCGAAATTGGTGGTCAGCTGGAAGCGGATGCCGCACAATGGTACAAAAACAGTGGGAGCAAAAAACCCATCATTGGTTTTATAGCGGGCGAAACAGCCCCGGCCGGCCGAACCATGGGTCACGCGGGAGCTATAGTTGGCGGAAGCGATGATACTGCTCAGGCCAAGAAAAAAATTATGAGGGAATGCGGTATCCACGTAGTGGAATCTCCTGCTGAAATTGGAAAAAAGACTGCCGAGATTTTAAGGAAATAATTCAATTTGAGTTTATAAAAGCCCCGCAAATTCACGGGGCTTTTTTTATGCTTAACACGTAACGATTTGCTATATTTGAATTTATTCAAAAAACCCACATAACCATGAAATTATTGGAAGGAAAAACAGCAATCATAACGGGCGGAAGCCGTGGTATTGGCAAAGGAATTGTGGAAATATTCGCCAAACATGGCGCGAACGTTGCCTTTACATATACTTCTTCGGCAGAGGCAGCCAATGAGTTGGTCGAAGCTGTTTCAAAATTTAGTATAAAAGCAAAAGCCTACAAAAGCGATGCTTCCAATTATGAACAATCTCAAGAATTGGCCGCGGAAGTTTTAAATGATTTTGGCAGAATTGATATTTTGGTGAACAACGCCGGTATTACAAAGGATAATTTGTTGATGCGTATTTCCGAAGAGGATTTTGATAAAGTAATTGAAGTAAACCTGAAATCGGTTTTTAATATGACCAAGGCCGTACAGCGCGCAATGCTGAAACAACGCAAAGGTTCCATAATAAATATGAGCTCCGTGGTAGGGGTTAAGGGCAACGCCGGACAAACCAATTATGCCGCTTCCAAGGCTGGGATTATCGGGTTTACAAAATCTGTGGCCCTTGAGCTGGGTTCGCGCGACATCCGTTGCAACGCCATTGCGCCCGGTTTTATCGAAACTGAAATGACAGGAAAACTAAACGAAACCACGGTTCAATCTTGGCGGGAGGCCATCCCTTTAAAAAGGGGCGGCACCCCTGAAGATATTGCGAATGCCTGTGTTTTCCTTGCCAGCGACCTTTCGGCTTACATCACTGGCCAGGTTTTAAATGTTGACGGGGGAATGCTTACTTAAAAAAGTATTCAGTATTCAGTAGCAGTAAGCAGTTCGTTTCTAAACTTTTAAACTTTTTCATTGATTACAGAAACAATATTTTATATAATCTTCGCTGGAATAATTTCAATTGCTTTAGCGTTTTTTATGTACGGTTACAAATCCAAATACTCTGGCACTTTGCGATGGGTTTTCGGTGCGTTGAGGTTCGTTACACTTTTTTCCCTTTTATTATTGCTCATAAACCCGAAATTCAAAAGTGAAACCTATACCATTGAAAAACCGAAACTCCCCGTTTTAGTGGATAATTCTGCTTCTATTGCAGAATTGGGCCAAAATGAAAATGTTTTGAAGTTGGTAAATCAATTAAAGAACAGCGATGATTTAAACGATAAATTCGAACTTTCTTTTTTCACCTTTGGAAATGATTTTACCGATTCCGATTCGTTATCATTTTCTGATAGGAATTCCAATATTTCTATAGCCCTTTCTTCGATTAACGAACTTTTTAAGAACCAATCCGCACCAACCCTGTTGATTTCCGATGGCAATCAGACGTTGGGCAACGATTACGAGTTTTTATCGAATACGTTTAAAAACAAGATTTTCCCCGTGATGCTCGGCGATTCCACAAAATATACCGATTTGAAAATTGAGCAATTGAACACAAATCGTTATGCTTTTTTGAAAAACCAATTCCCGGTTGAGGTGATTTTGGTTTACAGCGGCACTGAAAATGTAACTTCCCAGTTTATAATCTCGCAAGGGGGAAGCACGGTTTACCAACAAAATGTGGCTTTTTCGGAAAGCGATAATTCCAAAATCCTTTCGTTCATTTTGCCGGCGAACAGCGTTGGCCTCCAAAAATATACGGCACAACTTGTTCCTTTGGCCGACGAAAAAAATAAGACCAACAATTCCAAGCAATTTGCAGTGGAAGTGATAGATCAGGCAACGAATGTTTTGGTGGTTAGCAAAATTCTTCACCCAGATTTGGGGATGTTGAAAAAATCGATAACCACAAATGAACAACGAACCGTTACGTTTGCGGAACCCACCGAAGCTGTTTCGAGGTTGAACGATTCACAATTGATTGTTCTTTATCAGCCGGACCGCAGTTTTGCCGGGATTTTTTCTGAAATAAAAAAATTAAACAAAAACACTTTCGTGATTTCTGGCACTAAAACCGATTGGAATTTTTTGAATTCTGTGCAGGAAAATTTTATGAAAGATGCCACCAACCAAGACGAGAATGTTTCGGGAACCATGAATTCCAATTACGGTACTTTTGCTTTGGAGGAAATTGGTTTTGATAATTTTCCTCCTTTGGAAACGCATTTCGGTACTTTGGAAATTACAGTGCCGCACGAAGTTTTGCTAGAGCAAACCGTTTCGGGCTTTTCCACCGAAAGCCCGATGTTGGCCACAATGGAAGTGAACGGAAAACGTGATGCCATTTGGGATGGTGAAGGTTTTTGGAAATGGCGAGCACAATCTTTTTTGGAAACAGGGAATTTTGAAAGTTTTGATAATTTCATCGGGAAACTGGTCCAGTATTTGGCTTCCAACAAACGCCGTAGTCGTTTGGAAACAAGCAATGAAAGTTTTTATTACAACAATTCCCCAATAAAAATATCCGCTCAATATTTCGATCAGAATTTTGTTTTTGACTCGAGGGCCTCGCTTTCCATTTCCCTTTTAAATACTGAAAACCAGCAGCGCACTACTTTTCCGATGTTGTTGAAAAATAATTTTTATGAAGTGGATTTGAACAGTTTAGCTGCAGGAAGTTATGATTTCACGGTTTCGGTGAAAGATGAAGCCGTAAAAAGCAGCGGCAGTTTTACCATTCTTGAGTTTAACGTTGAGCAGCAATTCCTGAATGCAGATATTTCAAAATTGGGAAGGGTAGCGGCCAATACAGGTGGGAAGGCTTATTTTATAACTGAAACTGAAGCAATGATAAATGATTTGATCAACAACGAAGCTTTTCAGCCAATTCAAAAAAGTGAACAAAAAGTGATACCCCTGATCGATTGGAAATACCTGCTTGCACTTATTATTCTTACGTTAACTGCCGAATGGTTTATTAGAAAATACAATGGACTTATTTAAAAACCCAAATACACTGAAAATGGAACGATTACCAAAAATGACGATTCCTGTAATCATCGGGATACTATTTCTTATTATTATAATGTTCAAATCCTTTGTAAAGATTGGCTCTGGAGAAGCCGGCGTGCTTTACAAGCTTTCCAGTGGGGTAGTGACGGACGAACCTCCTTTGGATGAAGGCCTGCATTTAATTCTACCTTGGAATGATGTAATTATTTATGAAGTGCGCCAACAGGAATTATTCGAAAAAATGAAGGTTCTTTCCTCCAACGGGCTTGAAATACAGATTGATGCCTCGGCTTGGTATTTACCGGTTTACAATGATTTGGGGAAATTACACCAAACTCTTGGAGTTGATTATCTCGAACGTGTTATTCAGCCAGCCATACGTAGTGCCGCCCGAAGTGTGGTAGGCCGTTATACTCCTGAACAGCTTTACAGCAGTAAACGAGATGCCATTCAGGATGAAATTTATATTGAAACAAAAAAGATACTTGATAAGCAATACGTTCAATTAAATGAAATTTTGGTGCGCGACGTTACCCTTCCGAATACTATAAAAGATGCAATTGAAAGAAAACTTAAGCAAGAGCAGGAATCTTTGGAATATGAATTTAGGTTGGTAACAGCCGATAAGGAAGCACAGAAAGTGCGAATTGAGGCACAAGGAAAAGCAGATGCCAACCAAATATTAAGCGCTTCTTTGACCGATAAAATTCTACAGGATAAAGGGATTGATGCTACTTTAGAACTTGCAAAATCACCAAATACCAAAGTAGTGATAGTAGGTTCCGGCGATAGTGGTTTGCCATTGATTTTAGGGAATAATTGATATTATTGTCCAATCGAGCCCTTCGGCTTAGCTCAGGATAAACTAAAGTCGAGCCCTCATTTTTAGTCAGCTACTTGACCATCTCTACAATTTAAATCATATCCAAAACCTTCGCATTGTGGAAGGTTTTTCTATGAAGTTTATTAATCAGTCTTCTGAAAAGATTTTATAATCACCAAGCCACAAACTACAGCAACAGCTGTTAATCCTAAAGCCAAAAGATTATTGCCATAAATAAAGTTTCCAATGGAAAACAAAGCGCAATAAACGCCAATAACCCCAGCAAAAAAGCCAAGAATTTTCATTCCAAAGCCTTTAAATTTAGATTCTTTTCCAAAAATAAGGCTATTGAAACTATTTAGTGTTTCTGCGTTTGATGGTTTTGTCATAAAGGTTACAAGAACCCACCCAACCGTTGTGATTACTACACTTAATACCAATTGCCAATGGCCCGCCATTTCTATCATTGGCGTTTCCATTTTTCCATTTATAAAAAAGAAAGCTGCGATTATAAATGAAATAAGCATTGCCGCAATTTCACTATACGGATTTATTCTACTCCAAAACCAGCGTAAAATAAAGAGCAGACCAGTACCCGCTCCAATTGAAAGCAACAAATTGAAACCATCACGAGCTTCTTCCAACACAAGTGCTAGCAAAGCCGCTAAAATCATCATTACTACTGTGGAAATTCTACCAACTCTCACTTGTTCCTTTCCAGTAGCTTCTTTCCGAATAAAGCGAACATAAAAGTCATTTACCACATAAGAACTTCCCCAATTCAAATGGGTAGAAATCGTGCTCATAAAAGCGGCAATGAGCGATGTGATTACTATTCCCAATAATCCAGCTGGCAAAAACGTGAGCATTGCAGGGTAGGAGAGATCATTTTTTACAAAAGCCGGGTTCAAATTAGGGAAAGCAGCCTGCAAACTTTCAAGGTTCGGATAAATAATAATTGACGCCAACCCAATAATTATCCACGGCCACGGGCGAAGTGCATAATGCGCAAAATTAAAAAATAAAGTAGCCCAAGTTGCATGCTTTTCATCCTTTGCGGCAAGCATCCGCTGGGCAATGTAACCGCCGCCGCCAGGCTCGGCACCGGGATACCAAACGCTCCACCATTGCACGGCAAGTGGAACTATAAGCAACGGAATCAACAATTCTGGCTTTGAAAAATCTGGAAGCATAGCCGTTTTTTCAGCAACGGCAGGAGTGGAGAGTAGATTTTCGATCCCGCCTATTTCGGGCATATTTACAATATAAATTGTTGCCCAAATACTTCCGACCATCGCAATTATAAACTGCACAAAATCCGTCAGCAAAACTCCTTTTAATCCTCCAAAAGCAGAATAAATAACTACTACGGGTGAAGAAATCAATAAAACTTCTAAAGAAGATAAGCCGAACATTACGTGACCAATTTTAATCGCGGCCAAGCAAACATTCGCCATAATAACAATGTTGAAGAAAACGCCGAGGTAAATTGCCCTAAAACCTCTTAAAAACGCTGCGCTTTTTCCGCTGTAGCGCAATTCATAAAACTCCAAATCTGTAGTTATTCCGCTTCTGCGCCACAATTTGGCATAAAAGAATACGGTCAACATTCCCGTTAATAGGAAACTCCACCAAATCCAATTTCCGAATACGCCATCTTCGCGTATCACACCTGCAACAAAATTGGGCGTATCGGCCGCAAAGGTCGTGGCGACCATACTTACACCAAGCAGCCACCACGGCATATTTCTGTCAGAAAGGAAAAAAGATTTTGAATCCTTTCCGGATTTTTTTGCGACAAGCAGTCCGATTATTAAAAAAACAATAAAAAATGAAATTATAATTATCCAATCAAGAGTAGCTAAGTGCATTTGAAGGTTGTTTATTTGTGGTTAAAGTAAAATAATTTGACAGCGAAATGAAATTCCCGATTAAATTATTTCAACCAAATAATGAACATTTTTCAATAGCTGAATATTTGATTAAATTTACTCATAAACTAAAAATAGGAAAATGAAAACCACAATCTCCAAAACCACCTTTGAATTCCTGAAAAAATTAAAACAAAACAACTTTCGGGAGTGGATGATGGAGCATAAAAAAGAATATTTGGCCAATGAAGTTGCATTAAAAAAGTTTTATTCCGCGGTGGAGGAAGACCTTAAAAAAACAGATGAAATTGCCACTATGAAAATATTCCGCATTAACCGTGATATTCGTTTCAGTAATGATAAAACCCCGTACAATGTGCACCGAAGCGTTAGCTTTAGTCGATCGGGAGAGCAAAGACGTGGGGGGATATTATTTACGTTTGGAGCCGGGAAATTCCTTTATGGCCGGAGGTTTTTTTGAACCCAACTCCACAGACCTGTTGCGGATCCGAAAGGAATTTGAAATGGATTCAACCGAGATCAGGAAAATATTGAAACAACCGGCTTTTAAAAAAGCATTCGGAGGATTCAATAATGAAAATGCTGTAAAAACTGCCCCCAAAGGTTTTGATAAAGAAAATGGAAATATTGATTTGATAAAACTGAAAAGCTTCTTCGTGGTTCATAAATTCACGGATGCGGAAGTTTTTTCTGAGAATTTCCAGGAAAATTTAAACAACCAATATTTTCTTTTACGGCCATTTTTCGATTATATGAGCGAGATTTTAACAACCGATCTTAATGGAACTTCACTATTAAAAGATTAGTTTATTCAAATAAAAAAGGCCGTTCAAAACTGAGCGGTTTTTTCAAATATTAAACCACTTTAGTTATTTCCGGGTCAAATTGTAACATATTGTCCTTCAAACGCTCTTTCACAAGATTCATCATCCGCTTGTTCAACGCAGAGGAATTTTTAATATAAATTTTATATTCGTCAATGGTGAATTGACCAATGATCATTCCTTTTAGGGAATTCCGAAATTTCATGTCTTTCTGAACAGCGTTCTCAATAAATTCCAGTTTTTTATCAATATTAAGATTGGGAAAAATATTTTTGTTTTTCACAATATAATTTTTAAAAGCTTCCACCAAAAGGTCATTTTGAAGTTTGATTACTGGACGAAGGGTAGTATTCTGAAAATATTCATCGGCAGAAATGGATGAATAGATTTTTGAAGAAATTTCGGGACGCATTTTTAGAAGGACAATATCGCGGGTTTCCATGTCAGGGTGATTTTCAATAAATTTAAATATTAACGAACCCTTATCCGTAAAATTGAAAATTAGTTATAAACTTTGTTTTGAACAAAACAGTATCTAATTCGAAAACAAGGTAGAAAATGAAAATATTCACGGCACAACAACTCCTTAAGGCTGAAAAGGTCACTGTTAAGAATAGCGGTATTACTTCTGCCGATCTAATGGAACGTGCATCAATCAAGGTTTTTGAATGGCTAAATAATTTTCTCAAAAGCACAACTACCCCCATTTATATTTTTTGCGGCATTGGAAATAACGGAGGCGACGGCCTTGTGGTGGCCCGTTTGCTTGTTTTGCAGGGGTACGATGTAGATGTTTTCGTAGTAAACTTTACTGATAAAAGATCTGAAAATTTCTTGAAAAATTATGGACTAATAAAAGAAGTAAGCAAGAAATGGCCTACGCTAATGAAAAGTGAAGCGGATTTTCCCGCCATTGAAGACAACGCTATAATTATAGATGCCATTTTCGGAATAGGATTGAACCGTCCCCCCGAAGGGTGGGTTAAAAAGCTGATTCAATATTTGAACAATGTTGATACTTTTAAGCTCTCTATCGACATGCCCAGCGGGTTGTTTGCCGAAAGTCCCACGGAAGATTTTGATTCCGTTTTTAAGCCTTCGCACATTCTCACTTTTCAAGCTCCAAAAATGGCGTTTTTCCTACCCGAAACCGGAAAGTTTGCTCCTTCTTTTGATGTATTGGATATTGGACTTGATAAAAATTATTTGGAAAGTTTGATCCCATTTGCCCAATTGATTTCCAAACGGCAAGCATTGAGGTTTTATAAAAAAAGGGAAATGTTTACCCATAAAAACACATATGGCCATGCGCTGATTATTGCCGGAAGTTATGGGAAAATTGGTGCAGCCATATTATCCGCAAAGGCAGCTTTCCGATCTGGGGCAGGTGTTGTCACGGTTTTTGCCCCAAAATGTGGCTACACTGTATTGCAAACGACTTTGCCGGAGGCTATGCTGCTAACAGATATTAATGAGAATTATATCACGGATATTAACTTTGAATTTGAACCAACCGTGATCGGTATTGGAATGGGAATTGGAACAAATACTGCAACCGCTGCGGCCCTTAAAAATCTTTTCTCAAAATCCAAAATACCGCTAGTAATCGATGCCGACGCACTAAACTGTATTTCTAAAAACAAACCGCTTTTGAAACTGCTGCCGAAAAATTCAATCTTAACCCCACACCCCGGAGAGTTGGAACGATTGATTGGTAGTTGGAAAAATGATTATGAAAAACTTGAAAAAACCAAAAAATTTTCAAAAAAGCATAATGTAATTGTTGTGATAAAAGGATTTTATACCATTACCTTGATTAGCGAAAATCTTTATGTAAATACTACCGGCAACCCGGGGATGGCAACAGCAGGCAGTGGTGATGCACTTTCGGGTGTCTTAACGGGTCTTCTTTCGCAGGGTTATGACCCGTTGGTGGCTGCGGTTTTTGGCGTTTATTTGCACGGTATTGCCGGGGATATCGCTTCCAACAAAATGGGTTTTGAAGCAGTAATGGCGGGCGATATTATTGAAAATATCGGGTACGCCTATTTGGATTTGTTTGAGCCCGAAAAATAAGTTCAGGGTTCTCTTTTTATTTTTTTACAAAATCATTTCATCCAGCATTAATTTCAATTTTGGGTCCGATGGTCTCGGAGCATCGGCAGAAACAATATTTCCCTGCGAATCAATTAATATAAATCTTGGAATACCCATGATTGCGTAATCTTCTACGAATTTTGATTTCCAATTATTGTCCGCCATAAGTTGAATGCCGCCAAGTTGTTTTTCGGAAACCATCGTTTTCCATTTTTCATAATCCTTTTCAGTATCGATCGAAATACTTACAAATTCAATGTTTTTATCTTTATATGCTTCTTCAACTCCCTTTAAAAAAGGGATTTCGCGGATGCAAGGCCCGCACCACGTTGCCCAAATGTCCACATAAACATTTTTTCCTTTTAAATCTGCCAAGGCCGTGGTGCCGCCTTTGTGGTTCTCATAATCAAAAACAGGGGAGGGGTTGCCCTTGGTTATAGTTTTAAGTTTATTGTACCGCTCTGTAAGTTTGGTGAGGTTTTCAGGATTGGGATTGCTGTTTTTGTAAATGGAATAGGTTTCATCCAAATATTCATCGGGACTTAATCCAAACTGCAAAAAATCATTCATCAATTTATCCTTTGCATAACCATCGGGAAGTTTCGAATCAATCCTCGTTAGGTAATTAACAGCAAAACTTTGATTTTCATCCTCTCGCCATTCTTGCATGGACAACCTGTTATAATAGGTGCTGAGAAGGTTTTGATAGGTTAAAGAATTCCTGAATAACAAGGTGTCGTTATAATCGATATTTTTTATTTTTTCATAAAATTCCGGGGTGGTTTTAAATTCATTGTTTCCGGAATAGTAGCGGTGTGCTTCTTGGTAATCCTCTATTTTCAGGGCATTGGCGTACCTATCTTCTTCTCTTATCAATTCGAGGAATTTTTCGTTGGAGATGCTTTTTGAAGCCAACAAACTGTCCAATGTTTTTTGATTTTCATCTAAGGTTTGATGGAATTCGTTTTCGTTTTTTAAATAAAGTTCCTCAAAATTCAAATGCCGTTCGTTCCATAAATATTTTTCAGCTATAAAATTATTTTCAGCGGCAATACTCCCTGTATAAACCAGCGACTCATCGAACTCCGCAGTATTCACGTTAACTGAAAGATTGCTGCCTTTTTCGAGGTAAAGTCCGGTCCTTTCGCGCCCAATTGCAAGATCATAAAAACCGTCCCTTTCAATATCCAAGGTATCAGAAAAAGTACCATCAGATTGTATGGGGAGCGTGGCCTCAAAACCGTATCCGCGAATCATTGCAGATTCAGCTATATTGTTTTCCACTTTGCCACTGAAGACAACATATGCGGGTCCTTCTTCTTTTTTGCAAGAAAAAGCGGTAAGGATTAACAGTAAAAAGAGGATTTTTTTCATTAAAAGAGATTTTATGATTTCAACAAAAATACATCATAATTGACGAGAAATTTAAAAATAATGAACCGTGGGCAGAAATGAGTATTTTTGCTGAACCAACACTTCCTCAAATGCAAGAAACCCATTATATAAGTACCGAAGTCTTAGATTTAAGTTCCATTAAAGAAATCCTCGAAACTCATAAAATTCTCGAGCTTTCTGAAGAAGCACAATTGAACATCAAAAAATCGCGGGAATATCTTGATGAAAAAATTAAGAATGATGACACCCCAATTTATGGCATTAATACCGGGTTTGGCGCGCTGTGCAATGTCAAGATTTCTAATGAAAACCTTTCAAAACTGCAAGAAAATTTGGTGATGTCCCACGCCTGTGGCACCGGCGAACTTGTTCCGAAACCTATAATAAAACTGATGCTTTTGTTGAAGATACAATCGCTGAGCTACGGATACAGCGGGGTGCAGGTAGAAACAGTACAAAGACTTATCGATTTTTACAATCATGATGTCCTTCCCGTAATTTACACCCAAGGTAGTTTAGGCGCTTCGGGAGATTTGGCGCCATTGGCCCATCTTTCCTTGCCTCTTTTGGGAAAAGGCGAAGTTTATTTTGAGGAAAAAATAGTTGCAGCTCAAGAAATACTGGAAAAATTGAACTGGCAACCCATAAAACTCCAAGCCAAAGAAGGCCTTGCGCTTTTAAATGGTACCCAATTTATGAGTGCCTATGGGGTTTACTGTTTGCTGAAAAGTTTTAAATTATCCTATTTGGCGGATTTAATCGGCGCCATTTCCATCGATGCTTTCGATTGCAACATGAGCCCTTTCAATGCTTTGGTACATTTGGTTCGACCCCACCGGGGCCAAGTAAAAACAGCTGAGCATATTTTGGAATTTTTGGAAGGAAGTGAAATTGGACTTTCCGAAAAGAAAAACGTACAAGATCCCTATTCGTTCCGATGCATCCCACAAGTTCATGGCGCAACAAAGGACACGCTGTATTTTGTGCAGAAAACCTTCAAAACCGAAATAAATTCGGTTACCGATAACCCAAATATTTTTTTAAAAGAAGATTTGATTATTTCCGGCGGCAATTTCCACGGCCAACCCTTGGCGCTGGCTTTTGATTATTTGGCTATTGCCATGGCAGAACTTGGTAGCATTTCCGAAAGAAGGACCTATCAATTGGTTTCCGGTCAACGGGAACTTCCGGTTTTTTTGGTGAACAACCCCGGCTTGAACAGTGGGTTTATGATCCCCCAATACACCGCCGCTAGCATCGTTAGTCAGAACAAACAGTTGTGTAATCCTGCTTCTGTAGATTCAATAGTGTCTTCAAACGGGCAAGAGGACCACGTTAGCATGGGCGCAAACGGCGCGACCAAATGCCTGCGGGTCTTGGAAAATTTGGAAACCATTCTTGCAATTGAATTGATGAATGCTTCACAAGCTTTGAAATTTCGGGAACCCAAAAAATCTTCTCCTTTTATTGAGTCATTTTTAAAACCTTATCGTACCAATGTGTCTTTTATGGAAAATGACCGGGTGCTAGCTGAGGATATTCACTCGAGTATCGCGTTTCTGCAATCTTTGGATATTGATGGGGATATTATTTTTTCTTGAATGCTTATTTTTTTTCCACCATTGAGTTTACCCAATTTTTGGCATCGGCCAAGGAAGTGAAGTGCCGAAACGGGAATTTCATGAAAATCTTTTCAATTTTAATGTTGGATATTTGATTTTCCTTTGTTGTTACCACTGCAAATGCTGCTAAATTTTCTATTTTATAAGTTTCCAAATACACCAGTGGATTTACCCCGTATGAGTTTATCCGATGGGTGATGTACCCAAAAGGTCTGCTTTTAAAATAGGTTTTCGAAATTTCCACCAAATCCTCGTTAAATTCGGGGATTACGGTAATGCCATCTTTCATTACGGCTATTACATAATTCCGGAACACTTTTATCTCTCCAAAAGGGTATTGTAAAGTTTTCATTTCACGCTATTAATTTTTGGGAGCTATTAATGTAACGATTTTTAGAGAAATTGAACTGTGCGGAAAGATAACTTTAAGAAAAACGGTTTCATTTGAACAAAAAAAAACCTACGATTCCGTAGGTTTTTTTTGCTTCTTGATCTTTATCTTGAGCTCGTTCGAGGCTTCATCTAAATCCATCGTAATGCTGTCGCCTTCTTTCAGGTTGCTGTTGATTATTTCTTCAGCCAGCGAGTCTTCAATATATTTCTGAATGGCTCGCTTTAAAGGCCTCGCCCCATATTGTTTATCAAATCCTTTATCGGCTATATAATCTTTCGCTTTATCGGTTAAGGTTAATTTATAGCCGATTTCGTTAATTCGCTCAAAAAGTTTATCGAGTTCAATATCAATGATTCTATGGATATCCTCCCTTTCCAAAGGATTGAAAACCATAACATCGTCCACGCGGTTCAAAAATTCCGGTGCAAAGGTTTTCTTTAGGGCATTTTCAATAACACTTTTGGTGTGCGATTCTTCTTGGCTTTTCTGTGCGGCCGTTCCAAAACCAACGCCCTGTCCAAAATCCTTCAATTGGCGTGCGCCAATGTTTGAGGTCATAATTATTATGGTATTCCGAAAATCTATTTTACGACCCAAACTATCGGTTAAATACCCATCATCCAAAACTTGCAACAACATATTGAAAACATCGGGATGGGCTTTTTCAATTTCATCCAATAATAAAACCGCATAAGGTTTTCTTCGGATTTTTTCTGTCAATTGCCCGCCTTCTTCATAACCAACATATCCGGGAGGAGCGCCAACCAAACGCGAGATTGAAAATTTTTCCATATACTCGCTCATATCAATACGTACCAAAGCGGTATCGGAATCGAACAATTCGCGGGCCAGTACTTTTGCCAATTGGGTTTTTCCAACCCCGGTTTGTCCAAGGAAAATAAAAGAACCGATTGGCCTGTTAGGGTCTTTTAAACCCGCTCGGTTTCTCTGAATCGCTTTCACAACTTTCGAAACCGCTTCGTCCTGCCCGATTACTTTTCCTTTGATTCGGTCGGGGAGGGCTGCTAGTTTGGTGCTTTCTGTTTGCGCAATTCTGTTTACGGGAATTCCGGTCATCATCGATACCACTTCCGCTACATCACTTTCGGTAACGGTTTCTTTATTTAATTTGGAATCTTTTTCCCAGATTTCCTGTTCAATAGCCAATTCCTTTTCAAGGTTTTTTTCATCATCGCGAAGCTTTGCGGCTTCTTCATACTTCTGTTTTTTAACCACGGAATTTTTTAAGTCACGGACTTCTTCTAGGTTTTTTTCAATTTTTAATATCTTTTCCGGAACGTGGATGTTAGTAATATGAACCCGTGAACCCACTTCGTCCAAAGCATCGATAGCCTTGTCCGGCAGGAAGCGTTCCGTCATGTAACGGTTTGTAAGCTTTACGCAAGCATTGATTGCCTCATCAGTATATATTACGTTATGGTGCGATTCGTACTTGTCTTTTATATTGTTAAGAATTTCAATAGTTTCCTCAACGGTAGTGGGCTCTACCAAAACTTTTTGGAAACGTCTTTCCAAAGCCCCGTCCTTTTCAATATACTGTCTATATTCATCAAGAGTTGTGGCACCAATACATTGGATTTCGCCCCGTGCCAAAGCAGGTTTGAACATATTGGAAGCATCCAATGACCCTGTAGCGCCACCGGCACCAACTATGGTGTGGATTTCATCAATAAAAAGGATAATATCATCATTTTTTTCAAGTTCGTTCATCACGGCTTTCATCCGCTCTTCAAACTGGCCGCGATATTTTGTGCCGGCAACAAGGCTCGCCAAATCCAATGTTACCACGCGTTTGTCATATAAAATACGGGAAACTTTTCGTTGAATAATCCGCAGTGCCAATCCTTCTGCAATGGCCGATTTCCCCACGCCGGGCTCGCCAATTAGCAACGGATTGTTCTTTTTGCGGCGGCTCAGGATTTGCGAAACCCTTTGTATTTCACTTTCACGTCCCACCACGGGATCAAGTTTTCCCTCTTCCGCAAGGGTTGTTAAATCCCTACCGAAATTATCCAAAACAGGGGTTTTGGATTTTTTGTTGGATTTTGCAGTAGCTCCCGTAAATAGGTTCTCTTTATTTCCTTCATCGGGGGTAAGATCGTCCTCGTTAGGGAACGATTCTGCGCGGGGGGTTTCTATATAATCGTCATCATTTGTTATCATAAGTTTGAACTGGTCTTTTACCACGTCATAATCCACTTTCATTTTGTTCAACAATTTTGTTGTTGGGTCGTTTTCGTTTCTAAGGATGCAAAGCAGCAAATGCGCTGTGTTTATGGAAGCACTTTGAAATAGTTTTGCTTCCAAAAAGGTTGTTTTTAAAGCCCTTTCCGCTTGACGGGTCAAGTGTAGGTTCTTTTTGTCGTTGGTACTGGGCACGGTTCCCGAATTGGCCGGGCTTAAGATCTCGACCTTTCTCCTCAAGTGGTTTAGGTCTATTTCCAGGGCGCTCAAAATGGTAACGGCCTTGCCATTGCCGTCGCGCAAAAGGCCAAGCATCAAGTGTTCGGTGCCAATGAAATCGTGGCCCAAGCGCAAGGCTTCTTCCTTGCTGAAGGCTATTACATCTTTAACTCTGGGGGAAAAATTATCATCCATATTTGAAATCCTATCTGTCTAAAAATACTAAATTATAATACGGTATGGCAAAAACTATTCCTAATTTTATTCAACTCCTTGGTAAAAGGACAAAATAAACCCCGAAAATCAAAGCATAAAAACGCATACTTATCAACGGCTAAACACGCCATTTTTGTTAATAAATTCGTGAATAACCAATACTATAAACAAGGGCTAAACCCTAAGAAAAACGTATCTTGCTTCACTTAAAAAAATAACGATAATTCAAGTATATTTTTATGGCTGAAGGCGAGATAATTATCCCCATTAATATTGAAGATGAAATGAAATCATCCTACATCGATTATTCGATGTCGGTCATTGTGTCACGTGCCCTGCCCGATGTGCGCGATGGGATGAAACCCGTACACAGAAGGGTTTTGTTCGGAATGTACGAACTTGGCGTTCGCGCTACGGGCGCCCATAAAAAATCTGCGCGTATCGTGGGGGAGGTTTTGGGTAAATACCACCCACACGGTGATACCTCGGTTTATGACGCCATGGTACGGATGGCGCAGCAATGGAGCCTTCGTTATATGCTCGTGGATGGGCAAGGGAATTTCGGTTCCGTTGATGGCGACAGCCCTGCGGCAATGCGATATACCGAAGCCCGTATGCAAAAGATTTCCGAAGATATGCTTGCCGATATCGACAAGGAAACCGTGGACCATCAACTCAATTTTGATGATACCCTGCAAGAACCCACCGTGCTTCCCACAAGAATTCCGGGCTTGCTTATCAACGGTGCCTCCGGTATCGCCGTAGGAATGGCTACCAATATGCCTCCCCACAATTTAACCGAAGTGGTGGATGGAATTCTGGCTTATATTGAAGATAACGACATTGACATTGATGGCTTGATGCAATTTGTAAAAGCCCCTGATTTCCCAACCGGCGGAATTATTTACGGCTATGAAGGGGTGCGGGAAGCTTTTCATACCGGCCGTGGCCGTATCGTGATGCGCGCAAAAGCTGGCTTTGAGGAAATTAACGGCCGCGAGCATATTATCGTCACCGAGATTCCTTACCAAGTCAACAAGGCGGAAATGATCAAGAAAACTGCCGAACTTGTAAATGACAAAAAAATAGAGGGCATTGCCAACATCCGCGATGAGAGCGACCGAAATGGAATGCGCATTGTTTATATTTTAAAGCGAGATGCCATTCCCAACATTGTTTTAAATACCCTTTACAAATATACTGCCCTTCAATCCAGTTTTAGTGTGAACAATATTGCTTTGGTAAAGGGAAGGCCGCAAATGCTGAACTTGAAACAGCTTATCCATTATTTTGTGGAGCATAGGCATGAAGTGGTAGTGCGCCGTACTGAATATTTATTGCGTAAAGCCGAAGAGCGGGCCCATATTTTGGAAGGGTTGATTATTGCTTCCGATAATATCGATGAAGTTATCCGGATTATCCGAGCCTCCGCGAATGCCGATGTTGCCCGCGAAAGTTTGATGCAGACTTTTAAACTTTCAGAAATACAGGCTAAGGCAATAGTGGAAATGCGCTTACGTCAATTAACAGGTCTGGAACAGGACAAATTGCGAAGTGAATATGAGGAATTAATGAAAACCATTGAAGATTATAAAGATATCCTTGCCAAAAAAGAGCGAAGGATGGAGATAATCAAGGAAGAACTTCGTGATGTAAAATATAAGTATGGCGACGAACGCCGATCGGTTATTGAATATTCCGGGGGAGATGTTAGCATCACCGACCTTATTGCGGATGAAAACGTGGTGATCACTATTTCCCATGCAGGTTACATAAAGCGGACTTCACTAACGGAGTACAAAACCCAAAATAGGGGCGGGGTGGGCCAAAAAGCTTCCGCCACAAGGAATGAAGATTTCCTTGAGCACCTTTTTGTAGGTACCAACCATCAATATATGCTTTTCTTCACTCAAAAAGGGAAGTGTTTTTGGATGCGCGTTTTTGAAATTCCCGAAGGCGCCAGAACGTCAAAGGGAAGGGCAATCCAGAATTTAATAAATATAGAATCCGATGATAAAGTGAAAGCTTTTATCTGTACTCAAGATTTGAAAGCTGAAGATTACATCAATAGCCATTATGTAATTATGGCCACTAAAAAAGGGCAGGTGAAGAAAACGCCTTTGGAGCAATATTCACGGCCTCGCGCCAATGGAATAAACGCCATCACAATAAAAGATGGTGATGAACTTTTGGAAGCAAAACTTACCACAGGCGATAGCCAAGTTATGATTGCTGTAAAATCAGGTAAAGCCGTTCGTTTTGAAGAAGGCAAGACCCGACCGATGGGGCGGAATGCTTCCGGTGTACGCGGGATAACCCTAGGTAGCAAAACCGACGAAGTTATCGGGATGATTGCGGTTAACGATCCTAAAACCGATATTTTGGTAGTCTCTGAAAATGGCTACGGCAAGCGTTCTTCCATAGACGATTACCGTATCACAAATCGTGGAGGCAAAGGTGTGAAGACTATTAATATTACCGAAAAAACAGGTAAATTAGTTGCTATTAAAAACGTGGTTGAAAATGATGACCTAATGATCATCAACAAATCCGGTATCGCCATACGGATGGCCGTTGAAGACCTTCGAGTGATGGGCCGCGCCACCCAAGGGGTAAGGTTGATAAAAGTGCGTCAAGATGATGCCATCGCTGCAGTTGCAAAGGCTATGAAAGATGATGAAACAGTAGAAACGGTTTTGGAAGAAAATGAAAGTGAAGATGGCACTACTCTTGATAATCCGGAAACACAAACTGAAAACAACGAATAAAAATTTAAACGATGAAAAAACAAATATTAGTAGTTGGCCTTTTATTGATTTCTGCCGTATTGTTTGGCCAGAAAAAGGAAATTAAAAAAGCAGAAAAAGCAAATAGCGATAGCAAATTTGCAGAAGCAATCACTAACTTAAATGCGGCGGAAGGCCTGCTTTCGGGGGCTGATAATGATACAAAAGCCCAATTTTATGCCGCCAAGGGCGAGGCTTATTTGGGCAGTGCGGGCACTGATTTTGCCAAACTCAAAATTGCAGCTGAATCTTATAGTAAGGCAGTAGAACTTGATCCTTCAAATAAGCTTGCCGCACAAATGGAAAACGGGTTGATAAATTTGAGGGCAAAACTCGTAAACGATGCCATTAAAGATCAGGATGCCGATAGGTTTTCCCTTGCATCGGAAAAACTTTACACAAGTTATATGATAACCAAAAGGGACACTTCGGATCTATTTTATGCAGCAAACAATGCATATAATGCCAAAGAGATCGATAAGGCAACTCAATACTACCAAACCCTTTTAGATTTAGGATTTAGTGGAGCAACCAAAGATTTTGTTGCCACCAACAAGGCGACCGGCGAAGTTCAGCCCTTTGATAACAAAAACATTAGAGATATTGCGGTTCGTTCGGGCGAGTATATTAAACCCGAAGAGCAAATTACTTCTTCAAAAAGAGGGGAAATTTTACGCAGTTTGGCTTTTATTTATTTGGATAAAGGTGAAACCGAAAAGGCGAAAGGTTTAATAGAGAATGCCCGGGCTGAAAACCCCAATGATACCGGACTTATGAGTGCGGAGGCTGATTTAGCATACCGTAGTGGCGATACCAAAAAATTCAATACCCTGATGGAACAGATTGCGGCCTCGGACCCCACCAATCCAGAAGTATTTTACAATTTGGGAGTGGGCTATGCTGATGTTGGCGAAAATGAGAAAGCCCTTGGATATTTGAACAAAGCCCTCGAAATTAAACCCGATCATGATTCTGCCTTGATCAAAATCTCTTTGATAAAGCTTGGGGAAGAGGATACCATTAATGAAGAAATGAACAAGTTGGGAACTTCATCAGCAGACAATAAACGTTATGATGCGTTGAAACAGAAAAAGGTGGATTTATATATTGAAGTTGCGCCCATTTTAGAAAAAGCTGCAGTCCTCCGCCCGGATGATATTGGAGTTTTACGGACATTAATGAATATGTACACCCAAATGGGAGATGAGGCAAAATCCGAAGTTTACCGGGTAAAACTTAAAGCTATAGAAGGGGGCGAATAACCCTTTCTGCATTTGTAATACTATAGATCCCCGAGAAATTTTTCGGGGATTTTTTTATACAATACGTTTAATAACCCTTAGTTTATGGGTGTGCCTTCGTGTTTCTGTATTGAATATTCCAGACTGGTCCAGCCGGTCTATCCGTACTTTTCCGTGGGCGTGAATAATGTAATTGTCCTTCATGATAATCCCTACGTGGATAATATTTCCTTCTTCATTGTCAAAAAAAGCAAGGTCGCCGGGCTCGGTTTCCTCAATAAAGCCTAAAGCCTCCCCTTGCGTTGCCTGTTGGGATGCATCGCGGAGCAACCTATGCCCGTTCAATTTATAAACCATTTGGGTAAAACCACTGCAATCCAGTCCAAAAGGGGTTTTTCCGCCCCATAAATAAGGGGAATTTATATACTGCAAAGCGGTTTCAATAAAGTTTTCTTTCCGATGTAAACCTGAAACGCTGCTGCCCTCAAAATGATGCTTTAAATATGGGGCCGTATGTACGCTACTGCCCAAGCAAATGGAATGTAATTCTTTTTCTTCGTTTGCAACAAAATCCACAAAATCTGAAGAATAGGCAGGTGGTATCGATTTTAGAATTGAATACTCATTTTCCTGCATCCCACTGAATTGTTTATTATCTATCCATCCTTCATAGCCATCAAAGTCCAAGCGGATGCGCGACCATTTCTTTTTGTGTTCCAAAACCTCAAAAAGCTCGCCATACAAAACCTGGCTCACCATTTCGGCCGTATCCATTGGTTCGGCACGTAACGGAACAACACTTAAAGTACAGATACCATATTTCATTCGTGGGCTTTTGAAAGATGTTTATTGATTTCTTTCAATTATTAGGGCGGATGCCCCGCCGCCCCCGTTGCAAATAGCAGCTGCACCCACCTTGCCGTTGTTTTGTTTCAAAACGTTTAAAAGGGTGACCACGATTCTAGCCCCGCTACAGCCCAATGGGTGTCCCAAGGAAACGGCACCGCCGTTTATGTTTACGTTCTTGTCTTTTAAGCCCAATAATTTCATGTTCGCTAAACCAACCACTGAGAAGGCTTCATTGAATTCAAAATAATCCACGTCCTCAATTTTGATCCCCGCTTTTGAAAGGGCTAGAGGTAAGGCCTTGGCAGGTGCAGTGGTGAACCATTTAGGTTCTTGTGCCGCATCGGCATAACTTTTAATTGTTGCCAATATGGGCAAGTTCAATTCATTTGCTTTCTCCTCGCTCATTAATATCAGGGCCGCCGCGCCATCGTTTATGGTAGAGGCATTGGCTGCCGTTACGGTTCCGTCTTTTGTAAATGCGGGGTTGAGGGAGGCTATTTTATCCATTTTCACGTTTCGGTATTCTTCATCTTCAGAAATTATAATCGCATCGCCACGGCGCTGTGGCACTTCCACTGAAATTACTTCTTCTTTAAACTTCCCATCTGCCCAGGCTTTTGCGGAACGCTCATAGGATTGTACCGCAAAGGCATCCTGATCTTCTCGTGTAAAATGATGCTCGGCTGCACACATATCCGCGCAGGTACCCATGGCTTGCTGATCGTAAGCATCCACCAGCCCATCTTTCTGCATCCCATCAACCATTTGCGTGGGGCCAAATTTGGTCCCGTTCCGGAGGTGCACATAATGTGGGATATTGCTCATACTTTCCATTCCTCCTGCAATAACCACATCTGCATCGCCCAAAGCAATAGCTTGTGCGGCCTGCATAATAGCCTTCATTCCGGAGGCGCATACCTTGTTTACAGTTGTACAGGGCACCGTGTTTGGAATACCTGCACCCAAGGCGGCTTGACGGGCAGGGGCTTGGCCCACACCTGCCTGAACTACGTTCCCCATAAAAACTTCCTGTACTAAAGCAGGGTCCAGTTTAATTTTGTCTAAAGCGCCTTTTATGGCTGCAGACCCCAATTGGGTTGCGGTCAATGAAGATAAACTGCCCATAAAACTTCCAATGGGGGTTCTAACTGCGGCTACAATTACTACTTTTTTACTCATGGGAACTTTATATTTAATATTTATGCTCAGGCTTGCAAAATTACATATTTATAACCAAAACGACAATCTTTACGGAAGGGGCTTATGGCCTAGTTGATCATTATTAATACCTTTACTTTTAGAATACCAATTTATGAAGAACATCTTTTCCTTATTTGCCAAGAATCAAGCGGTTATCTATAAAGTCCTGCTGTTTGCGGCTTCCACCTTCTTGGTAATTTACCTTTTGCCCAAAGGTGGGCAATTCAAATATAATTTTCAGAAAGGGAAGCCATGGCAATACGAAAACCTTTACGCCCCCTTCAGTTTTGCCATAAAAAAAGAACAAGACTCGCTGGCAAAGGAAAAAGAGGCAATTCGTGAAAATGCCATTCCTTATTTTGAATATACGGGTGATGGGGCTACAAAAGCACAAGATAATTTTTCATCATTGTTGGATGAAAATTATGTTGATAGCCTTTACAACACTTCCAAAATAATCACCCAAAGAATAGGGAGCTCGCTAATAGAGGAAATGTACGCCACCGGAGTGATCGAGGAGATATATCCGTATCAGCATGATAAACTTATCTATTTAAAAAAAGGTAACGAGATAGAAGAACATACATTTTCTCAACTCTTTAAAAAAGAAAGTATAGACAAAAGGGTTCGGGAAACGGTGGAGGAAAGTTCTGCCGAAGATCTGCAGGTTTTATTGAACCGACTGCTCTCGCAGGCAGTCAAAGCCAACGTTAGCCTAAACTCCAAACTTACCACTACGGCTATCGATTCCGAAATAAAGACCCTTAACCCCAATAGGGGCATCATCGAAAAAGGGGGCCGTATCATTGCCAAGGGCGAGGTAGTAGAGGGCAATACCTTTCAAATATTAAAATCCTTAAAGGCAGAGTTTGATTCCCAGATATGGACCAAGTCCAATTATTTGTGGCTTTTGGTGGGTTATACTATTTTGGTATCGTTGGTGTTTTTGATGATCTTCCTATTCCTTAAAAAGTACAGGCCGGATATTTATCATAACAATACTAAGGTTACCTTTATTTTCTTCAATGTTTTTTTGATGGCGTTCCTAACCACTGTTGTGGTAAAGCTGGATTCCAACTTTGTTTACGTAGTGCCCATCTGTATCTTGCCCTTGATATTGAAAGCTTTTTTTGATCCGCGGGTGGGGCTTTTTGTGCATGTGCTAACTGTGTTGCTGCTCGGGTTTATTGTACCCAATAGTTTTGAATATATGTTTTTACAATATATAGCGGGGATAGTAACCATACTTACAGTTTCGGAACTTTATAAACGTGCGAACCTCTTTATCTCTGTTGCCCAGATTACGCTTATCTATATTATAGGTTATTTTGCTTTTTACCTGATACAGGAAGGGAACATCCAAGCGTTGGAGTGGGAGATGTTTGGGTATTTCATTCTATGTGGCCTAGCAACCCTTTTCGCGCATCCCCTGATTTACTTTTATGAGAAGATATTCGGTTTAGTATCGGACGTGTCACTACTGGAACTGAGCGATACCAATTCCAAATTGCTCAAGGAATTATCGAACAAGGCCCCGGGGACTTTTCACCATTCCTTGAACGTGGCGAATTTGGCCGAGGCCGCGGCCAATGAAATTGGTGCTAACAGTATGCTGATTCGGGTAGGGGCGCTGTATCACGATATTGGGAAAATGTTGAATCCCACCATGTTTACTGAGAACCAAGCCAACTCGGTTAACACGCATAACGAGCTAGATCCAAAAGAAAGTACCCGGATTATAATAGACCACGTGATAAAAGGGGTAGAAATTGCGCGCAAGCACAACATCCCGGATCGAGTTATTGATTTTATAAGAACCCACCACGGCACCAGTTTGGTGTATTATTTTTATGCCAAGGAAAGGGAACTTCAGGGACATGTAAATGTTGAGGACTTTATTTACCCAGGTCCGTTGCCCTTTTCCAAGGAAACGGCCATCCTTATGATGGCGGATAGTGTGGAAGCGGCCAGCAGGAGCTTGCAAAACCCATCTTCCACCATGATCAATGATTTTGTGGAGAAAATCATCGATAACCAAATGGAGCACGGGCAGTTTTTGAATGCCAACATTACCTTTAAGGAAATTGAGACCATTAAAAAGGTACTAAAAAAGAAACTAAACAATATGTTTCATCTTCGGGTGGAATATCCGGAATAGATGGATGAGGCTTGAAGGGTGAGGGTTAATTAGCAGTTTACCTATGCCGAATTGGAAGTTGAGAGCGGATGTTCTTAATAATAGTTTTTTTAAATGGAAATAGTCATTATATCGCTTACGGCTTTTGTGGTTGCTATCCTGACCTTCTTTTCGGGGTTTGGGCTGGGAACCATCCTTACACCTGTTTTTATGATTTTCTTTCCTGTGGAACTTGCCATTGGCTTAACTGGCGTAGTCCACTTTTTCAATAATATTTTCAAACTTTTTCTAGTAGGGGGTAATGCCAACAAGAAAGTGTTGTTGCGCTTTGGGATTCCGGCGGTGGTGGCGGCCATTCTAGGTGCTTGGCTGTTACTCAATATCTCCGATCTAAAACCGCTTTTTGTTTATGAAATGTTTGGCAGCACCTTTGAAGTTTATCCCGTTAAATTCATCATTTCCATTTTGCTGATCATTTTTGCTTGTATGGACTTGATCCCTTATTTCAAGAACTTGGAATTCGGGAAGGACAAGTTGCCCTTGGGCGGCGCCTTGAGTGGCTTCTTTGGTGGACTGTCCGGCAACCAAGGGGCGTTGCGGTCTGCGTTTTTAATTAAGGCAGGGCTTTCCAAAGAAGCTTTTGTGGGGACGGCAGTGGTGGTTTCCACCTTTGTGGATTTTACGCGCTTGGGGGTTTATGCCACTAAATTTAACCAAGCTGGTCTTATGGACAATTTGCCCTTGGTAATTAGTGCTACTCTGGCAGCCATAATTGGGGCCTATATAGGCAACAAGCTGTTAAAGAAAGTGACGTTGCGGGTTTTACAGGTAACTGTCGCCATTATGCTTATCATCATTTCCTTGGCCCTCGGGGCAGGGTTTATTTGAGTGGGTAGTGTTTAGTATTTAGTGTCAGTGGTAATTTTCAGTATAGTTATGATGGGAGGTGCAAGGTTGGAAGAGGGGGAGGCGAGAGTGTAGGAGGTCTCGACTGCGCACGACCTGACATAAAATTTTATTTCGACCTTCTTCTGCTTTACTTCTGCTCCACTCAGTGACCAGTTCAATAACCACTGTTGTTTGGGAGGGATAATTTAAGTTTGGTATCTTTGCGCGTTTCTTAGCTGCTGCGGCGGCTCCATAAATATCACAGACAAAAAAAGCATGAAGGTAACCCGTTTATTTAAAGATTTTATAAATAGTAAAAAATCGGGCGGGGTGATATTGATTGGGTGTACGCTTATATCATTGGTGCTTGCCAATTCGTTTTTTGGGGCTTCTTATGAGGAGTTTTGGCAAATCCGCCTTGGAGGTCTTAGTATAGAACATTGGATCAATGACGGGCTGATGGCGATTTTCTTTTTGCTGATAGGGCTTGAGCTGGAGCGGGAAATATATAAAGGGGAACTATCCAACATTAAAGATGCTTTGTTTCCCATATTTGGGGCCATAGGCGGGATAGTGATTCCAGCCGGGATTTATATGTACTTCAATCAGGGAACTATAACCCAATCCGGCGCCGGGATCCCAATGGCAACGGATATCGCTTTTGCTTTGGCCATATTATCTTTACTTGGGAAGCGGGTGCCGTTGGCGCTTAAAATTTTCTTAACGGCACTAGCAGTAATAGACGATTTGGGGGCCATAATCATCATTGCGGTTTTTTATACCAAGACCTTGCTGTGGACAAACCTGATTATTGCTTTAGCCGTCTTTGCGGTGCTCTTGGCCTTAAACCGCTTAAAGGTAAAAATGTTGGCCCCGTACCTTATTGGCGGCGCGGTGATGTGGTACTTTATGCTACACTCGGGGGTGCATGCTACCATTACTGGGGTATTGCTGGCCTTCGCTATTCCGTTTGGGGACGGGAAGAAAAAATCCACTTCCTATGTCCTGCAGCACTACCTGCATATTCCGGTTTCCTATTTTATTTTACCCATTTTTGCTTTGGCCAATACGGCAATCGTATTTAGCGGGGATGTTGGGGAAACGCTGTCGCAGAATTATAGTTTAGGGATTGCGCTGGGACTTATTGTTGGGAAACCCCTCGGTATTTTCATGGTGACATTTTTGGCTGTAAGCTTTGGAATCTGCAAACTCCCGGAGGGGTTGAATTGGAAATCAATAGTAGGGGTAGGCTTTTTGGGCGGCATTGGTTTTACGATGTCCATCTTCATAGCTCTTTTGGCCTTTGACGATGCGACTATAATTAACAATGCAAAACTAGTGATATTAATTGCTTCCTTGACCGCGGGTCTTTTTGGGTTTTTAATCTTAAGAACCTTATATAAAAAGAAATCAACAAAGCATATAAATGCCAGGGAAGCCTAATATAAAATGGATATTTAAGATTTCCTAAAACAGAAAATCCCCATTAATATGGGGATTCTGTGATCGCAGTAGGATTCGAACCTACGACCGCCTGCTTAGAAGGCAGGTGCTCTATCCAGCTGAGCTATGCGACCTATTCTTTCAATTCACCTTTTCCACTTTTGACCGTCCCGATTGAAATTGGGATTCTCTATCCTCCCACATCATCGAGAAAGGTATGCGACTACTATAAATCAAAAAAACCGTTCCCAAAAACTTTTGGAGACGGTCTGGCAGGGCTATACCCTTACTCAAAAATGTTTTATAAATCAAAAAGTTATAGGTTCCCAAACTAAACTGTTAGCCGATTTGTTGACCATACTATAAATGAACTTAAAGTAAAATGCTTCACTTTCTGACGGTGCAAATATATAATTTGTTAAATATTAAAACAACCTAAATAACAGTTAATTTTATATGAAATCAAACTTTTTCGGAGGAAGGTTCTCAGCTGGAATTGTAAATCCATTCTTATGCTACTCAAAAGCCAGATTTTTTTAAATTGAATTATCGACATAATCCAAAGAAGAATGTATTTGTGGAGTTTTGTCTGGTTATTATTATATTGGAACCAGGCTGTTAACTAACAAAGAATCAACCAAAAAAATATTATGTTTCATAACCCAATAATTTAGCTACAAAATAATTCAACATTTTTTCTACTTCAGGATATTTGTTCTCTCCAACTTTTACGTCAGTTAGTCTGGGCAAATGCTTGGCAAAATAGATGTGGTTGTTGGACATTTCAAATAAATTGCTAGCCAAAGCATATGGATATTCAAATGTGGGATTGATTTCTGAAATTATCCCCGCAACCATCGATATAAGCTGTTTGTAATTTTTAAAAAACCCCTTGCCGTTATCCTCGTCAACTTCTTTTGTGTGGTAGGTCTTCATCGCTTCGGTTATAATCAAGCTGTGGAGCTTGCTTTCGTCCACATACTCAGTGGTGGGGTTGTCTACGGAGGCCGAAACAAAGGAATTGATGATTATTTCAAGCTTTCTCTTTGGGTCATCTATATTTAATGTATTTATCCGAATTAGATAAGCAACCCATTCCCAATACCACGAAACCAAATAGAGGAGCAATAAGTGTTTGTTTTCAAAATAACGATAGATGGAAGCTTCGGTAGAATTCATTTCCTGAGCTAACTTCTTAAAGTTAAAGGATTCAAAGCCAATATCTTCAATAAGCAAAATGCTGTGCTTAATGATGTTTCGGCCCAATGGGGAATCCTGTGGATCTCTCAAATAAATTCCTTCATTCAGAGAAATTTTAATTGCAATTGCCATATAGCTGTTGTTTCAAAAAACAAAGCTAACCAATTTAAAATGATAGTCAAACATCAAATAATAATATTTATACTATTTATTATAATAGTTATACTATTATTTAAAAAAGTATTTATATATTTGACCCTAATTAACTATAAAACAAAAAACTAAAACCCATAAAATGAAAACAATGAAAACTACATTACCGCTCGCTGTAACACTTTTACTCAGTACTTCAGTACTATTTTCTTGCAAGGAAGATTCTAAAAAAACGGAAGAAACCGTAACCGTACAAGAAACAATTGATGAACCACAAGCCATTACGGATGTTATGACAAAGGAAGCTCAAGAAAACCTTACGCCACAAATGGTTATTGATGATTTTAAGGCAGGCAATGAACGCTTTGTTAACCAAGAAACCACAAATCGTAATCACGGGGAGCAAATACGAAAAACTGCATTGGCTCAATACCCGAAGGCAATTGTATTAAGCTGTGTGGACAGCCGTGTACCTGTTGAAGATTTATTTGACCAAGGCATTGGCGACGTTTTTGTTGGCCGTGTTGCAGGTAACTTTGTGAACGAAGATTTACTGGGAAGCATGGAATTTGCAACCAAAGTAGCTGGAGCCAAACTTGTAGTCATTCTGGGTCACAAGTACTGTGGTGCGGTGAAGGGCGCAATTGATAACGCCGAACTTGGAAACTTAACAGCTATGCTTAAAAATATAAAACCCGCAGTAAATGCAGTGGAGGAACCACAGGACAAAGCGATCAGAAATTCAAAAAATGACGATTTTGTAGAAGCGGTTTCTAATAAAAACGTACTTCTAAATATTGAAAAAACACTTGCTCAAAGCCCTGTATTGGCAGATATGCATGAAAAAGGCGAAATTAAAATTGTTGGGGCAACTTATGATCTTTCTACTGGAAAAGTAACCTTTTTTGAATAACACTTTTTAAGAGTGGTCAAAAAAAAACCCATTTAATTTAGATTAGTTTGTTTTTTTAGCATTTTTGGCCACTCTTTTCTTTTTACAACAATTTAAGTATAAAAAAAGCTTCACAAAAAAATAAAATGAAGAAATACTTTTTTTTATTGGCTTTGCTTTTGCCTCTTTTGGCGATTGGCCAAGACAGTAACTTCGGAAACTGGATTATTTATTTCGGAAATAAGAAAATTGACAATAAATGGAACCTGCATCACGAAGTTCAATACCGAAATTATAACGCCATTGGTGATCTTGAGCAACTATTACTGCGCACAGGCCTGGGCTATAATCTTACCGAAAACAACAACAATTTACTGCTAGGTTACGGTTATATTTTAAGTGAAAACTACATTGGCGTTACCGACGATAAAAACACGGTAAACGAGCATAGAATTTACCAACAGTTTATTACCAGACACCAAATAAGCCGTGTTGGCGTTCAGCATAGATATCGTTTTGAGCAACGTTTTGTGGAAGCTGATTTTAAACTTCGTTTTCGCTATTTTTTAAGCCTAAACGTTCCTTTGAATAATGCTGAAATAATTGACAAAACAATATATTTTTCGGCCTACAATGAAATTTTCCTAAATACAGAAAGCAGTGTTTTTGATAGAAACAGACTTTACTCGGGCCTGGGTTATAAACTGAACAAATCATTAAAGTTTGAAATTGGCTATATGAACCAATTTCGTGCTGGAGGGAACGATCGCGATCAGCTGAACCTTATTACCTTTTTTAATTTTTAAAACACCGCAATGCCAAACACTAAAATTTTAAATCCTTTTCAGAAATTTACCAAAATTGAAAGCTTTAGCGGCATTTTACTGATGCTAGCCACTGTTATTGCGCTTATCTGGGCAAACTCTCCATTTTCAGATAGCTACGTTTCGCTTTGGAACTCAAAGGTAGGTTTCAGTTTTACGGGTTTTGAACTTTATAAACCGCTACTACTTTGGATTAATGATTTGTTGATGGCCATCTTCTTTTTTGTAATTGGCCTTGAAATAAAACGGGAATTTTTGGTGGGCGAACTCAATTCTACAAAGAAAATGGTTTTTCCATTGGTGGGTGCTTTAGGCGGGATGTTGTTTCCGGTATTGCTTTTCGTGTTTATAAACCAAAATCCTCAAACCGCAAGTGGCTGGGGCGTACCGATGGCTACAGATATTGCCTTCGCGCTAGCAATACTTAAACTACTGGGTGACAAAGTACCAATGGCGCTCAAAATTTTTCTTACGGCATTCGCTATTATAGATGATATGGGTGCGGTGCTAATCATAGCCATTTTTTATAGCGGGAACATACAAATAATGATGCTGCTTTTTGCTTTGATATTATTAGCTCTGCTTTATTTTTTATCGTACAAAGGCATTTACTCAAAATTTTTATTGGCGTTGGTGGGCGCTGTAGTATGGTTCCTATTTCTGAAAAGCGGAATACATCCTACAATTGCGGGGTTGCTTTTAGCATTTTCGGTGCCACTTCGGCAGAAAATAAATACGGAAACTTTTATAGATTCCATAAACCATATTTCTGAAAGAATAAAAACCAATCCAGAAAAAGCGAAACCCGTGCTTTCTGAAATACAAATTGAGGCAATAGACAATCTGGAAGATTGGACATCAAAATACCAATCGCCGTTGCAGCATTTGGAGCACAGATTGCACGATTGGGTAGCCTATTTTATAATCCCGCTCTTTGCATTGGCAAATGCCGGAGTGGTACTTAATACAGATATCCCGCTAGACCAATCGCTCATCATAA
>JBBQKI010000011.1:0-60191 GCA_038326725.1 Flavobacteriales bacterium
TGGATTATCTATTAAAACCGATAGATTTGGAGGAACTGCAAAAAGCTGTGGAAAAAGCCAAAGAGGTAAAAAACCGGGATGGGTATAACAAACAATTGGAAACCCTACTTTTCAACCTGAAACAGCAACAACCAGAACTCAAGAAAATTTGCCTCTCCACGGCAGATGGTTTTGAATTTATAAATGTAAACGAAATACTATACTGCAAAGCCGAGCGCTCCTACACCACTTTTAAGCTTAAAAATGGCGTAACCATTTTGGTGAGCAAACATTTGAAAGAATATGAAAATTTACTTATAGACCAACATTTTATGCGTGTTCACAACGGTTTTTTGATCAATTTAAAAGAAGTGAAAAAATACGTGAAATCCGACGGGGGATATATCCTAATGAACAACGATGATGTAGTGAGCATTTCACGCAGCAAAAAAGATTCTTTTATAACAGCCATGCAGCATATTTCCGGGTGAAATTTGGTGTTTTAATTTTGGGCCTTGGTTGGAATTAATATTTTTCGTTATTTTCACTTCTCCAATATCCAAAAAACATGATTCACCCTACCCGTCTTTTCGATTTTCCACAATATCAACTTTCAACTTTTCCTCAGGAAAAAGCTTTGGTCACCAAATATAAAGGCCAATGGAAAGCCACTTCCACCCAAGAATACATCGATAAAGCCAATGCCTTCAGCCGGGGCCTGCTTCGTTTGGGTGTAAAAAAGGATGATAAAATCGCGATCATTTCAATGACCAACCGTACGGAATGGAACATTTGCGATATCGGGGTTATGCAAACCGGCGCACAAAATGTCCCCATTTACCCCACCATTTCAGAGGAAGAATATGAGTTTGTGCTGAACCACAGCGAATCCGTTTACTGTTTTGTTTCCTGCAAGGAAGTACTGGAAAAAATTAATAAAATCCGCAATCAAGTGCCATCTTTGAAAGAAGTTTATTGTTTTGATGAAATTGAAGGGTGCCCAAATTATACGGAAGTTTTAAAACTGGGCGAGGATAAAAGCAACCAAAACGAAGTGGATTCAATAAAAGAAGGCATTTCAGAAGATGACCTCGCTACTTTGATCTATACTTCCGGTACCACCGGAAAGCCCAAAGGTGTTATGCTTTCCCACAAAAACATTGCAAGTAATGCGAAGTTCAGCGCAGAAAGGTTACCGTTGGAACCGGGCAAATCCACAGCTTTGAGCTTTCTTCCAGTTTGCCATATTTATGAAAGGATGCTTCAATATATGTATCAATATTGCGGCGTTAGTGTCTATTTCGCCGAATCTTTGGAAACAATCAGTGACAATTTAAAAGAAGTAAAACCCGAGGTTATGTCCGCAGTGCCGCGCTTGCTGGAAAAAGTATATGATAAAATTTATGCAAAGGGTGGAGATTTAACAGGTGTCAAGAAAAAACTGTTTTTTTGGGCGATAGATTTAGGACTTGAATATCAACCTTACGGGCAAAATGGTTGGTGGTATGAATTCCAGTTAAAGATTGCCCGCAAGCTTATTTTCAGCAAGTGGCAAGAAGCTTTGGGCGGAAACCTAAAAGCAGTTGCTTCCGGAAGTGCGGCCCTGCAACCCAGGTTGGCAAAAGTTTTCAACGCGGCGCAAATTCCCGTGATGGAAGGTTATGGCCTAACGGAAACCTCGCCAGTGGTTTCGGTGAACGATATGCGCAACCACGGCTTTAAGATTGGTACCGTGGGAAAACCTTTACGCGAAACCGAAGTAAAAATAGCCGAAGACGGCGAGATATTGGTGAAAGGACCACAGGTAATGATTGGTTATTATAAAAACGAAGAGCAAACTGCGGAGGTTTTGAAAGAAGGATATTTCCACACTGGCGATATTGGAGAGATTGATCCCGAGGGTTTCTTGAAAATAACAGACCGTAAAAAGGAAATGTTCAAAACCAGTGGTGGCAAATATGTGGCGCCACAGCTAATTGAAAATGCCTTAAAACAGTCGCGCTTTATTGACCAAGTGATGGTGGTTGGCGAAGGTGAAAAAATGCCCGCTGCACTAATACAGCCCGATTTTGAATTCCTAAGGGAATGGGGAAGGAAAAAAGGAATTGATGTTGGTACAACCCCCAAAGAAATTGCGGAACATTCCGAGGTTATTTCCCGGATTCAGGAAGAAATTGATTTCTATAACCGGCGATTGGGACAATGGGAAAAAATTAAAAAATTTGAAATAACCCCCGAAGTTTGGAGCATCGATGAAGGCCACCTCACCCCTACCATGAAAATAAAAAGGAAGGTAATCAAGGAAAGGTACAAAGATTTGTACGGGAAAATCTATGAGTCGAAATAACAAAACTCACAAAATCCCAAGTAACATAAAATTTTTCTATTAACCAACAACTATCAACCCTCAGCTGAATAAAGCATTCACAACATATAATAACTTTTATTAGGTTTTTCACATAATTTTAATATTTTTACTAAACAACCAACTAAATTTTAATTATGAGAACAAAAAGTTTTATTATCTGTGGCATTGTCGGCGGTATTGTTGACTTCCTTTTGGGATGGCTTTTTTATGGAATGCTCTTCCATGATTTTTTTCCAATGGACGCCCCCCCAAATTACCTTCTCCTCTTTTTGGGATGCCTGTTTTTCGGGCTTTTGATTTCTTATATCTTTACGATGATAGGAAATATTGTTAGCCCGATGGCCGGTTTAATGACCGGTGCCGTTATTGGGATTTTATATGGAACTTCAATAAATTTTTTCATGAATGCCTTCGAAACTACAATTAATTATGAAACTTTTGCCCTCGATGTGGTACTTTCAACCGTAATTACGGCTATCATAGGAGCAGTGGTAGCAATGGTAAATGGAAAATTGAAATAACTACAAACTAATTTCCATGATTTTTAAAACGCCTTCTATATGGGAGGCGTTTTTATTTATGTTAGTGATATATTTTAACTATTTTGTTATGCACGCATAGTATAATTTTTGTATATTTACATTTCATTTTTATTCATGAAAGAAAAAACTATTGACCATATTCTACGTTCCACTTGGATGGGCGTAATGAAAATGTATAACGAAGAGGCTGCGAAAATTGGTAGTACAATGGCCACGGGTTTTGCGCTAATAAGCATTGATCCAGATACCGGTACTCCTTCCACGGCGCTTGGCCCAAAAATGGGGATGGAAGCTACCAGCCTTTCCCGAACACTAAAAAGCATGGAAAAAAAAGGCTTGATAATCCGTAAACCAAATCCGACTGATGGCCGTGGGGTGTTAATCCACTTAACCCCTTTTGGAATCGAAATGCGTGATTATTCAAAACAAGTGGTTATTAAATTTGACGAAGCAGTAAAAAAAGAAGTTTCAGAGGCCGACCTGCAAACTTTTAAAAATGTAGCAAGCACTATTTCGGATTTGATTTCGGGGAAAAAAATATATACACCCAATTGAGAAATCGAACTCGAAATTTAAAAGAAATATAAAATTTAAAAAATGGAAACTTTGAATTCATAATTCCAAATTCATAATTTAAAGAATATGCCAAAAAGAAGAATAAATAAAGTAGCCGTCATCGGTTCTGGAATTATGGGAAGCGGTATAGCTTGCCATTTCGCGAATATTGGTGTCGAAGTTTTGTTGTTGGACATCGTGCCGCGTGAACTTACTAAAAATGAAATTGCAAAAAACTTGACTCCAAACGACAAAGTAGTCCGTAACCGTTTGGTTAACGATGCTCTTCAAAGTGCCATTAAATCAAAACCGGCCCCACTTTATCATATAAATTTTGCAAGCCGAATAAAAACCGGGAATCTTGAAGACGACATTGCAAAAGTGAAAGATGCCGATTGGATCATTGAAGTAGTGGTGGAACGTTTGGACATAAAACAAAAAGTTTTTGAAAACCTTGAAAAACATCGAAAACCTGGTACTTTAATAACATCGAACACATCGGGAATTCCAATCAAATTCATGAGCGAGGGCCGAAGCGAAGATTTTCAACAGCATTTTTGCGGCACCCATTTTTTCAACCCACCGCGTTATTTAAAATTATTTGAAATAATTCCGGGACCACAAACTTCTCAGGAAGTCTTGGATTTTTTAAATGAATATGGCGAAAAATTCCTAGGCAAAACCACCGTAATTGCTAAAGACACCCCCGCCTTCATCGGCAACCGCATCGGCATTTTCGGTATTCAAAGCCTTTTTCATTTGGTAAATGAAATGGAACTTACCGTGGAAGAAGTCGATAAATTAACAGGTCCCGTCATTGGCCGTCCCAAATCCGCCACTTTTCGCACTGTAGATGTTGTTGGTTTGGATACTTTAGTGCATGTTGCAAACGGCATTTATGAAAACGTGCCCAATGATGAAGAGCACGAAATCTTCAAACTTCCTGCTTTCATTGACAAAATGATGGAGAACAAATGGCTGGGAAGCAAAACCGAAAAAGGCTTCTATAAAAAAGAAAAAAACGAGGACGGCAGCAGTGATATTTTGGGGTTGGACCTTAAAACCCTTGAATACCGAAAAAGCAAAAAAACTTCCTTTCCCACTTTGGAATTAACCAAATCGGTGGATAAAGTTGCGGATCGTTTTCCCATTTTGGTTGATGGAAAAGATAAAGCCGGCGAATTTTACCGTAAAAGTTTCGGGGCAATGTTTGCCTATGTTTCAAAAAGAATTCCCGAAATCACCGACGAACTTTATAAAATTGATGAGGCGATGAAGGCCGGTTTTGGATGGGAACACGGGCCGTTCGAAATTTGGGATGCAGTTGGTGTTAAAAAAGGAATCGAACTTATAAAAGACTTGGGAAAAGAACCTGCTCCCTGGGTCAACGAAATGTTGGCTTCCGGAACAGACTCTTTTTATACAATAAAAAATGGCGCAAATTATTTTTATGATATTCCACAGAAAAAACATATAAAAATTCCCGGACAGGAAGCATTTATAATTTTAGACAATATCCGGAATGCGTCGGAAGTTTTCAAAAACAGTGGCGTTGTGGTCGAAGATTTGGGCGATGGTATTTTAAACGTTGAATTCCAAAGCAAAATGAACAGCATTGGTGGGGATGTTTTGGCCGGTTTGAACAAAGCTATCGATATTGCCGAAAAAGATTTTGACGGTTTGGTGGTGGGCAATCAAGGGCCAAACTTCTCCGTTGGCGCTAATATCGGGATGATTTTTATGATGGCCGTAGAGCAGGAATATGACGAACTGAACGCCGCCATTAAATATTTTCAGGACAGTTGCATGCGAATCCGCTACTCCTCCATTCCTGTAATTGTTGCGCCACACGGAATGACCCTGGGCGGCGGATGCGAAATGACACTGCACGCAGACCGGGTTGTCGCGGCGGCTGAAAGTTATATCGGGCTGGTGGAATTTGGCGTTGGTGTGATTCCGGGGGGCGGAGGTTCCAAGGAAATGACACTTCGGGCGAGCGATACCTTCCAAAAAAACGATGTGGAACTGAACCGGCTTCAGGAATACTTTCTAACCATTGGCATGGCAAAAGTTTCGACCTCTGCCTACGAAGCTTTTGACACGGGCATTCTTCAACACGGAAAAGACATTGTTATCGTAAATAAAGATCGGCAAATTGCAACTGCAAAAGCTGTTGCACGGATGATGGCCGACCAAGGCTACACTAAACCTATTCCACGAACCGACATTAAAGTGTTGGGAAAACAAGCCCTCGGGATGTTTTTGGTAGGCACCGATCAAATGGTGGCCGGAAATTACATCAGCGAGCACGACCAAAAAATTGCGAATAAACTGGCCTACGTTATGGCTGGAGGCGACCTTTCGGAAGCCACTTTTGTAAGTGAACAATACTTATTGGATCTAGAACGTGAAGCCTTTTTAAGCCTGACCGGGGAACGAAAAACCTTGGAACGGTTACAACATATGATACAGAAAGGGAAACCGCTTCGTAATTAGAATTGAGTAGTTAGAATTGAGTATTGAGACAATAATAATGCACAAGTTAGAAGATTTAAAGATTTGGAACAAAGCAATGGAAGTTGATGAAAAAGTCTATCTATTAACCGCAAATTTCCCAAAGGAAGAAAAGTTTGGCTTGATTAGTCAACTTCGAAGAAGTGCGGTCTCAATTCCATCAAATATTGCCGAAGGTGCAGGGAGGAATACAAATGGTGAATTCAAATATTTTCTGGGGATTGCTAACGGTTCTTCCTATGAACTTTTTACTCAATTATTATTATCAATTAAATTGAAACATAGTTCAGACGCCACAGTAAAACCAATTCTATCTAAAGTCGTAGAATTACAAAAAATGAGTTATTCATTAATAAAATCGTTAGAAAAATGAGCATTCTCAATACTCACTACTAACATCTAAATTCTAAACAAAAAATGAAAACAGCATACATAGTAAGTGCATACAGAACCGCAGTTGGTAAAGCCCCTCGGGGAGTGTTCCGCTTTAAAAGATCGGATGAACTTGCGGCTGAAGTCATTCAATTTATGATGGAAAAAATGCCCGAACTCGATAAAAAACGTATTGATGATGTTATGGTCGGCAATGCCATGCCCGAAGCCGAACAAGGCTTAAACATGGGGCGTCTCATTTCTTTAATGGGATTAAAAATAGATGACGTTCCCGGTGTTACAATAAATCGTTATTGCGCTTCCGGCCTAGAAACCATTGCCATGGCAACAGCCAAAATCCAAAGTGGAATGGCCGAATGCATTATTGCTGGCGGTGCCGAAAGCATGAGCTATATCCCGATGGGTGGATATAAACCCGTTCCGGATTATAAGGTGGTAAACGCCGGAAATGAAGACTATTATTGGGGAATGGGCCTAACTGCCGAAGCCGTGGCCAAGCAATTCAATGTCTCACGGGAAGATCAGGACGAATTTGCTTTTAATTCGCACCAAAAAGCATTAAAAGCTCAAAAGGAAGGGAAATTTGATGAACAGATAGTTCCCATTACCATCGAAGAAACTTTTGTTAACTCTTCCGGAAAAAAGGAAAATAAAAATTACACGGTTACCAAAGACGAGGGCCCACGCGCAGATACTTCATTGGAAGTGCTTTCCAAATTGCGACCTGTATTTGCCGAAGGCGGAAGTGTTACTGCGGGCAATTCCTCACAAATGAGCGATGGTGCCGCTTTTGCTTTGATAATGAGCGAAAAGATGGTAAAAGAACTGAATCTTCAACCCATAGCACGATTGGTTAGTTATGCCGCCGCCGGTGTCGAGCCTCGAATTATGGGCATTGGGCCCGTAAAAGCTATTCCAAAAGCATTAAATCAAGCCGGCTTGAAACAAAATGAAATTTCGTTAATAGAATTGAACGAAGCTTTTGCCTCCCAATCTTTGGCAGTAATCCGAGAACTGGATCTGAATAAAGAAATCGTAAATGTAAACGGAGGCGCTATTGCTATGGGTCATCCGCTGGGTTGTACGGGCGCGAAACTTTCAGTACAGTTATTTGACGAAATGCGGAAACGTAATTTAAAAAATAAACATGGCGTTGTAACCATGTGTGTGGGAACGGGTCAAGGCGCTGCTGGGGTTTTTGAGTTTTTGAAATAAAAGTATTGAGATGTCAGTATTGAGTAGTTAGAAAATTTAAATACTCAATACTAATTACTAAAATCTATAGAAATATGAGTACAAAAGAAACAACAAACAACGAACTTCTCCGTGGCGGCCAATTCCTCGTAAAAGCAACCTTGTGTAATGACATTTTCACTCCCGAGGATTTTTCCGAAGAACAAAAAATGATGCGCGATTCCGTGAAGGAATTTGTGGACCGCGAAATCTGGCCTCACAAGGACCGCTTTGAAAATAAAGATTACGCCTTTACGGAAGAAGTGATGCGCAAGGCAGGCGAATTGGGCCTTTTGGGGGTTACCGTTCCTGAAGCATATGGCGGGTTAGGAATGGATTTCGTGACCACCATGTTGGTTTGCGATTATATCTCGGGCGCAACTGGTTCTTTTAGTACCGCTTTTGGTGCACACACAGGAATCGGGACTTTACCGATAACCCTTTACGGCACCGAAGAACAAAAGAAAAAATATGTCCCCAAACTGGCCACCGGAGAGTGGTTTGGATCTTATTGCTTAACCGAACCCGGGGCGGGAAGCGATGCCAATAGCGGAAAAACAAAAGCCGTGCTCTCGGAAGACGGATCACATTATAAAATCAGCGGCCAAAAAATGTGGATTTCCAATGCGGGATTCTGTAATGTGATGATTGTTTTCGCAAGGATTGAAAATGATAAATACATTACAGGTTTCATCGTTGAAAATGAAGCCTCAAACGGTATCACCATGGGAGAGGAAGAAAATAAATTGGGCATCCACGCTTCTTCAACCCGTCAGGTCTTTTTTAACGATACAAAAGTCCCGGTGGAAAACATGCTTGCCGAGCGTGGCGAAGGTTTCAAAATTGCAATGAACGCTTTGAATGTGGGCCGTATAAAACTTGCTGCGGCCTGTTTGGATGCACAAAGGCGGGTGATTTCGGGGGCTGTGAAATATGCAAACGAACGGGTACAATTTGATGTTCCCATTTCAAATTTCGGGGCCATTAAATTGAAATTGGCAGAAATGGCCACCTCTTGTTATGCCGGTGAGTCTGCTTCATACCGGGCCGCAAAGAATATCGAGGACAGGATTGTGGCTAGAAAAAATGATGGAAACCCAAATAACGAAGCAGAACTGAAAGGTGTTGAAGAATATGCTATTGAATGCTCAATTTTGAAAGTAGCGGTTTCGGAAGACCTTCAGAATTGTAGCGATGAAGGCATACAGATTTTTGGGGGCATGGGGTTTTCAAAGGACACGCCAATGGAATCTGCATGGCGCGATGCGCGAATAGCGCGGATTTATGAAGGAACAAATGAAATAAACCGAATGCTTGCCGTGGGTATGCTCATCAAAAAAGCGATGAAGGGCCACGTGGAATTTTTGGCTCCTGCCACTGCGGTGGGGCAGGAATTAACGGGAATTCCCTCATTTGAAACTGCGGATTATTCTGAAACACTTTCAGAGGAAAAAGCCATAATCGCTAATTTAAAAAAAGTCTTTTTGATGGTTGCCGGAAGTGCAATTCAAAAATATGGGCCGGATTTGGAGGAACACCAACAATTGCTTTTGGCTTCTGCTGATATTTTGATTGAAATTTATATGGCCGAAAGTGCTGTCCTTCGTGCCGAAAAGAATGCAAAAAGTTTGGGAAACGAAGCGCAGAAAGAACAAATAGCTATGGCAAAATTGTATTTATACCATGCTGTGGATTTGGTTTCACAAAAAGCAAAAGAGGGAATTGTTTCCTTTTCTGAAGGCGATGAACAACGGATGATGCTCATGGGTTTAAAACGATTTACAAAATATCAAAACCAGCCGAATGTTTCAGAATTGCGGAATATTATTGCGGAAAAAGTCATTTCGGAAAATCAATATCCTTTTTAAAAATAGAATTTTTTAATTTAAAACCGCTTTTCAAAAGAAGCGGTTTTTCATTTTAATAATGGCTTTACTTTTGCAGTAATTCGTCCTAAAATCAAAAGATGAAAACAATACTTTCCATTACCGTTTTGTTAGTTTTTGTAAACCTTTATTCCCAACAAAACACCGAAGTCTATGTTTTTGATATTCAAAAAGCATACGAAGGTTTGGAGATTTTGAACCTCCGAAACATTTCGAACAATCCCGGTTACGACAATCAGCCTTCGTTTATAAATAACGATGAAATTCTTTTTGCGGGCAACAATAATGGCCAAACGGACATTGCAAAATATAATTTGAAAACCAATGAAAAAATTTGGATCAATGCCACCACCCCCGGCGGCGAATTTTCCCCACAGCAAATCCCGGGAAGGGAAAATATAGCGGCCGTTCGGTTGGACCCCAACGGACTGCAAAGGATTTACGAATACTCAAATGGGCAAAAACCTGTACAACTCATCGAGGATATGCAAGTTGCCTATTTTGCATTTTATGATGAAAACACTTTGGTTTCCACGGTTTTGAACCATGACGAAATGGATTTGGTAGTTTCCAACCTTAATGAAAAAAGCACCGATACTCTATTGCAAAACGCCGGAAGGGCCATTCATAAAGTGCCAAATTCCCATTACATCAGTTATACTTCAATAAACAGTGAAGGAAACCACGAGGTTTTTTTGCTCGATTTGAAAACGCAAGAAAGTTATTTTGTGTGCCAACTCCCCATCGGCATAATTGATTTCACATGGCTAAGTGAAACCCAAATGCTTTTGGGCAGCGGGAATAAACTTTATTTATATGATTCGCTCGGAACTTCCGATTGGACCGAAGTTGCTGTTTTGGAACATGGCTTATCAAATATCACGAGACTTGCAGTAAGCCCAGACGGGAAACGATTGGCCTTGGTGGCCGAGCCCAATTGATAGGCTTTATTGGGTTAAATCCATTTTGAAAACCAAATCCAACCCTTTTAATTTCTTTTGTTTATTTTTAAACAAATTCTCAAAAAATGAAAACTTTTGCTTCGTTCCTCCTTTTATTTCTTGCTTTTAGTAGCTATTGCCAAACCAACCAAAAAATCTACGATATCATCAATTCCGTTTCCCCGGAAAGAATTGAGGCAGATATAACCATACTGGCAAATTTCGGCACCCGAAATACTTTCAGCGATACCATTAACAATACTCGTGGCATTGGTGCGGCTAGAAGATGGATAAAATTAGAGTTCGACGAAATTTCAAAACAATGCGGTAATTGTCTCGATGTCTTTTTTCAAAAGGATTTGGTCTTGTCCCAAGGAAATGACCGAATTCCATTTGATACTTGGATCGTGAATGTGGCGGCGGTGCAAAAAGGCACAAAATACCCGAACCGATATATCATTATGAGCGGTGATATCGATTCGCGCAACAGCGATGGAAACGATTTCACAAAGGATGCGCCCGGTGCCAACGATAATGCCAGCGGGATGGCCGGGACTATGGAAGCCGCGCGGGTACTTTCTAAATACAAATTTGAAAATAGCATTATTTATTTGGGATTGAGTGGCGAAGAACAAGGCCTGTTCGGGGGAAAAGGTTTTGCGGAATACGCAAAAGCAAAAGGTTGGGAAATCATAGGGGTTTTCAATAACGATATGATCGGCAATATTGAAGGCGTGAACGGGGTAATCAGCAACCGTGATTTTCGGATTTTTAGTGAACCCGTACCGCCCACCGAAACCGAGAAGGAACGGCAGGCTAGAAGATTTTATGGGGGCGAGGTTGATGGCATTTCTCGCCAACTGGCGCGTTACGTGCATAAAACCACCCAAACCTATATGCCCGAAATGAACCCGATTCTAGTTTACCGATTGGACCGATTTGGCAGAGGCGGACATCACCGCCCTTTTAACGATTTGGGCTGGGCTGGAATCCGGATTATGGAAGCCCACGAAAATTATACCCAACAGCATCAGGATTTGCGTACCGAAAACGGAATTGAATATGGCGATAAACTGGAATTCGTGAATTTTGATTACGCGGCAAAACTTACCGCCGTGAACGCTATAAATTTGGCAAGCCTTGCGTGGGCGCCCCCCGCCCCGACCAACGTTGCCATAGGGGGTATTGTGGAGCCATCTGCCAAACTAAAATGGGAAAAAGTTGAGGGCGCCGTTGGCTACAAAATCTATTGGCGCGACACCACCTCCCCAACTTGGAACAACAGCCGTTATGTAAGCGATGTTTCGGAATTTACTTTAGAAGGAATTGTAATCGATAATTATTTTTTTGGAGTTGCATCGGTTGGCAAAGATGGTTTTGAAAGCGTGGTGGTTTTTCCCAATTCGGTATTTAGGTAATTTGAAAACACCCCCTGCCCCCCTCAAAGGGGAAGTAAAACGAAAAACAAAAATATTATGAATATAATTTCATTTAATGCAAAAACAATTCCGCCTTCGAAGGGGGTTAGGGGAATGTTCGCCATCGCAGTTCTAATGTTTCTTTCATTCAACTCTTTTGCGCAAGAATTCACCCGCCAAGATTCCCTTCGTGGCAGCATCACATCGGAAAGAGCGTGGTGGGAATTAATGCATTATGATTTGAATGTTGAAGTTTCACCCGAAGAAAAATCAATAAAAGGAACAAACACCATTTCTTATAAAGTACTGGAAGAAAAAAAGGTTATGCAAATCGATTTGCAACCCCCGATGAAGATTGAAAAAATCCTTCAGGGTGGAAAGGAAATCCCTTTTATTTCCGAGGGCAATGCTCATTTTGTACAAATTCAAGATAAACAAGAAAAGGGTAAAGAATATGAGATTACGGTTTATTTTTCCGGAAAACCACGAGAAGCCAGAAACGCCCCGTGGGACGGCGGATTTTCATGGAAAAAAGATAATAATGGAAAGCATTTTATTGCCACTTCAAACCAAGGCATCGGTTCCAGCATTTGGTGGCCAAACAAAGACCACCCTTACGATGAGCCGGATAACGGGGCTTCCATCGCTATTACAGCACCAAAAGATTTGATGGCAGTTTCAAACGGACGACTTATAAAATGGGAAGAAAATGGCGATTTAAAAACTTGGATTTGGGAAGTAAAAAACCCTATCAATAACTACGGAATTAATATCAATATTGGGGATTACGTTCATTTTGGGGAAAAATATGAAGGGGAAAAGGGAACGTTGGATATGGATTATTATGTTTTGCGGGACAATTTAGGAAAAGCTAAAAACCAATTCAAACAAGCCCCAATGACCATAGAAGCCTTTGAACATTGGTTTGGCCCCTACCCTTTTTATGAAGATAGTTTTAAGTTGGTGGAAGTACCCTATTTGGGGATGGAGCATCAAAGCAGCGTTACGTATGGCAATAAATATATGAACGGCTATTTAGGCAACGATCTCTCCGGTTCGGGTTGGGGGCTAAAGTTTGACTTCATCATTATCCACGAAGTGGGCCACGAATGGTTCGCAAACAATATCACCAATAACGACGTTGCAGATATGTGGTTGCACGAAGGTTTTACTGCCTATTCCGAAAGTTTGTACCTCGATTTTCATTTTGGAAAGCAAGCTGCGTCCGAATATGTATTTGGTACTCGGCAGTTAATTCAAAACGACAGGCCCCTTATTGGCGAGTATAATGTAAATAAATCAGGAAGCGGCGATATGTATTACAAGGGCGCGAATATTTTGCAAACCCTTCGGCAATTGATCGAGGATGATTCAAAATGGCGGAAAATCCTTCGTGGATTGAATGAAAAATTTTATCATCAAACCGTAAGCAGTAAACAAGTGGAAGATTATATAAGCAAACAAAAAGGTGCAGATCTTTCTGTTTTTTTTGATCAATATCTAAGGACTACCATGGTACCGAAAGTAGAATATAAAATTGACGGGAACAATTTGGATTTCAGGTATGCAAACGTCATTAAAAATTTTGATATGCCCGTGATTGCTTTGATAAACGGAAAGGAAGAATGGATTTTTCCGAAATCAAATTGGAGCAAAAAAGTATTTTCCAATCCCATAAAAACCATGGAAATCAAAAAAGATTTTTATGTGAATAGTGAGTCCGTAGAATGATTGCAAAGGTTTTTTAAATCTGCTGTTCTTAAAGTTTCGCTACTTTTGAAAAACTACAAATAAATGTATTTATGAAAATTACCTCCTTTCTGCTACTACTTGTTATTTCCACTACGGTTTTCGCACAAAAAAAAGATAAAAAGAAGAAAGAAAAAGAAGAACCAAAATGGGAAGTATCCAATCCCGGAAAAGATTTCAACTATAAAACGCATTCCTTTTCCACAGATGAAGGAACGTGGATGAATTTAGACGTAAGTCCGGATGGCAAATCTATTGTTTTTGATCTCTTGGGCGATGTTTACGTTTTGCCAATCGAAGGCGGAAAAGCAAAAGTACTTAGAGCGGGAATTCCCTTTGAAGTTCAACCAAAGTTCAGCCCAGACGGAACTAAAATTTCCTTTACCAGTGATGCCGGTGGCGGGGACAATATTTGGGTTATGGATGCGGATGGAACCAATGCCAAACAAGTTACAAAAGAAGATTTCAAATTGCTGAACAACGCCGTGTGGAGCGCCGATGGAAACTATCTTTTTGCCCGTAAACATTTTACTTCGGAAAGAAGTTTGGGCGCGGGCGAAATATGGCAATTCCACAAATCCGGGGGTGAAGGACTTCAGCTCACCAAACGCAAAAATGATCAACAGGATTTGGGCGAACCTTTTTCATCGCCAGACGGAAAGTATATCTATTACAGTGAAGATTTATATCCGGGCGGTTCGTTTCAATACAACAAAGACCCAAATGACCAGATTTATGCTATTAAACGTTATGAATTTGAAACCGGTGAAACCGAAAACATTACCGGTGGCCCGGGAAGTGCTTCAAGACCTACACTCTCCCGCGATGGAAAAAAACTGGCTTTCATAAAAAGGGTCCGTACCAAAAGTGTTCTCTTTATACAAGATTTGGAAACGGGCGAAGAATGGCCCATTTACGCCCAATTAAACAAAGACCAACAGGAAGCTTGGGCTATTTTCGGGACCTACCCCAACTTCAGTTGGCTGCCAAATAATGAAGAAATCGTATTCTGGAGTGGGGGGAAAATCAATAAAATTAATGTGAATTCACTCGCAGTAACACCCATTGGCTTTACTGCAGATGTGAATATTGAATTCGCCGAGACAGTCCACTTTAACAATAAGTTGGAAACTGAATCTTTCACGCCAAAAATGATCAGACATGCCGTTACTTCACCTAACGGAAAATTTGTTGTTTTCAGTGCTCTGGGGCATCTTTATAAGAAAGAATTGCCCAATGGGGAACCACAAAGGCTGACAAACAGTACTGATTTTGAATTTGAACCCACATTTTCACCCAACGGAACGGACCTCGTTTTTGTAACTTGGAACGATGTTGAAAAAGGAGCAATCCAAAAAATGCCCATTTCCGGTGGAACATCCATTAAGTTAACCTCCAAAAAAGGAATTTACCGTATGCCCTCTTTTTCACCGGATGGTACAAAAATTGTTTTTTTAAAGGAAAAGGGAAACACCGACCAAGGATTTACATACACTAAGAATTCAGGAATCTATACCATGGATGTTTCTGGAAAAAACGAAACCTTTTTGGTTGATAAAGGGGAATATCCTATGTTCAGCAATAATGGCGAACGAATTTTTCTTCAAATTGGTGGCACCTATTTCGGTGACTTGGAAAAAAAACTCATCAGTGTTAACTTAAACGGCGATGATGAAAAAACGCACGTTACTTCAAAGTACGCCAATCGCTTAATACCAAGTCCAGACAATAAATGGATTGCATTTACCAATCTTCATAAGCTTTTTGTTTCACCATTGGTTTTGAATGGACAAACCATAAATCTGGACGACAAAAGTAAATCGGTACCGGTTTCACAATTGGCAAATGATGCCGGAATAAATATACATTGGTCGCCAAATAGTGACAAATTAATGTGGACTTTGGGCGATGAATATTTCAGCAATGATTTGAAAAACCGTTTTACATTTTTGCCAGGTTCGCCGGATGAAGTGCCGGAAATAAATTTGGAAGGGACCAAAATTGGATTGGAGGCCAAAGTTGATAGGCCCACTGGCCGTATTGCTTTTACAAATGCCCGCATCATTACTATGGATGGTGATAAAGTAATTGAAAATGGCAATATTATCATAAACGAAAATAGAATTGAGGCTTTAGGAGAAGCCTCCGAAACACCCATTCCCGCCGATGCTAAAATCTATTCCGCCGAGGGTAAAACAATTATGCCCGGAATGGTAGATGCACACGCCCACGTGGGAGCCTTTCGTTACGGACTCCCAACACAACAATATTGGCCATTTATGGCAAATCTTGCTTTTGGTGTAACTACATCTCACGATCCTTCAGCTAACACTGAAACCGTTTTTACACTTTCTGAACTTCAAAAAACCGGCACTTTGGTTGGCCCAAGGTTATTTTCAACCGGTTTTATTCTGTACGGCGCGGATGGCGATTTTAAAGCAGTAATCAATAATTTAGAAGATGCCCGTGGTAGTGTTCGCCGTACAAAAGCTTTCGGTGCAAAGAGTGTAAAAAGTTATAATCAGCCCAGACGGGACCAGCGCCAACAGGTTTTGCAGGCAGCCCGCGAATTGGGGATAAATGTGGTTCCCGAAGGTGGTTCTACGTTTTACCATAATATGACCATGATAATTGATGGCCATACAGGAGTGGAGCACAACATTCCTGTAGCGCCAGTTTACAAAGACGTTTTGGAAATTTGGGGAAAAAGTGGCACGGGCTACACCCCCACCCTAATTGTAAATTATGGGGGAATAAATGGGGAGTTTTATTATTATGAACGTGATAATGTTTGGGAAAACAAAAAATTGCTCACTTTTATCCCAAGAAGTATTGTGGACAGTCGGTCTCGCCACAGGCTGAAAGTTCCAGAGGAGGAATATGAAAATGGTCATATATTGGTTTCAAAAACTGCAAAAAACCTGAGCGATGCAGGTGTAAAAGTTAATATGGGAGCACACGGTCAATTGCAAGGGCTGGGTGCACATTGGGAAACATGGATGATTCAACAGGGCGGAATGAGCAATTTGGAAGCTTTACAGGCTGCAACCATAAACCCCGCAAAATACATTGGGGCCGGTGAGGATATTGGTTCTTTGGAAGTTGGGAAAATGGCAGATTTGTTGGTCCTATCAGAAAATCCATTGGAGAACATTGAGAACACCCTTTCCATTAAAATGGTCATGGTGAACGGAAGACTATATGATGCCGAAACGATGAACGAGATTGGAAACCACCCCAAAGAACGCTTGCCTTTTTTTTGGGAAATGGACAATTACAACCAAGCCTTTCCGTGGCATCAAGAAACGCATGGCTTTATGGACGGCGGTTGTACTTGCCACTAATCATCTTATATTAAATTACCAAAATGATAAACTAAAATGTACCGCGCATATTTGCAATTCTATAAAATGATTTTTCCTTTTGTGGCAGCATTTTCAATAATTTGTATTGCATTTTTTGGTCTGTTTTTGTCATTTTTACTTTTTGCAATAGTTGGTCCGGCAATTGGAATGCTTAGTTTCAAAATTTTTTATAAGGACCAATTCTATTTTTATTACAACTTAGGAATAACCCTTTCAAAATTAATGGGTGTTTCCTTTCTCATAAATTTATTCTTGGGGATTCCCATCTATAGCATCATAATTTTAATCTTAAGTTTTTTTCTTGGCAGTTTTACAATTACATAGCGCAGCAAAAAGGTTTGGACGCAAAGTTGTGATTGAAAAAGTTTCATTCACTTTGAAGACAGGCGATATATTAGGAATATTCGGTCGCAATGGTTGCGGGAAATCTACATTATTGAAAATACTCTTTGGAACTGGAAAGGCTGATTTTATTAATGTTTCAATAGATAATGAAAATATAAATCCTTCAGAAAATATAAAAAACCAACACCTCGCCTATCTTCCGCAGCATCCTTTTTTGCCCAGAAATGTAAAGGTTCGAGATATTATACCTATCTATTTTGAAGAAGAAAAGCAACAGGACGCTATTTTTTATGATTCGTTGATTGCCAAAATCGCTTCCAAAAAAGTAGGAGAATTATCTCTTGGACAATCTCGCTATTTTGAAGTATTATTAGTGGGAAATTTGGATTGTCCTTTTATTATGTTAGATGAACCATTTTCAATGATTGAGCCGCTGTATAAAATTGAAATAAAGTCTCTTTTAAATAAGCTAAAGGCGGAAAAAGGAATAATAATAACCGACCATTATTATGAAGATGTTTTGGATATAACCACACAAAATCTATTTATAAAAGACGGTAATAGTATTAAAATTGAAAGCAAGGAAGATTTGAAGAAGCTTGAATATCTGGGTAGAAATCCTTCATAAAAAAAACCCCATTTCTGGAGCTTTTATTCCTTAATTTTCGACATTACAATGTCTGAGCTCATTTTACCTTGAAAAACGTGGTATTGAAACAATTTTTGCAACTGCTCTTTGCTTTCTGGCTTCATTAAATTGTCCAATGTACTTATGGAACTTTATTTTGGAGCTTTTTCTGAAAGAAAATTGAGAGCAAAAAGATATTTTCCAAAACCATCAAAACCATGAAATTCAAAAATGATTTTTATGTTGATAATGAAGAAATCCACAATTAGTCATTCACGCTATCGGGATTAAAATCTTCTGCTTTCCGCAATTTGCGCTTCTTTCGCTTGTTCTTAAAAAATTCCACAAAAATGGGAATCAGCGAGGCAATAATTATTAAAAGCACAACAAGACTGAAGTTTTCCTTTACAAATGGAAGGTTCCCGAACAAATAACCCGCCGCAATGAAAAGGCCGATCCATAAAATTCCCCCACTAATGTTGTAGAAAATAAACCGGGAGTAGTTCATCCGTGATGCCCCGGCTACAAACGGCGCGTAAGTACGAACAATGGGAACAAACCGGGCAATGATGATTGTTTTGCCCCCGTATTTTTCATAAAAAGCCTCAGTTTTTCGCAAATAAGACATTTTAAAAATTCGGGCATCTTCCTTAAAAAAGCGTGTCCCGAAAAATTGTCCCGTGGCATAGTTAACGGAATCGCCCATCACAGCAGCCACAAAAAGCAATAATGCCAATAAAAAAGGATCCAAAACCCCTGTGGCACAAATGGCCCCAGCCGCAAAAAGAAGGGAATCCCCCGGTAAAAAAGGGGTTACCACAAAACCAGTTTCCGCAAAAATGATCAAGAAAAGAATGGCGTATGTCCACGTGCCGTAATTCCCAACAATTTCCACTAAATGGTCGTCGATATTTAAGACAAAGTCAATCAGGAGTTCAATCCATTCCATATTTTATTTTTTTAATATTTATTGGGAAAAGAATAAAAATTACTTAAAGATTTTTTGAAACCCTCCTTGGCGGTGGACGTAGTTCACCATTTAGATGATACCCTTCAGAACGTGCCACAAAAGTGGCGGCAGTAATATCGCCAATCACGTTAACAGCAGTTCGGCACATGTCCAAAATACGATCTACTCCCAGAATTACCGCTATTAATGCAGGGTTTACGCCAATACCTGCAAGCACAACGATAATGTAGGGAATTGACCCCCCGGGAACACCGGCAGTACCAATTCCGCCCAAAATGGCCAAATATGCAACGCCCAATTGAGCAGCCACAGTTAATTCAACCCCTGCCAATTGAGCCAAAAATATGATAGTAATACCTTCGTAAAGGGCTGTCCCATTTTGGTTTGCCGTGGCACCGATGGTCAAAACAAAGGAATTTATTTCTTCCGGAACTCCAAGGTTTTCTTTCGATTCTCTTAAAGCAGTGGGCAAGGTAGCATTGGATGAAGAGGTTGAGAATGCGGTAACAGCGGTTGTTTTAACCCTTCGGAAAAAATCCATGGGCGAAAGCGCGGAAAGAAAATAGACCGATGCTGAATAAACGATGACAGCATGAATAAGCAATCCCCCCAAAACAACCAAAATAAACCATAAAAGTGCGATGAGCAGTTCCATTCCGAAGGAAGCAATACTGCTAAATACCAAAAGCGTCACAGCATAGGGTGCTACCCACATTATGCCATTTATAATTTTTACTGAAATTTCAAAAAGGGCGTCAAAAAAACCAAGAAAAGGCGCTGCCGTTTGTTTGGGAATCATCGTGGAAGCCATGCCGAGGACAAGCGCAAAAAACATGATATGCAACAAATTGGGCGTGCCAACCATTGAAGATATTGGATTGGCTGGGATAAGGCTTTCCACAATTTGCGTAATAACCGGAACATCGGCTTTCTCCAATTCTGCGGCACTTGTGGTGGCTGCCCCAACTTTTTCCATGGCCGCAATGCCGTATTCTGCTTTTAAACCTTCAGCGGTAGCGGCATCAATACGTTTTCCGGGCTCAAAAAGGTTTACCATGGATATCCCAATTACCACTGAAATGGCAGAAATTATAACAGTGTAAAGCAAGGTTTTGAAACCCACTCGACCCAATTTTTTTACGTTCCCCAATCCAGCAACGCCCAATACGAGCGCAGAAAAAACAAGCGGGATTACAATCATCAACAGCAACCTCAACCACAATTTCCCCAAGGGTTCAGTGATGTTTTTAACAAACCAAGTGAGCTCTGGATTCACGGATCCAAATACGACACTGGCTATAATACCTGCTGAAGCGCCTATAAGCAATCCCAACAATATTTTGGTATGCATGGCCCTGCTTTTTTTCTTGGAAGGCTTTATTTCGTTTTCAGGGTCCGAGGGTTGGTTTTCAATCATTTTTTACTCGTTGAATATTAATTAAATAAATTTAACATTAAATTAATCCGGTAGCTTCAAATGTATTAAAAATGAATAGCAGTTCAAATTTAAATTGGGGTTTATGGGAAATTAAACCAATGAGGAAGTATCTTCTTTTAATATAATCGAAAACCGTGAAATCTGAAAAATAAAAAAAGCCTTGAAAAATCAAGGCTTTTAGTAATTTTTTTAAAAAAAAGTGATTATCCTTTTGGCATCAAAACGGTGTCAACACCGTGAATAATTCCATTGGAAGCATCAACATCAGCCATAACTACGGTTGATTTTCCGCCTTTAGCATCTTTGATGGTCAATTTATCACCTTCCATAGACAACATAAGTTTTTCACCTTGTACGGTTGTAACTTCATATTTGTTGTTATTTTCCTTAACTCCTGTCATAACTGTTTCAGCATTCCACTCACCCGCAACAACGTGGTAAGTCAAAAGTGCTTGCAATTTAGCTTTGTTTTCTGGCATCATTAGGTTGTCCATAGTAGCTTTTGGTACTTTCGCGAAAGCAGCATTGGTTGGAGCAAATACGGTAAAAGGACCTTCACTGTTCAGAGTTTCGGCAAGTTCTGCAGTTTGAATAGCAGTTACTAGTGTTGAAAAATCTGCATTTTTCATGGCAATGGCAGCAACAGTATTGGCTGAAAAGTCGGCTTTAGCCATTTCTTCAGCTTGCATAATGGAATCTTGTTGCATTTCCATACGCATTTCTTCTGCTTTTGCAGCTTCTTCGGCTTCTTTCTTTTTACCATCTTCACAAGATGTGAAAACGAAAGCAACAACCGCAAGTGATAATAAAAGGGATTTTAGTTTCATAATAAAAATTTGTTTGATTTTTGTTCGCGCAAATATATTTCAACTTCTCCGAATAATGAATTATTTATTTTTAATATTTAGTTAAAACTTTGGGAAAATTTCACTTAAACAAAATATGAAAATATTTCATACTATATTATCCCAATCTTCTTTGAATGTGTAAGGGCTTCTTCGCTATTTTTAAAATAGCTTGTTGGCACGTTCATGCTCTCTATGTTTTTTAAAATGAGGCTTGTTTTTGTTTTTTTATGCCTCTTGGTCTGCCGAATGTAAACTGCCCGAAGACTGGACGGAAAGGTTTTGCATATTCTTTCATAGATTTCCGCATCGCGTTGCGAATCATCTCCCATTAAAACATAGTCAATTTCCGGGTAGAACATGATGATGTCCTTTATTTTTTCGAACTTATGATCATGGCTACCCCTTCCCGTAAAAAGAAAATCGGATATACCGGTCTTTATTTTTTTCAGTTTAATAACCGCTTTTGGCAAGTCGTGCATGCGGGCGAAGGAGTCGATAAATTCATAAAGGTTCCACTCGCTGCTCGAAACGTAAAAAAAAGAATTTGAGGCTATTTTACTGTCTTGGCCCGCAATGCTTAAATATTGGTAATGCCGGACTACATCATCATAAATTTTACGCTTGTTTATGTTCCTTAAAAGCAATACGTATAGTTTTTTTAGGAAAGAACGGCTATGGGAAATCAAAAAAGTATCGTCTATATCCGAAATGATCGCAACCTTGCTTTTATAAGGTTTTAAAACTTCCCCGATTTCGATAATGCCGATATCGAAAACTTTGCAGGCAACCGTATAACTATGCCACCCACTTTCCAAATTTTCCTTAAACGGAACGTTAAATCTGAAATGGCCGTCGCTTAAAGTTTTTGTGGTTACCTGTAGGTTTTTGAAATTAAGTTGAACCTCCATATTTTCTATGGGTTTTATCCGAAACATATGGATAACGGAAACAGCATGGCGAATCCCTTTTCGGTCCAATTGGTAACGGTTGGGCGCCCAGGATTTGAATACATGGCCCCAAACCACCAACTGCTCATCATTCACGTAACCACGATATAATTTTAAGTCTAACTTTACCAATTCAGATTTTATTAACGGTTTGAAACAAACAAAATACCTAATTTTAAAATAAAATATCAGTTAATGAATATACAAAATCATGTTCTATTAATCGTCAACCCAATTGCGGGAGGGTCAGAAAAAGGCGAACTTATTGAAACCATCATTACAGAAATAGATAAAAGGGAAATGGAACTCCGTATTTTTGAAACCACCGGTAATGACGATGAAGGCGAAATCCAGCGACTGATTAAAGAACATAATCCACAAAGGATACTGGCCGCTGGCGGTGATGGCACCGTACAATTGGTGTCAAAAGTAGCAAAAAATCATTCAGCTATCCTCGGCATAATTCCAGCGGGTTCAGCAAATGGGTTAGCCGTTAATTTCGGAATCCCCAATGATCTTCAGCAACAGCTCGATATTGCCTTGGGCGAATATACTTTAGCGATAGATCTTTTATTGGTAAATAACCATTTATGCCTTCATATTGCCGATCTTGGAATAAACGCCGAATTAATAAAAAATTACGAAAACTCCAACCTTCGTGGAAAATTGGGTTATTTGCTCCAATCTATTCCTACCCTTTTTAAAACCGAAGGTCCTTTTGATTTTGAAATTGAAGCAAATGGGGAACGGTTTATAAAAAAAGGCGTCTTGCTTGCCATTGCAAACGCTAATAAATTTGGGACGGGTGCTGTAATAAATCCTGAAGGAAAAATGAACGATGGCCTTTTTGAAATCCTGATTTTCAAAAACCTTGATTTTATAGAAATCATAAAAACCCTGAATGACGATTGGGATATGGATCCGGATTTTATGGAGTCAATAACTACGGATAGCGCGGTTATAAAATGCCTCACCAAAGTACCTTTTCAAATTGATGGTGAATATATTGGAGAAATGGACACGGTGAAAGCCACCATTTTAAAAGAAAAACTTGAAATAGCACTTCCCTTTGAATTTTATGAACAGTATAAATTATAGCTGTTTATTCTGTATTATTTAAATATCAATTCTTAAATCAAATGCTAAGGTTTTTTTAAAATTTTGGTAAAAGATGGCTTGTAGTCCTATCTTTAACTAAACAATAAAAAATAAACCATGAAAAATTTAGCATTTTTTACATTGATCGGCATTTTTGCATTCACCAGCTGTAAAAACGAAAATAAAAAAACGGAAGACCCCTTGGTTATTGATGAAAATGTAAGTCAAGAAGAAATCCGCGAGGAAATCAAAACCCTTAATGTTGCCTTGGAATCCAAAAGCGGAAGCAATACCGTTGGGCAAGCAATTTTTACGGAAGAAAATGGAAAAGTGAGATTGGAAGCCAAAATTTCAGGATTAACTCCCGGAACACATGCGGTCCACATTCATGAAAAGGCGGATTGCTCAGCAGCAGATGCAACTTCAGCCGGTGGACATTGGAACCCCACCTTTGCTTCCCACGGAAAATGGGGAGACGCTGCCGGTTATCATAAAGGTGATATAGGGAATTTTGAAGCTGATAGCGATGGGAATGGAAAAATTACTATGGAAACCGATGAGTGGTGCATTGGCTGTGGCGATGACACAAAGGATATCACAGGAAAATCATTAATAATTCATACCGGAAAAGATGATTTCAAAACACAACCCACCGGTGATGCAGGAGGAAGGATAAGTTGCGGCGGAATCATTCAATAACACATAAGATAATTAAAAAACCCATCGTGTAAAAAGCGATGGGTTTTTTTAGAATATAATCTAAATGTTTCTTTTTAGGGAGATCAGGGCCTTTTGAAATTTACTTTATGTTTCATTTATTTTTATATTCTTACTATTTTTTATAGAGACAAGAACAATACCATTTTTATATATAAAATTAAAACCCGGCCTTTAGCGGCAGGGTTTTAATTTTCCATTACTTTTTAATAATTCGCTTTACAATACTGAAATCTTTAGTATTGATTTTAACGAAATACATTCCCGTTGCCAAACGATCCAATGAAAAGTTGGATTCTAATCCACTACCGTTGAGGTCCATGGTTTGGATAATTCTTCCTTTAACATCCGTGATTACTGCCGAAACCAATTGAGCGTTGGTTTTATTGAGCAAAGTTATATTTCCTGTAGTTGGGTTTGGATATAAAAATATGCTGTTGTAAAACTCCGGGTTTTCAATTCCCAACAATTCGTCAACAGTAAGCTCAAATGTGCATGTGCCCTCGTTTCCGGCACCATCGGTTGCTGTCATTGTTATTGTGTAAACACCACCGCTAACCATTGTTCCGGGGGCAGGAATTTGAGATATTGCGGGAGCGGCCTGACAATTATCCGTTGCGGTAGCTTGCGAGGCATAATCCGGAATGCTAAACATATCGCCCGGGTTTATAATTTCCAGCATATCTGCAGGACAGGTTATAGTCGGATCTACACCTTCTGAAATTACCTCGGTCAAAGTTCGTTCTCCCAAACAGCCTTGGAGGCCAAGGGCTATCTCCGCGTTTGGAACTCCGTAATCTGAAGGCTCACAAGTGCCTGACCAATCTGCTGCGGCATCGGTATCCCCTATCCTTCTAAAGGAGTTGCTGCATTCTACAACTAAAGCAGCACCGGTACCGGACCAATCTAAATCGGCGGCGGTAATATTAAAGCCATTAATTGTTACGTTAAAGCCCGCAATCTGTCCGGCGGTTAAGTTCCAAAAAACAGAATCAACCACGTTTCCTGCATCATCTATAATCAAAATCCAACCAGTTCCATCGTTATCCCAGAAAATATTGTTTCCCCAATAATTTGCGCCACCATCATCATTATATTGAACTACAGAATTTGCGCTCATGTTCCCCAACACCTTTGTAATGGGGTTTACAGTATTGATGTTATTAAAGGGTTGTTCACTAATTGCTACGGTATATCCTGAATAATCTGTGGCTATCCCTACATTTTGTATTTCAAAACGGTCCGGGGTTTCAAGGGTAATCTCAGATATCACTAATTGGGATAATGGCCCAGGGGCATTTTCCTGAGCGTAAACATTTATGGTTTCTGTTGGATTAAAGGTATATGAAGTTCCTTCAAAAAGGAAGTTTCCGCCCGTTGGTGCATCGTACCACCTAATAACATTTAGAGGGTCGTTTAGGGTAGCGGTAACAGTTACAGAATCACCACTACAAAAACCGGAAAATCCTGTAGTTGCTGGTCCAGCGGGAACAGAAAGAACTTCAGTAGTATCAGTGTCGGATGAAGCTACAGAGCAGGGCCCAGCAGGAACTTGATAGTTAATTACATGAACGCCAACCCCTGCTGCTGCGGGGTCAAAAGTATAAGTTGAGCCGTTTCCGTTATCGGTAACCCCCGGACCGCTATAGGTTCCGCCATTTGGGGTTCCGCCGCCCAAATCAGTCAATATTTCGGAAGAAGCACAAACCTCCTCAAGCACGGATAAATTAGCCAATTGAGATGGGGTGTCGAAAGCTTCCGTACCATCGCTCCTGCTACTAGAAGAGCCTTGATTTGCGCTAAAGCCCAATCCCCTTTTTGCAAAAGCATCCCAAATAATACATTGATTTGCGCCTCCATATATTGCCAAATCCGCGGCCAATATTGCATCACGGCCATCCACAAAACCGGGGCTGCAAGGCTGTATTTTCATTCCTTCGGTAACCAAGGCAAAGGCCATAACGTTTCCTGCATCTTGATTTACATCTCCGGTAAATGTGTATAAATCTGGGTCAAAACCATGTTCATCAATCAATGACCAAGTCATTTCCCAAATCATCATGGCCCAAACGGAACCAACCCCGTGAGGCACGGCTTCTGTTTTAATGTCATCATAGGTATGTGGGTTTATTGACAGATCCGTGGAATATGGAAATGGGCGAATTCCGAGCCCGTTGATGCCCTGCCCAAAAAGATAGGTACCCACAGCGCGAGAGTTTGTACCCAAATCTCCTGGCTCTATGGTAATTATAGTTCCGTAATAATCGCTCCAGCCTTCACCCATCTGTTCTGAATTCTGCAAACATCCAGCGTTGCTGGGACCTCCCGTTAAACGATTGGAAACCCCATGGCCCAACTCGTGGGCAATTACCAAATTATCATAATCTCCATCCTTATTATTACAAATATACATCTGCATTGTGGGATTACCACCATCGGGTGGGGTACCAAAATTAGCATTACAGGTTCCCGAACCATCTTGAGCTTCGGCATTTACAGAATCGCTTCCGGAGCCACCGTTACCATAATTATTCTCTTGAAAATTCCCCGAAACCTCATCGAACCCATATTGGTAAAGAATATCGTGAAGAATATTGTTTATGTAAAATAGATTAGTAATTGCCGCATCCTCATATTGATTTGCATTGGTATAATTCTGATCGAAAGGATAGCCGGTAAAATCCAAATTGGCACCCCCGTTGGGTTGGTACCCAGAATTATTGCCATCTTCATAAGCGTTCACGTTGTTACCCCGAGTTACGGTAAATTCTGCTCCTGCCACACCATTGGTATCATGCCATCCAAATGGGGAGGCTATAGGATCCGCTGGAGAAGCTTCAATAGTCCTGTTTCCGTAATAAGGGCTTTCCAGTGGAAGTGCAAAAGCTTCATAACAATCATTGCAACCCATTGTATTTTCTACTGTTACTTTATAATTGGGAATGTCGAATAAATTGGTGTTATAGTTCAATTCCTCTAAATCATTGGAATGATCGTGCTCAAGTGAACAACTCACCATCCAATTTGCCTTGTCCAAGATATTTCCCGTATTTGCATCAACACGAACGCTCCACCAGTTTTGTTGGGCTTTTTCCTCAATCGAAATATCCCAAACTAAAACCAATTGGCCATCTTGAGTAGCCAAATACATAAGTTTTGCTGGGATGAGGCTTAAAGAAATTCCACCCCTGCTTATAATGGTTTCGCTACTTGTTCCATTTTTTTGTTCGAGTATTGAAAGTTGTTCGGTTACATTATAATTTAATTGGCCGGCAGCTGCCTGTACTGCTTGCACGGCAGTCAATGACGGAGTAACCCCGGTGTTGGCTTTTTGTTGTGCGCTTTTAACAAATTTGCTGTCGGCAGAAAGGATTTTACCGTTTGGCAAGAAATGTATCCCAGATTCAGTGCCATATATTTGCAGGCCGTTAAGTGTTTGACGGTAGTAAATATGCTGTATGCCACTAGCAGTACTGGTGTGTTCGTTGGTTATTTCCCATTGAACATCTTTTTGGGTAAGTTCATTTTGTTCAACAAAATGATTTAATTGTGTGTTAATTTTTTGGGCAGGGTTTTGTGCCAATAACGGCAAGGACAAAACACATGCCAATGCAAAAATAAAATTTTTGGTAGCTTTTTTCATTTGAGAAAAATTAAAATTAAATTAATAAAATACTGGAGAGGTTTATTTTGGGCGTAAATCTATTAAAAATTAATTATTTAACAGCATTATAATACAATGGAGATATAATTTAACACACAATATGTTAAATTAAATATCCACTTTCATTCCTCTTTTTTTAAGAAACATCTATATTTTATTACATTAGCAATAAAAAAACCATGGAACAACCCAACGCATTAATAATGGAATTGCAAGGAGGCAATGAAAAGGCGTTTTCGAAATTATACGATATGTACAGCGAAGCCATCTTCGGGATTATTTACAGTATTGTTTTGGACAAGGATCTTGCGGAAGAAGTTTTACAAGATGTTTTCGTAAAAATATGGGACAATTCAAAATCATATTCCATTGAAAAAGGAAGGTTCTTTACGTGGATACTAAACATCGCAAGAAATACCGCCATTGATGAAACACGATCCAAAGCTTTTAAAAATTTAAAGAAAAACCTTCGTCCCACAAATTTCGTAGATATAATGTCGTCGTCGGATAGTTTAAATATAAAAACAAACTCAATCGGCCTGCAAAAATTCGTCGATGCTTTAAAGCCGGCTTGTATAAAAATTATTGACCTGTTATATTTTAAAGGATACACCCAAGCGGAAGCATGCAAAACCTTGGAAATGCCTTTGGGCACTTTAAAAACCCGAAACAGGAATTGCATCAACGAATTAAGAATAATGGTTTTAGGATAAAAATATGAACGCACAAGAAATAATAAATTCCGGAAAATTGGAAATGTATGTTTGCGGTTCCCTTCCCACGGAAGAAATTGCAGATGTTGAAAAAGCAATCGCAACTTTCCCCGAAGTAAAAAAAGAAACCGAGCATATTGAAGAATCCCTAATCCGGTTAGCTGAAAACGTGGCACCTCCATTGCCCGCCATGCTTTGGGCTTATATATTGAACACGATAAGAAAAGTGAAAACACTAGATCGGCCGGAAACTAAAACTACAAATTGGGCTGCCATGAGTGGTTGGGCAGCAGCAATCCTATTTATTTGTGGCATTTTCTGGATGATGAACCAACAAAATAATCTGCGTGATGAATTGCAAGTAACTACGATCGAAAATAATGAATTAAAAGAAAGTTTCGAAACTACTGAATCTGAATTGGCTGAAACCAATGATATTTTGGAAATTCTAAGGTCCAAAGAATATCAAGCCATCACCCTTCCCGGCAACCAAGCCGTGGCTCCGGATGCATACGCCAAAGTTTATCTTAACAAAAAGGATAACATAGTATATATAGATGCGAGAGGTCTGCCCACCCCGCCGGAAGGAAAAGTGTATCAAGTTTGGTCACTAATCATGGATCCACTTACGCCAACAAGTTTGGGATTAATCGGCGGTACGCAGCAAGTCGAAAACGGGATTTACAGGTTTGAAAACTTCCCTACTCCCGAAGCTTTCGGGATAACTTTGGAGCCCGAAGGTGGTAGCGAATCCCCAACCTTGAGCCAATTATACACCTTGGGAATGGTCACTATTTAATCATACTTCAAATCAAATTGATTTATTGCTTTTATCAATTAACCTTTGGACAATTTCCCTAAAACCATTTTTATAAAAAAAACGCCCTTTTTCAAGGGCGTTCCAACTAACAAAAAAACTCTGAATAAGCCAGAAGTTCCGGCTTAAAGATATCTATCCATTAAGATAGATAACCAACCTATAAACATTTACGTAAAACTAAAGTTTTTGGTTTTCGGGATTTTAAAAATGTTTTAAATCTATTCTATAAACGGAGCAACCACATAAGGGAATGACGGTGAAAAAACAGCATCGTTCGAGTCAACACCATCCCTTATCAGTAAAGGCTCTTCAACCGGATCGTTATCATTTTCAGTGCCCGTCGGGCCCCCATAGATCAATAAAAGGTTAAAGTCTATAACATCATCCGTCAACCTTCTTCCTGTCAAGATTTCGGTGCCATTATTATATGTAGTTTCCCCAATTTGTGCCACCCAAAGCACGTCGCGCGAAAACATCCGGCTTATAGCAATTGAATCTTGCCCCAAAATATTCGTGGTATATCCGGGATTTAACTGCATCAATCTATTTTTAAAACGCTCTTGGAAAACATCCTCCATGGCCGATGGCACAGTTACATTTAAAGAATCCTTGAAATCAAAGGAAGCAAATAACGCGCTCACCCCCGGACGGCCCATTTGATCCTGTTGAACATAGGTGCCCGTAAAATTAATGGTTTCGGAACAGGGCACACAATTGGGACCGCCGCAGTCTATTCCGGTTTCTTCACCGTTTTGAATTTCATCATCGCAAGTTTCCTGCAATAATATATTATCATTATCATCTGCATCCTCGCATTGGATGAACAATAAAGAGGTGCAAAATGCTACAAAAATTAAACTATATCTATATATTTTCATTTGATTGTTTTCTTGAATAAATCTTTATTGTTTTCTTTTTGTTTCCACCCACACATTATAGGTTGGGGTATTTGGGGCAAATGGATTAACTCCCGTAGCCGGAGTACCCAGCATACTTTTCGGAATCTCCACCACAATACTCAGCACGTTTTTCCCCGCAAAGGTATCGGTGCCTGGGTTGTTGAAACCTTCCGGTGCTGAGCCAGATAAAACGGCATTGAACTGATCCAAGTCAAAAAAAGTTGGATCTTCTCGGGGGCCAGCGAAAAATTTCATGCCATCATTTGTTGTTATTTGGACGTTTTCAGTGGTCGAAATTTCCACACTATTTTGTGCTGCAAAGGTGGCGATCTCAGAATTTAAACCGGTCTGCGCAGGCTGTGCCGGACCAAAGAAATACATTAGGCTGTCCCTTTTGATAGCTTGGATTACCAAATCTTCAATCAAATCATTATTGCTGTCGATATTGATTTCCAATAAAACATTTTCATCAAATTCAGCTTGTATAGTGGGTGTTCCCGGAGGAAGCAGACCCTGAACATTGACCACAAATACCAAATTATTAGGGTCCTCGGCTTGGAAAGCGTAAAAATCCGAAATGTCCGCGGAGGTCCCAGATATTGAAGGCGCATCAATATGGTCCGAAGCAGTTAGGAATACCGAAAGGACCAACAATCCTAAACTTCCCGCAATTGCGATTAATTTTTTGTTTTTCATTATTTTGTTACTTAATTATTTAATTTTGCCTGCCTTCCTAAAACTATTGTTTACAAAGGCATTGCTTGATTTTAAAAGGGTTTTGTTTTTTTACGAACCAAAAATAAGGAATCTTGTAGTAATGATGGTTATAACGCTATCGTTTAAAATTTATTTAGTCTCATGAACCCCTCCGCCCCCGATTGGATCCTTAAATTTTTAAACCGTTTTGATAGGAATACCTTGGCAAACAGCTTTAAAAATGAAGTGGATTTTTATTGCCATTTAAAAGATACAGGCTTTATTTTTGGGGTTTCATTTCGGGCGATTCCTTCTGAAGCCCTCAGCCACCTTAAGCTAACCCGGGAAGAATTCACTAAAGTGAACCTCTTTCACGCTTTGCTGTTTACCCTCTTTCAGCAATTTCCAAATGTTTCAAATGAGGAAGCCATTCTGAAAATGATCGGTTTTTACAAAGAACTTGAAAAAGGAAAAACAGGGTTTTTTCACAAATTATCACTTTCCCAAAAACCTCCGAACGTCCTCGAAAATATTTTTACTGCCCGGCTTCAAGAAACCAATTCCCTGTTCAAAAAAAACACCGTAGCCTTGCTTACCCATGCCTTGCTATATTTAGATGTGCTTGCCTTTGAACATTGGCTGAAGAACCCGGAATTGGCCAAAAGCATGATTAAAAAAACTGAAGCTTCGGTTTTGGAAAGTTGTTATTTGGCGATGAAAGAAAAAAGCAATAGGAACAAATACGAAATTTTACTGATCGAACTTTTTGAAAATTCGCAACTGTATTCTAGTGAAAAGTCTTCCGTGAAACCATTTGCCAATAATGAAAATAACCGCTTTTCCGATTTTGGTTTTTTTGAAAAGAAATACATTTTGGACCTTTGTTGCCTAACCATTTGGGAAGATGGGTTGATGGAAAAGGAAGAATCGGATTTTTTAAAAAAATTAATTTCACAATTGGAATTTAACGAAAAAGAACTGGAAAAAAGTTTGGCCGAACTCAAATCCATTTCTGAAAAGCAAATTGCGAAAATCCATCTTTTTGAATACGCCCACCCGGTAAAACAATTTTACAAACAATCATCGGCCACCGTAAAACTTTTAATACTTCGTAATAAAGACAGGCTTTTAAAGGAAATCTCAAAAAGTGGGGAATTGTTGATTTTACTAGGCCAATCCACAACCCGTGATCTTTCCACCCACGAAAAAAAGAAGGTGCGAGAGCAATTGCTCGATATCTGCAAAAGCATTCCGTCGCTCACCATTTTCCTACTTCCCGGTGGCGGGCTGATGTTGCCGCTGCTGGTAAAATTCATCCCCAAAATGTTGCCTTCAGCTTTTCACGATAACAGAATAGAAACCGGAAGCCCGAAACCGGATATTGGTAGTCGAAATTTATAGATTGATAATACCTGCTTTAAAACCAAAAAACTACTCCAGCCACAGTTTAAAATCGCGTACCCGCTCTCGGGCCACGATTATTTCCTGTTCTTTAAAACTGTTAAGTTTCAATTGTAACCGTGAATTTGTATAGGAAATAATATCTTTAATCGAGTTGATGTTCACATAAAACTTCCGGCTTATTCTAAAAAATATTTCAGGCGAAAGTTCTACTTCCAATTGTTCCAAAGTGGTTTCCAGCAAATAATCGCGGCCTTCAATAGTGTGGGCGTATGTTCCTTTATTTTCTGAATAAAAACATTCAATTTCGTCTACGGGAATCATTTTTATATGTTGCCCGATTTTGGTAGTAAACCTTTTTTTGTATTCCCGTTCCATAGGGTTTACAAGCAATTTTTTTATGTCGTCAAAATTGAACTGTACGTTTTGAGTAACGGGTTTCAATTTTTGATATTTATAAATCGCGGCTTGTAGTTCTTCAGCATCAATGGGTTTTAAAAGGTAATCTATACTGTTCAGTTTAAAAGCCTGTAGCGCATAAGCATCAAAAGCGGTAGTGAAAATGATCGCGCTTTTTATATCCACGGCTTCAAATATTTCGAAGGAAAGCCCATCACTCAACTGAATATCCAAAAAAATAAGGTCGGGGTGCGGATTTTTCAGGAACCAGTTTACCGCTTCTTCAACGCTGTGCAGCATTTCCAGTACCGGAACGCCTTGTTTTTCCAACATCCTTTGGAGGTAGCGGGCGGAGGGTTTTTCGTCTTCGATTATTAAAACATTCATTTAAAATAATTTAAGAATTAAGAATTAAGATATTATTTTAAAAACTGAATACTGAATACTGAACACTAATCCTCAAAATTCATCTTTTTCCAAATACTCTTGTATCTTTTTTTCTTCCCAACGTTTTAGAAAACTGTTTTTAAAATTCAATGTATAAAAAGTATAAAGGGCGTGGCAAACCAGCCCGATTCCCCAAAAGAAAGCTGTGAAATAATTCCCCAAATCGGAAAAATCATTTGGCTCCGAATTGAAAACCTCGGCGTTTACCAAGATCAATACTGTATTTATGGCAATGTAAACCCACAAATGGTTATAAAACCCTTTCAGTATTTCCATTTTTTTCTTTGCATTTCTGTATGCGGTTGTGTTCTTGTTTTCCATGATAAACTTATTTTAAAAACGGGTTGGATTCTTTTTGCTTTCTTCCTCATCCATGTATTTTTTAAGCTTGCGTTCTTCCCAATCTTTACCAAACATAAAGTTCCATTTAAAAGTTCCGGAAGCTTGAAACAACAACCCTATCCCCCATCCAAAAGCGGCCCATAAAAACCAAGGATGTTCCCACTTGTTCACGTAATAATTAACCGCGGCAAGGCAGGAAATGAAAATAAAATATGACATTAAACTGGTGTAAAATTTCTTGATTTGCCTTACCCGCTTTTTTGCTTTGAAGTAGTTGTTTTCTTTATCCTGTGTTTCCATTTTGTTAGATTTAAATTGTTCAAGTAAAAATAATCCGGTTTTGAAATTATTAAAAAGAAGAAATGCCCAACCGTTGTATTTTACTGCTGAATTGTTATCTATTTTCTTTGTCCATAATATCACGAATCTTTCTTTCCTCCCAATTTTTTCCGAAGAATGGGTGATAATTAAAGGTTTCGGCCGCGTGGCTGCCAACCCCAATCCCCCACCCTAAAATCGGGAAAAAGGCCCACGGAAAACTGGTAGACATAATATTAAGGACAATAAATCCCGGAACGCAAACTAGGTAGATAAAAAAATGGATGTAAAACCCTTTTAAATCTTCCACCCGCTTTTTGGCCAGTTTGTATTTTTTTTCTGAAATAAATGTTTCCTGTGTGTTCATGATCTGTATGTTTTTTGTCAACATGGGGATTGAAATACTGAATTCATCCTTTGTTTTTTCAATCTTTACCGGCCGATTGGTTAATAAATGATAACGGTCTCGGATGTTTTTTAACCCAAATCCACTGCTTTCCTTTAAAATCTGTCGGGGCTGAAGGTTATTTTTTACAACCAAATTTCCGTCCTCTTCGAAAATGGTAATATACAGTTTGCGTGCGGGACCCACTTGGTTGTGCTTCACTGCGTTTTCCAGTAATAATTGCAATGAAAGCGGCACCACTTTACCTTCGGGATTAATTAAAGTTTCCGGAAATTTAAAAACAATACTTTCCTCAAAACGCATGGCCAAAAGAGACATATAAACTTTGGCGAAATCCATTTCCTCCGCAACCGTTACCAAATCCTTGCTTTTTTGTTCCAAAACATAGCGGTACACTTTTGAAAGCGAAGTGGTGAACTTGGTGGCAGCTTCGGGATTTTCCTCAATCAAACTTGTTAAAACATTGAGGCTGTTGAAAAGAAAATGCGGGTCCAGTTGATGTTTTAGCGCATCGAACTTTGCGGAAGCCGCCCCGGCAATTATTTTTTGCTCGGTAACCTTTTTATCAGTTTTCCCCCTATAATAATAAACAGCATAAAAAATGGAGGTCACTACTACAGAAATAATAAAGGAAATGTAGTAATACTGAATTTTTTCGTTGGAAATGAATTCAACAAAATTCCGCTGTTCAATAACCAATTCAGTAAAAACACGTAAAAAGAAAAGGCTTATCACGGTTATTATAACCCCGCCCAAAAGTCCCTTTAAAAGGTTTTTCGATTTGAAAACCGCATTTGGGAAACGTTTGCGCAAATAATCAAAATAATACCCATTCACCATGTAAAGGACCACAGCATACAATTGGTTGTACAAATACATTTCCAGCATTTGTCTACCGCTCGTAATTTCGAAACCGTTGAGGTATTGGACAATTCCCAACACAATAAACACTAATGTGCCGACCGAAAACGCTTTCCCAAGTTCCTTTAAAATTCGCATATTATTAATTGTTGTTGGTTGTATCGATTTTTGATTAAATTACAATTATTCAAACTGCCAACTGTCACTGAATACTGAACACTAATTTTTACAACTCTTTTCCATTATGCCCCGTGCGCGCTCTAAGCCATACGTTGGGTAAAATTCGCCCGCTGGTTTAAAAGTAGCGAAAAGTACAATGGCACGTTCAATATCTTTGCAATAGGGCTCAACAGACTGTCCGAAAAACTGCGCTCCGCCCATGTCCCACTCGGCTTTGCTTAAGATTATCCTCGGATTGTTCGGCTCTAGCACCAAGGCCTTTTGATAAAGTTCCGATACCTTCGCAGAATAGGTCATTCCGTATTGCTGGCCATCAAAAACAATCCAAGCAGTGTACCATTGAGCTTCCAGCGTTAGGATTTCAGCATTATCTTTTGATATTGCTTTTGCTTGGTTTATGAAATCCATTGCCTTGTCCAATTGGGCTGTTAGTTTTGCTTTATCCTTTTCAGTAAAACTGTAAATTACATTTATCTGCGCCACATAATAGGCGGGCAACCAAATATCGGGTTCGGCAGTAGCGATGCGCTCGAATACATTGGTGGCTTCCCATTGTTTGTCTTCCTCCCAAAGTTGGAACGCCTTGCGCATCCCTTCCTGATATTTTGTGGGCGAGGCAGTGTTTCCGGTTGTTTCAATGTCTTGTGCCTGTAATAGAAGTGTGGCAAAAAATAGTGCTAAATAAGTGAATACGTGTTGCATGATTTTCTTGATTTATTGGTTAAAAATTGATTTATGTTAAAAAAAGTGCCAAGCCTGCAATTAATAATAGCAAACTGATAATTAATAAAATTTTCAGGGTTCTAAATTTTTTCTGTTTTCGTAAAAGTATTTCCAGCATCATTTTTTCTTGTTTTTAAAGATGAATATTGAAGCAAATGTCTTTTAAAAAACAGGACCCCGAAAAAATGAAATTCCCAACTGTCAATATTTACGGATGGAATGTAAATTCCCCCTTCGGGGGCTAGGGGGCTTTACAAATTATCCAATTGGTTCTCTGTTCCATCACTGCTCAATGTCCAGAAAAAGCCCACAAAAAAGAATTGATCTGCCGCTGGTTGCAATGCCCTCCGCCCGAAAATTCCGTTTTCGTCCGGCGTATTGGAATATTGGTATCCGTTCACATTCTGAAAAGCAAAAACATTGTTTACCGATAAATAAAATATTTTTTGTTGGGAAATCAAATAGGCGCAGTTGATGCTCACGCTGTTATAATCACGCGTCTTTTCCTGTAAAAAACCCGTCTTATTCGAATCTGTATAGGGGCGGCCGCTCCCATATTGATAGCTGAACCCAAATTGGCTTTTCCATTTTTCCACCCAATATTTCGCGACAACGCTAAGATTGTGGGTATTTACAAACGAAGGCGTTGCGGCCACTTGAAAGTTTTGATATTTCCTTTCAGTATCCAATAGTGAATAACTTACCCAATAATCTATATTTTTCAAGGTTTCATTATCGCGCCAAAAAATATCGATTCCCTGCGCAAAACCATTTCCATTATTTGAAAAATTACTGTCAAATGCAGGAAATTCATTATTGTAAGTTATCAGATTATTGTAATCCTTTCTATAAGCTTCCGCGCGAAAAATACGGTTGTTGGCAGTATATTGATAATTGAGGATGTAATGTTGTGTTTTTTGTGCTTCCAAATCAGTTTCAAATTTTAAAACCTCGCTATCGGGCTGTTGGTAAAAATCGCCGTATGCAAGCGAAATTTGACTGTTTTTTCCGGTTTTATAGGCAACCGAAGCCCTAGGAGAAAGGGTAAATTCGGAAAATAATTCACTGTATTCCCCGCGAACACCAAGTTTTAAAGCGAATTTTCGGCTGAAAATCAAATCACTTTCCGCAAAAACTGCGCTGATATTGTTGTTAAAACCATAACTTCCAATAAAACCTTCAGTTGAAATATTCTCATTGAAATCAGTTAAAAATTGTTCCGCACCGAAACTGACTTTGAAGCGGTTGCTGAAGTGTTTTTTCAATTTTAATTTAAAATGCGCTGAATTTTCGGTATTATCAATCGCCGTGGAATCTATCCCAATTTTTGTTTTCCCGAACGTATAACTCCCGCCGCCCAAAATCGTCCAATCATTTTCCAAAGCTTCACTGTAACTAAGGTTTGTATAGAAATTTTTATTGTTCAATCCAAATCGAACCCCTTCTTGCGCATTTATGTCTTCCTGCACCAAATCAAATTCGGAACTATCAAAGGCGCCATATACTTTCAGCAGGCCTTCCCCTATTTTTTGACGGAAAACCGCTTCGCCCGCAAAAATTTCAAAGGGTTTTTTCCAATCATTCCTATCGGGAAAAAGAGCTGTATAAGGCGCAAGGTTGATGTATGAAGCATTTACGCTTAAAGAACTTTTCCTCCAGATTTGAGTATTTCCCAATCCCAAACCAACGGTCATAAGGGCAATATCCGTTTTTTCCTGAGAAGGTTCATCAATGGTATTCAACAATAAAACGGACGACAAAGCTTGGCCAAATTCTGCAGAATAACCCCCGGTTGAAAAGGTAATGCCATCAAAAAGGAACGGACTGTAGCGGCCTCGGGTGGGCACGTTGTTCGCCGTTGGGCTATAGGGCGTGAATACGCGAATACCGTCAATGAAAATCTGGGTTTCGCCGGCCTCGCCCCCACGAACGAACAAACGCCCATCTTCGGCAACCGTGGTAGTTCCCGGGAGCGTTTGGAGCGCGCCCACAAAATCACCAAGCGCACTCGCCGTGGTAACCACGTCCAATGGCGAAAGCACAGAAACTTTACTATTGTCGCCCGCCTCCAGGGTACCTGCAGAAATCACCACCGTTTCGAGTGAATTTACATCTTCCCTTAAACTTATGGACAAGTTTTTCATTTGTGAAACATCTGCCGCCATCGTAAAAGTTTCAAATGACACGAAGGAAACAAGCAACGTTTGTGCTCTAGTTTCAGTGGTTTCAAAAGAAAATTCGCCATTTTCCCCAGTAGAAGCCCCATCATACGAGCCATCCAAAAATACATTGGCACCAACAATCGGGGTGCCATTATTTTCGGTAACAGTTCCAGAAATGATGGTTTGTGAAAATGAAATGGAAGTAAACAATAAACTTAAAAAAAGAGGTAATGTGATTTTCATTTTTGGTTGGTTTTAATTTGAGGTCAAAATTGAAACTTACCAAAATCATTTCCGAAAATATTAACCTGAGTTGTTTAATTTTCTTTCCGAACTGTAAAATTGGAATGTACATATGCCATAAAAAAAAATTGGAAGGGAAAATTAGTACCTTCGGAAGAAAAAAAACATGGCAATGAAACCACCCAGGTTAAAACAATACACCACCCGACAATTGCTTTTTTATACCCGCCGCGCCTTGTGGATTATATTTTCGTGGGTGCTCATTTCGACCGTAATGTTTTTTTATGAATACCTTACCCTTAAAAGTAATGGTGTTTTAAGCTCTGCTTTCGATCTTCGAGCCTCACTCTTGTCAAATCTTGTTATCTCGGTTTCTGCAGGGATTATTGGCGGGACGTTTACTATAAACCTAATGGAACGCTGGCTTCGGATCATCGTTTTTTGGAAGGCAATGCTGTATATTATACTCGCATATACTGCTATGGCAATATTAGTCACTTTTATTGGGACATTATATCACTACAGTATAAAGCTGGATGTTCCATTTTACAATATGGAAGTTTTGATGGAAATAATCCGCTTTTTTGGGGAATGGGTTTTTATCAAAAACTTTATTATTTGGCTGTTTATCGTTCTCATAACCATTATTGTGCTTATGGTAAATGACAAATACGGGCCGGGCGTTTTTCCGGATTATTTAATGGGAAGGTATTTTCAACCCAAACAAGAGCGCCGTATATTCATGTTCGCCGATATTAAAAACGCCACAGGCATAGCCGAAGCCTTGGGCGAAGAAAAATATTTTAATTTCCTGAAGGATTTTTTCCGGAACATAGCCCCCGCAATTGTGCAGACCAGCGGCGAGGTTTATCAATATGTGGGTGATGAAATCGTAGTTTCGTGGAAAATTAAATCTGGCCTAAAAGGCGGGAACGCCATCCAATGTTTTTATAGCATGAAACGTATTTTGAAATACAAGACCCCTAAATATTTGAGAAAATATGGAGTAGTGCCGGAATTTAAAGTGGGCTATCATTACGGCACCGTGATGGTGGGCGAGATTGGGCAAATTAAAAGGGACATCGCTTTTTCAGGTGATGTATTGAACACCACTTCCCGTATCCAGGAAATGTGCAACGAACTTGAGGTGGAAATTTTGGCCTCGAAAGAATTCGCCAACATTGCTTATAAACTTCCGAAAAATATAAAGCGAAAGGATATTGGGAAAGTAGATTTAAAAGGAAAATCCGAGGATATGGAACTTGTAACCTATATTAAGGTTTAGATGTTCGGGGTTCTTAACCTTTAAAAATATAATCCCCAATAAAAACCATCAACTAACAATTAATAACTATCAACTATCATGAAAACAGATCTTTACACAAAAACCATTTTAACCATCATTGCGTTTTGCCTTGTGGTGAACATCGTAAAAGAAGTGGATTTAATTCCATCTGCTTATGCTTTGGACCCAATTGAAAATCCAAATATGATTGAAAGTAACGTAATGGATGTGCGCATTGTGGACATTAATACTTACGATGAACTAAATGTAAACCTCAACGGCGTTAGCACATCGGAAGAACTAAAAGTAAACCTGAAAAGAATTGAAACCACGGACGAATTGGACGTGAACCTTGACGAAATTGGAGGAGGTTGGGTAAATCACAGCGGCCCAATACCAGTAAAAATACAATAAAGATTTTCTGAAAAACTAAACTTGGTTTCTTTTAAATGGACGGATAATCAACCGTGCGGCGCGGTCATAATTGATGTAATTATAAGTCCAGTTAAAAAAGGTAATCACCCTGTTTCGGAAGCCAACCAAAAACCAAAGGTGTACGAACATCCATAAAAACCAGGCGATGGGACCGCCAAAGTGCATTTTCCCCAAATCGACCACCGCTTTATTGCGGCCCACGGTGGCCATTGTACCCTTATCTTTGTAAATAAAAGGTTTCATTTTTTCTCCCCGGAACATTCGCTTGAAATTTTCACCTAGGTTTTTTCCCTGTTGAATGGCAGGCTGTGCCACTTGCGGATGGCCTTTCGGGTATTCCTTTGTATTCATTTGTGCGATATCGCCCAAGGCATAGATTTTATCAAAACCTTCAACCCTGTTGAACTCATCAACTTTGTATTGATTTGTTCTTTCAACAAAACTTTCGCCTTCAATTCCTTTTACAATTGCTCCGGTTACACCTGCCGCCCAAATAAAGGTGGCCGTGTGAAAAGTTTTTCCATCTTTTGTGGTTACCGTTTTGCCATCATAATCTTTAATAAAGGTGTTCAAATGGATTTTTACGCCGAGGGCTTCCAAAAATTTATGTGCTTTTCGGGAAGCGGTTTCACTCATAGGCGGCAAAACTTTTCCTAAGCCTTCTATCAAATGGACTTGCATTTCGTGGGGCTCCAAAGAAGGATAATCGTGCGCCAAAATCCCTTTTTTAAATTCGGCCAAGGCTCCCGCCAGCTCCACTCCTGTTGGACCGGCGCCCGCAATTACAAAGTTCAATAAATAGGCGCGCCTTTCAGGATTGGAGGTTGTGTCCGCCTCTTCAATGTTTTGAAGCACTAAACTGCGGATGTTCAACGCCTGCGGCACCGTTTTCATGGGCATACAGTTATGGGCAATATTCTCGTTTCCAAAATAATTGGTTCGGGTTCCCGTGGCAATTACCAAATAATCAAAAGAAAGAGTGCCAATATTGGTTTGCACGGTTTTGGAAACAACATCAATATGCTCAACTTCTGCCAAACGAAAATGAAAGTGCCTGTTGTGCCTGAAAATTTTCCGCAGAGGATAAGCGATGGAATCCGGCTCCAAACCCGCAGTTGAAACTTGATACAATAATGGTTGGAAAGTGTGGTAATTATGCCGATCGAAAAGCACGATCTGTACTTTCTCTTTTTGGATTTTTTTTATGAAGGAAATACCCGCAAATCCTCCGCCAATAATTATAACACGGGGCAGGTCTATTTTTGGGATGTTCATTGTCTATTTAAGTTTTGTAAAATTAATATTTGTTTCGCAAAAAATTTGTTGAAACTGGTTTATTTTAATGAATTTTGTAACAACCCTTTTCCATTTTCTACTAATGGAACAACTAACCCCGGCCCATTGAACAAGGAACTTGAACATAGTTTTGTCCTTCAACTGGAAAAGAATCAAAACATCGTGCACAAAATATGCCGGTTGTACACCAACGGTACCGATGCGCACAATGATCTTTTCCAAGAGATAACCATACAGTTGTGGCGGGCCTACCCAAAATTTCGGGGCGATTCTAAATTCAGTACCTGGATGTACCGCGTGGCGTTGAACACGGCAATAACGCTGTACCGAAAATCTAAGCGCACCATTAGCACACAGGATTTTGAAGGGGTAAGTTTTAAGATTACTTCAGAAGCATATGATGATACGGTAGAGGAACAGTTAAAATTGATGTATGCAGCTTTAAAGGATTTAAATGACATTGACAAAGCTTTGGTCTTTTTGTATTTGGAAGACAAAAATTACAGGGAAATTTCGGAAACCCTTGGTATTACCGAAGTTAATGCACGGGTAAAAATGAACCGGGTAAAAGAAAAATTAAGAACGATTTTAAATCCGTAACCCACTATGGATGAACTAGAACTTTTGAAAAAACAATGGCAATCGAGGGAGCAGGAACTCCCACATTTGTCCTATGGTGATATCTATAAAATGCTATTGAAAAAATCTTCTTCCGTTGTGAAGTGGATCTTTATCATCAGCATTGCAGAGCTTGTTTTTTGGACAGGCATCGTGTTCCTTTTACCGGATTCATACCTCGAGATCACCACCAAAATGGGAATTGAGGGATTTATACTTTATAGTAACATTTTACATTATTGCATTTTCGGGGCCTTCATCTACTTTTTTTATAAAAATTATACCGCCATCCGCGTTACCGACAATACCAAAGAACTGATGAAGAGTATCTTGAAAACCAGAAAAACGGTACGCTATTTCGTTTATTACAACATTGGGATGTTCGTGGTTTCCAGCATTATCATAAATATTATTTATTATACCAAAAGCGATCAATTGTACGAAGTGCTGGAATTTGCCGAAAAAGGGGTTTCAAAAGATAATTTTGCAAAAGTGTTCCTCTTTTCCGAAGTCATCGTGGGACTTTTATTTTTGGGATTACTGATTTTGTTTTACTGGTTAGTCTACGGCTTTTTACTGAGAAAATTGAAAAAGAATTATAAGGAGTTGAAGGGCATTGAAGAGGAATGAATTTCAAAGTTCAAAAACCAAACACCTGAATGCTAAATCCTGAACAAGTTAGTACCTCCACTGTCTTTCTTTGTTCATTTCTTCTTCGATTTTAAGAACTTCTTTTGGGATTACTTTTAAAAATGAAGGGTGTTGCTCAATGGCATATTCCATTTTTTCAACAATCTGATCCATGGTATCGTTTTCGTAATCAATATCTAATGGCGGTTTTATTTCCATCGATTGCAAGATGCCGCGTTTCTTGATACGGATTCCTTTTTTATCAAATGACCTTCGGAAACCATCAATAACAATGGGAACAACAATAGGCTTATTTTGTTTTATAATGTGAGCCGTTCCGCGCCGGATGGGCCTAAATGGTTTTGTGGTTCCCTGAGGAAAAGTGATTACCCAACCGTCGTTCAAAGCCTTGGTAATACTGCTCACATCGCTCATTTTCACTTGCCGGTTTACATCTTTGCCCTTATCGCGCCAAGTTCGTTCAATACTAACGGAACCTGCATAAGCAAATATTTTGGGAAGTATCCCGCTTTGCATGGTTTCCTTTGCGGCCACAAAATATATATTGAGTTTGGGGTTCCACAAATACCCGATGTTTTTGATGGTATCGTTCCTTCCCTTTAAACTGGCGTTGAATACATGGAACATGGCCACAACATCTGCAAAATAGGTTTGATGGTTGCTAACGAAAAGCACGTTTGTTTCCGGAAGGTTTTTTATAATCTCGCTGCCTTCAATTTGCAATTCATTAAAACCTTTAAAGCGACGATGGGTCATCGCGCCAAGGATGCGGATGAGCCACAGTTTCAAAAAAAGATAATGCCCAAATGGATTTTTTTTAAAAAGCCCCATAAATTTTTTAATATGGCGATGGTTTTAAATAAATTAAAAAATCAACCGAAGCGCAAAGATACTAAAATAAGCATTTAGAGTAGTTGTTTCAGCATTTCGCGCACTTCGCTCAATATCATTGCCGTAGCTCCCCAAACCACGTGGCCGTTTACGAAGAAGGCAGGTACTTCAATTTCTGTTGCGTATGAGGTTGTAAGCTTGGTCGTTATCAAAATTTTATCATCCATAAAAATTGAAATGGGAACTTCTAGCAGGGCTTCCACTTCGGCTTCCTGCGCCTGAAACCTTGGGGTGTTCGCTGTTATTCCTAAATAGGGCTGCACAAAGTAATCGCTGGGCGGAATGTATATTTCAGTCAACTTTTTTAAAACCGTAATTGCTTCCCTCGGAATCCCGATTTCTTCTTCGGTTTCGCGTAAAGCTGTGCCTTGCAACAATTCGTCACCAATTTCAAAACGGCCCCCAGGAAAACCAATTTGGGCCGAATGTACGCCCTTGTAGGTTTTTCGTAAAATTAAAATGAGCCTTGTTTCCAGGTTTTCAGCGGGATAAAAAAGGACCATCACCCCGGCTTTTTTGGCGGTGTTTATTTTATATGCATTTTCCTTCAACTCCTTCAAACGTTCGATAGGGGCCATTTTAAAATGGAAGACTTCGCCGGGAAGTTCCATTTTTGTTACCTTTATAATCCTTTTTTCAAACTCCCTAAAATTCATTTATGAAAATTTCGATGTATTTTGTATTAGTTTTTTTAATGCTTTTTATCGGTTGCGAAGATAAGAAAAAGGCTTCCCCTACTAAAAACGAAAAAGCCCCGGATATTGAAAACATTCCGATTGAAGACAAAACGCTTTCCGAAGGAAAAAAAGATTCCACTTCAAATAAATACCCAAAAATAACTGAAGAAAACCTTGTGCCCTTTCTAACGGAATACGGAAAGGAAAACCCCGAAACAGAAATTTTGATTTCCACCAATCATGGGGACATAAAAATTGAATTGTTCACAGACACCCCACTTCACCGCGCCAATTTTGTTTATTTGGTAAAACAGGGCTATTTCAACGATACCTATTTTCACCGTGTAGTACCGGATTTTATTATACAGGGCGGCAGCAGCGATAATGCTTCTACTTCCCATAACCGCACCATACTCGGAAAGGATTATTTGCTTCCCGCTGAAATTACCCGGAATCATGGATATGGTACGGTTTCCGGGGCTAAGGAATACCGCGAAAATCCCAACAAAAAATCCGCTCCCTTTGAGTTTTTCATCTTTTTGGGCCCTCAAAGCTCAACCTCGCACCTGAATGGGAATTACACTGTTTTCGGGAAAGTAACCCAAGGAATGGAAGTGGTTGAAAAAATAGCTATAGAAAAAGCGGACGCTGGCGAATGGCCGTTGCAGAATGTCTATATAAAGGCGGAAGTGGTTCGATAAAATTTACAACCCTTGCGTATAAAAATTATAATCCTTGACCACTCGGTCCAAAAACAAAATTGGGGTTTCCTCTGGGGTTATTTCCATCACTTTTGAAACCCGTTTTGCAAGTTTCAAAACAACGTTGTGGTTACCGTTATAGCGGGCTTCAGTAAAAACATTTTTAATGGTTTGCATTTCGATATCGTTGAAAACCGTTACTTGGGGATATTTGGGGACATAGCCATCGGGAATATCCATTAAAATGGTCTGTGAAAAACCCACCCGTTGTTTTTCGGAAATTACAGTGGTAGCGGCAGCAATATCGCCAACTCTTTGTCCTTTGCCGTTCAATAAAATTGTGACCAAAGCCACCCCGCCGCCGCTTGCGCCAATATCAATAAGCCTGAGTAGCCAACGCAACAAATAATTGGAAAATTCAGGTTTAGAGCCATCCAGTTTTACAACTCTTATTTTCATCACTGCTTTCCCGGGGCTTTGACCGTTCCAGAACATTTCCCACAATAAATGGTAAAGGATTGGCGGAAGGGTGAATGTCATCATCATTATAAAAACATTTTCTTCCAAAATAAGAAGATATGCATTTATAATAGCCATTAAAATAATATAACAACCAATGAGAAGCAAATCCAAAAGAAAGGCCAAACACCTATCAACCACCCCGGCAGTGTTTTGAACAATGTTTACATTTTGCGCTGTTTCTATTTGAAAATTATCCATTTAATATGTTTCTTTGGCAAAACTACACGAAAGAATGCGCGAAGCCGCTTTTGCGAAGCAAAATAAGGATAAATGGTTAGAATTTGAAAGTGCACTGCGCAATAATCTTCAAATGGATCCGGACCACATAAGCTCACTTTATGTTGAGGTTACGGACCATTTAAGCTACGCCCAAACCTTTTACCCCAAAAGCAATACGTTGCAATACCTCAACGGGCTTTCCGTGTTGGCGCATCAAAAAATATACAAGACAAAACGGGAATCGCGCTCCCGTTTTATCACATTTTATACCCATGAATTTCCCTTGTTTTTTTCTAAATACCACAAACAGTTGGCGATTGCCTTTGCAACATTTATTTTATTTGCCATTGTAGGGGCATATTCCTCGGCTACCGATACGGATTTTGTCCGCCTCATTTTGGGCGATGCTTACGTAAACATGACCCTTTCCAACATCGAAGCGGGCGACCCTATGAGGGTTTATAAGGAAATGGGGGAAGTGGATATGTTTTTGGGGATTACCATAAATAATATCAGGGTTGCTTTAATGGCCTTTACTTTCGGAATTTTCCTTGGCTTGGGAACCCTTTTTATTTTAATGCGGAACGCGATTATGTTGGGTTCCTTCCAGTTTTTCTTTTATGAAAAAGGCCTGCTGTGGGAATCTGCCCGCACCATTTGGATTCACGGCACGATTGAAATTTCCGTAATTATTATTGCCGGCTGCGCAGGATTGGTTTTGGGGAACAGTATCCTTTTTCCGGGAACTTATACGAGGTTACAATCCTTTACCCGTGGAGCAAAAGATGGGCTAAAAATCATGCTCAGCACCGTCCCGTTTTTTATAATTGCCGGATTTTTGGAAGGCTTCGTAACACGTCAAACCCAAATGCCGGATTGGCTTGCTATTATCATTATAGGCAGTTCTTTGGCTTTTATCATTTTCTATTATATAATTTATCCCATAAAACTAAAACGCAATGTTGAACGAACCCATTCAATTTAAAAAACAGCGTGAGCTGGGAAGCATCCTTTCGGACGCCTTTACTTTTATCCGTCAAAACTGGAAACCCCTGTTTGGCTTAATTTTTAAAATAGCAGGCCCGGCCTTGCTTATCATGTTGGCTGCCTATATTTACTACATGATGACCACACTCAACGGTTTGGAAGATATCTTTTCGGGAATGGGAAGCAATTTCGAAAACTTTACTACAAATACTTTCATTTCAATTTTCATCATGCTCTTCGCGGCGGTAATTTTTTACAGTTTATTGAACGGGACAATCCTGCATTACATAAAATCATATATAAAAAATAATGGTGTCGTGAAAAATGATGAAGTAAATTCTGGGGTCAAGAAAAATTTTTGGAGCTTGGTGGGACTTAGTTTTATGATTTCAATAATGATAGCTTTCGGGTTCATTTTATGTATTGTTCCCGGAATTTATTTAGGAGTTGTACTTGCTACCACCTTTTCCATTGTTGTTTTTGAAAATAAGGGTGCCATGGATGCAATACAATACAGTTTCGATTTGATAAAATATGAATGGTGGATCACTTTCGCCACTTTATTGGTCGTGCTTTTACTGTATTATTTTATCGCCTTCATTTTCCAAATTCCCCAATACATTTACATTTTCATAAAAGCATTCACCGCGAACGAGGAAATTTCGGCCGATCCCACAACCATGTTCGATGGAGTTTATGTGGCACTCACTTCCATCGGGATGGTTTTTCAATATCTGTTGTACAGCCTCATCGTTATATGCACAGCCTTCGTATATTTTAATTTGAACGAAAGGAAAAACTTTACCGGAACCATGGAAACCATTGATGAAATTGGGAGCGGGCGATAATTAGTAGTGATGGCCGTGGCCAAATGAAATAATATATGGGCAGCTTTTTTTTTAAAATCCTCTTTTTAATTGCTTTATTAGCGAATACGCCGGCATTAGCGAATAATCCTCAGGACTCGATTGCTCCCCAAACTGAAAAAATTGTCCGTTTTGATACTGATAGCGAAGTGCTACCATTTAAATTTAATGATGAAATAATTGAAGGATACCAAAACGATCCGGCATTTAATTACACCGAAATAGTTGCAGAAGAAAATTGGTGGAGCCAGTTTAAACATTGGTTGTGGGGAGGTTGGTTGGCTTTTTGGAATTGGCTTTTGGGCGATTATGAAGCGGGAGGGTTCGTGGCCTTTATCATTCAAATCTTGCCGTACATTATCGTTTTTGGGATTCTCGTTTTCATTGTTTGGCTTTTTTTTAAACTCAATCCCGGGGCACATTTTTTAAAAACGAAGGAAATTCCAACCGTCTTTTTTTCAGAAGAGGAAGAAATTATCAAACGAAAAAACATTCGGGAATTGATTCAAAAAGCCCTTGCCAACAAAGATTATAGGCTTGCGGTACGCTATTATTATTTGCTAATTTTGAAAAACCTTTCGGCGGCAGAAATAATTTCTTACGAATTCGATAAAACCAACAACGATTATATTGCAGAAATCAAGTCGGAAAACATCAATTCCGATTTCAAAAAAGCTACTGTTCTATACGATTATATCTGGTACGGCAATTTTGCTGTCACCGAGACGGATTACAACAAAGCCCAAAAAACCTTCTTCCATTTGGAGCAGCAAATCCCAAAAACCATTGACTAAGTTTCAAAAAACATTCCTGCTCTTTTTCCTGCTTTTGTTGGCGGCATTGGTTTATTTGGAATCAATAAAACCGCAGCCAATAAGCTGGTTCCCCAGTTATGCGAAGGAAGACAGGATTCCATACGGCACTTTCGTTTTATTCGATTTGTTGAAAGAAAATTTTAAAACCGATTTTGAGGAAATCAACCAACCCCCCTTCGAAGTTTTGAAGGATTCCAGTTTCAACGGGACATATCTCTTTATAAACAACCAAGTAGATTTTGACGAAACCGAAGTGGAAAGTCTTTTGGCTTGGGCGGAGGCCGGGAACACGGTTTTTGTTTCAGCCAATTACCACAGCGAAAATTTATTGGACACTTTGAAATTGGAAATGGCTTCTGCCTTCGAATTTGACCAAATTCAAACTGAACCTTTATTGAATCTCATCAACAAAAAACTCACTTCCCCCACTCCATTTCATTTAAAACGAAATGTGGACATTCGGTATTTTGATGAAATTGATACGCTTTCGCAAACTGTTTTAGGGGTTACGCAAGTTTTTAATGATACCTTAAAAATCACGGAACCACTCATTAATTTCATAAAAGCCCCCGTGGGGAAAGGTGAAATTTACCTGCACGCACAGCCTGAAATCTTCAGTAATTTTTTCCTTCTTTCCGAAGAAAATGCGGTGCATTCGCAAAATGTCCTTTCGTATTTGAACAATGGGGGAAAAATTCATTGGGACGATTATTACAAGACCGGAAAGCATATCAACATTTCGCCATTACGGGTTTTGTTGGGCAACAAATTTTTAAAATGGGCTTATTATTTTGTTTTGTTCGGTGCGTTTTTGTTTATAATTTTTGAGGGGAAACGCAAACAGCGAAGTATCCCGGTAGTTGTCCCACTCACCAATAAATCCTACGAATATGCCCGCACCGTTGCTGGGATGTATTTGAATAAAAATGGAAACCGATTAATAGCAAAAAAACAGATTGCCCTATTTTTGGAATTCATCCGAACGCGCCTCCGGTTACCCACCGAAATAATCAACGCTAGGTTTATTTCAGCAGTTGCCGCCCGAAGCGGAAATACCGAAGACGCCACGAAAAAGCTTTTTGTTTTTATTGAAAAAATTGAAAGCCAAACCATAATAACCAATGAAGATTTATTGAAATTGTATCGCGAAATAACAGATTATAAAAAGAAAACTGATGGAAAATACTGAAACACAAAACGAGGAACTGCACTTTAACAACCGCATTCCGCTGGAAGAACTGAAAATTGCCGTTGATGATATAAAATCGCAATTATCCAAAATCATTATTGGGCAAGAAGATTTTATAGAATTATTAATAGTAAGCCTTTTGGCAAACGGCCACGTGTTGATTGAGGGCGTTCCCGGGATAGCAAAAACCATTACGGCAAAATTGTTCGCTAAAACGCTAAAAACCAATTTCAGTCGGATTCAATTCACTCCGGATCTTATGCCCAGCGATGTTTTGGGAACTTCTGTTTTGAATTCAAAAACTTCTGAATTTGAGTTTAAAAAGGGACCAATTTTTTCCAATGTGGTTTTAATAGATGAAATAAACCGCGCACCCGCCAAAACCCAAGCCGCGCTTTTTGAAGTGATGGAAGAGCGCCAAATAACGATGGACGGTCAAAAATATTTAATGGAATATCCGTTCCTAATTTTGGCCACCCAAAACCCGATTGAGCAGGAAGGAACTTATGCTCTGCCCGAAGCGCAACTGGACCGCTTTCTATTTAAAATAAAAGTGGGCTACCCAAACCTCGAAGAAGAGATACTGATCTTAAAAACCCACCACGATCGAAAACAAGCTGTCCCCGAAGATCAAATTACCGGCGTACTAAGTGCGGAAGCTTTAAAAACGTTTCGCGCGCAGGTACAAGAGATTTTGATTGAGGATAAAATTTTCAGTTACATCGCCCAGATTGTTGACAAAACCCGAAACCATCCCCATTTATATTTGGGCGGTTCGCCCCGGGCTTCATTGGCAATTATGAATTCTGCCAAGGCTTTTGCCGCCATTAATAGTCGCGATTTTGTTACACCGGATGACGTTAAAAAATCGCTTGCCCCGGTATTGCGCCATCGTATTATCCTTTCACCGGAACGCGAAATGGAGGGAATGACGGCCGAAACGGTAATCGATATTATTTCGCAATCCATAGAAATACCCCGCTAAGTTGATACGCTTTTTAAAAACCTTTTACCTTACCCCTCGCTTTTTTTATGCGCTGACAGGCCTTGCAATCCTGTTTTTGATTTCTTATTGGTTTCAGCCTTTATATCCGATTGTTTGGTTGATGGTTTTTATTTTGACAATACTTATTTTAATGGAGAGCAGTATGCTGTTCGGTAAAAATGGGCTGAATGGAGAGCGGATATTGCCTGAAAAATTTTCGAACAGTGACCCGAATGAAGTGGTAGTAAAGGTTTTCAATAATTATAGTTTTAAAATTGAAGTTGCTATAATTGATGAATTACCAGTTCAATTTCAAAAAAGGGATTTTTTCCTAAAAATCAATTTGCCCGGAAAAGAAAGAAACACCATTCAATATTATGTCCGACCGGTGGATCGTGGCGAATATTTTTTTGGGAATTTGAACTGCTATGCCTCTACGATTATTGGGTTGACCCGGCGAAGATTTACGTTCAATAAAGAGCAAATAGTAAAAGTTTACCCCTCTTTTATTCAAATGAAAAAGTATGATTTTTTGGCCATAGACAATCGGTTGGCGCAAACGGGACTTAAAAAAATCCGGCGTATCGGACATACGATGGAGTTTGAACAAATAAAGGAATACGTGGTGGGCGACGATGTGCGGACACTTAATTGGAAAGCTACCGCAAAACATGGCCGGTTAATGACCAACCAGTTTCAGGACGAAAAAATGCAGCCCATTTATTCCATTATCGATACGGGAAGGGTAATGAAAATGCCGTTTAATGGGCTTAATCTTCTGGATTATGCCATCAACAGTACCTTGGCTTTTTCCAACATTGCGCTGAAAAAAAACGATAAAGTGGGATTGATTGATTTTTCAAATAAGATTGGAAATTTCCTGCCTGCACAAGCCAAAAAGACCTATTTGAATGTTATATTGGAAACACTTTATAATATTGATACCAAATTTTTGGACGCGGATTATGGTATTTTGCAAACCTTGATAAAAAGGCGTATAACCCAGCGCAGCCTTTTGCTTTTATATACCAATTTTGAACACATTTCTGCCCTGCGCAGGCAACTCCCCTATTTACAGGCCATCGCAAAAAAGCACATTTTGGTGGTTATATTTTTTGAGAATACCGAGCTGAAAACTTTAAGTCAAAAAGAGGCGGAAAATTTATCGGAAATTGCGGACCAAACCATAGCGCAACAGTTTGAACTCGATAAAAAGCTAATGGTGCGCGAACTTCAGCAGCGCGGTATACAAACAGTGCTGACGGAGCCGGAAAACCTTACCGTGAATACCATTAATAAATATTTGGAGATAAAGGCGCGCGGGTTGTTTTAATTATTTCAAATAGTCAAAAACTTCAAAATTCCGAAAGCCTATAATTTTTATTGATGAAAGGGTTACCTTTGGGTAAAATATTTTCCAATGACAATCACCCAATTAAAATACGTCCTTGCTGTTGCTGAGCATCAAAATTTTACAAAAGCTGCAGAAAAAACCTTCGTAACCCAGCCAACCTTGAGCATGCAGATCCAAAAACTTGAGGAAGAACTTGACATATTAATTTTTGACCGTAGTAAAAAGCCTATTGAGTTAACACCCGTTGGGAAAAAAATAGTGAACCAGGCCCGCAACATCGTCAACGAATTCGACAGGATGAAGGATGTGGTGGACCAAGAAAAAGGCTTTATTGGCGGCGAATTCAAACTCGGAATAATCCCTACGGTAATGCCCACAATTTTGCCGATGTTTCTTAAAACTTTTATTAAAAAATATCCGAAAGTCCAACTCAAAATCGAAGAGCTGAATACCGATGAAATAATTATAAAACTAAATGATGGAAATCTTGATGCTGCCATTGCAGCCACGCCATTGCATTTGGAAAATATACGAGAACGCCCTTTATATTATGAACCCTTCGTGGGGTTTATCCCAGAAAATCATCGCTTGTTTTCTCAACAAAAAATTGATAGCAATGATTTGGATATCGATGATATACTTTTACTTGAGGACGGGCATTGCTTTAGGGACGGAATAATTAATTTGTGCAAAACATCCAAAAGTAGTGGTAATAAACAGTTCCGTTTGGAGAGCGGCAGTTTTGAAACTTTAATAAAACTTTCAAACGAAGGTTTGGGGATGACGCTGCTACCCTATTTACATACCTTGGATATTTCTCTGGAACAAAACAAAAATTTAAGGTATTTCAATGAACCTTCCCCCGCCCGGGAAGTAAGCATTATCTATGCAAAAAGTGAACTGAAACTTCAAATTATAGAAGTATTGCATTCCGTTATTTCGGGAGTGGTGCGGGGCGCTATCGCCTTTCAGGACGTGAAGATCATAAGCCCTGTAAAATAAAATCCCTAAAACAGAAATAACTGCTTTACTGATTTAAATATATCAAACACTGATTCAATTGCGGGTTTTGCTTGATTAAGGAATTTATCCAAATTTTTAGTTCCTCAATTTCGTAGGGAAGTAAGCGTGTTAATGCTTTTTTCAACTCTTTACAAAACAAATTTACATCAAAACTTACTTTTGAAAGCACGGCTTTGGTGTAGTCAAACATTGCTCTTGCCATAGCTGATAGGGATTTAATGTTAGTTAAGTAGCAGTGTTGAATAGGCAGGATTTTTTAATTTGACTAAAAGTAACGAAAAAATGAATATGAAATTAAGGCCATCAAAGAATTAACATTATTAAAACTTATTGTCGCCGCCCAGCACCCTGCCCAAACCACCGAGAACGCTTCCTTCGCCTTTATCGGCGCCTCCTCCTTGAGGGGCGGCCATCCAAACACGTTTAGCAAGTCGACTGAATGGCAATGACTGTACATAAACAATTCCGGGTCCAGTTAAAGTTGCAAAAAATAAGCCCTCCCCTCCAAACAGGGTGTTTTTGATTCCCCCCACAAATTCAATGTCATAATCCACAGTGGGTGCAAAACCAATAATGCAACCGGTATCTATTTTAAGTTTTTCGCCCTGGGCAAGCTGTTTTACAGCCGTGGTGCCGCCCGCATGCACAAAGGCCATACCATCGCCTTCCAGTTTTTGCATAATAAAACCTTCGCCACCGAAAAGGCCTCGGCCCAACTTTCGTGAAAATTCAATCCCGATGGCCACTCCCTTGGCTGCACATAAAAAGGAATCTTTTTGACAGATAAACTTGCCACCAAATTTCGTTAAATCCAAGGCTATAATCTTCCCAGGGAAAGGCGATGCAAAACTAACTTTCTGTTTTTGTTGCAACGTATTATAAAATGCGGTCATAAAAAGACTTTCCCCGGTAAGTAAACGCTTTCCGGCTCCAAAAATCTTCCCTAACACAGTATTGTCCTTTGAAGAGCCATCCCCAAAAATGGTTTCCATTTTAATCCCGTTTTCCATCATCATAAAACTGCCGGCCTCGGCAACTACCCCTTCATTCTGATCCAGTTCAATTTCCACAAACTGCATTTCTTCGCCGTAAATCGTGTAATCTATTTCGTGTGCTGTCATCTCTTTGATTATTATTTGTTGCTTTATTTGTTTATTGGGGACTGTATTTGTTACAAGTCTATGTATATTCTTTTTATACAGAGATAACCTATCATTCTTTAGTCTTAACTTTTATACTCCATTCAAATTCAAAAACGGAAACTTCATCACCTTTTTCATCAACCCCCACAGATTTTAAAATACAGGTTTGTCCAACTTTGGTGGATATGGCTCGCGTTATTTTTTCTTTTATAATAGCCCCATCATTACACTTAAAAGTAATTCTGCCCCGAGCTTTTTTTAAGAAAATGGCTTTGTTCCCCACCACCAACATGGATATATTTTTATCGGTTTCTTTTATAGAAGCCATGACCAAAGCTCCCGTGCTAAGCTCCGCCGCCATGCCCTGTACTGCCCAAAACATGGAGCCAAACGGGTTTTGGTTAATCCAACGATGCCTGACTTGGGTGGTACATGTGGTTTCAGAAATTGTTTTCAACCTTACCCCACAAAAAAACGCAGCAGGTAGTTTAAAAAACAAAAACATATTGACTTGCCTTGGTTTTACTAGCATTACCTAATAATATTTAAGCTAAGATATTCAAAATACAATTATACTGTTTTGTTAAATCTTTGTTAAAAAATAAATATTTCTAGTACTATGCGTAACATATTACCTTTTTTTGGACATATATTTGCATAAGAAAATAACACGCCATGCACACTACAGTTTTAAACAATGAAAAAAATGTTGGAGCGTTTATCCACCTCTCCACCTTTTTAAAGTATTTTTTTCCTTTCGCGAATTTTATCGCCCCACTCATTATATGGAGCACAAATAAAGACAAGGAATTTGTTGATGCCCATGGCCGTGAAGCCATTAACTTCCAATTGAGTATGCTGGTCTATACTTTAACAGTTGGACTGATATGCCTCCCTTTTGCCATCATATTCGCGTTTGATTTTATAACACTTATCGAAAGCATGGAGCATAGTTATCACGAAATTTCGATGCAGGAAATCAAAAACTTTTCGGGCTATTTGATCCTTCTCTTTTCAGCCCTGCTTCTCTTTTTCGGTCTTTTCGTTATCGAGCTTTATGCTGTGATTTCGGCCACCATAAAAGCTTCTAAAGGAGAATATTATAAATACCCACTTTGCATTCCATTTTTAAAAACAAATATAAAAGACAATAATCATGAGCACGCTAGTTAGTTTATTATTGGCCGCGGTACTGAATTTTTTGGGAACAAACATTCCCGAAGAAACAAAAGAAGTTTCAAAAAACGAAATGAACTTTTGCGAAAACACGGCCTTGGGCCCAGACATTTTTTTCACTGAGGAAGAACAAAGTATTATAAAACATGAAAATATATGAAAATAGAAAACACAAAGGCGCAAATGCGGAAAGGGGTGTTGGAATATTGCATCCTTTCGGTCCTAAAAGATGGCGAAGCCTATACCTCGGATATTTTGGAAACATTGAAGGACGCAAAATTGCTCGTGGTGGAAGGCACCATCTATCCATTGCTGACACGGCTTAAAAACGCCGGCCTCCTTTCCTACCGCTGGGAAGAATCCACTGGCGGACCACCGCGTAAATATTACGAACTCACCCCAACGGGAACATTATTTTTAACCGAACTCAATTTAACCTGGAGCGAATTGCAACAGGCCGTGAATAAAGTAACCATCCAAAAAAACACAAAATGAACAAGACAGTAAACATAAATCTCGCCGGCACGTTTTTCCATATTGACGAAGATGCTTTTGGAAAACTATCCCGTTATCTCGATGCCATAAAACGATCTTTGGTAGGCACCGAGGGTAGCGATGAAATTATCCGCGACATTGAATCCCGGATGGCCGAACTATTTTTAGAAAAACTTGAAAGTAACGCCCAAGTTATTACCTTAAAAGAACTTGATCAAATAATCGGAATAATGGGGCAACCCGAAGATTATCAAGTGGACGATGAAATCTTTGAGGATACACCGCCAACTTCCCAACAATATTCCCGTCCCTATAATTCGTCTAAAAAACAATTGTTCCGGGACATTGATGACAAATACATCTCCGGGGTTTCTTCCGGTTTGGGCCACTACATTGGCGTTGACGCCATTTGGATAAGGTTGCTATGGGTAATCTTGGTTTTGGCCGGGTTCGGTACCCCAATTTTAATTTATATTTTGATGTGGATTTTCGTTCCCGCAGCGGAAACCACATCGGAAAAATTGAAGATGACGGGCGAACCCATAAACATTTCAAATATTGAAAGGAAATTTAAGGAAGGTTTTGACAATGTTGCGGACAAAGTGAAAAACGCCGATTACGACAAGTATGGCAAGAAAATCAAAAGCAGTACTTCCGGTTTTTTTGACTCGCTCGGTAATTTCATAATAGCCTGCTTTAAAATATTGGGTAAATTAATCGGGCTTTTCATAATAATCATTTCCTTGGCCATATTAATAAGCTTGATCATCAGTTTATTTACTGTAGGATCTTTTGGAGTTTGGGGCAATGGTGATATGATGGAGTATTTTTCACTTTGGGATACCACCAATACACCCTTTTGGGTTATTGCAGGACTTTTATTTGTAGCGGTCGGCATCCCGTTTTTCGCCCTCTTTGTTTTAGGATTAAAACTTTTGGTGAACAATCTAAAACCTATGGGGTCGCGTGCAAAAATTACTCTCTTTGCCCTGTGGATTCTCTCTATTATCGGGTTGGGAATTTTAGGCGTCAAGCAAGCCACTGAAAAAGCTTACCAAGCAGAAACTGTTATTGAAGATGTGTTGCCAATAAAATCTGGAGATACCCTTCACATTGCAATGAGGGGCAACAAACAGTTTGATTACAATGTAACGCGTGAAAGTGGCCTTCAAATTAAATATAACGAAGACAAGGAAAAAGTAATTTATTCCAATGATATCCGCTTAATTGTTCGTTCAAGCAAAGATTCCATAGGGAAAATGTTGATAGAAAAAAAGGCAGATGGTAGTGATTACCTAGCTGCGAAGGATAGGGCCGATGCCATTGATTATAATTATACTTTTGAAAACAACACCCTATCCTTGGATGGTTATTTTTTAACCGATATAAACAACAAATACCGCGATCAGGAAATCAGGATAATTCTTTATCTTCCGGTGGGAACGGTAATTTATGCAGATGAAAACACTTATAGCTTTCATCAAAATAATTATTATCAAGATGATATTTTCAACAATGGCGATGAGGGCCAGTATGTAAAAATCTTACAAGACGGAACTGAATGTTTGGATTGCCCGATAGAAACCGCCGATGATGAAAGTGAAGTTGAAAGTCTTGAAAACCCTCATCGAACCAATGAAAATTGGGAAAGTGAAGTGAATAAAGATTTCAATGAGGACATCGATACCCTTCAAACAATCCGCAACGATAGTTTGAACTAATTAAAACACAAAACCAACTATTAAAATCATAATTATGAAAACAATCTTAATCTTAATTTTCGCAGCAACACTTTTCACGGGTTGCAACCAAAATTTTAACATTGGCCAGCATCAAGGAAACGGTAACGTAATAACCGAAGAACGTAACGTCAACGAAGATTTTGACCAAGTAAAGGGCAGTGCGGGCCTTGAAATATTTTTAACCGAGGGTGAAGAAAACAAAATAACAGTGGAGGCAGATGAAAACCTGATGGAATTCATTGAAACCAAAATTGAAAACGGAAGATTGACCATTACTACTTCCGAGAACATCGGTAGTTCCGAAGCAAAAAAAATCCACATTGTTTTTAAAAACCTTTCGGAAATAGAGGCCAGTAGTGGTGCGGAAATAACTGGGAATTCCGTTATCAAAAATGAAAACCTATCCTTGCAGAGCAGTAGTGGTGCTACCTTGAAACTGGAAGTATTTTCAAAAGACGTTTCAGCAAAAACCAGCAGTGGCGCCGAAATGAAAATCACCGGCAAATCTTCATCTCTAACAGCAAAAGCCTCCAGCGGAAGCGAACTTGATGCACGAGATTTAATGGTGATTAACTGTAATGCCGATGCCTCAAGCGGCGCAAGTATCTCGGTAAATGTAAAAGAAAGATTGACCACGGATGCTTCAAGCGGTGGCGAAATCCAATATTACGGAAGCCCCACGGAAGTTTCCAAAAATGATTCTTATTCCGGCAACGTGCAGAAAATGTAGTGCTATCGATATCATTTAAAATGCAGTTTGCCAATAGAAATGCCCCTGTTTTAGGGGCATTTTTTATATTTCCTTTAAGAGGAAAAAATTTTAAAATACCCGACCTTGCCCCGATAACAAATAAAACCCAAACTATGAAAACAGTATTTTTTGCATTTCTCACTTTATTATTTGTGAGCTGTAGCTCCGATGATGATTCCAACAATAACAATGACGACCAGTTTGCTAACATTGTAAACTTATTGCCCCAAGGTACGTGGAGAGTAAGTTCCTTTATCGATGATGGCAACAACCAAACAGAAGCATTTGAAAGTTTTACTTTTGAGTTTAATGAAAACGGGCAGGTAATCGCTACCAACGATGTTCTATCCGAAATAGGAAGTTGGAGTTATGATAGTAGTGATGATTCCAGCGATGATGACGAAAAACTTAATTTGATATTTCCCACCAATTCCTTCTTTGATGAGTTGACTGAAGATTGGAGGATTACCACCGCAAATTCCACAACCATATCGCTTTTTCACATAAGTGGTGGTGATGGCAGTGAGGATTTCCTTGTATTTACGAAAATTTAATGCTATTGATTAGTTTGAGCGCAGTTATGATTCTCAAACTCTAATCAGGAATATCTTAACAATAAACCCCCGCTTGCCAATAGCAAGCGGGGGTTTAATTTGTCAAAATATTCAACATTCAATACTCAATTCTCAATTCTCAATACTCAATAATCTAACTCATCACTTCGGTCTCAATGGTAACCAAATACCTTTCTGCATCCAGGGCGGCCATACATCCCGTTCCCGCAGCGGTTACGGCTTGCCTGTAAACCTTGTCTTGAACATCGCCGCTGGCAAAAACGCCCGGTTTGTTGGTTTTGGTAGTTTTGCCTTCCGTTATCAAATACCCAGTTTCATCCATCTCCAGTTGCCCTTTGAATATTTCCGTATTGGGTTTATGCCCAATGGCTATGAACAGTCCAGTGATTGCAATTTCATCTTTTACGCCACTAGCGTTGTTCAATATTCGCAAGCCAGTAACCACTTGATCCCCCAAAACCTCATCCACTTCAGAGTTGTACCGAACCTCAATATTTTTAGTAGAATTCACCCGATGCTGCATAGCTTTTGAAGCTTTAAAATAGTCTTTACGAACAAGCATCGTAACCTTGTTGCAGATATTTGCAAGATAGGTAGCCTCTTCGGCCGCGGTATCGCCGGCACCAACAATGGCCACGTCTTGTTTTTTATAGAAAAACCCATCGCAGACGGCACAGGCAGAAACCCCGCCCCCGCGTAAGCGCTGTTCGCTGGGCAGCCCCAAGTATTTGGCAGTTGCCCCGGTTGAAATAATTACAGTCTCGGCTTCAATTTGTGTGGTATTGTCCACCGTTATTTTATGTATGCCCCCCATTTCATTGCTGAACTCTACATTCGTAACCATGCCTATCCGCACTTGGGTGCCAAACCTTTCGGCCTGTTTTTGCAATTGAATCATCATTGTGGGGCCGTCCACCCCATCCGGATAGCCCGGAAAATTATCAACTTCGGTGGTGGTGGTCAGTTGTCCGCCGGGTTCCATCCCAGTATACATCACGGGATGCAGGTCCGCGCGGGCTGCATAGATGGCTGCAGTATAGCCGGCAGGGCCGGAACCAATGATCAAGCATTTTATTCTTTCAACAGTATCGGGCATAATTGAGTTTTTATCTAAAATATTAGGATTGTAAAAATAGGGGAATTTATAAAAAGCAGGTGCCAAAAGTTATAAAGAAAAGCTTGTTGACTATAAGTGAAAATTACCGCTTAGTTGAATAATAATCTTATTCAACAAAATTCCAAAACAAAAAAATCGACCATCACGGATGTTTTTGGATTGATTATTTCTTTAAAATTACTTTCCTTTATTTTGATTCGTTTCAAAAAATCAATGGGTTATTATTATACTTCTTTAAAACAGGCATCAATAACTGCAAAGGGATTTCTATTGAGTAGGTGCCGGTATAGGATGGACAAATAATGCAATCGTCAAAGTAAAATTCCACAACATCATCATTTATCACAAAGTTATTTTTGGCATCAAAAAAATCATCAAATGAAATTTCCCAACAATCGTAAAACAGCTCACCGGAATTTATTTTCTTACGCAAAAGCTCGTTTAGTATATCGTGCATTTCTTCTTCGGAAC
>JBBQKI010000012.1:0-59381 GCA_038326725.1 Flavobacteriales bacterium
GCGCCAAGTCCCGTTATAAACAAAAGCGGCGGTATAGGGCAGGCTGAAATTCTCGGGGGCAGTGCTCAGCACCAATTCCCGGTCATAACTTGCGGAAATGCTGATAAGGTCGAATTCGGTGGCATCAATTTGGGTGTCAAAATTCAATACCCAATCCAGATTGGCATTCTGTATCACATATTCCTGGATATAGCCCAAGGCTGCTCCGGTGGGATTGCTCACGTCCAATGCCTTTACTTTATATTCATCATCTTGGATAAGGAAAGTAGTTTCATCTTCATCGGTCAATAATGGGATACTCCCAATGTCTAGGTCTTCAGAAATAATCATATCCCCCGCAACTTCCAAAGTTGTACGGGGGTTGGTGATATTAATGCCAACTTGGGAAAAAGATAAGGTTACGCTTAATGTGGCCAGTATTACTAATAAGCCCTTTTGGGAGATATAGGCATTCATAATAGGAGATTTGGGTGGACAAATCTAATTCAATTAAACTAGTAATTATCACTTAATCGAATTATTTATACATTTTAACGATTAAATTAATAAATCAAGCATTTTTTCCTAATGGAATTCATCCCGTCTTTACATAAATCATCATTCTAAAGTTACAAACCAATAAACTATTTTCACTAAATTTGCCCAGCATAAAATTTAAACTTCGGTGCAAAAAACCATTTCCATACTAATAGCCTTCCTGCTTTTGTTAAGCAACGCCCAGCTCACCTTTGGGCAACATTACTGTGAAGGCAAAGTAGTGGAAGCTGCCATGATGGTAGGGCAAGAGAAGATGAGTTGTGAGCCCTCGGCCACTGATTTGGGATGTGAAGATGAAAAAACAGAAGTTGCCGATTGCTGTAAAAATGTTTACCATCAGATAGAAATGGATGCCGACTATTCCGGTAGCCATTTTACAGTGGATTTGAATCCGGTGTTTCTTATTACAGAGGTATTCAATTTTTCGTTTCAGCAAAACCTTCTATATTATTTAAAATCAATATCTTATTCTGAATATCTTCCACCGCCTTTGCAGAAAGATATCCCGGTATTTTACCAAACTTTCCTTATTTAAAAACATCATTATTTACGGTTGATTTTTTCGTGAAAACGAAAGAAGTTTTTATACACCTTAAATTTTATATGTTAATGAAAAGAATTGTTTTTATCCTGTTTATATTTTTAAGCCCCTTATTTGTCCTTGGACAACAAAAAGTAACCGGCACAGTTTACGAAGCTAGTGAAACCGAAGCCTCGCTACCCTTACCTGGCGCCAATGTATTTTGGAAAAACACAAGCATAGGCACAATTACCAATGTGGATGGCTATTTTGAAATTCCTTTCCAAAAAGAAAACTCGGAACTTATCATCAGCTATGTTGGGTTTAAGACAGATACGCTAATGGTGAAGGAAGCCACGGACATTAAACATTGGCTTTTATCCGAAAACAGTTTAAGCGAAGTGATACTTCAAAACAGGAGGCAAACTTCCTTTAGATCCTATTTAAATGCACAAAACGTAACGAATATAAGCAGTGCCGAACTTCTAAAAGCTGCTTGTTGCAATCTCGCAGAAAGTTTTGAAACTAATCCCGCCATCGATGTTAACTTCCCCGATGCGGTAACGGGAAACCGGCAGATAAAAATGCTCGGCCTCACTAGTCCATATACTTTGATTACATTGGAAAATGTTCCTGCAATTCGTGGGGCGGGGCAGGCTTTCGGGCTTAGTTTTGTTCCCGGTACCTGGGTGGAAAGCCTGCAAATATCCAAAGGCGCGGGCAGCGTGGTACATGGTTATGAAAGTATCGCGGGCCAAATTAACGTGGAACTGCAAAAACCCGCAACCGATGTGCCCATCTTCATAAACGCCTACGCCGGGGCCGACGGCCGGCTGGAGCTGAACAACCATCTTAACTTTAAGCTAAATAATAAATGGCATACCGGACTTTATCTTCACGGGAACCTACGCGATTCCAAAATGGACAATAATAACGATGGCTTTTTGGACAACCCCTTGGCACAGCAGTTAAACCTGCTAAACCGTTGGCAATATACCAATGCCGAAAAAGGATTGGTTAGTTTTCTAGACCTCCGCTTTTTAACCGATAAAAAACAGACCGGCCAAACGAACTTTAATCCGGATACCGATAAATTCACTACTAATTTTTGGGGTGGCAAAATAGAAACCACAAGGGCAGAAGCTTCGGTAAAATTTGGGTATGTGTTTCCTGAAATCCCCTATCAATCCATCGGGTTTCAATCTTCCTTCAGTCATCACGAACAAGATTCCTATTTTGGATTTAATGTGTATAATATTGAACATCAAAGTCTATATGCAAACGGGATTTTCAGTTCCATCATCGGCGATTCGCGGCACAACTTCAAAACAGGCCTCAGCCTTTCATATGATCGTTATAAAGAATTGGTACTAACCAATAATTACAACCGCACCGAAACCTCTACGGGTGCCTACTTTGAATATGCTTACGACAACTTGGGCGACCTGTTGCTGACCGCCGGTGTCCGGGCAGATTATCATAACTTGATTGGTGCCTTTATTACCTCACGTCTTCACGTTCGATATACCCCGTGGGAAAAGTCGGCCTTTAAAGCATCGTTAGGCAGGGGAGTGCGAGCGCCCACCATCTTTGCGGAGAATCAGCAACTTTTTGCTTCATCCCGCACCATTTCCATACTTAATACCGGGGGCGAATTTTATGGCCTGGATGCAGAAGATGCATGGAATTATGGTGTCTCCTTTATGCAGGGCTTTACCCTTTTGGGAAGGAATGCCGATATTGCTTTGGATTTTTACCGTACGGACTTTAAGAATCAAATTGTGGTAGATTGGGAAGATCCACAACAAGTTCGCTTTTATAATTTGGAAGGAGAAAGCTTTGCCAACACCTTTCAATCCGAAATCAATTACAATCTTGCGGAGCATTTCAATATGAAACTTTCTTACCGGTACATCGATGTGCAAACGGATTATTTAGAAGGCAGGTTTGAAAAGCAATTAAATGCCAAACATAGGTTTTTTGCCAACTTTGGTTTCGAAACACGGTTGACCGAAAAAAATACCCAATGGAAAGTGGATGCTACCTACAATTGGTTAAGCAAACAAAGGTTCCCTTCCACAGCAGCCAATCCGGAAACTTTTCAACGATCGGATTACACCCCCGACCTCAATACTTTAAACGCACAGCTAACAAGAGTATTTTCTCACAAGTTTGAAGTATATTTGGGAGGGGAGAACATTACCAACGTGCGGCAGGATAACCCCATCATTTCTGCGGAAGACCCTTTTAGTGGCTATTTTGATTCCACTTTGGTATATGGACCGATTTTTGGTAGTATGTATTATGCCGGATTGCGATGGAAATTATAAATTTACAAACCTTTAAAATTTAATATGATGAAAAATCTACTCTTAATTGTTACATTATTCTTTATAACACTTGGCACCCAAGCGCAAAACAAAGATGCTAAAGCTAGAATTGAAGTAGATGGGGTTTGCCTGATGTGCAAGGAACGTATCGAAAAGGCAGCCATTAAAACCAAAGGTGTAAAAACCGCCGTTTGGGATGTAAATACCCACCTGCTTTCTGTAATTTACGACGAAAGGAAAACCAATCTAAACACCATCCACCAAAGTGTGGCCGATGCGGGCCACGACACTAAACAAGTCACCGCCTCCAATGAAGCCTATGCCTCTGTACATGGTTGCTGCAAATATCGGGACGAGGCTGTAGTGGAAGAGCATTAAATTAGTTGGTAGCTGGTAGTTGTTGGTTGATAGTTTTTAGCTAGTATTGAGTAATGGGGTTTGAGTATTTTTTGAGAATTCTTGCCTTACAGGTATAGTTATCCCACAAATTCACTTATTCATTTATTCACTGATTTACGCATTCACTTATTCACAAAAAAACTGAACCCTTCCAACTGAATACTTAACACTTTTTTATTACCTTTATTCCAACCAATACATTTTCAGCAATATAACTCCCTTTTTGATTTTTTAAATTGAAGCTTGCCTCATCAAGTTTCGGGGAAAGTTTATATTCTTAACAGCCGCTGTTTTATGAAACCATCACATAAATCTTCCTTTGGGGTGCTTTTGTTGTTTTGCATTTTCTTTTTTATTTCTTCTTGCTATTCCGTACGCCTTGTTAGCACCCACGGTGCCCCCATGCCGCCCGATGAAATGGAGCGGGATGATTGGTACCGCGATAAATATGTAGTAGAACTGGATACAGTAATAAAAGCTAGTATTACCACGGATGATATTACTTTCAAGGTTTTGCAGGACGGCTGCGAAACGGGCAAGCTTTTCTCTGTGGAGTATAAAAACACTTTTGGCGGTAGCTTGTTGTACATCTTTACTTTTGGCAACAAGCGTAAAGTTAAGCTCAAATATGTGTGTATGAAACCTGAAGATTAATAACCATGGCCACCACCAAAATATTAAACAAAACCGAGTGGGACACCCTGCACAAGAACGGCCCTTTCCCTTTAAAAATGCTATATATTACAAAACCAGAAGCTAAAGCCGTAATGCCCTCCGCCCTGAAACGCTATAATGATTCGGCTTTGGAGATTCATCGGCTCCTTAAAGATAGCCTCGATAATAACGAAGGTTTTCGGGCAATTGGCTCCCGCTGGTCGATGTCCTCCATAGCGCATCATCCGGATAGGGTACAACAAAACAGCTTGATGAATTTGGACTTAGATATTCTTCCCGCCGATGTTCATCCGCAATCGCCTGATTATAGGCCCAAACCCCCAAGATAATGTCTATCTGGAGCGGCATACACATCCTGCCATTACAAATGCTTTTTCCGAAAAAATACATGCGCGTGTTATCCGTAACGACGGGCTTTTCAATGCAGCTTTGGTGGGCCTTGGTTCTTTCGGATTCATACATGGAATAGTGGTGGAAGTAGAGGAACTGTTTTTACTGAAGCGTTATGTGAAAAAGATTGATAAACAATTGGCTTTGCAACTTTCCAAAACCATGGATTTCAGCAATTCCGCCTTTACCATTCCCGGCGAAATAGATGCCCTGGGAAAGCCGCGAAGACCATACCATTATAAGGTTTTTATTAATCCATATACCAGCAGCCTTTTATCAGAAGAAATGTGTAAAGTGTTTTCAAACCCCTTTCTGGACACCTTAGGACTTTCGGACTATGAGGAAGACATTCCTAAAGATTTGATAGCTTCTTTATTGGATTAGGGACGGTGGGAAAGGGAAGTGCTAAATATTTTTTGAGCAAAAAAAATCCCGCAAGAGAGCGGGATTTAAGAAGGATTGTAATTGCGACTAACTTCTATAATCGTTAGCCCTAGTTTTTGCATTGTCTTTTAACTGCTCATATTTTTCAGTTAACGATGCTTCACCTTCATTTATTTTGTCTTTCAGTTGACGTCCTGCATTGGAAATTTTATCTTTTAATTCCGCCTTTTTTTCGGGCGGCATTTTTTTGTACTGCCAAAAGGCAAAAGCTCCAGCTGCAAGGCCCAATAATGCCAATATTCCTTTTCCATTTTTCATAATAAGTGTGTTTTTTTAAATTCCTTGTAAAGGTAAAATAAAATTTACGGGCATTAAATTAAGTGATTGATTTTTAGTAATACTTTAATAAAACGAACCAATAAAAATTCCAAATTCCAAAAACCAAATCTCAACTAATGGAAGTGAATATTTAAAAAATGGTTAAACGACTACACAAATATCGAATAAACAAACATGAACAAACGCTTAAACAAATCAATGAACCAACACTTAAGCAAATAAACCCTTAAATTTACACCTTTTAAAAACCCTTTAATGACCCCGCCTAAAAACACTACCCTAATCGTCCTCGCGTTTTTTTCAATTTACGTCATTTGGGGTTCCACCTATCTCTTGAATAAAATAGCGGTAAACGAGCTTCCTCCCTTTATGTTAGCCTCCATCCGATTTATCACGGCGGGCATTTTGATATTTATTATTTGTAAAATAATGGGCATCAGCTTGGCTATCACCCGAAAACAATTGCGAAATACTGCGATAGCCGGTTTCCTTTTTCTCAGTTTTGGTAATGGGGTAGTGGTGTGGGCACTCAAATATGTGGACAGCGGTTTCGCTGCCCTCGAAATCTCCGCCCAGCCTTTGGTTGTTTTGATTTTGATGCGGCTGTTTCAGGGAAAAAGAATAGAACCCATGTCCTTAATAGGAGTGGTTTTAGGCATCATCGGGATTTATTTGTTGGTGAGCCAAAAGGAAATCCTGAGCCAAGAAGGCAGTATAATTGGCATGATAATGATCTTTGTATGTATGCTCAGTTGGGCTTGGGGCAGTTTGTTCGTGGGCAAAGCCGACCTGCCCGCCAACTTTTTTGTGAACACGGGTTACCAAATGTTGGCAGGGGGATTTATATTGATGATTGGCAGTTTCTTGTTCGAGGAAAAATGGTCATTGCCCACGGAATGGAGCGAAGAGGTACAGTTTTCAATGCTGATATTGATACTTTTCGGGAGCATTGTGGCCTTTACCTCCTTCAATTATTTGCTGAAAATCGTTTCCCCGGAAAAAGTGGCCACATCAACTTACGTTAACCCCATCATTGCCCTTATTCTCGGCTACTATATTTTGAACGAACAAATAACCACCCAATCCATCATAGCCGCCGTGGTTTTGTTAACCGGGGTATATTTTATAAACACCCGCCGGAAGATCGTTTTCTATTCGCGCCACTTGAACCAGAAAGTTGAAAAATAAAAAGCTATCTGCAAGGGTTTAATTAATAAAAACTTTTGGGCTTCCACCTTTGAATTCTTATTTTATTAAATAATTGGAAAGGCGGACACCTAACCTGAATACTGCCACTGAATACTAAATTTAAAAAATCCCTCCCTATCTTTACCAAAAAAATTCTCCTATGCCCCAATCCTTCGCCCAATTAGGAATTACTCCCCAATTTCAACAGGGTTTATCCAACCTAAATCTTGCTGTCCCCACCGATATTCAGGAAAAGATTATTCCTATACTTTTATATCAAACCCAAGACGTGGTGGCTCTCGCAAAAACAGGTACCGGCAAAACCGTTGCCTTTGGCGTGCCTTTATTGCAATTGATTGATACTGAAAACAAAAATGTACAGACAATAATCTTGGCGCCAACCCGAGAACTCGGTCAGCAGATTTACTCCAATTTAATTTCCTTTGTTGCCCATAGCCCCGCTATTTCCATCGCCTCTCTTTGCGGCGGCATCCCTATAAAACCACAAATAGAGCGTCTGCAAACCCCAACCCACATTGTGGTTGCAACCCCGGGCCGCTTGGTCGATTTGGTAAAACGCAGTGCCATCAACATTAAGAATATCACTTATCTGGTCCTCGATGAAGCGGATGAAATGGTTACTGCTCTTAAAACCGATTTGGATCTCATTATTGCGGAAATCCCAAAAACCAGACGAACCCTTCTGTTTACGGCTACCATGCCCGGCGCCGTAAAGCAAATGGTGCAAAACTATATGTCCAAGCACGTGCTGCACATAGAGGCCGATATGGCAACCCTTGGCCACCAAGGGATAACCCATCAATATGTGGTGGTGGACCCAATAGAAAAACTCGAGGTTTTGCTTCATTTTTTAAGTTCCAAGGAAGGGGAGCGGGGGATTATTTTTTGCAAGACCAAAGCAGCTGTAAATAAACTCGCCAAAAACCTGGCCATTAATAAATTCTCATCAGGCGCCATTCACGGCAGCTTGACCCAAGCCATCCGCGACCGGGTGATGGGGCAGTTTAGGGAAGGCCACATCGATATTCTGGTGGCTACAGATCTTGCGGCCCGCGGCCTAGATGTAAAGGAAACCGCCTATGTGGTAAACTATCATTTGCCGGACACCTATGAAACCTATGTACACAGGAGTGGCCGAACGGCAAGGGCAGGGGCAACCGGCCTTTCCCTGACCGTTTTACAGGCCGAAGAGGTTTTTGAAATAGCCGATTTTGAAAAAGAACTGGGCATCTCATTTAAAGAAGTAAAAAAACCTGATGCCCAAAGTACCGAGGAAAATAATGCCTTGCTATGGGCCAAAAAGATTTTCAAGACCAAGCCAAACCGAAATATTTCCGCTGCATTTAAAGAAAAAATAAGCACGGTTTTTCATCATTTAACAAAAGAAGAATTGATTGATAAAATCTTGGCGAACCACTTAGCGCAAACACCTGCAGCAACTCCAAAAGCAGAAACTCTCAAAAAGAAAAAGAAGCACTAGCCATGGCAAACATCATAAAAGACCAGCAGCATATTTTAGCCAAGCTGAAGATCACCGTCCTAAACCCAATGCAGTTGGAAGCAATGGCCCTCATTGAAAAAACGGCAAATACCATGTTGCTTTCCCCCACGGGCACCGGGAAAACCTTGGCATTTTTATTACCAATCCTCAAAACCTTGGATCCCGATAATCCCGAGGTACAAGTTCTTATTGTGGTGCCAACCCGCGAACTCGCCATTCAGATTGAACAAGTGGTCCGCAACATGGGTTCCGGTTTTAAGGTGAATGCGGTCTATGGCGGCCGGGCCAAGTCTAAGGACAAAATAGAAATCAAACATTCCCCCGCCATTTTGGTGGGTACCCCGGGCAGGATTTTGGATCACTTTGACGACGATCGTTTTTCAAAGGAAAGTATAAAAATTTTGGTCTTGGATGAATTTGATAAATCCCTCGAAATCGGTTTTGAAAATGAAATGAGGGGCATTCTCGAAGAACTGCCTAATGTTGCCAAACGCATTTTAACCTCCGCAACCAAAGGGGTGGGTATTCCGCGTTTTGTAAACTTGGATCAGCCCGTTATTATCGATTATTTATCTGAAAAACCGGACTCAAAATTAACGGTCAAAATAGTGATATCGCCCGATAAGGATAAACTACAGCCCCTCTTAAAACTCCTTTTGCATCTGGGCAGTCAGCCGGGGATTATCTTTTGCAACTTTAAGGACAGTATTGAGGGGGTCAGCTTCTTTTTGGAAAAGAACAACCTAAGCCACACTTGTTTTTCAGGTGGAATGGAGCAAAAAGACCGGGAACGCGCGCTTATAAAATTTAGGAACGGCACCAGCCAAATCCTGTTGGCCACAGATCTGGCCGCCCGAGGCATCGATATCCCCGAATTAAAATTCATTATCCATTACGAACTCCCGCATTCCGTGGAAGAATTTATCCATCGCAATGGCCGCACCGCAAGGGTAAATGAAAAGGGCACTGCCTACGTTTTAAAATGGGCCAATCAGCTCCTTCCGGAATTTATTCCGAAAACAGAACCAATGGACATTGGCAAACCGGCCCCGCCTGCCAAGCAACTATGGGAAACCCTTTTTATTTCTGGCGGCAGGAAAGATAAAATCTCCAAGGGCGATATTGCCGGCGTGTTTTTCAAACAAGGGAATCTTGAACCCGACCAATTGGGCGCCATTGAACTAAAACAAGACTGCGCCTTTGTAGCCGTCCCCAAAACCCTCGCCGCCGAACTCGTAAAGAAACTAAACAACACCAGGCTTAAAAGTAAGAAAGTACGGATATCCATTCTCTGATAAAACCGTGATATAACAATAGGTGAGTGGCGGTGTTACTTTAACATAACCTTCCCAATACCTTGTTTATTTTGGGCTATTTTTGTTATATATTATTTGGTAAGCTTATCTTTTTTTAATTTTCTTTCGATTATTAAATCCTTTAGCTTTCTTCAATATTTTTAATGCAGTGGCATTTTTTATTTTTGCCTATAAAGCCCTGCATTACTTAATTTTCAAAAAAAATGTTTTTGCCGACATTTTGGTAATGAAATAAAATGAGCGACACTTTCAAAAATCCAATATTTTCAAGAAAAAGAAACAAAGGTTTTTCAGCAACACTAAGAAGCCGGGTAAACTCTTACTTCAAAGACAATAACATAAGCAGAAATGCGAATTCAACCATGGTCGTGAAAACGATTACGATGCTTCTACTATTTATTGTTCCACTGATATTTCTGGGTTTAGGCATGGTCACCATTACGCCCATGCTGTTCTTTGCCTATCTAATATGTGGCTTGGGAATGGCCGGAATAGGAATGGGGGTAATGCACGATGCCATTCATGGGTCTTACGCCCGAAATAAAAAAATCAATACCTTATTAGGTTACACCTTCAATCTTATAGGGGCAAACGCCACGGTTTGGAAAATACAGCACAATGTTTTACATCACACATATACCAACATAGAGGAAGCAGATGACGATATTAACGCGCCTTTCTTTCTTAGGTTTTCGCCCCACGCCAAACACTATTGGCTGCACCAGTTTCAGCACATTTATATATGGTTTTTTTACGGGATGGCAACAATATCCTGGATTACGACCAAGGATTTCGTACGGCTGACCCGGTATAAAAACATGGGTTTTTTGGATAAAAAAAATGAATATATAAAAGCGTTGGCAGGCATGACCGTTTGGAAATTGCTCTACTACCTTTATGCCTTGGCAATTCCTATGATCATGACGCCCTTGGCTTGGTGGGTGATTTTATTGGCTTTTCTGAGCATGCATTTCATTACGGGGCTCTTGGTTAGCGTTGTCTTTCAAATAGCCCACATAATGCCGGAAACAAGTTTTCCACTTCCCACAACAGAAAAGATGATGGAAGATGATTGGTACAGTCATCAATTTGCAACAACTAGCAATTTTTCCCCAAACAGCAAACTTTTATTTTGGCTGATCTGTGGCCTAAATTTTCAGGTGGAACACCACGTACTGCCGGATGTTTGCCATGTGCACTATAAAAAATTAACTAAAATTGTGGCCGATACTGCCCGTGAATACGGTATGCCATATCATGTTAAAAGAAGTTTCCCCCAAGCCATAGCAGATCACTTTAGGATGCTTCGCTTATTGGGAAGAAAACAAACCACAACAAATTTTGCTTAAGTCCACATAAGACTCTTTTGAAATTACTCTTTTAATCATCGCAGTAAGATATGAATGAAATCTCAACAAATACAGCTATATTCTTCATTTACATAACGTCCAAATAAGACTTATAATTTATATTATGTAAAATAAAGTATTTTGCACCTCCCTCATTCCAAATCACACATTCACTTATTCACACATTCACCTATTCACCTATTCACTTATTTTATTATATTAACACTTCAAGATTATATAGTTATTTCAAATAAATCTATTTTTGCGTAAAACTATACCACTATGCTCATCTGGGGAATCTTTATTGGCTTTATAATCCTTTGTCTCGCCTTGGATCTTGGGGTTTTTAATAGGAAAGCACATATCATCAAAACCAAGGAAGCTGCCATTTGGACTAGCATATGGGTGAGTATCGCCATGGGTTTTTCGGGAATTATTTATTGGCTCTTTAGTGATGGGCTTATAGAAAATCCAACCAATTTAACTGCGGACAGTGCCGTCATAAAATATATAACTGGTTATTTAATTGAGCTATCGCTAAGTATTGACAATGTGTTTGTTATTGCTGTAATATTTACTTCTTTTAGAATCCCACAAAAGTATCAGCACCGGGTTCTTTTCTGGGGTATTCTGGGAGCAATTGTTTTCCGGGCGCTCATGATACTTTTCGGCGTTGCCCTTATAAACAAGTTTGACTGGATAATATATGTTTTTGGCGTGTTCCTGATATATACCGCCTATAAAATGTACACCAATGTAGATACCCATTTTGATCCTAAAAAGTCATTCGTTTTCAAATACATGAAGAAAATCATGCCCGTAACCCATCACATGGAAGGCGATCATTTCTTTATTAGAAAAATGGGAATTCGCATGGCAACGCCATTGTTTGTGGCCCTTATCATTATTGAACTTACCGATATTCTCTTTGCCCTGGACAGTATACCTGCCATCCTCGCCATTACCGCAGACCCGTTTATCGTGTTCACTTCAAATATTTTCGCAATCCTCGGTTTGCGTTCCATGTATTTCTTAATCTCAAGGATGCTCTCCAAGTTCCGTTTCATAAATTACAGTTTGGTAGTAATTTTAGGTTTTGTTGGGTTGAAGATGCTTTTCTCCCACTACCTGAAAAGCATTGGTTATGAATTACCAGAATGGTTGTCCTTAAGTGTGATCGTGTTAGCTTTAGCTGGTGGGATTATAGCTTCCATTGCAATACCAACCGAAGAAAAGGATGTAAGGAATTTATAAATTCATATATTTACGGGTAAAGTTTGTGAAATAATAGCCAATGTTCTCGGAACTACCTTATATGCCGAAACCTCCATGGGATCAGCGTTCTCAAATCTAAAAAGCTTCAGACTAATCTGAAGCTTTTTTTTATACTTTCCTTTTCTACGCTACTGTTCAACCGTATCCAGGGGTTGGATTTCGGGCCGTATTTTTTCATATAACCTAAATTGAAGTTGGGTTAAAATATCTCTCATTTCTGCAATTTCATTCTTCTGAAGGCTGTAGAATAGGTCTAATTTCTCTTTTCCGGTATATTGTTCTTCAATTTTTTCTTTGCGTATTAAAAATTCTTCAATTTTTTTCTCAAACAGCAATTCATGCATAGAACTTAATACTAACTGCCGATTGTATAAATTGGTAATAGAATCTGCTTTTTGTTCTAAATCTTCCTGCCCGCTTTGGAAATAGATATCTTGTGAAAAAACTGTCATAGAAACGCTTAAACACATAATAAAGAGTAACTTTTTCATAATTATTTGTTTTTAAATAATGTATCTAAAAAACAGCAACCATCTCTACTACTTAATAGTATTTAACTACCCCATTAACATTAGTTAACAGATTTATTGTAGAAGTATATAGTCATGAACGATTCTGGCCAAAACTGGAACGGATCTCCTTAATTGAAGTGCAATCGAAGTAGCATTAGCAGGGAGCATTATTACTTCCATCGCTATTCCAACCGATCAAAAAAAATAAAAACCTATAAACTCATAAATTCATATTAAAGATTTGGGTTGTTTTTAATGGGATTGTATCTTTAAAAAAACATATAAATCTCTATTTATGAACATCAATTTTGAATACCACGAAGTAACCGCAAGCCCGCGCCTTGAAGCATTTGCAACAGAAAAGCTGAACAAGCTTGAAAGTAAATTCGACTTTATCATAAATGCAGATGTCTATTTCAAAAAGGAAAACACCAGCTCTCCCGAATCAGGAATGATTTGTAGTGTAAGATTGAATATTCCGGGCACTACCATCTTCGCGGAATCTTCCAATGGTTCTTTTGAGGCATCTATCGCCAAAGTGGAAACGGAACTGCGCGTACAGTTGCAAAAAAGAAAAGGCAAAATGCAAACGCATTAGCCTTTCGGTCAAAAGAAATTATTCCCCCTTTTCTGAAATTTTCTGTTGAATGATGGCAATGGTATCATTTACGGTGCGGAGTTGCTCCATATCATTGTTTTTGAATTCTATTTCAAAGGCGTCTTCAATATCAAGGACAATATCCACCAAATGGGCAGAATTAATATTGAGTTCCCTAGTAAGGTCGCTATCCCTATTTATGGTCGTAGCGTCCACATCCTCAGGTAAATAAAGTTTGATAATAGGTTGTAACTTATCGTAAATGGTATCTTGGTCCATGCAGTTTAAAATTTCTTAAAGATAACACACACATTCACGTCACCAAAACCAAAGCTGGCTTTTGCAATAATGTTTAGCTCGGTGGTTATCATTTTTCGCGGAATTTTTTCAGGGGCAATCAACTTTGCTATTTCAGGGTGCAGATCTTCACAATTTATATTTGAAAAAACAAAACCATGATAAAGCTGAAGTACAGCCGAAACCGCTTCAATACTACCACTTGCGGCCAAACAATGTCCCACCATCCCCTTCAGTGAATTTATATAAGGAAAATCATTGCCCTTCCTTCCCAAGGCTTCGCACCAGTTTTCAATTTCCAACGCATCCTTCGCTGTTGCCGTAAGGTGCCCATTTATATAATCTATTTGGGAAGCTTTCACGCCGCTATTTTCTAATGCTTTTGAAATACATTTTTGTACTGCATTACTATTAGGGGCGGTCATACTTCCCCCTCCCCTTTGTCCGCCACTGTTTACGAACCCGCCCAAAACTTCTCCATATATTTTAGAACCCCTTTTTTCGGCACTTTCTAAAGATTCCAAAACCAATGCCCCCGCCCCGCTTCCGGGGGCAAAACCACCAGCAGTGGCACTCATGGGCCTACACGCTTTTGTAGGGTCTTCGTTATATTTATAGGGCACCACTTTTATGGCATCAAAAGCCCCCCAAATATAGGGCCCATCATCACTCGTGCTGCCACAGAGCATTTGCTCGGCCTTCCCTGCGGAAATCCGCTCGTAACCCATCAAAATGGATTCAGCACCGGTAGCGCAAGCGGAGGAATTGGTGGTTACCCAGTTTCCCGCCCCAGTAAACCCACCCAAATAAGCGCTGATTCCGCTGGCCATGGTTTGTGAAACGGCGGTACTGCCCAATCGGCGTACATTTCCATCATCAATTTGATTTATGGCTTCCCGAAATTTTTCAACTCCACTTGTCCCGGCTCCGAAAATAATTCCCAAATCCCAAAGAGGTTCGTTTGTATTCACTGAAATGCCGGCATCATTTAATGCATCTATCCCCGCAATAACGCCATAAAGAATCCCGCTGCTATTAAAGTTCTTGAGTTGAAGTTCGCTGAAATATTCCCTTTTCTTTTCTTCGGATATTTTCGGAACGCCACCAATTTGGCATGAAAAGTTCAGGTCTTTTAATCTTTGAATGAATTCAATCCCACTAATCCCATTTTTAATGGCCTCCAAAAAATTCGGTATCCCCACCCCGTTTGGGGCGGCCACCCCAAGGCCCGTGATTACTACCCTCCTATTCATTTTTTATTTGTTATAATCATTCCGCTGATGGTGCCTTTGCAAATCATTTCGCCTTTGGAGTTGTTCATTACAACCTTGCATTTAAGTTTGTTGAAACGAAAGTAAATCTTTTCGGAAACCACCCATACCTTTTCCCCGGGAGTTACGGGAAGATAAAAATCCATTTGAGTATCGCTCATTGCAATTTGGTTTTGGGAAATTGAAAGATCCGAAATTAAAAAGATCCCTAAACCTACTAATCCAATTTGCGCCATGCATTCTATCAATAATACCCCCGGGGTCATCGGATAATCCTTAAAATGACCTTTATAAAATTCGCTTTCTTCCCGAAATGTATAACATCCCGTAATTCCGTTTTCGGAAACGGAAGTTATTTCATCCACAAAAAGGAAGGGTTCCGAATAGGGTAATAATGAAAGTATTTCTTTAGCCGTCAAAATTTATAATCATTTGTTTAAACCTAAAACGCATCATCCCCAACGCCCTAAAATCAAAAAAAAAACTAACAAATACTTTCTCCCCCATCCACTTTAACCACAGTGCCATTTATCCAATCCGCTTCATTCCTGCAAAGCAAGTATACCACCCTGGCAACATCTTCAGGTTGCGTAAGGCGTTTAAAAGGGTTTCGTATTATAGCTTTTTCAGCCAACTTTTCACTTCCCGGAATCATCGCAAAAGAAGCTGTCTGTGTAATCCCGGCTTGAATGCAATTTGTAGTAATTTCCAAAGGTGCATATTCCACCGCCATGTTACGCATCAGGGCTTCAAGCGTTGCCTTTGCGGCGGAAACTGTGGCATAGTGCTGCATCGCCTTACTGCTCCCTTCACTGGTAAAGGCCAAGATGCGTGCATTTTCAGCAAACCTTTCTTTATCGATAATTGCCTTGGACCACTCATATAAACTTAGGGCCATGGCGTTTATTGTAATAGTGAAATCTTCTTTGGTCAAATTATCTCCTTCTTCTGAAAGCATCGGCTTAACACTACCTTTGGCGAGACTGTGAAGTAAAACCTTAATCCCTTTTTCGGGAAGGAATGCAAGCACTTCGTCCAAGGTTTCCTTACGCAGGGCGTCCTTATTAAAAGCTATGACTTCAACCCCCAATGAACGCATACTTTCGAGCTCCATTTTAAAAATACTGAAATTGCTTTTCCTGTCTCGGTGAACAATGCAAATGTTCATCCCGTTGGCCGCGAGTTTTTTGGCACTTGCCAATCCAAGGCCGCTGCTGCCCCCCAGTATCAATGCCCATTTATTTTCAAATTCCCTTACCATAGCTAAAATATTAATTTCCCTCGCTAATATTACCTATAAATTTTCCTATCACAAACTCATCTACTCCGCTGCACATGGGGTTAAAATTCCAACAAAACCCTTTGGGCCGAAAATCCTGGGCCAAAACTCAACATCAGCCCTAACTTTCCTTTTGCAGGGGTTTTTTCCATAAAACGTTCCAGCACGTAAAGCACGGTTGCGCTACTCATATTGCCATACAATTTAAGAGTTTCTTTGGTGTCATCAATATTTTTCCCCAAGCTCCCGAAAAGGGTCTCCACAGTCTGTACTATTTTTTTCCCGCCAGGATGGAAAATAAGGTGGTCAATATCTTCTATGGATACATTATTTTTATTTAAAAAAGGATGAATAATTTCTGGGAACTTTGCTTCAATTTGTTCCGGCACGGATTTGTCAAGAATCATTTGTAGGCCGGTGTTCACCATTTTAAAACCCATCAAATGCGTGGCATCATAAAAATGGTACATTTCCTCCGCCAGTATTTTTGGCCCCATATCATTTTCATTTGAAGAAAGCAAAACGCAGGCCGCGCCATCCCCAAAGATAGCAGCACTTACAATGTTTGCCATCGAGAAATCCTCTAACTGAAACGTTGCGGTTGGCGATTCAACGGCAACTACCGCAGCCCGTTTACCGGGATTCGCCTTTAAAAAATTATTGGCGTAAATAATCCCCGAAATCCCTGCGGCACAGCCCATTTCAGTAACGGGAAGCCGGACGATATCCTGCCGCATCTTTAAATCGTTTATCAAATATGCATCCAAAGACGGAATCATTATTCCCGTACAACTAACCGTTATTATAAAATCCAAGTCCGTAGGTTGCCAATTGGCTTTATGTAATGCTTTTTCCAAAGATTCCCTGCCGAGTTTTTTAACTTCCCTAATATAAATATCATTACGTTCCTCAAAACCAAGATTGGAAAAAACTTCCAAAGGATCCATAATAGAATACCTTCGGTCTACCCCTGCCCCTTCAAAAATCTTGATCACTTTTCTTTTAAACCGGCTATCCTGCCCATTCATCCATTGCTCCACCAAGGGCAGGATTTCGGAAGTGTTCCGTGAATAATGGGGTAGTTGTTTTGCAACCGTTGTTATTTTTACGTTCATCCGTTTTTTTTAAGGATTAATTGGTACCGAAATGCCCATATCCAATTAATCATTGTAATCTGGTAATGAATTTTTTGTGAAATTTCCATCAATTCTTTTTTTTTAAACCCACGTGCAATCGAAATCAAACCATCTTCTTTTGCGGTATTTGTTTTAATTATAATAGGACTTATGATTTTAAAAAGCCAAAAGGCAAGCCGACTCCGGTGGAGGTCGTTCACCACTACCCCAACGCTAGCTTTGGATACAAGATTTCTAAGTAACAAAACAATATCCGGGTTTTTAAAATGGTGGATAAATAAAGTTGAAAGGGCAATATCACACTGTGGAATTACATTTTCATCCGAAAATACATCAGCAATTTCAAAAGAAATATTTGAAAGGCTATCACTTTTCTTTCTTGCATTTTCAATAATATGTGGATTGAAGTCGAGACCAATCAGCAGGAATTTATATCCATTTTTCAAACCAAAACTATGGCATTGGCGTAGCATTTCCCCGTCTCCGCAACCCACGTCCACAATGGTATAGGTGTTTTTCTTGTTTTTGTTTTTTAATAATTTTTTAATCCCTTGCAAGGTAATGGAATTCCCCCCCAACCATTTGTTAACGTTTTTAATATCACTCAAAACTTTTTTCATCTCCTCGCCTTTCAACTCAAAAGAGTCCATGTGTTCAACTTGTTCGGAACGATATTTATTTTGAAAATTTATCATAAAAATGAATTTCCATGGGTTTTTTTTATAATAAATGGCAACATTGCCGGAAATATTTTTGCTATTGAAAACCCAATGGGTGCTGCAACCTGATGCTGTAAAATATTTTGAATGAACCGTCCGGCTCGAAGCCTTTTTGAAAACGCCCCTTCCCATTGAAGCGTATATTCCCTTTCTAGTTTAAGCCTATTTATATTCTCCATTTTAAAGGCGACTTTGCCATTTTTTCCGGCATCTAAAAACAATTCTGAAAAAATCTTTGCACCGTGTATTGCCATTGCCATTCCATTGCCACAAAGCGGATGTATCAAACCGGCACTGTCGCCCGCCATGAAAATATGGTTTTCAACAGCTTGTTTTTTATGAAATGAAACTTGACTTATGGTCAAGGGGCTTTTGAAAAGTGGTTTTGCTAATTTATAAAAATCCTTCAAAAATGGATTTTCCGAAAGTACATTTTCTTGAAACTTTTCAATGTTTCCAAATTTTTTAAAGGATTTAAAAGTTGTTAAATAACATGCGTTAACTGCATTGGTTTCCGTTTTTGAAAGTCCGCAATAACCGCCATCGAATGTATGGAGCGCTACGGTATTTTCAGGGAAATCAAATTCGTAATGCGCCTTTACGGCAAGCCAAGGAGATTGTTTTTGGATGAAATCACGTTTTAATCGCGAATCAATATTTGACCGTTTTCCAAAAGCCCCCAAAACATATTTTGCACGAAACTCTTGTTGGTTTTGTGTAATTACTTTGAATTGATCGTTCTCAAAGGAAATACTTTCAACAGTTTCAAAAACAACTTTCACATTTTCATTTAAAGTCTTGTAAAGCAATTCATCAAAAGCATACCTGCTGATACCGAAACCTCCCAAGGGCAAATCGGCTTGTACCAAGTTCCCTTTTTTATCGCTTATTTCAAATTTAGAAATAGTTTTTGAACCTTCAGCAAAAGGATCAATTCCAAGTGAATTCAAATAAGGCAACACTTCATTGGAAACATATTCCCCGCAAACTTTGTGGTGTGGAAATTCGTACTTCTCGATTACACATACAGTACAGCCATTTTGGGATAAATGTAAGGCAGCAACTAAGCCTGCGAGGCCACCGCCCACAATTATAATATTCGGGTAATAGTTAATCACTTTGAATAAATATAAAACTTAAAAAAAATCCCGTCCAAAATTAACTAATGGACGGGATCACTATATATAAATTATCAACTATCCTCCGGCTTCATTTTTTGCATCTTGAATCATTTTCGCGTTTGGCACAATGGCAACATTTACCCTTCGGTTTTGCGCACGTCCTGCTTCGGTTGTATTATCAGCCACGGGGGATGTTTCTCCAAACCATTCCGTTGTAAAACGACCACTGCTCAAACCTTTCCCCGTAAAGTAGCTGGTTACGGATTGTGCGCGGTTTTTGGAAAGTGTCATGTTATAAGCATCTGCGCCAGAACTGTCGGTATGACCCACAACCATAACATTGGTGTCTGGGTATTCCTTTAACACAGCGGAAAGTTTATCAAGATTTACCTTGGAGGCACTATTGATGCTATACTGTTCCGAATCGAAATACAAGCCACTATTTTCATCAAAAGTAATTACAATGGCATCGTCAATACGTTCAACTTGAGCTCCCGGAATTTCCTGCTCTATTTTTTGAGCCTGTTTATCCATTTTACTTCCAATTAGAACCCCGGCAGTACCACCAACAACACCACCAATAACGGCACCAAGTTCGCTATTGTTACCGCTTCCAATATTGTTACCAAGAATAGCACCTAAAACGGCCCCGCCTGCGGCACCAATTACGGCTCCTTTTTGTTTATTGTTCGCGTTACGCGTAGCTTCACAACTTGTAATAGTAACTGTAAAAGCTATGGCCAGGGCCATCAAGCTTATATTCTTTATCATTGTTTTCATTATTCGTTTATTTTTGAAAAGTTCATATTAATTTTAAACGGCTCTCCGTCAAGGTTCACTGTTTGTTCCCAACGCATCGAGGATTCATTTAATTGAGTTAGGCTTAACCTAAAACCTGAATTATCATCGGATTTTCCTTTTGCATTAGTGGGTTTTAATAAGAAATCATACAAACCACCTGAAGGATCCATTTCTTGGATAGTAAAAACAAAATCCCTTTGACCAGTTGGGCAATTGGTGTTTTCTATAGTGTAATTCCCTGTATTGTTGTTGGGGATAAAACGCCACATACTGCCTTCAAGGCATTCCGTAGAAGTGTCGTTAAAAATGGTAACGTTAAAAGTCCCGCTTGAGCCATAGGAAATATTGTCCAAAGACCAATATCCTTTAATTACTTTACGGGATTCCTGAACCGTTTTGGGCGTACCGCAAGAAAGTGCGAAAGTAGCCAGCACGGTTAATAAAATGATTTTTTTCATAAAGGTTGAAATTTAATTAAGGGTTAAGTGTTAAAAATTGAGGTTAAAAAGTGTTACCTTCTAAATAGACTGGATAACAATGAAAGGACTAGTAGTACAATGAAAATCCAAAAAATAATCATTGCAATGTCTGTTGCTCCTTCTGCTATTCCACCAAATCCGAAAATTGCGGCAACAATCGCGATGACAAGAAAAATAATAATCCATCGTAACATAATAATTGGAGTTTTATGATTAGTAGGACCAAAGTACACAAGAAAATGGGCGGTGGAATTTTCTTTATCTAAAGTTTAACAGAAAATGTTAAAATGTTAATAAGCCAAAATATCCAATAAGGCTTGCTTAAATTTTTTCTTTGGAAGGTAGGCCGCTTCAAGGTTTGCTGCAAATGGAATTGGCGTTTCCAAACTGGCAACACGCATGATAGGTGCATCCAAATATTGAAAACATTCCTCTGAAATCAAAGCGGAAATATCGGAAGCTATCCCGCCGAACATGGAATCTTCCTGCAGGATAATGACCCGTCCCGTTTTTTTAACGGAATTGAAAATTGCATTGGTATCCAATGGCATCAAAGTTCGCAGGTCCAAAAGATCTGCCGAAACATTATTCAATTCCTCCAATGTTTCCAAGGCCCAATGTACACCCGCGCCGTAAGTAATTATGGTTACCGAGCTCCCTTCTTTTAATAATGAAGCTTTTCCAAAAGGAATGGTATAGTAATCTTTCGGGACCTCTTGTCTAATACTTCTATATAACGCTTTGTGTTCAAAGAACAAAACTGGATTTGGATCTTCAATGCTGGTAGCTAACAAGCCTTTGGCATCATAAGGGAATGCAGGATAAACCACTTTTAATCCGGGAGTGTGCGTAAACCAAGCTTCGTTGGTTTGGCTGTGAAATGGCCCCGCTCCCACTCCCGCCCCGCAAGGCATTCTTATAACCACATCCGCTTTTTCGTTCCACCGATAGTGGCTTTTTGCGAGGTAATTTATAATTGGATTGAAACCCGAACTCACAAAATCTGCGAATTGCATTTCAACTACTGATTTATAACCATTGATGGAAAGCCCCATCGCCGTTGAAACAATAGCGGATTCGCAAATAGGCGTGTTGCGAACTCGCTCTTTACCAAAAGCCTCCACAAAACCTTCGGTTATTTTAAAAACCCCACCGTATTCCGCCACATCCTGACCCATAATTATCAAGTTGTCATGGCGTTCCATCGATTGTTTCAAGCCTTGCGAAATTGCATCAATCAGGCGAATATTTTCAACTTCTAATTTTGGATTAACTTCTTGAAAATTAAATGGTTTGTAAACATCATTTAATTCAGTTGTTTCATCAGCTTCTATTACAGGCTCTGCAAAAGCGATGTCCAAATTATCATCAATTTCCTTTTTAAATTCCTTTTTAAAACTCAAAATATCATCATCGGTAATTACATTACTTAGCAATAAATAACTTTCAAAATTCAACAATGGATCGCGAAGTCCCCATTCATCTATCAAATCCACGGGAACGTATTTAGTACCACTTGCCTCTTCGTGCCCCCGCATACGGAAGGTTTTGAATTCCAGTAAAATGGGCCTTGGATTTATACGCATGCTTTCCACTAATTCTTTCAGTTTTGTATAAACCTCCAAAATATCATTGCCTTCAATAATATGTGCTTCCATCCCGTAACCGGCGCCGCGCTCTGCAAGATGAGTGCAATTATATTGTTCGTTTACAGGTGTTGAAAGGCCGTAGCCGTTGTTTTCAATGCAGAACAAAACGGGAAGTTTCCAAACGGAAGCTACATTCAAAGCTTCGTGAATGTCACCTTCGCTTGTTCCCCCCTCGCCAGTAAAAACTGCACAAATACTGTTGTTTTTTTTTAGCTTGTTGGCTAGGGCGATTCCTGTAGCAGCCCCAAACTGTGGCCCTAAATGGGAGATCATCCCCACGATATGAAACTCTTGGGTCCCAAAATGAAAACTACGGTCACGGCCCTTTGTAAATCCGTTCGCTTTGCCTTGCCATTGAGAAAATAAACGGTATAATGGAATATCGCGCATTGTGAAAATTGCAAGGTTTCGGTGCATGGGCAGGATATATTCATCTTTTTTCAGCACTGTGGCAATTCCCACCGAAATTGCTTCCTGACCCATCCCGCTGAACCATTTTGAAACCTTTCCCTGCCTAAGCAAAATGAGCATTTTCTCTTCGATCATCCGGGGCTTCAACATTCCTTTATATAAAGAAATTAATGTTTCATCATCAATATTTTCACGCCTGTAATCAAAAAATATATTGGGGGAAGTTTCAGTTTTCATAAAGTATTTTTACCGGTTCAAAAGTAGAAAAAAACCTTGTGCAATAAAGATTTTAAGCTCAATATTTATATTATCAAAACCTATGAAAATTGGTATCTTTATCACCTAAAAAAGAATTTCAAATGAACAACATCCCGCACGTAGATTTAAGTGATTTCCTTTCCGATGACCCCAAAAGAAAGCAAAAATTTGTTGACGAAATTGGTAAAGCTTATGAGGAAATAGGCTTCGTTTCTCTTAAACACCACTTTTTGAGCGATGTGTTGGTAGAAAATCTTTACAAGGAAATCAAGACATTCTTTTCGCTTCCCGTTGAGACAAAAAAGAAATACGAAATTGAAGGGTTGGGTGGACAGAGGGGCTATGTTTCCTTTGGAAAAGAACATGCCAAGGGAAAAAAGGAAGGCGACCTAAAAGAGTTTTGGCATTTTGGGCAGGAAGCTTTAGAGGATGCTAAACTTTCAGAAAAATACCCAACAAATTGCGTGGTAAGTGAGCTTCCAAATTTCAATGCTACAGGAATGGAAGCCTATCGCATGCTTGAAAAAACTGGAATTTACGTGCTTCGCGCCCTAGCGTTATATATAGGTCTTGATGAATTTTATTTTGACCAGTATGCTACCAATGGCAACAGTATTTTAAGACCAATTCACTACCCTCCCATTACGGAAGAACCCAAAGGCGCAATGCGCGCTGGCGCCCACGGGGATATTAATTTGATTACGCTTTTGATGGGTGCTTCTTCCGGAGGTTTGCAAGTGTTACGGAAAGATGGGGAATGGATTGAAGCCATACCGGCGGAAGATGAATTGGTCATCAATGTGGGCGATATGCTGGAAAGGCTTACTAACAATAAACTGCGCTCCACTATCCACCGTGTGGTGAACCCGTCCAAAGAGGAATGGGGAAAACCGCGCTATTCCATCCCTTTCTTTATGCACCCAAGAAGCGAAATGAAATTGGATTGTTTGAAAGAATGCATTGATGATAAAAATTCAAAAGCCTATGATGATATTACTGCGGGGGAATTTCTTCAACAACGGTTGATCGAGATTGGTTTAATTAAAAAATAATTCAGAATTCATCATAATAAAATGGATTTAAAAGATCAACTAAAAAACCTTTTTCCCGATCATCTTCCCTCGGATGAACAGTTTTCAGAAGAAGAAACTTCAGTTTGGCTACAAGACGAACCGCTGCTTTGCAAATACGAAAAACGAAAAGGCAAGCCAACAACTATAATTGAAGGCTACAACGGGGCCGAAAAAGATTTTAAGCAATTGGCAAAAGAAATAAAACAACTCCTTAGCGTTGGCGGCAGTTTTAAGAACGATCAAATTATTCTTCAAGGCGATTACCGCGATAGGATAATGGATTTTTTAAAGGAAAAGGGGTTTAAGGTAAAAAGGGTTGGTGGATGAATGGATTTACGATTTGTCCAAGCTTAAAATAGGATTAACCGTTTTTAAATAGTAGATAGATTTGAGCGAAAATATTTCTTATTCTATTCGCTTATTCACTCACTCACTAATTCACTAATTAAATAACTTCATGCTTGATCTAAAAATTGGCGGTGTCCCCGAACATTTTAATTTACCCTGGTATTTAACGCTTCGCGATAAAGAATATGAAAAAAAAGGCATCAATCTTCGTTGGAAGGATTTTGCGGGTGGCACTGGCCAAATGTGCAAAGCTCTACGCGAAAAGGAAATTGACCTTGCTGTAATTTTAACGGAAGGTATTGTCCGCGATATAATAAAAGGCAACGAAAGCAAAATCGTACAAGTTTTTGTAAAGTCGCCATTACTGTGGGGGATTCACGTCTCGGCAAATTCAAACTATTTTTCCGTTGAAGATTTAAAAGGAACTAAGGCTTGTATCAGCAGATTTGGTTCCGGTTCCCATTTGATGGCTTACGTAAATGCGGAAAACCGAGATTGGAAAATGGAATCCGATCTTCGTTTTAAAGTAATCGAAGATTTAAAAGGTGCCGTGGAGATGCTTCCCCAAGGAAAAGGTGATTATTTTATGTGGGAAAAATTCATGACCAAGCCATATGTTGATAACGGCACTTTTCGATTGGTTGGCGAATGCCCAACACCTTGGCCCAGTTTTGTGATCGCCGTAAGGGACGAGGTGTTAGAAAAAAATTCCAAAGCCATCAAAACGATTTTGGAAATCATCAACAACACCATTTTCGATTTCAAAAAAATCCCTTCCATCGATAAAATGATTGCCAATCGCTATGGTTTGAAACCAGAAGATGCCCAACAATGGTTAAAATTGACCGAATGGAGCGACGAAAATTTGAAGGAAAACGAATTGGAACAAATTCAAAACCAGTTACTTAAACTTGATTTGATAAAAGCAAAGGTTATGTCTTCAAAAATAGTGCATAATTTTTAAGATTTTTTTATATCCTGCGCAACCTCCGGGGAAATACTGCATCTAATTTGTATAAAAGAAAAGATCATGACAGTATTTTTAATCATTTTGGGGGCTTTGCTGGTTACGAATTTCTTGTTATTGCAATTTAGTTGCAATGATGCCACCGAGCCCGAAATTCCTGAAGAAGAATAGAAAACAACTCCCCTTTCTATTCTCTTTTTACCAATTAATCGGTTTCTTCCCGTTTACTTTTAAATAGTTATTTGTTTTGCTAAAATGTTTGTTTCCAAACCAATGTCCTTTGTTGGCGCTCAATGGTGATGGATGGCCACTACTTAGAATTAAATGTTTCCTGGAATCTATTTTTGCGCCTTTCTTTTTTGCGTACCCACCCCATAATAAAAATACCAGTGCCTCCCTTTCAGTTGAAAGTTTTGAAATTACGGCATCAGTAAATTCTTCCCACCCATAATTTTGATGACTAGCTGCCATTTGACTTCGGACTGTTAAAGTAGCATTCAATAAAAGTACGCCTTGATTTGCCCAATGTTCCAAATCTCCCAACACGGGAGCAGAAGTTCCCAATTCATCCGAAAGTTCCCTGAAAATATTTTTAAGGGAAGGCGGATGCGGCACGCCCTCCGCTACCGAAAAGCACAGTCCATTCGCTTGCCCTACCCCATGGTAAGGGTCTTGCCCGAGAATCACCACCCTCACTTTTTTAAATGGAGTGTGGTCAAAAGCAGAAAAAATCAATTTCCCCGGGGGATAGCAGGTATGTGAAGTGTATTCCATTTTAACGAATTCAATAAGGCTTTTAAAATAGGGTTTTTCAAATTCCCCTTTTAAAACCTCCCGCCAGCTTGGCTCAATATTTACGTGCATTATTAGTACTTTTGCGTAAAATTACAAGAAAAAAAGGAATGGCCCATATCGATAAAAAATCCCTCGAAGACTTGGAGTTTCCAGCAGTATTGCTTCAAATTTCAAGTTTTTGCATTACCGGGCCGGGAACGGAAAAAGTACTTTCCATTTCACCTTTTACAAAGTTGGAAGTTATATCGGAGGAACTTCATCGTGTAAAGGAATTTGCCGCATCTTTCGAAAATGACAACGGGATTCCCAATCATGGTTTTGACCCGATCTTCAGTGAACTGAAATTATTGGAAATTGAAAACAGCAGCTTGGAGATTTCCGGCTTCCGGAGAACTTTAACGCTTTCCGAAAACTCTAAAAGCCTTTTGAAATTCTTTAAAAAATTCGAGGAATTCTATATTTACCTCAATTCATTTTCTCAAGAAGTAAATTTCACACCCAGCGTATCCGAGGAAATAAACAAAATTTTGGACCGCTATGGCGACGTCCGCGACGATGCTTCCGAAACCTTGTTCACCATTCGCAGGAACTTGAATATCGTGAAAGGCAAGATAAATTCCTCATTTATAAAAGCGTTGCGGCAATATATACAAAATGATTATTTGGACGAAATTAAGGAAAGCGTGGTGGAAAACCGCCGTGTGCTTGCCGTAAAAGCGATGCACCGCCGCAAAGTGAAAGGGTCGGTTTTGGGAAGTTCCAAAACAGGAAGCATAATTTATATTGAACCGCAGGAAACCCTTGATTTTGCAAATGAATTAAGCAATTTAATATATGAAGAATCCGAGGAATTAAAGCGAATCCTTAAAATGCTTACCGAAAAAATCCGTCCCCATAAAGAATTATTGAAAGACTGGCAGGAATACCTTATTTCCATCGATGTTATTTTTGCCAAGGCCAAATATGCCAACCAAATTGAAGGGGTGCTCCCTCACTTAACAACGGAAAAAAAACTTTCCCTTCACAAAGCTTTTCACCCACTTTTATTGCTTGCGAATAAAAAAAGGAATAAAAAGACTTTTCCACAAAGCATCGAACTTTTGCCTGAAAGTCGGATTATTGTTATTTCCGGGCCAAATGCCGGAGGAAAAAGTATTACTTTAAAAACGGTCGGTTTGTTGCAGGTTATGTTGCAAAGTGGGATTTTAGTTTCCGCCGATGCCAAAAGCGAAATGTGTATTTTCAATGAAATCTTGACCGATATAGGGGACAATCAATCTATCGAAAATCATTTGAGCACTTATAGCTACCGATTAAAAAAAATGAATCAATTCCTCAAAAAATGTAATAATGAAACACTTTTTTTGATTGATGAATTCGGCACCGGCAGCGATCCGGAACTGGGCGGCGCATTAGCAGAAACCTTTTTGGAAGTCTTTTATGAGCGTGAAGCTTTTGGCATCATTACAACGCATTACAGCAATTTGAAATTATTGGCCAATGAATTGCCACACGCCATAAATGCAAATATGCAATTTGACAGCCGCACTTTGGAACCCTTATATCAATTGCACCTTGGCGAGGCGGGAAGTTCTTTTACTTTTGAAGTGGCACAAAAAAATGGTATTCCCTATAGTTTGATCAATCGGTCAAAGAAGAAAATTGAAGGCGGAAAAGTCCGTTTCGATAAAACCATTGCTAACCTTCAAAAAGAACGGTCCAACCTAAGAAAAACTTCCGAAGCACTTAAAACAGAAGAACAAAAGGCCAGGACAGAAAGTAAGCAATTTGAGGAAACCAATGCCCGCGTTCGCGAAAAATTGGAAAGTTATCAGGAATTGTTCGATGCCAACCAAAAACTGATAAGTTTGGGAAAAAAAGTAGATTCGCTTTCCGAGAAATATTTCAATAATCGCCAGAAAAAACAACTCATTGATGAGCTCATGAAAATAGTGATGGTGGAAAATAGCAAAAGGAAAAAAGTTGCCCCAAAAATCAAAAAGGTTGAAAAAGCGAAGGAGGAAATCATTTTAAAAGAGGTTGAAAAAAAAGTAGAAGTAATCCGCATTCGCAAAAAAAAAGAGAAGGAAGAAGAAAAAAAACTTCCCCCGCCAAAACCAAAAACCCCTTTTAAAATAGGCGACCGCGTAAGAATGATAGACGGAAAAGCAATCGGCACCATCGATAAACTTGAAAAAAACAAAGCCGTGATCAATTACGGGATTTTTACCACAAACGTAAGCATTGAGGCTTTGGAGAAGGTTTAAATATTATAATTTAGAAAATGAATTCAAAACAAAACAAGATCATCCTTTTTGATGGGGTGTGTAATCTTTGCAACGGTTCTGTGACTTTTATTATTGAACATGACAGGAAAGGCATATTTAAATTTGCTGCGCTTCAAAGTGAAGTGGGTTCAAAAATGATCGCTGAACGCGGAATTGATATTAAAAAAATAGATTCGATACTTTTGATCGAACCGGGAGCCTATTATTACAAATCCACTGCGGCATTAAAGATTGCCAGAAACCTTTCTGGTGCGTGGCCGTTACTTTACGGGTTTATCATTTTACCAGCTTCGTTCCGGGATTGGGTTTATGATATTATCGCCAAAAACCGCTATAAATGGTTTGGGAAAAAGGAAAGCTGCATGATCCCGACTGCGGAATTGAAAAGTAAATTTTTATAATGTCAACAAAATTTAATTTATTGTTTGCCCTACATTCAAATCTCCTGGAGAATCAACTGCGGGTGCATTCCAGTTAAAATCGCTATACGTACTTCCAGTTCCGATTAGTTGTAAAGAAAATCCAGCCGAATCAGTTCCATCTTCAAAAACATCAATATTTATTGACATTATTCCATTTGCTGTACCATCATTTGCCAAAAATGCACCTTCATAACTTATAAATTGAAGCACTTCATTCGTAATTTCATTTATCAAAGCAAAACCATCTGGACTTCCATTTTGAATATTAGCTCTTGTAAAACTTAATGCACCAAAATTATTGGATTCATTATCAATTATTCCATATAACAGTAAGGGTGCGAGATATTCCAAACCATCTGCTCCGTCATAAAATATAATTCTGTAATTACTCAAATCCAAACCCGCAGGACCCACAATTTCTATAAATTCTCCAATGTCAGTGCTAGTATTATCGTAATGAAACTCATTTATCCAAGGTTCAATGGGAATTATAGGAGAACAATGAACACTTTCCCAACCAATCCCATTCCACATCTGAAAACATCCAATGCTCTGTACAAAAACCAAGAGTCCCACATCATTTGCTGTGGCATTGATAGCATCCCGCTCCGATACCGTCGGCACCCGGGGCGGCATTAAACCTTTAAAGGTGAGCCCGCCATCAGAGGTGCTACTCACTTCGAGCATTGAAGCCGCCGATGGGTTTATCGTGCCAATGCCCACTTGCGAAAAACCAAAAATGCTAAATAAACCCAAACTGAAAATACAGACCAATTTTTTCATGACTATTGTTTTTAGGAATAGCTAAGCGGCATGGTTCAATGAAATTGAGGCGAGCTAAAAAATTGGAGAGAAATTAAAATGGGGATTGTGCTAAACTAATCGGGAAGTATGGGAACTAAATTAAAAAGAAAATTTTTTCCTGAAAAATATTTTTAGGGAAATTTTTAGACAAATCTTTCAAAAACATTTTTGTGATAAACTTTTCTCCAATAATTTGAGCAAAATTTCCGAAAAAAATTGAACAAATATATTTCAGGCTATTAATGATAAATTAAATATTTAATAAAAACGCCACCAAATTTGGGGCGTTTTTTAATTTCTAAATTTTTGAAACCCGAGCCAACAATAAAAAATCCACAATTACCAAAGCCGCCATTGCTTCCACAATGGGTACTGCACGGGGCACCACACATGGGTCATGCCTTCCTTTGCCAATCATTTCAATACTCTCACCATTTTCGTTAATTGTTTTTTGTGATTGCATAATCGTGGCCACGGGTTTAAAGGCTACGTTAAAATATATAGTTTCGCCGTTACTTATCCCACCTTGAATTCCGCCGCTGTGGTTGGTTTTGGTGCTGCCATCTTCATTAAACAAATCGTTGTGCTCGCTTCCTTTCAATCGGGTACCATCAAAACCACTTCCATATTCAAAACCTTTTACGGCATTTATTGAAAGCATAGCTTTTCCTAATTGGGCATGAAGTTTATCAAAAACCGGTTCGCCCAAACCAACGGGAACGCCTTCAATTAAGCAAGTCACAACCCCGCCAACCGTATCGCCTTGTTTTCGGATTTCTTTAATGTAGGCTTCCATTTTATTCGCCATTTCAGCATCGGCACAGCGCACGGGATTTTTTTCTATTTCCGAAAAATCCAATTTGCTGTAATCCTTGTTCATTTTCAAATCTCCCACTGCTGAAACAAAGGCCGTGATTTTAATATTTTTTAAAATTTGTTTTGCAATGGCCCCGGCCACAACCCTGCACGCGGTTTCACGGGCGGATGATCTTCCCCCACCACGGTAATCGCGGATGCCATATTTTTTTTGATACGTAAAATCAGCGTGGGAAGGACGAAAAACATCTTTTATATGTGAATAATCTTTGGATTTTTGATCCGTATTTTCAATTATAAAACCAATTGGGGTGCCCAAGGTTTTTCCTTCAAAAATACCAGACAGGAATTTTACGTCATCACTTTCCTTACGTTGTGAAACAATGCCGGATTGCCCAGGTTTTCGACGAGCCATCTCCTTTTCAATTGCTTTGAAATCGATTTCCAAGCCGGCCGGGCAACCATCAATAATCCCTCCTATTTCTTGGCCGTGAGATTCACCAAATGTGGTTAGTTTGAAAATATTTCCAAAGGAATTGCCTGCCATCTTTTTTTGATTTTCACCAAATGTAAAGGTTCGCTTTCAATATTAAAAATATTCAACTTCTATAATTCCAAAACCGAATTAACCTTTTCAATATGGTATGGTAACATTTAATTAAATGGCGTTTGAAGGGGTTTATGGTTCTTTGTGAAATATTCTGAGCGGTTGAAAAGAAAAGTTGAAATTGTCGTTATTTCCGATATTCATTTGGGTACTTACGGCAGCCACGCCAAAGAGGTGCTTCATTATTTAAACTCCGTTAAGCCCAAGAAACTTATCCTCAATGGCGACATTATCGATATTTGGCAGTTTCGAAAACGCTATTTCCCAAAAGCCCATTTTTTGGTGATAAAAAAAATACTTGCGCTAGCCACCAAAGGGACGAAGGTATATTACATCACCGGCAATCACGATGAACGGATGCGAAGGTTCAGTGGCACAAAAATGGGGAATATTCAAATCCTCAATAAACTTACCCTTGATTTGGATGGGAAAAAAGCATGGTTTTTTCATGGAGATGTTTTTGATGCTTCCATAAAACACGCCAAATGGATTGCAAAATTAGGGGGCTGGGGATATGATTGGTTAATTCTATTAAACAGGTTAATCAATATTTGCCTCGCAAAAATGGGACGTGAAAAATATTCCCTCTCAAAAAAAATCAAGGAAAGCGTTAAAAGCGCGGTGAAATTCATCAATAATTTTGAAAAAACAGCGACCGATCTGGCCATAGAAACCGGTTTTGATTACGTGATTTGTGGGCATATTCACCAACCGATAATCCGAAAAGTAACGAACGAAAAAGGAACTTGCATCTATATGAACAGTGGCGATTGGATTGAAAATCTGACTGCTTTGGAGTATAATAACGAGGCCTGGAAATTATACCATTTCAATTCCGAGAAATCTTATGTTATTTCAGCCGAGCCTGATTTCGCGGAAGAAGATTTGATGCCCGAAATGATGTCTGCTTTTCAGTCTTTAAGATAAAAATTATATCAATGCGTTCCTTAGTATCGTGATGGGGTGCAAGGCTTCCCTGCCCGTGCCGTCTTTAATTTGGTGACGGCAACTTGTGCCGTTTGCGGCTATTATTGTTTCCACTTCACTTTTGCGAATGGCCGGAAAAAGTTTTAACTCGCCAATTTGCATGCTAACTTTATAATGGCTTTTTTCATATCCAAAACTACCCGCCATCCCGCAACAACCCGAAGGAATGATGGTTGGCTTGTAATTTACTGGAAGGTTCAAAATATCAAAAGTGGACTTCTGTTCGCCCAAAGCTTTTTGATGACAGTGGGCGTGAATTTTTATGGTTTTTGATTCTTTGGTAAATTGTTCGGAATTGATATTTCCTTTTGAGATTTCCATTGCTAAAAATTCTTCTATCAAAAAAGTGTTTTTTGAAATATTCTCGGCTGATTTAACATCATCCGCCAATCGCAAATATTCATCCCTAAAACCCAATATTGCCGAAGGTTCAATACCAATCAAGGGAATTTCGGATGAAATTTTATCCTTTAAAAAAGCAATATTCTTGTTTGCCAATTTTTTAGCTTCCTCTAAAAAGCCTTTTGATAGCAAAGCCCGCCCACTGTCCAAACTATCGATGACCGTAATGTCATATCCTAGTTTTTGTAGCAAAAAATAAGCATCGGCAGCGATATTGGATTCTAAAAAATTACTGAATTCATCAACGAATAATACCACTTTACTTTTATTTTCAAATGACTGATTATTATTATTTTGAAAATGTTTACTGAAACTTTTTATTGAAATATATGGTAATGTCCTATTTGAAGCCATTCCCATAGTTTTTTTAATAATATTTGAAGTCAATGAATTCGAAAACAATGCATTTGAAAGCTTTGGAAATTTTGAAGCCGCACGATTGAAATAGCTGCTATTTGCAAACATCCAATCGGAAAAAGAAACCCCATTGGCTTTTCTGCTTTGATATAAAAATTCCATTTTAGCGGTGGCAATATCAACATTACTGGGACATTCTGAGGAACAAGCCTTACAGCTGATACACAAATCAAATGCTTCTTTTAAATCTTTGGAATCGAATTTATTTACCGCCGTATTATTGGTCAAAACTTCTCGCAAAGCATTAGCTCTAGCTCGGGTGGTGTCTTTTTCATTTTTTGTGGCGTGATAGCTTGGGCACATTGTCCCGCCCGAATCAGCATTTTTTCGGCAATCGCCACTGCCATTGCATTTCTCGGCCAACCTTAAAATTCCTTCCGAATCATTGAAATTGAGGAGGGTTTTTATTTCCGGTTCCTTCCTTTCAGTTTCATAGCGTAGGGCCTCGTCCATTTTATAGGCATCCACTATTTTTCCAGGATTGAAAATGGAATTCGGGTCAAAAGCGAATTTTACTCTTTTTAACAATTGATAATTTTTTTCACCGATAAGCTGTGGGATAAATTCGGAACGCACCCTGCCATCTCCGTGTTCCCCTGAAAAAGAACCTTTATATTTTTTTGCAAGGGCCGCGACATCGGTCGTTATTTTCCGGAAATATTCAACACCTTCTTGTTTTTTCAAATCCAAAATTGGCCGCAGATGTAATTCCCCCGCCCCGGCGTGCGCATAATAAACGGAATCCTGCCCGTGCCTTTTCATCAATGCAGTAAATTCATTGATGTAGTTTGGCAAATCCGTCAATGCCACTGCGGTATCTTCGATGCAGGCTACGGCTTTTCTATCGCCCACCATATTTCCCAAAAGGCCCAATCCGGCTTTGCGGAGTTCCAGCGCCATTTCAATTTCTTCACCCTTCAAAACCGGAAGGCTATAACTTAAACCTGATTTTTTTAATGAGGTGAGTAAATTTTCAGTTTGTGTATTAAGGTCACTTTCTGTATCCGATTTTAATTCAAAAAGCAAGATCGCTTTCGGATTTCCCTCAACGAAAAAGCGGTAAGGCTCGTATTTTTTATTCTTTTTGGTGCAATCCAAAATAACATTGTCCATCATTTCGCAGGTGAACAAATCGTGTTTCATGGCTACCAAAACATCGTTCAGGCAATTTTTCAAGGTTTCATAATGGGCAGCCACCATTGCAGTTTGGGGCGGTGGCAAAGAATCCAGTTGCAAGGTGATTTCCGTGGTAAAAGCGAGGGTGCCTTCGCTACCGCAAAGCAATTCGCATAAGTTTAGGTCTTTTTCAAAATCCCCGAATGCGGATGAATTTATTAATGAATCCAAAGCATAGCCAGTGTTACGGCGGTGTATTTCCGACTTTGGAAAGTTATCTCGGATTTCCTTTTGAGTTTCGTTTGAGTTTAGTTCCGAAAAAATGGTTTTGTAAATTTTCCCTTCCATCGAATCCAATCGGGTTTTTTCCAGAAACCTTTCTTTTGATAAAGGTTCGAAAATAACTTCATCACCATTTGAAAGTAGCGTTTTTAATTTTAAAACCTTATCGCGCGTTACTCCATATTTTATGGAAGTTGTGCCACTGCTGTTGTTGCCAACCATCCCGCCAATCATGCAACGGTTGGTAGTGGAAGTGTTCGGGCCAAAAAAAAGGTTGTGCGGTTTTAAAAAAGTGTTTAAATCATCGCGGATTACGCCGGGTTGGAGCGTTATCGTTTTTATTTCTTTATCGAAGGAAATTATATTGGTGAAATATTTTGAGACATCAACAATAATCCCCTCGCCCACGCACTGCCCGGCTAATGAAGTTCCCGCAGTGCGGGGAATAAGCGACACTTTGTTTTCGTCTGCAAAAAGGATCAATTGCCTTATGGCTTCGGTGGATTTAGGATAAGCAACCGCTAAAGGAATTTGACGGTACACAGAAGCATCTGTGGCGTAAATTGATCGATGTAACGAATCGAATAAAAATTCGCCTTCAAAGGTACTTTGAAAATTTTGGAGGATTTCTTTCATTTTGGCAGTGTAAATGTAAGAACAGTTTATATTTTCTTAACAAAACTTTCTAAAAAACGCTTCTCAATGTTAGCAATGTATTAACAGTTCCCCTTTGTATATAGATTTATTTTTACAGATCGAACCTTAAAACCCAAATTATGAAAAAATTGCTTTTTGTTTTAATTGCATTTGCAGCTTTTACTTTTGAAGCGCAGGCTCAGGAAATCTCCAAAAATGCTATAGGTCTCCGCCTTGGTGATAGCGATGGTTTTGGAACCGAAGTAAACTATCAACGTGCCATAGGAAGCAACAACAACCGACTGGAATTTGGTCTGGGATGGCGAAGTCATCGTAAAGTTACTGCTATCAAACTTACCGGTTTATATGAATGGGTATGGAACATTGATGGCGGTTTCAATTGGTATGCAGGACCCGGTGTTGGAGTTGGCCAAATAAGTTTTGATGATGATTTTGATGATGATGATTTTCCCGGAAATCCGGATCTTGATAATGAAACTTTTGCCTTTGCGGCGGGAGTTGTAGGGATTGAATATAATTTTGATTTTCCTCTTTTACTATCCCTAGATTTCAGACCTGAATTTGGTTTTGGAGATTATAGAGATGATCTCGATTTCGACATTGGCCTTGGCGTGAGATATCAGTTTTAATAAAATATAATTTTTGAAAAAGGAAATCTCTCACTTTTGTGGGGGATTTTTTTTGTTTTTAAACGTGAATACTCTCAATCGCTTTCCTATAAAGCGCTTCATACATCGGTACTATTTTTAATGTATCAAATTTTTGAGCTGCTTCCTTGGCTTGCCTTTTAAATTTCGCCAAAGCATTGTCAGATTTTAGGATTTTCAACGCATTTTCAGCCATTTCTTCCACGTTGCCAATTTCGCTTAAATAGCCACTAATATCTTGAATATTCACCTCGGGCAAACCACCGGTATTGCTGGAAACTACGGGCACGCCGTTGGCCATAGCCTCCAAAGCCGCTAAACCAAAACTTTCTTTTTCGGAAGGCAGTAAAAACAAATCGCTAAAGCACAAAATTTTGTCAATTTCGCTACTGTTGCCCAAGAACAAGACTTTATTTTCAATGCCTTTCGCCCTGCAAAGCCTTTCCGCAGGTTCGCGCTCGGGTCCTTCCCCAACAATCAATAATTTTGCAGGGATTTCTTTTTGGATCAAATCAAATATTTCAACTACGTCCATAATCCGCTTTACCGGACGCAGATTACTGATGTGTGTTATAATTCGTTCATCTTCGTTTGCCATAAAATCGCGTTGGCAATCAGTAAATGGAACTTTAGGTTTGGACAGATCAATAAAATTGGGCACAACGTCGATTTCTTTTTCAATATCAAAAAGTCGAAGGGTGTCTTCTTTTAAACTTTCGGAAACCGAGGTTACCACGTCGCTTTGGTTGATGCTGAAGTTAACGGCGGGTTTATAAAAGGGATGATTTCCCACCAAGGTAATATCCGTGCCGTGAAGGGTGGTTACCATTGGGATAAAAATGTTCTCGGCTTCCAGCATTTTTTTTGCCATATAGCCCGCATATGCGTGTGGGATTGCGTAATGTACGTGAAGCACATCAATTTTATAAAGTTTTACCATATCCACCAACTTGCTGGAAAGCGCAAGTTCATACGGTTGAAAATGGAACAAGGGATAATCCGGAACAGAAACTTCGTGAAAATGAATATTGTGCGACAATAATTCCAAACGCACGGGTTGCTTATAGGTAATGAAATGGATTTCATATCCTTTTTTGGCAAGGGCAATCCCCAATTCGGTGGCCACTACGCCGCTTCCACCAAAAGTTGGGTAACAAACTATTGCTATTTTCATTATTTATTTTCTATTGCTATTTTCATCGAATACTTTCCTTCAAAAATATCTTTCGCCTTGCATTTTAAAAGACAATTGCTATATTCTTAATAATCAATGGCATCATAAATAGCCTGTTGGATATTGCTCCGCAAATCGGTTTTGGTCAATTTTGTATTGTTCACGTCCGGGAAAGTACGGTTTGATAAAAATACGTAAACAATTTCCTTTTCCGGGTCTGCCCACGTAAAAGTTCCTGTGAAGCCGCTATGGCCAAAACTTTCCAATGATACACAGCCGCAAGTTGGCCCTATGTTTCCTAGTTGCGGCTTATCGAAACCAATGCCCCGGCGCACTTTTTCTTTGCAATAATAACACGTATTGAAAAGCTCCATTGTTTCCGGTCTAAAATAACTGTGACCCCCATAATAACCGCCCCAAAGGAACATCTGCATTATTTTTGCCACATCGTTAACATTGCTAAAAAGCCCTGCGTGGCCGCCCACTCCTCCCATCATGGCCGCGCCTTGGTCGTGAACATAGCCTTGAATTTTTTGCATTCGGTACAAAGCGTCAATTTCGGTTGGCGGGATCATTTCTTTTGGAAATTTATATAAAGGTAAATAGGTGGTGTAATTGGCTCCCAAAGAAGCATAGAATTTATCTTCCACCAATTTTTCCAACGATTTTTTATGATAGGTTTCTAAATACTTTTTTAGAATATAATACGGCAAATCGCTGTATTTATATTCCCGCTTTTCGAGAAGATCACTACTCCGTATTTTTTCGTAAATAGTATCCCGGTAGTCTTGCCTTATGAATAAACTATCGGCCACTGAAACAGTAAAATTTTTACTGGCAAATTTTGAATAGTATTTTTCGGAGGGTTCTTTGGTTATCGAATCCAAAGTCGCGCTATGGAATGGGATCCAAGGTTTTAAGCGTGCGTAATGCGATAGCATCTCTTTTAATGTAATGTTGGCCTTGTTTGAATTCCTATATTCCGGCAACATTTCAGAAAGTTTGGTTTCAGGAGTTAATACCCCTTTATCAACTAATTCGATTACCAATGGCAGCGTTGCCAAAATTTTGGTCATGGAAGCGAGGTCATAGATATCATTTTCTCTAACCTGCTGTGCTTTGTTTTGTTCGTGATGACCAAAAGTTTTATTGTAAATCACTTTCCCTTTTCGCGCCACCAAAATTTGTGCCCCTGGATACATTCCTTCTTTTAATCCAAATCTGGCCAGAGAATCGATTTTTTTTAATTTAAAACTGTTCATGCCCACACTTTCGGGTGTTCCGTATTGCAAACGCCTTAGGGATTTTGTTTCCAATCGGGTATTCACCGGGAATTTTTCCCCCAAGGAAACAGGTAATTTCCCCCTTGCTCCCCTTGCTCCAAAAATAAGCTGTGCCGATAGTTTTTGGGAAACAATACTATTTTGATAGGAAAGAACGATGCCTTCAATATTTTCGGTTTGAACCCCAAGCAAGGCATACGGTCTGGCGAAAACATCCAAAACCACGGTGTTTGTCCGGGCAATTTCTTCGAGCCAACTTTTTTCGGTTTCGTTTAAATTATAAGCTTTCCAAGGTGTGGTGTTGGATCTGTGAAAGCCGACGATTACGTAATTGAAGTTTTTAAGCTCTTCGATATAATGGTTAAGGGAATCGCATTTCACCAATTCCACTTCGGTGTATTTTCTTAGTTCATTTAAATAAACCTCCCCGGAATCATCACCAAAATTAACGTAAGCAATCTTTTTTAACTGAAGGTCTTTAATGGGAAAAATAGCGCGGTCGTTTTTTATGACCGTTAAAGCATTTTCCATTGCTTCTTCGTAAAGGGCATCATCGAGTACAGAATTTAATTCTTCAATTAAATAATCCGTTTCCACGGGATGATACTTGTTCAAACCCACTTTGTACTTGGCGTACAATATCTTTTTTACCGAATGGGCCAAGCGTTTTTCCTTTATAATTTCTTCGTTATACGCATCAATTAGAAGTTGGTGGGCTTTTGGGATATCTTCCGAAATCAATAATACATCATTACCCGCCAAAAAAGCCGCCAAATCAATTTCCCCGGGAACCTTAAAATTAGCCGCACCTTTCATATTCAGCGCATCGGTGAAGATTAGGCCGTTAAAATTCATTTTATTTTTTAATAAATCCGTCACTACTTTTTCGGAAATGGAAACAGGCAATTCCGGATTTTCTTCCAATGCAGGGATGCTGAGATGGGCTACCATTACACTCGCCAAGCCTTCATTTATAAGCCGTTTGTATGGATAAAGCTCAATACTATCTAGCCTTTCCTGTGTAAAATTCAATGTCGGCAATGTTTTATGGGAATCATCTTGGGTGTCTCCATGCCCAGGAAAATGTTTTGCACTTCCCAAAACCCCAGTACTTTGCATGCCCCTCAAAAATGCCGATGCCTTATCGGTTACATTCTGCCTGTCCTCTCCAAAAGAGCGGTTGCCAATAATGGGGTTATTGGGATTGGTGTTTATGTCCACAACAGGGGCAAAATTGATGTGAACTCCCAAACGTTTGGAATGTTCGCCGATACGTTTGCCAACTTTTTCGATAATGGAATTATCGGTAATCGCCCCCAAAGTCATGTTCCAAGGGAAAGCATAGGTGGAATCTAGCCTCATGGCCAGCCCCCATTCCGCATCCATCCCTATAAGCAAAGGGATTTTGGAACGCTGCTGAAAATCATTGTTCAGTTTTGCTTGGCGCACCGGCCCGCCCTTAGAAAAAATTATCCCTCCAATGTGCTGGTTTTGTATGAGGCTCCTAACCTTATCGATTTTGGCGACGGTGTCGCTTGAAAAGACATCGACCATGAAGAGTTGTCCAATTTTTTCTTCAAGTGTCATGCTGTTATAAATACTGTCCACCCATTTCCGTTGGTTTTTAATGTCGTCTTTTACTATTAATGGATTGGGTTCTTGGGAAAATAAGGCTAGAACGGGAAATAAAATAAGGAAGGAGGTGATCAATTTTTTCATACGGAAGGGAAACAAAAACTATGCTAAAAACCTGTTGTGCCAACTATCTTTGGCCGGAACTTCCCAGTTTTCGAGGTATTCGGCCTTGGTGTTTACTAAATTATTGAAAACCACGGTGTTCTTGGAAACTGAACGCACTTTCGCCATTTTCCTGAAATCTGCCAAAGTTTTGTAAGCAATGTATTCCCCGTTATAAAATGTAACGTTCATTTTATCAAGCAAATCCAAATTGAATTCCTTTTCCAATGATTGGATAAAATGAACCGAAGCATCAATGCTACAACCCGAGGCAGATGCATTTTCCTGGTTTAGGCCAATTACTATAAAACGATTGTACTTTATTTCAAAACCAGCCAAAAGTTCCGAGCCGTGGGCTGTCCAATTTTCAAGGAAAGCCGCCGTTTTTGAATTAATGATGATTGCTTCCACTTCGGACAATTTTCGATTGGCTTGGTATATCCAAACACGTGATTCTTCGGGAAGCTTATTAAAATCTGTAAGCATTATTTATTATTTGTTTTTTGGTGAAAGTAGGGAGAAATGAAATCGTCGATTAACTACAAATCCCCAGCATTCGCAATCATCTCGGCAACGTCCATGACCGCGGTTTCGGTTTCGGCATGTTTTGCTTTTACCCCGTCCGCCAACATAGTGTTACAAAACGGGCAGGCGGCAGCTATTATTTTGGGTTGCAATTGCAACGCTTCTTCGGTACGTTCTATATTAATATCTTTATTTCCAGGTTCAGGTTCCTTAAACATCTGAGCTCCCCCGGCGCCACAACACAAGCCATTGGTTTTGCAGCGTTTCATTTCAATCAGTTCCACTTCCAGTTTTTCAAGCAATTCCCGGGGAGCTTCATATTCATTGTTGGCCCGCCCCAAATAACAGGGATCGTGGAAAGTGATTTTTTTACCCTTGAATTTTCCACCCTCCACTTTCAATCGGCCATCATCCAATAACGATTTCAGGAACTGGGTGTGGTGCACCACTTCGTAATTTCCACCCAACTCGGGGTATTCGTTTTTAAGAGTGTTGAAACAATGCGGACATGCGGTTACTATTTTCTTCACCTCGTAAGCGTTCAAAATCTCGATGTTGCCAATAGCCTGCATTTGGAACAAAAACTCGTTACCGGCACGTTTTGCGGGATCGCCAGTGCAGCTTTCTTCAGTGCCAAGAACGGCAAACTCGATTTTCGCTTGGTTGAGCAATTTCACAAAAGCCTTGGTTACTTTCTTCGCCCGGTCGTCAAAACTTCCCATGCACCCCACCCAAAACAAGATTTCGGGCTGCTTGCCTTCAGCAAGGAATTCGGCCATGGTAGGTACTTTTAACTGATCGCTCATTTTTTTTAATCTTTAAAAACCTGAATGGTTATTTCTTTTTCTATCAACTCGGTGAATTTTCCGTTATACCGGGTTGCTTTGACCAAGTGGTTATCGATCCAATGATAATTACCTCCACGGGGTTTTCCCATCAATAGGCTATGATATTTAAATCCGTTTTCTACTAACCAATTTTCGGTAATCTTCCGGTGCGCCTCTGTCCGGGAAGTAAAAAAGCAAATAATATGACCTTCATCGAACCAATTGTTCAACGTTTTCAAAGCATCCGGAAATGGCAAACAGGTTTTCATCCGCTCTGGCTCTTCGTTGGGAATATCATCGGTTATGGTACCGTCGATATCAATTAAATAATTCTTGATTCCCTTTGGCAAAACAGGGCTTTGACGCGCTCCGCTTTCTACTTTTTCATGTAACATTTTCTCGACAGCTTCTTTCTTCATGGTTTTACTTTTTTAATTTTCTTTCCAATTAAGCCGGTCCATTTGATTGTAAGGCCAGGGCGCCCCGTTATTTTCAATATTCCCCAAGGCGAGATTTAGTTCAGTGGGGGCCGCGGATTGTTCCATCACCAAATAGCGGCGCATATCCATAATAATGGAAAGCGGGTCGATGCTCACGGGGCAGGCTTCCACACAGGCGTTGCAAGTGGTACAGGCCCAAAGTTCCTCCCGTAAAATATAGTCATCCAAAAGTTGCTTGCCGTCTGATTGAAAGCTGCCATTTTTTGAAATGTTTTTGCCCACTTCTTCCAAACGATCACGCGTATCCATCATTATTTTACGGGGTGAAAGCAATTTCCCGGTAATATTGGCTGGGCAAACACTGGTACACCTACCGCATTCGGTACAGGTGTAGGCGTTTAACAATTGAATTTGGGATAAATCCATAACATCGCTGGCGCCAAACTTTGCAGGGGCTTCGGTACCTTCCGGGGGCGTGGCATACGGATCAGCAGTGGGGTCCATCATTAGTTTTACTTCATCGGTAACGGATTGAAGGTTTTTGAATTTTCCCTGAGGAACGACTTTTCCAAAATAAACATTTGGGAAGGCCAGTAAAATATGGAGATGTTTTGAAAAATAAAGATAATTAAGGAACACCAAAATGCCTAAAATATGCATCCACCACGCTGTTCTTTCAATAATAATCAAAGTGCCCATTGATAAATTTTCGAATAAAACGGCAATATATTGACTTACGGGAAAACTGCCAGCTTGAGTGTAGCCTGGTGCGTTCAAACTTTGAAGTTGAAAATCGGCAGCGTTCATGGTAAGGAAAAAAACCATTAGCACCATTTCAAAATAGAGGATAACATTGGCATCTTTTTTTGGCCAACTAGTCATTTCCCTAGCCCAAAACCGTTTCAGTTTTTGAATATTCCTTCTTCCCCAAAAAAGGATTACTCCAATAAGAACCAATAAAGCAAGGATTTCAAAAGTGGCAATCAAAAAATCATAAACCGGGCCCAAAGCAGCAAAGAGCCGGTGGGTTCCGAAAATGCCGTCGATGATGATTTCAAGCACTTCAATGTTAATAATGATAAAGCCAACGTAAACAATAATGTGGAGCAAACCGGATACGGGGCGTTTCACCATCTTGGATTGGCCCAGTGCAATTCGGGCCACATTGGCCCAGCGTTTTGATTTAAAATTTGATTTATCAACGGGATGCCCAATCTTGATATTCCTGATTATTTTACGAATATTCACCGTAAAAAAAGCAATGCCCGTAATAAGGGCAATACCGAAAAGGATATTGGGAAGATATTCCATTTACTATTGATCCGGGCTTTCGGGTTCTACGTATTCCTTTTGTTTTTTTCCAAAAACGGAAATATTCACGTAGCGCTTGGGATTTAGTTTTACATCCTGCAAAAGCTGCTCAAGCTGTCGGGAAGCCCCTTCCAGATTGTTGTATAGTTCTTCATCTTTTAGCAATTTACCGATGGAGCCGTTGCCATTCTCCATATCCGATACTATGGCTTCAAACTGTGAAACCACATTTTGCAAATCCATAACCAACCTTCCCGTTTCCAGTTGAGCAAGCGAATCGGAAAGTTTTGCAAAGTTTTCGGCCATCACATCAAGATTGGTGAAAGTCCGGTCCAGTTTGTCGGTATTATTGCCAAGAATAACATTCAGGTTTTCGGATACCCCTGTAAAGGAATTAAGGGTTTTATTGAGGTTTTCAATTGCTTGTTTTAAATTTTCCCGGGTACGGGGATCAATAATATCGGTGACACTAATCAATAAGGTGTCGAGCGTTGAAAGGGTATTATTAACTTTTTTCTCCAAAGGGCCAAGAGCTTTTGTAACCGCGGAAAGCATGCTATCTTCGATGTCGCCCTGAAGGGTATCGCCGGAAATGGCCAAGGCACCTTCATATTCCGGGAAAATTCCCAGGGATTTTCCGCCAATCAACCCCCCACTGTAGATACGGGCAGTGCTGTTTTTAGAGAATTCAAAATCTTCTTCAACAGTGAATTCCACTACCAAACTTCCTTGGGAATTGGCAAATTTTATGTCCCTCACCTTCCCAACCGTAAGCCCGTTGATGGTTACTGCAGCCGATTTTGATAGTCCTTCTACATTTTGGTATTTCACGTAAAAAGTACGGTGCTTTTGCAAAAGATTGCTGCCCTTTAAATAACTATACCCAAAAATGAACAATAAAATAGCCCCAATGGCAAGGATTCCGGTTTTAATTTCTCTAGATAGTCGCAACGGTAGTGGTTTAGGATTTCACAAATTTAGGCATAAATATATGGAATGCCCTTTAATTGTTTTTAGTTTTTAACACTTCGGGAAGGTCTGTTTTTTTTCCGTTTTTAAAAGAAACAATATAGGCAGAAGGATATCCTTTTTGTTGGGCAAAGGTTTTCATTAACTGGATTTTGTTGTAATCGGAAGTGCTTCCATAATAATATTTGAAAAAACCATCTTCTTGGATACGTGATATCTCCTTCAAACCATTAAAATTGGAAGGTTTTGTGTCGGTTTTTTTGCGGGTTGCAGAAAGTTGGACCTTAAATTCCACCCCCTTGAAGTTATTTTCCTCCACAGTTTCAAGAGCTTCGGTGATTTCCGCTTCATCAATTATAGGGTTTTTTGAATCGTTGGTAGTCATGGAAAGGCTGTTTTTATAGCTTATTATGGCATTTGCAATTTCCTCAGCCATTTCATTCTGCCCTTTTGGGGAATTAAGGTATTTTCCTTCTTCATTATTGGTCAAGAAACCCGTTTCTATAAGTACACTGGGCATATAGCAATTATGAAGCACCCAAAACCCAGCCTGTTTTACACTGCGGTCGTTTCGTTTTAATTTATTGGTGAAATTATTTTGAACCAAACTGGCAAGCAGTATACTTTGGTCCAGATATTCTTCCTGCATCAAGGTCAAACCAATTAAGGATTCCGGTGCATTGGGATCAAAACCAGCATATTTTTCTTCATAATCTTCTTCCAGAAAAATAACTTCATTTTCTTTTTTTGCCACTTCAAAGTTAGCTTGACTTTTATGCAAACCCAACACAAAGGTTTCGGTGCCGAAAGCTTGACTATTGTGCGCGTTGCAATGTACCGAAACAAAAAGATCGGCATCAGCTTTATTGGCAATGGCTGCCCTTGCCCTTAATTCTAAAAATACATCGGTCTTTCGGGTATAAATTACTTTTATATCAGGGTTTTTTTCAAGGATCGCCCCTACTTTCAAAACAATATTAAGGGCTATTTCGGCTTCTTCATAACCATTCCCTTTATTACCAGGGTCGTGCCCGCCGTGTCCGGCATCCAAAACCACCACAAAGGGTTTTGCTGGAGGGTTATTAATGGAAAATGATGATAGGAACGCAATGCATGCTGCAAGTACGAAAAAGGAAATAAACTTCGTTGTCATAGTACTGGTAACGGTTGATAAAAAAGGATATTTTAAAAAAATGGTTTAAAAAAACAATCCCAAAGAAATATGCTTAATTTTGAGCTTTCCAAAAACTAAGCCAAATCTACAACATAATAGCACCGTAGCATTGCAGGAACACAGGCATTCATTAACAATCTTCTTAACAGTATTGCTCCTTTGCAGTGCCACCATGTACTCGCAAGAAATTCCAAGGCAGGACCAAGTGAACCTGCCCGCATCTGCTTTGGAAGATACCATCACCATATCCGCAAGCCCCATTGTGGAAGGAATAATAGCAGAAGAAATAAATGAGCAAGCAGTGGATACGGTTAAAGTAGATACCATACTTCCGGAAAAGGAAATATTGACCGATGTGGTGGAATATTACGGGGAAGATTATGTGTATTTAAACAAAAAGGAGCAAAAGGTCTATATGTACAATAAGGCTTTCATCATTTATGACGATATGAGAATTGATGCAGGCTTGATTATTCTCGATTACAACAAGAACGAAGTTTATGCAAAGGGGATCGATAGTGCCGGTGTCTACTCGCAACGCCCGGTTTTTGTTCAGGCTGCAAACAAAGTAGAGCCCGATTCTATCCGTTTTAATTTTGATTCCCAAAAAGCTTTGGTCTATAACTCGCGGACTGTACAAAATGATTTTAGGGTAATTTCCCAAGTCACCAAAAAAGAAAATGATTCAGTTTATTACCTGCGCAATGTAAAATTCACCACTTCAAAAAATATAGACGATCCCGAATATTATTTTTATACCCGAAAAGCGAAATTTGTCCCGCAGAAAAAAATCGTTACCGGGCTAACCAATATGTACATCGCAGACGTACCCACGCCCATTGGTCTGCCATTCGCCTATTTTCCGTTGACCGAAGACCGTACCTCGGGCTTTATTTTTCCCACCATTGGCGAAAACAGCAACCGGGGGTTTTTCTTCCAAAACGGCGGATATTATTTTGCAATCAGCGATTATCTGGACATAAGCGTGCTGGGTGATTATTATACCAACGGCAGTTACGGCCTTCGGGGGGAATCCACTTATGTGCTACGCTACAAATACCGGGGCAACGTTAGTGTGCGTTATGAAAGTTTGATCAACAGTGAAAGGGGTTTTCCTGATTTCAGTGAAAGCTCCATTTATAACTTTCGCTGGACACATACCCAAGATACCAAATCGAACCCCAGTTCGCGTTTTTCCGCTTCGGTGAATTTGGGGAGCAGCCAATATTTTTCGGAATCCATCAATCAAACGAACAACGCCAGTGCGCTGGTGAACACCCTGAGTTCTTCCATTTCCTATGCTAAAACCTTTGAAGGCGAACCACAAGTAAATTTGACGCTTGCCGCTACACATTCACAAAATACCCAGTCCGAACAGATAACCATGTCCTTGCCCAACCTTAACGCCAGCATGTCGCGGGTGTTCCCTTTTGCGCCTTCCACGGGAATAAAAAAAGGAATTATTCAAAACATCAATTTTCAATATGACCTTTCCGCCGAAAACCGGATTTTGACCGTTGATTCGCTTTTCTTTAGGCCCGAAATGTTTGAGTCGGCACAAATTGGAGCAAGGCATTCCATCCCAATCAGCACCAACTTCAAGATTTTAAAATACCTTAGCGCCTCGGCGGGGACAAGTTTTCAGGAAACCTGGGTTTTAAAATCCATTCGAAAAAGGTTTGATATAAACGCAAATAATGGATTGGGTGCCGTGGTGACCGATACTGTACCGGGTTTTGAAAGTTACCGCACCTATAATTTTTCAACCAGTTTGGGAACCACTGTGTACGGGACATTCAATTTTGGGCAAGGAAAAAAAATACAAGCATTACGGCATACCATGAGGCCTTCCATTGGGTATAACATCAATCCCGCTTTTGATCGCTATTATGATGAATTCATAGTTCCCGATACTGCCGACCCGGACTTGAATGATGAAATTCAATCATATTCTCGATTTGAAAATACGCTCTTTGGAGCGCCCGGAAAGAATTTCTCAAGTAGTATCGGATTTTCTTTGAGCAACAATTTGGAAGCGAAAGTTAGGGATCGAGATTCCACGGCCCTTGAACCAAAGAAGGTTATTATTTTAAACAACCTGAATTTTTCGACTGCCTACAACTTGGCCGGAGATTCGCTCAGGCTCAACCCTATAAACTTTTCAGGAGGAATTCCCATTATTGAAAAATTGGATATTAACTTCAGTGGGGTTTTAGACCCTTATGCCTTGAACAGCAATAACCAGCGAATCGATGTTTTCAATATCGACAACGGGGGCAGTCTTTTCCGATTGGCCAATGCCAATGTGAGCATCAATTATTCTTTTTCCAGCCGTGATTTTGAGACAACCGAGACCGATAAGATCGATAATGAAACTTTTCGAAACGGAGGCCGCCCCGATGACCTTTTCGGGCAGACCACCGATATTTATGATGGGGAAATTTATGATGAAGTAGACGAAGAAGTTGACAAAACCGATATTGGCTGGTATGATTACTCCATTCCGTGGGATTTAAGGTTTGCATACACGGTAACCTATTCCAATCGGCAGCGTGAAAATGAAATTTCATCCCAATCGCTGATGTTCAGTTCCAATTTGGAGCTTTCGCCCCGGTGGACCGTTGGGGTTTCCTCGGGCTACGATTTTAAGAATGAAGGCGTAACGCTGACCCAATTTAGATTCCAACGAGATCTTGAAAGTTGGCAGTTGAGCTTTAACTGGACGCCCATTGGTAGCATCAATACTTCTTGGTATTTTTATGTGGGGATAAAATCCTCAGTGCTGAGCGATATCAAATATGATAAACGAAGGGAAGCCGATCAACAGCTCTAAATTGGTTGTCGGTTTTGGGTGCTGGGTTGTAGAATTGATAGATTAAATTACTTATTCACTTATTCACTTATTCAATAATTCACTAAATCACAATAATGAAAAAAATTATAAAAACCCTAAACGCCCCCGCCCCCATCGGTCCATACAACCAAGCAGTCTTAAAAGGAAACTTGCTTTTTGTTTCGGGGCAAATTGCCATCGATCCTAAATCGGGTGATCTGAAATTGGATTCCATAGCCATTGAAACAAAACAAGTGATGGAAAACCTAAAAGCCATCCTTTCAGAAGCGGGAATGACCTTTGAGAATGTTTTGAAATCTTCCATTTTTATAACAGACATGAATAATTTCAGTGCCGTGAACGAAGTTTATGGTTCCTTTTTTAATGAAAACACGGCCCCGGCGCGGGAAACGGTGGAGGTTTCAAATCTGCCCAAATTCGTAAATGTGGAAATTTCGGTGATTGCGGGATTTTAAATTTTAAAGCCCTAATCCTCCTTGGTACCGTTTAAATCAGCCGGATAAGATGAATCATCCGGGGTTATTGGAATGCCTTCTTCGGATTCCAAGGTTAGTTTTTTATTGAAAAGTTTAAAGAACAGTTCCCGGAAGGTGTCAAAATCCACAGTATACGAAATTCCCACCCCCTGTTCAAAAATCTGGTCCTCGCCAATAAATTGCAGGTCGGCTTGCCGGTTGAAAAAACTCATCCGCAAGCTGCCATCTTCATTCACCAGCCATTGCACTTCAATATCGCCTGCAACTGCAGTTTCGTTTACACCCCCAACGGGAACGCCAACTTTTCCATTAACGAGGATACGCTCATTTATTTTAGTGGAAATGGTAACACCAACTTGGCCGCCAGTTTCATAGGTTGGAGTCCTCTCCCCAACGGTATAATCTAAAGCAAAAACAATTTTTGCATCCTCATCAGTAAATAAATCACTCACCAAACTGGAAACCCTGTCGGCTAGGGTTCCGCTAAAAGCATTGGTGCCCCCAAAATCATCATTCACGAATGAATTCGATGCAATCAAGAAAAGGGCTTGTTTTTGACGTTGCTCTTCATTTTGCAGTTTATATTCCAGCTCACTTTGTAGGGTTGAACTTGTTCGGGGAAATTCTATACGAAAAGTTAGGTCCGGCTGTATCAATTCCCCTTTTAAGTCGATATAAACTTCTACGGGAATCTTCCGATTTGCCGTGGGGTTATCCAAAAGCACCGACGGGTTTGCGTTGGTTTTATACAAAGCGCTTAAATTAAGTTGTGCCCGTTCCGGAGAACCTTCCCAATTAATGGTACCTCCCCCCACCACTTCCAGGTTTTTTTGAATAAGGCCACCATACCTAAAGTCAAAATTCCCATCATAAACCACAAAGCCCCCATACATCTGGAATTTCCCCAAGGTATTTATCCGGATCAACAGCGTGCCTTCACCCCTGCCCTTTAAAGTGGTATTATTCACTTTATCGACTACTACTTCCACTACAGCATTGGTATTGATATCCAAGTCAAAATCCATCGTCAAACCTTTAACTTCTTTCGAAACAATGGTTTCGCCCCGTATCCTGGCTTCTTTTTCATCGGGTGATAAAAACCGAACAAAGGAAGCATCACTTATGGCTTCCGTATCGCTGATCGGGATTTTAAAGGTGGTGCCCTCTTCGGTGGTTGCTGCGACTTTAATCACGAGTTCGTCGGTGGGCCCTGTTATACTTGCATTTCCGCTAATGAATGCAGTACCGTAATAAAGAGCGTCCTCATCGGGCGGGGTGTCCAGCACCACCAAGCGTTCCGGCGCGTCAATGTTTAAGTTCAATTCCCAATTCCTGAAATTGGAATGGGTGGCGTTACCGCTAAGTCTACCAACAGTATTGAATTTTGTATCGGTGATCCCCGTTGAGCCAATATCGAATTTATTTTTGGTAACTATGATTTGTGTATCGTCCTCAATATCAAAATCGACGTTTAAAAAGGGGATTTTCAAACCACTGTTTTCCAACGAAAAACGCCCGAGGATATCCGGTGATTTATAGTTGCCGGAAACCTGTGCGCTTCCGGAAAGAAGCCCTCGGATATTGGAAATTACTTCGCCGCCAAAAGGGCTAAAGGCCTGCATGTTGAATTCGTTCAAATCCACGTTCAAAAATATTTGCGGATTTTTCCCCGAAATGTTGATGTTCCCAATGGCACTGATGGATTGCACATTATTGTTCGTCAACGTGGTGTTGATGTCATATTGGGTTAAATTTTCATTCCCGCTTATTTCCAAAATCAAATCCCCAAACGCGGTTTCGTTAATGATAACGTTATCAATGGTTATTGCAGAATTTGGGTAATAGGCCCCATCGCGCTGCAGGAAAGCCAATTCTCCGTTAATGTTTCCCTGTAGCTCCAAGCTGTCAATATATGGCGTTATGTTGCCTAGGTTCACATCTGTGAAGCGGAGCTTTATGTCTTTATAAGTGGAATCTCGTATGATTCCAGCCATTTCTATTAATTCATCATTATGGCTTAAAACAAGGGAATCTATCCTTACGCGTGAAAAATTTTCATCAAAAACCACTTTGTTGGAATTGTTGTTGTCTTCGTTTAGGTACCAAACATTTTCTTTATAAGTAATGTCCGACCTTTTTACCCCCACAACTGAATTCCCATTTTGGTTTATAGTATGGTAAAGCGAAAGGTTAAAAAGGTCTTCCTGCCTTTCTCCCCCCTTAAATTCCGACCGAACATACATGGTATCGTTAAGAGTTTTATTAATAATGCTCACATCCACCAAATTGTAAAAACCTGTATAAACAGAATCAACCTCTATATAAGTATTATACAAAGGGTTATCATTGTCCACCTGAATGTTCACATTACCTAAATAATTTTTCAATATCAGTATTTCCGGGGAGCGAAAATCCAAGGTAAATTCTGAATCATCGGAAGAAACAGAACCCCGGATTTGGGTATTTTCCCCAAGTTGAAGTTCGGGCACAAAAACGTCCACAATCTTATTGTAAATCACAAATTGATAATCCAAATACTGATTGGTAGTGACTTCAGCTGGAATAAAATTCGCATAAATGTTGCCAATGCCGTTCAAAAAAAGATTGGGGATATCAGCAATTAAAAACTCCCCGTTGATGCGCCCGGTTATAATATCTGGGGAATTGATCTCGATGGTGCGAACGGGGCCATCAAAAGAGGAAATGACCTTAAAATCGTCAAAGTAAAAGTTATCGTTTTCGTTTTGGTAAAAAGTTTGGTTGAACGAGATGGTCCCGGAAACATTATCAATAGTAGTTCCATCCATATCTACCACCACCTTTCCGGTAAATACAGAAATACTGTCGCGGGTTACCAAATTTAATTGATGGAGCTCCGCAAACTCCACATCCGCTTCAAAATCATAGTGGTTGAAATCTTTGGAAGCATCGATTAACCCTTTGAATTCCAGCTTTAGATTTGGGTCATCAATGCTCAAATTTCCATTGAAAAGGGGGTTTTTCAAATTCCCGGAAAGAATGATGTTTTGATAGTTATATCCATTGAAAACCATTGACGAAATGTTACCTGAAACCTCAGTGTCAATTGTTGTTTGCGAAAAACCACGTCCGTCAAATTCAAGGTTGGCGTTGGTTTTTCCCAAACTGGGGGTGTTCGAGATTTTCCCGATGTCAAATTGTGTAAAAACCACATTTCCCCTATAAACAGCATTGGAAATGTTATTGAAATTACTCATTTCCAGTTCCGTTTGAGCACGACCGATTGCAGTATTTATAATGCTGATGGTAGAAAGTTCCGTTGGCGTAATCCTGGTATCTCCCCTGAAATCAACATTCCCCAACGGTTTTAGTTCTTCGGGTAACATATTACCCAGAACCCTTGGCATAAACCTTCTTAATTCATAATAGCTTGTTTGGAAAATATGATTTGAAGCGGTAATCGAATAATCGCCTTCACCGGTCAATAAATTTTCAAAGGAAAAATCCCCCGCTACACGGGTTTCGTTGGATTGCATTTGAACATTGGTGAAAACAAAATCATTGAGCGTGCCTTTTAAATTTCCTTGCAATTCAATAACTTGATCGGTCGCAAATTCATTATAAAAAGCATTGATATCGCTTGTGGCCACTTGCGATTCCTCAAAAGTGGCATTAATAAACACATCGTTTATAAAATCGGCCATCCCTTTCTTGGTATCCAAAATTACTTCCCCAACAATTTTTGAATTTTCTGTTTCGAGCAACAAGTCCTTCAAAACGATTTCTGTTTGGGTATAGGAAAAATCTGCTTCCATCTGGACCACTTTAATTCCCCAATTGGTAAGCATGGACAGTTCTTGGATATTCGCTTTTATATCTGGCCCGTTAACCTTAAAATTATTTGCCACTAAGTTTAGGTTTTGCAAATTGAGCACTTCGGGTTTATCCAGGTTTTCATTGGTAAACTTTACATGACTGTCCACTAGGGCAATATCATTGCTGAAAAGTGAAAACGGGCTTTCCGATTTTTTACCGGTATCAAACTTTTTAGCGAAAACGGTAAGGTTATCGACATCTTCGCCTTTGTAGGTTTTTATATAAAGTTTGGCTCGGGTGAGCAGAATATCCCCAAAGCCCAGGTCGCCCTTTATCAGGTTTTGAAAACTTAAAATATTGGTTTGCAATTCCTTGCCGTAGATCAAAGTATCTTGATGATGGTCCGCTATATATATATCCCGCACATCCACTTCCCCTTTCCAGTTAAGGCCTAAGCGTTTAATGTGGATGTCTGTGCCGTAGGTTTCGTTGAGATTTTTGGTAACTTTCCCCGCTACATAAGTTTGCACGGAAGGAATGGAAAGAATTATAACCAATAAAATAATAAGCAAGACAAGGGCTGCAAAGATGCGAAGTATTATTTTACTTAGTTTTTTGATACGCTTTTAAAGTTTTAATTTTAACCCCAATAAATATACCCCTTTGCTTTGGCCCAAACAAATTGCTTTATTCTTGGTATCGAATCTTCCTGCGATGATACAGCCGCGGCGGTAATTAACAACGGCAGCATATTGAGCAATGTTGTAGCCACCCAAAAAATCCACGAGGAATATGGAGGCGTTGTCCCGGAACTCGCCTCCCGTGCACACCAACAAAATATTGTTCCTGTTGTGCATCAAGCTTTGAGCAGGGCAAATATCGACAAAAAACAGTTAAGTGCCATTGCTTTTACACGCGGTCCTGGCTTAATGGGTTCATTATTAGTAGGCACCTCATTTTCAAAGTCTTTGGCCTTTGGCTTGGGAATTCCCTTAATCGATGTAAACCATATGCAGGCCCATATTTTGGCACATTTTATAAAAGCAGAAGGGCAGACCGCTCCCCAATTTCCATTTTTGGCTTTGACCATCAGTGGCGGCCATACACAAATAGTAAAAGTGAAAGACTATTTTGAGATGGAGCTTTTGGGACAAACCATTGACGATGCCGTGGGCGAAGCCTTTGACAAATCGGCAAAAATACTCGGGCTTCCCTATCCCGGCGGAGCGTTAATTGATAAGTTTGCACAAAATGGCAACCCCAAAGCGTTTTCTTTTACAAAACCGAAAGTAGGCCCTTTGGATTTCAGTTTTAGTGGCCTGAAAACCGCTTTCCTTTATTTTATTGAAAGGAAAACAAAGAAAAACTCCAATTTCATTTCCGAAAATATGGAGGATATCTGTGCCAGTTTCCAACATGTTTTAGTGGATTATTTAATGGACAAAATGAAAAATGCCGTAAAGCAGACCGGTATAAAAAAAATAGCCATTGGCGGCGGAGTTTCTGCTAACAGTGGCATCCGTAAAGCGATGGCCGATGCCGAAGTAAAATACGGTTGGAAAACCCATATCCCACGATTTGAATTTTGCACAGATAATGCCGCAATGATTGCAATGGTGGGCGAACTGAAATACAAACAGGGCATTTTCGCCAGTAACGACATTTCCACCAAAACCCGTATCGATTTTTAAATAGAGATAATAATGCAACTTTTTTATAACCCCGAAATAAACGAAATTTCAAAAGAATTTTTTTTCGAAAAGGAAGAAAGCCGCCATATTGCGAAAGTCTTGCGGATGAAGGAAGGCGAAACCCTGCATTTGACAAACGGGAAAGGTAGTTTTTTTGAAGCACGATTGGTGAGCAATAATCCAAATAAAAGTTCTGGGGAAATAATAGCTGTTAAAGCCCAGCCACCCCTTCCCTATCAATTGCACCTTGCCGTGGCGCCAACAAAAATGAACGACCGCTACGAATGGTTTTTGGAAAAGGTAGTAGAAATCGGTGTTTCGGAAATAACTCCCATCATTTGCGACCGTAGCGAACGAAAAACCATAAAACCCGAACGCTTCGAAAAAATCATTCAAAGCGCGATGAAGCAATCGTTGAAAGCATATTTACCTGTTTTAAATCCGGTGGTTTCCTTTAAAAATTTTATCGCTTTAAGGAAAGATAATGAAATTCTAAAATGCATCGCCCATTGCGAGGAAAGTGAAAGGCAATCATTAAAGTCAATAATAAAACTCAATCAAAACATGCTCATCCTTATTGGCCCTGAAGGCGATTTTTCTTCTGCGGAAATAGAGCTTGCAAAAGTTTCCGGTTTTCTGCCCGTACATTTGGGGGAAAGTAGGTTGCGTACGGAAACTGCGGCTGTCGTGGCCTGCCAAAGTGTTGCCTTCGTAAACGAACCTTGAGGATTTGCCGTAATTTTTAATAGATAATTGGGAATTAATATCATTGATAATCCCCTATTTTTGAAGCCTATGATTTTAAGAAAAATGATTTTTTTATTTTTGGTTTCCGTCAATTGCATTTCCGCACAGGAAATAGCGGTGTTGCAATACGGCGGCGGCGGCGATTGGTACAGCAACCCTACCTCCCTGCCCAACCTCATCAAATTTTGCAATGAGCAGATCAATACCGATATAAAAGCTAAGCCAAAAACGGTAACCCCCGGCAGTGTGGACCTTTTTGATTTCCCTTTTGTACACATGACGGGGCATGGGAATGTTTTTTTTAGCGACGATGATGCCAAAAACCTTCGAGATTATTTATTGAGCGGGGGTTTTCTTCATATAGATGACAATTATGGCATGGATCAGTATTTAAGGAAAGAGCTTGTAAAGGTTTTCCCCGATAAAGAATTGAAAGAATTGCCCGGTAACCACCCTATTTTTAGTTATCATTATAATTTTCCCCAGGGCTTGCCTAAAATCCATGAGCATGATCAAAAACGTCCACAGGCTTTTGGCATTTTTGAGGATGACAGGTTGCTACTTTTGTACACTATCGAAACCGACCTTGGCGATGGTTGGGAAAACCCCGAAGTGCACAACGACCCTCAGGAAGTGCGTTTGAAGGCTTTGCAAATGGGGGCGAACATTGTTAAATATGCATTTGAAAATTAGGTTTTCCAATTGATTTTTAAAAATAATTTATTTTAGGCAATTCACTTTATTAAAAGCCTTTCAAAATATTTTGCCCATCAAACATTAGGTTGATTAAGTTATATTTACCATTATGAAAGCCAAAGCAATTTCCTACGGAATCTTAAAAGCAATAGCCGTGCTTGTGGGCATTGCCTTTTTGCTGTGGTTTTTGTTTAAGGTACAGGCGCTCTTACTTTATATTGGGATAGCCATGGTACTTTCCCTCATTGGACGGCCATTGGTGTTGTTCCTAAAAAGGCGTTGCAGGTTCGGTAACACATTCTCTTCTTTTTTTACTTTGCTTACCATGCTTTTCGCTTTCACCCTTCTAATGTGGATTTTTGTCCCCATCATGGTGGAACAGGGAAAGAAGATTTCCGAAATAGATTTCGAAATGGTAAAGAGGGATCTCATGGAGCTCAATATGCAGGCCAGTGACTATTTGGGGGTGGACCGCATCCAAGTTACAGAAGCCCTGAAGCGCACGGGCTACATCCAGAATTTTGATGTGGAAGTCGTGCCAGGCTTCATAGATATTTTCTTTGGAAATATTGGCAGTGCCGTGGTGGGGATATTTTGCGTGCTTTTTATTTCCTTCTTTTTGCTAAAGGATGAAAACCTCATTGCCGGCTCCGTTACAGTCTTTGCACAGCCCGGAAAGGAAATAAGGTTCATTAGCGTGCTTACCAAAATCAAGGAACTCCTCTCCCGTTATTTTCTCGGGTTAATGTTACAGATAATGATTTTGGCTTTATTTTATTCCGTATTGTTGTTGTTTTTTGATATAAACAATGCCATTGCCATCGCCCTTATTTGTGCTTTTTTAAACATTGTTCCATACCTCGGGCCCATCATTGGCTGGGTGTTGATGCTGTTGATCGTGGTTTCCAACAATTTGGGAGTGGATTTTTCTTCAGAGCTTTTGCCTTTGCTAATTTATATTTCAATCGGGTATGGCATCGCTCAAACCTTTGACAATCTAATCTCCCAACCTGTAATATTCGGCAGGAGCGTCCGCTCCCACCCTTTGGAAATATTCCTTGCCATCCTCATCGGTGGCTACCTTTTCGGCGTTGCCGGGATGATTTTGGCAGTACCGGTTTACACTGCTTTAAAAGTAGTTTCAAAAGAATTTCTTTCGGAATACAAGATAGTAAAACGGCTCACCAAAGATATTTAAAGCTTGAATAAAGCCCTTCTAAATATCGGCATCCAAGATTTTATATTCCATTACAAAGAAGCTATTTCAAAACTTGCCTTTGCCGGAAGTCCTTTTGAAGAAGTAAGCGTTCAGGAGTTGATTCAACAAATCGAAGGCCGTGCTAAAGCAGAAAAAAAGCTCCCGACTTGGTTTAAAACCCGTAAAATCCTTTACCCAAAAAAGCTAAATCTCGAACAGTCTTCCTCCGAAACCACTTCAAAATATAAAGCTTCTTTGATTGAGGGTAGCAACTTGGCGGACATCACCGGTGGGTTTGGGGTGGATAGTTATTTCTTTTCAGAAAATATAAAGCAAGTACAGCATTTTGAGCACGCCCCGGAACTTTCATTAATAGCCGAACACAATTTTAAGGTTTTGGGAAAGAACAATATTGAATGTTCTGCCGGAGACGGCCTGCAAGCAGTATTAAAGAAACCCTATGATATTATTTATGCGGACCCATCCCGGAGGCACGGCACCAAGGGCAAGGTTTTCTTTTTAAAGGATTGCGAGCCCAATATCCCGGAAAACCTTCCGGGATTACTGGACAATTGTAAAACCTTGCTTCTAAAAACTTCTCCCATGCTCGACCTGTCTGCAGGCTTAAAAGAACTCCCGAATGTTTTCGAAATCCACATTGTGGCCGTGAATAATGAAGTAAAGGAACTACTGTGGCTGCTCAAAAAAGGTTTTGACGACAAGCCGGTGGTTACAACTATCAATTTCAATAAAAATAGCACAAATACATTCCGTTTTAATTGGCTCGAAAGAGCTGCTCCGCAGTTTGGACAGGCCAGTACCTACCTTTACGAACCCAATGCCGCGATAATGAAAAGCGGGGCTTTTGATCTGGTTTCGGAAAAATATAAATTGAATAAGCTCCATCCCCACACCCACCTTTACACTTCCGAGACTTTAGTGGATTTCCCCGGGAGACGTTTTGTTATCAAAAAAACCGTTCCATATACAAAACAGGAAATGCGGGGTTCTGTTGTTTTTGAAAAAGCTAACATCGCTGCCCGAAATTTCCCAGAAACCCCGGCAGCCCTGCATAAAAAATGGAAAATAAATGACGGCGGCCCTGTTTATTTATTTTTCTTTACGGATAATGATAATAAAAGGCAGGTGTTGATTTGTGAAAAAGTGGAATAAAAATATTTCTATTTTCGAATTTAAATAACAGCCATTTGCGCCTTTTGAATTAAGTTTAAAAATCCCTTATTTTTTATTGCGTTATTTCATTTGAAAACCTACATTTGCAACCGCATTAAAAGATGTACGTTCATAAAAAATACTGGAGAGGTGCCAGAGTGGTAATGGAGCAGATTGCTAATCTGTCAACGCGAAAGTGTTGCCAGGGTTCGAGTCCCTGTCTCTCCGCAAAACAAAATATATTTTGCGAGTTCCATAACGTTGGCATTTGGAATTAAACTTTTGAAATATTGGAATTTTCACTCTCGGGGTGTAGCGTAGCCCGGTATCGCGCCTGCTTTGGGAGCAGGAGGCCGTAGGTTCGAATCCTGCCACCCCGACAAATTAATGAATTATTCTATACCAAAAAACCTGTTAATCTTATGATTTTCAGGTTTTTTTGTTTTTAAAAATATTATCTGAAGGTATAGACTAAGGGACTTACATTAAACTTCTTTAAATATTAAATAGCCAGTATAAACCAAATAAAACCCAAGTAGTATGGCTGCTTCCCATCTGTCCAATTTTTTTCTCTTTCCAGTGAACATCGCTAAAATCAGGAATACTGTTCCTCCAATTAATATTGCAAAATCTTGATTGAAAATCTGATTATATTTTATTGGGCTTATTAACGAACTAACTGAAAGTATCAATAAAACATTAAAAATGTTCGAGCCAATAACATTACCAATGGCTATGTCGCTGTTCTTTTTAAGGGCAGCTACTATTGAAGTTATCAATTCAGGCAGTGAAGTGCCAGCGGCAATTATGGTTAGGCCAATTATTTTTTGACTAATTCCTAAATCTGTGGCTATTCCTATACTATTATCAACAACTAATTTTCCTCCAATAATTAGTCCACTAAAACCTAGTATAATTAAACTCCAAATCTTAAGATTTGATTTTGGCGTAACGGGAATTTCATCCACTTTATCTGCCTTCATATTTTTAAATAAATAGAAAAGAAAAAATATGAAAGCTGTGAGTAAAATAAGTCCGTCAAGTGTGGATATTTCCGAGTTTTCGTTGATGAAAAAATCGGTCGCAAGTGCAAATAAAAGTATTGTAATGATTAGGGAAATAGGGATTTCTCGCTTAACCATTGAGGAATGGAAAGTCATTGGATAAATTAAACCAGCTATACCCAAGATTATAAATAAGTTGAAATTGTTACTACCAATAACATTTGCCAGAACTATATCTGAAAGTCCGTCAACTGAGGCTATTGAATTAACAACCAATTCCGGTGCGGAAGTTCCAAAGGCAACTATGGTTAAACCGATTACCAAATCAGGAATATTGTACTTTTTTGCCAGGGATGACGCGCCATCAACAAGCCAATTAGCTCCAAAAATCAAACCTGCAAATCCAACTACAATTAATAGTAATGAAACAACCATATTATTCTTTAATTTGTTTTTTATAATTCAATAAACCAATTTACGTTCATCCAAAAGCTGTGTCGCGTATTATTATCCAAAAAAGAGTTTACTCTATAGTTCAATCCCATCTCAATTTTGTCATTATTTTTCAAATTGTATCCAAGATGTGGAACAAGACGTATTTCAAGGTCGTAATCTGAATCTTGCCAACTGTTAAGATATTCGTTATTAAATTTAAAATAGAATTCCTTTGGATCCACTGATTCTCCATTTAAGGCGACTTCTGAGGCTATGCGGTACCTTAATCTAAATTCTGGTTTTTCTTCTTTGGAAAACGTTTGATCTGTTGAGAAACGGTGTGCCAACCGAAAAGCACTCAATCTTTGCACAACAGTATATTGCTGAATAAATCTATGAAATAACTTTTCTTCTCGAAGCCTAATAAGATAACCACCAGCAACACGAGAATTCAAACCAACCTTTTTGGCGGTAATCATTGAAATGTCA
>JBBQKI010000013.1:0-58552 GCA_038326725.1 Flavobacteriales bacterium
CGCCCAAAAAAATAACAGCGTGATGAAACTGCTCACCATTTTTTCGGCCTTCTTCCTGCCCTTGACCTTTATTGTTGGGATTTATGGAATGAATTTTAAAAACATGCCGGAGCTGGATTGGTACTACGGATATTTCTTCACCCTAGGCTTTATGGCCATTATCGCAATCATCATTTTTCTGTGGTTCCGCAGAAAGAAAATCCTTTAAGGAATTTTAAATAGTTAGGGTATTTCACCAATCTTTTAAAAAAATACTTTAAAAAAAATATACTGATATAATTCTTTATCGTAATATTGCAATATTAATATAAACAATAACCCTGTTAATAATAAATTAGAATGGGCGCCACCAAAACCGAATATTTCACCGACAAGCAGAATGAAATTGCCCTTTTAGCCAAAGCCTTGGGCCACCCCGCTCGCGTCGCTATTATCGAATATTTGATAAAAGTGGACAGCTGCATTTGCGGTGATATTGTAAACGAACTCCCTTTGGCTCAGCCCACGGTGTCCCAGCATTTAAAAGAATTGAAAAATGCAGGCTTTATAAAAGGCACAATAGAAGGGAACGCCATCTGCTATTGCATCGATGAAGGTGCCGTTGAAAAAATAAAATCCTTTTTCGCAAAAATTTCTTCGGAACTCGAAAAGAAGAGAACCGATTGTTGTTAATCTAAAATCAAACAAAAATGAAACTATCAGAAATAAAAAAACATTTAAGCAACGCCGAGGCGGTAAATTTTGAACTTCAAAGCGGGACCATGGTTCCCGAACATTTCCACGTAACGGAAGTGGGCGTAATCTCCAAGCATTTCATTGACTGCGGCGGGGTTGTCCGGAAAGAGAAAGTGGCCAACTTTCAATTATGGGATGCCAACGATTTTGAACACCGCTTAAAACCACGCAAACTATTAAACATCATCAAACTTTCCGAAGAAAAATTGGGGATGGAAGACCTCGAAATCGAAGTGGAATATCAATCGGACACTATCGGGAAATACGACTTGGACTTTAATGGGGAAAATTTTGTCCTTCTTTCAAAACAAACCGATTGCTTAGCCAAAGAAAATTGTGGGATACCGGTTCAAAAACAAAAAATCCGGATCTCTGAAACTGAAAACTTATGCTGTTCCCCAGACGGGAATTGCTGTTAAAAGAAGGCCATGAAAGCATTTTTTATAAAATATAAAAAACCCATTGTTATCACGACTTCCCTGCTTGTGCTCCAACTCATTTTTGGTTTCGACCCCAAGTTCTGCATCATTAATATTATATGGCTATTTGTTTAAAAAACCTATGAAAAATATACTTGTCCTTTGCACCGGAAACAGTTGCCGAAGCCAAATCGCGGAAGCCTATTTACGCCAGTTTGCTGGCGATAAAGCGAAAGTTTATAGCGCGGGCATCGAGGTCCACGGCGTAAATCCGAAGGCCATTTCAACTATGAAAGAAGATGGCTTGGACATCTCCAATCACACCTCCAACCACGTCGATGAATATCAGCATCTCGACTTTGATTTTGTAATCACCGTTTGCGACAATGCCAAGGAGGCCTGCCCCTTTTTCCCCACCACGGCCAAAAAATTCCATCATAATTTCCTAGACCCGGCAAAGGCAATCGGGAGCGAGGAAGAAATTTTAACGGAGTTTAGAAAAGTCAGGGAAATGATAAAGGCCTATTGCAGGGGATTTATTGAGGAGAATTTATAATTTTCTAATACAACTTCTACTTTACGGAAGGGGAAAATTGCATATTTTTCGGATTTGGAGCCATAATTTAAATTGTATTTTAAATTAAAATATTGTACATATATTTGTACAAAATAAAAAATTATGGTTGTTGCAAATATTTCCGATTTTCGTAAAGATATAAAATCATATTTCGATAGGGTTTCTAAAAATTTTGAAACACTTATTATCAATAGAGGCAAAGAATCAGGGATTGTTGTGATGTCTCTGGAAGAGTATAATTCTTTAATGGCTACTAATTATGAGTTATCTTCTAGAGCCAATGAAAAACGTCTTGACTCAGCAATCGATAAATTTAGAAATGGAAAATCATTTTCCAAAAGCTTAATCGAAGAATAAATGAAATATGTATTCGTAGATGAATCTTGGGAAGATTATCTCTATTGGCAGAATATAGATAAGAAAAAGGTAAAAAAAATCAACGACTTACTTAAGGATATTTCACGAACTCCATTTGAAGGGATAGGAAAACCCGAACCTTTAAAACATAAATATGCCGGATTTTGGTCTCGCCGGATTGATGACGAACATAGGTTAATTTATAGATTTCATGAAGACGAAATTCAAATTGTTAAATGCAGATATCACTATGATTAATATTTCGACTACTAAACTTCCCCGATCCGACTAAAGCCACGGGCAGTGAAAATGAAATAATGCTCGAATTCAGAAAGGTAGGGGATTTGATAAGGGAATATTGCAAGGGTTTTGTTTCGAAAAAATTATAGATCATGCTCTTTAATAACTGCTATTTATATTTTCTCAACAATTTCAAGATATCGTTTCTTTTTATTTTTTCGGTTTCGGTATAAACAAAAGTGGAAACGGTGTATATTTTCTTTGGGCGTTCGTATGCAGAAAGCTTTGAAAACGCCTCGGCAAAATCGGGCAAAGGAATTTCGTCCTTTTTCTCCAAAATCAATATGACCCGCTCTCCCAAAACCTCATCTTTTTCTGAAGCAATCAAAAAAGGGAGTTTTATGGTTGAAGCCAATTTTTCCTCTACGGCTTCCGGATGGATTTTTATACCTCCAGTATTTATCACATTATCCAACCTGCCCAGCCACTTAAACGATGTGGAGCTCAGCAGCTCAACCATATCGTGGGTTTTAATTATTTCAGGGACAATTTCGGGCGCGTTTATCATCAAACAGCTTTCTTCATCAACTCTAAACTTTACATCGGGTAGGGCAGAAAAAACACTTGTTTTCCCCAGTCCGTTCAAACGCCGAACTGCCACATGTGAAAGCGTTTCGGTCATTCCGTAGGTTGCGAATATCTCGGTCTGTATCTCTTGGAGTTTATCCTCTAGTTCCCTTGAAATTGAGCCTCCCCCGATAATAAGTTTTTTTACTTTTTTAAGTGCTTTCAAGGAATGATGAACTTGATAGGGTACCATCGCGGCAAAATCATAAACATTGTCATACTGCGTTAGGGCATCCTTTTCCGGGGCGGTAACATGAAGGTTCCAACCTAAAACCATTGCCCGGACCGCCATCATTTTCCCGGCAATATAATCCGGGGAAAGGCACAAGAGTGCGGTTGTATTTTCGGGGAGTTTAAAATAAATACCGGTAGCCTTTGCGCTATTGACCATGTGCGTTTTTAGGACTTGCATTTTCTTCGGCTTTCCTGTTGAACCGGAGGTTTTTACTGTAATTTCTTCAGAATCGTCCAACCAATATTGAATGAACTTCCCCAAACTCATTTCGTGCTCCTCCCCTTCTACAATCAAATCTTTCGAAAAATCGAGCAAAGCTTCTGCCGAGGAAAAATCCACACCATTCAGTTTAAAATTTGGATGAAGTAAATGCGCGGTTTTCAAAATCTGGTCAGGGATAAATTTTTTCCATCGGTTCCGGCAACGCAGGCGGTGGCGGGATTATTTTCCCAAACAGCTTTTCACCCCATCCGCTCCATTTATAGCGCCAAGCCATAATTGCAAGGAATATTGGGTATAAAACCAAAACGGGCGCAATCACGTCAATGCCCGCGCTGGGTTCGGAAATATCCTTTAAAATGGAATGTGTTTGGAAAACCGTCCAATCTGTGGTTACCAAAAGTGCCGTTATTAGATTGTTTCCAGCATGAAAACCCAAGGCAAGTTCCATCCCTTCGTCCATCAACGTCATAATACCCAAAAAGAAACCTGTGCCAATATAATAAATCATAATGATGTTCCCGAGCTTTTCCACTTCTGGGTTTGCAAGGTGAAGCCCTCCGAAAATGACAGAAGTGATTACCAGAGGCAACCATTTATTTTTTGCCAAAACCCCGATACCCTGCATCAAATAGCCCCGGAAAAGATATTCCTCAAAACTTGTTTGAAGCGGGATCATCACGATGGCAATGGCGGCCAAAATGAGGAAGGGAACCAAATTGAAATTCCAAACATAATCTTCTGGGTTGGAATAATAATCGATTGCCGTAACAACAATCATCGTAACCGCAATTAGCCCGAAACCAAACCAAATCCTGCCCCAATCCGTTTTTTTTCGGGAAGTGGTAAGGGTTATGAAAGGCTGACGGTGCATGTACTTTACGATAAGATATAAGCCCAAAAGCCCTACCGCAAAACTCAACAACATTAAAAACAAGGTGAGATTTGATTCTAAAGTGGTCATAATCACCCCGGGATCCTCAATGGAAAAAATATTGCCTCCCTCCTTCATGGTTTTTAACATAACCCCAATAATCAGTGGAATTGTCCCAATTTGCGAAGCAATGAAAATAATGACAAATCCCAATAAATACCGCCACCATTCGTGCAGGAACTTAAATGCTTGTGCTATGTACATGTTGTGAATTATTGAATTAGTTAATTTTTAGAATTCCGGCTTTAGCTTCCAAATGCGGTTCCACATTATTGGTAAACAGGCTTCCCGTTCCCAAACCCTGCGGCAATTTACTGTTTTTTGTGAAGGTGTATTGCGAAATAGCGTTTAATCCCACATTGCTTTCAAGGGCAGAGGTGATCCACCAACCCATGTTCCTTGCCTCTGCCATGGCAATCCATGAATCGCTTCCGCGGAAACCGCCAATCAAACTTGGCTTAAGCACGATGAATTGAGGTTTAATGGTTCCTAAAAGCTGGGCCTTCTTTTCTTCCGAAAATATCCCGATCAGTTCTTCGTCTAGCGCAATGTACAGGGGTGTTTCTTCACAAAGCCTCGCCATTTCCTGCCATTGTCCGGCTTTTATAGGTTGCTCGATGGAATGGAGTTGCAGGTCCGAAAGAACCTTTAATTTTTCCAAAGCCTCGGATGGCTTGAACGCTCCGTTGGCATCAACCCGCAGTTCCAATTCCGCTAAGGAAAACTCCTTTCGGATAGAGTGCAACAGGCGGATTTCGGTTTTAAAATTAATTGCGCCAATCTTCATTTTTATGCAACGGAAACCAGATTTCAGTTTTTCAGAAATCTGTTGCTTCATAAATGCTTCATCGCCCATCCAAACCAAGCCGTTGATGGGAATTCCTTTTTCGCCCTGCGTAAATTCGGAAGGAAAAATTTCAAAAGGATTTTCGGCCGTCAACGATTTAAACGCGGTTTCAATTCCCAATTGAATGGAGGGGAATTCCATCAATTCCGCATAAAGTTTTTCCTCGCCTAAAAGGATATTTTCACAAACCCATTGCAGTTTTTCCTCAAAATCCGGGCGGTCATCTATGCTTAACCCTCGAAACATAGCACATTCGCCAATCCCAATTTTACCGTTTTCGGAAATTTCCAAAAACCAAGTTTCCCTTGTTTCCATAGTCCCACGCGAAGTTCCGGCGGGGATTTTAAATTGAAGAAGATGTTTTTGAAAAGCCGCTGTCAAAATTGGATGGTTCGATTATTAGATTGTTGGATTATTGGAGGGTTGATTTGAATTTTGGGGTCATTTTAATAATTGATTCAATCTTCTGTAATAAATAACTTAAATCTTGATCACTTAAAAACCTTAAATCATTTGCGATCAACAATTGAGTTTCAATTTCATAACAAGAACCTATTGTAATTTCTAAAAATCTTGCAAAATTTTTATTTGATTTTCTTGAGCTTCCCTCCGCTATATTTGATGGGATAGAAATACTAGCTCTTCTTAACTGATTTGTAATCCCAAATTTTTCAATATCCGGAAATGAAGCAGTTCTTTCATAATTGTCTTTACAAAAAATCCTTCCTAACTTCCAAATCTCCAAATCCTTAAATCTATGCATCTAAATTAGTTTGATGTCCCAACTACTAAAATCTAATAATCCAAAAATCTAAATTTCTATAGAATCTCCAATTTCCAACAACATCAAATCCTTCCCAGCATTATAGAATTTCCGTTTGGCCTCTTCTTGATCGATCTCAATTTCAGGAAAAGTGTTGAAATGGACTCCCAAAACCTTATCGCACTGCACAAAATCACTCGCAATAATGGCATCATCAATGCCCATAGTATAATTGTCACCAATCGGTAAAATAGCCAAATCCAGTTTGGTCTGCATCGGGATTAGTTTCATGTCCATCGTTAAGGCCGTATCGCCTGCTATGTAAATGTTTTTATGCTCGCCTTCAATTACAAATCCGCCCGGCTGTCCGCCGTAACTGCCATCAGGGAAAGAGCTGGTGTGTATGGCATTCACATATTTCACTTTGCCGAAAGGGAACTTCCAACTGCCACCATGGTTCATGGCATGCACTCCAATGCCTTCGGCCTCATAATGTTCTGAAATCTCGAAATTACTAACGATAACCGCTCCAGTGTTATTAGCAATGGCTTCCGCATCCAAGGTATGATCGTTGTGCGCGTGGGTAAGGAGTATATAATCAGCCTTTAGCGAATAGATATCGACTTTGTCCTTTGCCAAATCATTACCCGAAATGAACGGATCCACCAAAATCGTTTTCCCTGCTATTTCAATGGATAGGCAGTTTTGACCGTAAAATGTGATTTTCATGAATAATTATTTTATGATTCTTGATTGTTACTTTTTAATTTTTACTTTTTACTTTTTACTTTTTACTTCTTACTTCTTAATTCTTAATTCTTAAACTTATCGACCTTTAAATATACCTTAAAAGAATTGTGAGGCAAAAAATAGAATTGAAAATAAAAACGTGCTTAAAGCTACTTTCTTCAGTTCAGGGTCCAACAAAGCCGGGGCGGTGTTTTTATAAACGATCATTAAGTGAAAGCCCAATGGCACAAAAGCGACCATGGGAACCAAATCAAAAAAGTCTTGGGAATGCGAAAAAATAAAAACCGCTGCAGACAAAAAAGCCAAGCCCACAAGCAGGTAATGATACTTCTTCGCATTCGCTTCGCCCAAAACCACGACCAATGTATTTTTGTATGCATTGGCATCTGCCGCTCTGTCTCTCATATTGTTAAGGTTTAATACCGCCGCGCTCAAGAACCCGATGGTAATTGCCAAAAGAAAAACAGGACCTTTCAAAGTTTGGGTGTACAGAAAAAAACTTCCCATTACCCCCACCAGTCCGAAGAAAATAAATACGAATAAATCGCCCAACGCCCGGTAACCGTAAGCCCTTTTACCCACGGTGTAGGTTACCGCCGAAACTATGGCCGCTATGCCTAATAGGAAAAAGATGAAAGACAGCGCAAAATTTTCTTTTTTAAAAGCTACATAAATCAGTAAGCACGAAAGGACTAACGTGAGGACAGCGGTAACGAAAATCCCTTTTTTCAGTTGGCCAGCTGTTAGCAGGCCGCTTTGCATCGCGCGTGGCGGACCAATGCGTTCCCGGTTATCGGTGCCTTTGATGCCATCGCCATAATCATTTGCAAAATTGGAAAGCACCTGAAACCCCAAAGTAGTGGCCAAAGCCAGCAAAAAAACCCAAATTGAAAAAGACCCTGTCCCCATTGCGGTGGCACTCCCGGTGATTATTCCTGAAACTGAAAGTGGCAAGGTACGCAAGCGGGCTGCGGAAATCCAGATTTGTGTTTTTGTCATTCCCTTTCTTTGTTGGAAGGGTAAAAATACGTTTAAAATAAAAACTTGTTCAAATCAGTTTGGGCTTTTACATTCAAACTGTCCAAGGGTGGTGAAGATGTCGCCGTAATTTTGCTTTAGACTTAAAATAAAAACCCGCCCCAAAAATCAATTTGGGACGGGTGCCAATTTAAATAAATAGAAAAAAACTATCTTACAATGAGTTTTTGGGTATTGCCTTCATCGTTTTTTACAATATAAGTTCCCGTAGCCAGTGAACCTACGTTGATGTGTGTAGCATTTTTTGCTTCGCCAATCTTGCGTCCCTGCATATCGAACAACACAAAACCGGTGGGTTTTTTGAAGAAAGCAAATTCGCCATAAACAGGGTTCGGAAAAACCACAAATGCTTCCGAAGAAGCATCAAAACCTGGGGTTGAAAGGATTACATTGTCAAATACATAAACGCTGATTGTCGAGCTCACTTCATTGGCAATAACCAAAAGGCCTTTCTCCTCCGCATTATTTTCTGGGGAAACATAAACTAAGCTTTCAGGGGCAAGGTCGCCAACTATGTCTGAGCCAGGATCGGTGCTCCGGTTGTTGAAATAGCCTTCAAAGATGGGAGCCGCAGGGTCGCTTACATTGTACACCATAAACCCGCCAACCCGTTCCAAAGCCACAAAGGCATAGAACTCGCCGCCAATTTCTTCAATGATGACCGCTTCCGGCTCTGGGCCTTTGTTGTCACTTCGGTTTTTCAATTCGTTTTCATCATTGGTGGTGTTGAAAATGGCGCTGTAAATAGGGTCTTCTTCAATGATGCGTTCAAAATCAGAACCGCTGTCATATACCAAATCCCCGGTGGTGCCATTGAAAATACTGAAAGAACGCCCGCCAAAAACGTGGATTTCATCAAAGTCGCCATCACCATCCAAATCGCCGTCTTCTGAAGTCATATTTATCTTTCCAAGATTTTCATCGCGTTGTAAAAATTCCTGATTTGGGAAAACAGTGGGATCCAAAACAATGTCCCCAATCTTCACTTCTTCCTCAAAAGCATCATATTCACGCGCATCGCCTTCATTTGCCGTTACAAAGTAGGTAGTCCCGTTCACGCTATAGTTGGCGATGGCATCGGGCAAATACATCCCTTTGATTGGCCAATTTGCCATAAAAATAAAATCCTGCTCATTGGAAGTATCCAATGCATTTTCTGATAACGAATGGTCTTTTAAGCCTAATGGTAAAACATCTGTTATTTCAGGAATTGAAAGATCGATCACCGCAACGGCATTGTTTTCTTGCAAAGTTACCCACGCAGTTTGCGAATCTTCTGAAATGGTGATGTATTCCGGTTCAAAATCCTGTGAAACCGTGGCTCCGGGGCCAAAAATACGGATACCGCTTTCCCGCAAAGCTTGTATCTGTGAATCGTATGTATTGAAATTCAAATTGATGACATCGGCCTGTGTAAGGTTTGCGATACCGCCTGTTAAATTGATAATGGAAACAGTTCCTTCCGGGTCAACAGTGTAATCAGAATTCGGCTGCCCTTCATTGGCAACCAATAATGAATTCCCATCGGGAGAAAAAGTGATCATATCGGGCAAGGCACCCACTTCCAGCGTATTCAAGACCACGCCGTCCGTGTCCATAAAAACGATAATACCATTTCCATCCACGGCAGTCGGGATTGCGGTGGCAGCCACTGTCCCGTTTTTATATGCAACGCTGGTTCCGGCAACTCCGTAAGGGGTTAAATCAATTGAAGAAATGGACTCAATGTTTAATGGATCGCTAAAATCCAAAATTTCGATTAGGGCATTCGAACTGTTCATCACAAAAAGCCTTTCGGTTTCTGGATCGTGGGCAACAATTTCGGAGCCGGGCGTGTTGCCTTCGATTTCATAACTTGCTCCGAAAGCAACACCTAATGTGTTTGCAGCAGTGGTAGCGTGCAACTCATCATCCAAAATATACACAACGGAAACTGTTGTATTTCCAAGATCGGCATTTACAGAATTTTCAAGTTGCAATGCGAGCAAAGTATCCGGCGAAGCATTGCTGTTATTCGGGATGATAATAGTGATTTCCTGTGTCAATGATCCAGTGGTCGTAAATGTTAGGGTTTCGTTGGAATACTCAAAATTTTCACCGGCAACCGCACTGCTTTCGTCGGATAAAATTGAAACCAAAACCGTGGCATCTGTTGCAGGGAGTTCCGAAATGGATACTGATAAAGTAGCAGTCCCATCAGCTTCGTTCACGCTGATGTATGATTCATCAAAAAAAATAACAGGCACAATGTTGGTTACGGGTGTATAAGTTCCGGGGGAAGCGAAGACGTCTAACCCTTCAGATTGCCCAACCAAGTTGCTGGCCGGGCCCCAATTTAAACCGTCGTTAAAATCGCCGTTGGGGTTCAAAAGTTCCAATGAAGGGCCATCGGCATTAAAAGCAGTAAAGGCCATTTGGCCCAAACCTTGTGAAAATACTGTAGCACTGATTAACAGGGCTGTCAAAAACATAATTTTTTTCATAATCTATTTTTTGGTTTTAAAATTTCCGCTAAAGTACCAGGCCCGTGTATCGTGAATTTTAGCTGTGGATTAAATTAAAATGAAGAATGGTGATGGAAAAAGGAAAGAGTTGGGACGAATTTTAAGAAAGAGTAAAGGGAATGTTATTAGGATTGGTGAGATTACAGGTTGCCGCCTTCCTCATATTCATCAAGAGGGGTTGCTAATGCTGGGTTGCAAGTATTTAATCATAAGTCCTACGTCTTATATGCTAAATAGTACATCGGAATATGAATATCGAAATTAATTAAAAACCTTTATCAGAAGTTCCTTCAGCAAATCGCCCTGCGAGAGGTTAGAAGCACCCACGCCCTTGCTTTTCATATCTATTTCCCGTATGCCGGAAATTGCTGCGCTCACTTTTTTCATGGGGTAATTTCGGGCAGCCAATTGGTAATCCTTTATAAAAAAAGGGTTTATCCCCAAGGTCTTCGCGGCTTGCGATTTATCGTCCAAGGCGTGATATTTTAATAGCCTCGAAAAAAAACCGTATAAGAGCGCCAAAGTCATCACCAGCGGATTGTTTTTTGGGTTTTGCGAGAAGTACTGCACTATGGCAAAAGCCTTTTTGAAGTCCCTTTCCCCAATGGCGTTCTGAAGTTCAAAATTATTGAAATCCTTGCTGATGCCAATATTTTCTTCTATATGTTGGGGCGTTATCTGCTCGCCAGGTTTTAGTATAAGTTGCAGTTTTTCCAGTTCATTGTTCACTTTGCCCAAATCGTTGCCCAGAAATTCCACCAACATTAGTGCGGCTTTGGGCGTAATGGTATATCCTTTTCCAGCGAGCACCCGCTTTATCCAGTCGGGGATTTGATTATCGTAAAGTTTTTTACTTTCAAAAAGCACCCCGTGTTTTTCAATGGTTTTGGCCAGTTTTTTACGCTTGTCGAGGGTTTTATATTTATAGCAAAAAACCAAGACCGTGGTGGGTTGTGGGTTTTCAACATAAGCCACCAAATTTTCGATGGTGCGGGTAAGTTCCTGTGCTTCCTTTATAATAATCACTTGTCTTTCCGCCATCATCGGATAACGCTTGGCGTGGCCAATAATATCCTCAATAATAACATCGCGGCCATAAAGCACCATTTGGTTAAAGCCTTTTTCTTCTTCGGAAAGTATGTTATTTTCAATGAAATTCGAAATGCCGTCAATATAATAAGGCTCCTCCCCCATCAAAAAATACACGGGTTTAATAGCTCCTTTTTTTATATCATTCAAGATGGATTTTACTTTATCTAAAGGCATTGTTATTTTGGATTTACGATGTACGATTGACGATTTTCGATGTACGATTTTGGAATTTGGAATTTGTGATTTGGAGCTTTATATTTTCAACCTATGTCAAATCGCACTAAGTTTTTTTCTTGGTTCATTCTCCTTGCTTCTTGCTACTTGATTCTTTGTCCTTAAATTGCGCCATGCAACCGCTCAATTTCCCGAACTATCAGTTCCGTTTCAAAAGTAACAAAAACAAAACATTGATTTTTGATGAAATCAGGAAAAGATTTGTCATTCTCACCCCAGAGGAATGGGTTCGGCAGCACACCGTCCGCTATTTGCTTTTGGAAATGAAATATCCAACCTCACTTATTAATGTGGAAAAAAAACTTGACCTTCACGGCACAATAAAACGCTATGACATCGTGGTTTTCAACAAAGACGGTAGCATCCGTATAATCGTGGAATGCAAGGCCCCGAAAGTGCAAATCAACCAACTTACTTTTGACCAAATAGCGCGCTATAATTTAGTTTTAAAATCAGATTATTTGATGGTGACCAACGGCTTGGAACATTATTATTGCCAAATGGATTTTGAAAATCAGTGCTATGTTTTTTTAGAACAAATCCCTTTTTTAAAAAAAGAATAAACAAGTAAAAAACAAGAATCAAGAAGTTAATAATTTTAAAACAACCTAACAGAACTAACTCACCAAATAAAGAAATGAGAACTGCTGTGGTCATCCTTAATTGGAACGGAAAGGAATTGCTTGAAAAATTCCTGCCCTCCGTGGTGGCTTTTTCCCGTGGCGAAGCTACCGTTTATGTGGCGGATAATGCTTCGACGGATGATTCGGTTTTGTTTTTGAAAAATAATTTTTCGGAGGTTACAATTATACAAAATTTCTCAAATGGCGGTTATGCCAAAGGCTATAACGAGGCGTTGAAAAACTTGTCCGAGGAAATTTTCGTTTTGCTGAACAACGATGTGGAAGTAACCGAAAATTGGCTTTCCCCAGTAATTTCAGAATTCATTAATGATGAAAAACTTGTTGCTGGCCAACCCAAAATTTTGGACTATATCAATAGGGAGTATTTTGAATATGCCGGGGCGGCGGGCGGTTTCATTGATACTTTGGGATATCCGTATTGCCGGGGGCGCATTTTCGATTCAATCGAAAAAAATAATGGTCAATACAATGACGTAATTCCCATTTTTTGGGCTACCGGCGCTTGTTTGTTCGTCAAAAAAAATGCGTTTTGGGAAGCAGGGGGGTTTGATGAAGATTTTTTCACCCATCAGGAAGAAATTGACCTTTGTTGGCGGTTACAGGCCAATGGTGGGATTATAAAGTATGTTGGCACTTCCAAAATATATCATTTAGGCGGGGCTACATTAAGTTCTGTAAACCCGAAAAAAACATTCTTCAATTTCCGCAATACGCTTTTGCTTTTACTTAAAAACGTGAAAGGTGTCCATGTCTACTTCATAATTTTGGCAAGATTGTTGATGGACGCAATTGCAGCGATGCAATTTTTATTAAAAGGAAAACCAAAACATGCTGTGGCCATTTTTAGGGCGCATTTAAATTTTTATATTCTGATTCCGAAATTCTTGGAAAAAAGAAAACGGTTTTCTTCAAAATTAAAATATGCTGAAACGCAATCTATTGTTTGGCAATATTTTATAATGGGAAAAAGGATTTTTTAAGAAAATTTAATCCCTAAAAAAATGTTAATCACCCTTTAAGTGCTTTTGCATTTAATAATTTTGAACCTTAATTGAAAACTAACCTAAATACTAAAATTAACAACTAATCTAAATATAAAAATTATGAAAAGAGTATTGATTTTAATGACTTTTACTGCAATTTTATTTTCTTCTTGCGTCTCGCAGAAAAAATATGCAGCATTGGAAGCAGATTACAAGACCTCTCAGGATTTACTAAACTCCTGTACCGTAAAGCTTAACGAATGCTTAACCGCAAGCGCAGCAGCATCCGCAAGGGCAAAATCTCTTGAAGAGCGTTTGGCCGATATGAAAAAAACCAACGAAGATCTTATTCAAAGTTCTAAAGATTTAACGATGCTTACCTCAAAAGGGGCAACCAATCTTGAAAAATCTTTGGAAAGTTTAAAAGAAAAAGATTTGAAAATATCCCGTTTACAAGATGCTTTGACCAAAAAAGACAGTGTTACCTTAGCTTTGGTTACCAGCTTAAAACGTGAAGTGGGCATAAATGATCCGGACATCGAAATTAATGTTGAAAAAGGGGTGGTGTTTATTTCCATTGCTGATAAATTATTATTCAAGAGCGGAAGCTACGAAATAAGTACTCGGGCAAATGAAGTATTGGGCAAAGTTGCCACAGTTGTAAAAGGCAAACCTGATTTTGAATGTATGGTTGAAGGCCATACCGATAACGTACCTTACCGAAGCGGAGTTCTTTTGGACAATTGGGATCTCAGCGTAAAAAGGGCAACTGCAATTGTACGCGCCTTGGAAGGTTTAGGTGTTAACCCAAATAAACTTATAGCTGCCGGCCGTAGCCACTATGTGCCTTTGGTTGATAATAATTCAGCCGAGAACAGGGCCACCAACAGGCGTACCCGAATTATCGTATTGCCAAAAATCGATCAGTTTTACGATATGATCGAAAAAGAAATGAAAGCTTTGGCTAAAGAATAATTTAATAATATCATTTTAAGACCCGCTCCAACTTTAAGTTGGAGCGGGTTTTTTTATTTTAAAATTTTAACAAAAAAGGGATTTATAATACTATCTTTCATCCTTAAAATTAAAAATGGAAGAGCATTCCTTCGATACCATCATCATAGGCTCCGGCGCGGGCGGGCTTTCAGCGGCAATTTGCCTTTCGCGAGCAGGGCAAAAGGTCCTTGTTCTTGAACAACACGATGTGCCTGGCGGGTGGTGCCATAGTTTTTACCTCAACGGCTTTAGGTTTACGCCCGGCGTCCATTATGTGGGCTTGTTGAAAAAAGGGGAATCTACTAGCATGCTTTATGAAGGTTTGGGCATCGCGAATGATATGGTTTTTTTCAAGATGAACCCAAAAGGATATGAACACTGCAGGTTAGGCGATGAACGCTTCGACTATCCTGCCGATTTTGACGAATTGGTTTCCTCACTTTCCGAAAAATTTCCCAAGGAGAAAAAGAACATAAAAAAATACCTCGATTTGGTGAAGAGGGTAAGCGACCAACTACAATTGATGCCAACCGTAAAAGGGTTTTGGGGCCATGTTACCATTCCGTTCCGCACAAAAGATATGGGTAAATATGCGCTGTTCAATTTAAAGAAAGTGATAGGTTGGCATATAAAAGACCCGATACTCAAAAACATCCTCAACATTCAGTTCGGTGATCACGGCCTGCCGCCTGCAAGGGCAAGTTTTCCATTGCATTGTGCCGTAATGAGCCATTATTTTACCGGAGGCTATTACCCCATGGGTGGCGGAGGCGCTATCGTAAAAGCGATGACCAATGCCATAAAAAAACAAAACGGTGAAGTTAGGACCAGCACAAAAGTGAAGCGCATTATTTTGGAGGGTGCCAAAAATAAACTTGCAGTGGGAGTGGAATTGGAAAATGGGGGAAAACTTTTTGCCAAAAATATAATTTCAAACACCGATCCCGCCCAAACATACCTCAACCTCATCGGGAAAGAAAACTTGTCGAATAATTTGCTGAAAAAATTGGCAAAAACAAAATATTCCTGCACCTCCATTATGTTATTTCTAACCGTGGCAATGGATTTGAGAAGCGCGGGAATGGATTCCGGAAATATTTGGCTGATGCCCGAAGGTGATATCGACCTTCAATTTGAAAATATGATGAAGAGCAACATCCTTCACGGCGAAGAATTCCCTGGGATTTTCGTAAGCTGTACAACCTTAAAAGATCCCGCAGGCTTTGATGGGAAGCATCATACTATTGAAGCGATTACCTATATTAATTATGAGTCTTTTAAAGAATTTGAAAACGAAGACCCGGAACGCTCCGAAAAATATTTGCATTTTAAAGAACGTATCACCCAAAAATTGTTGAACTCACTCGAAAAAAACATACCCGGGATTAGTGCTAACATTGTGCATCAGGAACTTGGAACTCCCATTACCAATCAATTCTACATAAATTCTACCGACGGTAACGTTTACGGGACCGAAAAAAATTTAATGCAGATTGGTCCATTTGCCTTTAAATCCAAAAGTGCCATTGAAAACCTTTACTTGTGTGGTGCCAGCATACATTCCCACGGGGTAGCGGGCGCCAGTTATTCCGGAGTGAATACGGCCGCGCTCATTTTGAAAACGGAACCATCGAACTTGCTCAAAAGCGACCCATCACAAAGCATCCGCATTTTTGAAGCGGAAGACAGCACGGACTATCCGGAGTGGCTACTAAAAAAAATGGAGGTAAAAAAAGCGCGAAGGATTTCAAAAATGACCGAGGAAACGCCTATATAATTTTAGGAAAACAGCCTAAAAAATCAACTCTCCTTTCCCTTCACGGACCACTACAGGTTCATCGCCCGTTAGATCGATGACCGTGGAAGCAACGTTCCCGCCGTAGCCGCCATCTATTACAACATCAACTTTCCCTTGCCATTTTTCAAAAATAAGTTCCGGATCGGTGGTGTATTCAATTACTTCATCTTCATCGTGAATGGAGGTGGAAACAATGGGGTTTCCCAATTCGTGGATAATGGCAATGGCAATGGCATTGTCCGGCACTCGGATGCCCACCTCTTTTTTCTTTTTAAAAACGGTGGGTAAATTATTGTTGCCCGGCAATATAAAAGTATATGGCCCGGGCAAGGCCCGTTTAAGAATTTTAAAAGTTGCCGAATCCAATTGGCGGACATAATCGGAAAGATTGCTCAAATCTTCACAAACAAAGGAAAAGTTCGCCTTTTCCAGTTTAACCCCCTTTATTTGCGCCAGTTTTTCCAAAGCCCGGGTATTCTTTATATCGCAGCCCAAGGCATAAACGGTATCACTGGGATAAATCACCAATCCCCCTTTCCGGATGATTTCAACCACCCGTTTTATTTCTTTGGGGTTGGGGTTTTCTTCGTAGATTTTTATGAATTCGGCCATAATCTTTCTGTAGTATTGACTCTAAAATTACCCGATTTATTTAAGAAAAACATATTCATTTCAATTTCTTAACATAAAAACTATTTTTGAGCGTTTAGGGGGAAACCATTTTCTATTTATGAAAACCCCACTGCTTCTTTTATTTTGTTCGTTTATTATCCAATTCACGAATATTTCCTGCAATTCCGATGAAAGCAATCCTTCCGATGAACCCCTCGCAGAAGAAATTTTCATGAACGTTTCCTATGGCAGCAACCCTCAACAGGTTTATGACATTTATTTGCCCGCAAACCGCAGTTCGTCCAAAACAAAGACTATTATTTTAGTGCACGGCGGCGGCTGGAGCGGCGGCGATAAGGCCGATATGGGTTATTTGATTCCCATTCTAAAAGCAGAACACCCGGATCACGCCATCGTGAACATCAATTATGTACTAGCAACATTCGACATTCCCGCTTTTCCCAACCAGTTTTTGGACCTAAATGCTGTGATAAATAAACTTACGGATGAAAAGGAAGATTTGCAGATCCTTCCTGAATTCGGGTTGATAGGCGCTAGTGCGGGTGCACATATTTCGCTTCAATACGATTATGTTTACGATACGGACGATCAGGTAAAACTGGTGGTGGACATTGTAGGCCCAACGGATTTTACCGATCCCTTCTATTCCGAAGACCCCAATTTTTCTATTTTATTGAGCTTGCTGGTAAATGAAGATGCATATCCCCCGGGAACGAATTATGCCGAAGTGGTAAGCCCCGCCCTGCAGGTTACTCCTGACAGCAGCCCAACCATTATGTTTTATGGGGATCAAGACCCTCTCGTCCCTTTGTCCAACGGTGAAACATTGAACAGCAGTTTGAATATTGCAGGAGTGGACCATAATTTTACGGTTTATGAAGGCGGACACGGTGATGATTGGAGCATTGAAAATGTAGAAGATTTAAAAGCACAGATTTCTGCTTTTATAGATTTGCATTTGGAAATTTTATGAAAGCACCTTTAATTTTGCAAAACGGAGTAATAATTTTTTAAGCCCCCCATTTTCAAAATCTATTTCAGCCTTGGTGTCTGCCCCAGCACCTTCAATGCTTTTTATGTTTCCTTTCCCAAAACGGATATGCTCCACCAAAGTGCCCACTTCCAACTTGGCATCTTTTGCATTGAAATTTTTATCTGCATTGCTCACCACGGGTTTTAGTCTTCGCAATTTTCGCAACTGTTCTTCGGATGGCCCGAGCGGGGAATTACCGGCAATTGGTTTTCGTAAACGCAATTTGCTGTGATCCACTTCATCAAAAATATCGGCATCCAACAATGGTTTGTAGCGGTGTTCGGTAATGGGCGTCAAATATTCGAGATAGTTTTCATCTATTTCCTCAATAAAACGGCTGGGTTCTGCATCTATCAGTTTCCCCCAACGGTAGCGTGATTGGGTATAGGTTAAATATGCCTGCTTTTCCGCCCTAGTTACGGCTACATAAAACAAACGGCGTTCCTCTTCCAATTCGCTGCGAGAATTCATGTTCATGGCACTCGGGAAAAGGTCTTCTTCCATCCCCACTATATAAACGTAGGGGAATTCCAAACCCTTTGCCAAATGCACCGTCATTAATGCTACCCGGTCATCATTCCCTTTGTCGTTGTCCAAATCTGTGGCCAACGCAACGTCTTCCATAAATTCGGCCAATGAGCCTGTGGTGTCGGCAATTTCCTTTTGGCCTTCCACAAAATCGCGCATCCCGTTCAGCAGTTCTTCGATGTTTTCGATACGGGCAATGCCTTCGGGCGTAGCGTCTTTTTTAAGTTCCTGTATCAATCCCGTTTTTTTTGCCACATGCTCTGTAATTTGAAACGCATCGAAACCTTCGTTTACGATCTGAAAACTTTGGATCATTGTTACAAAATCCTGCAGCTTGTTTTTGGTGCCGCTGTTCATTTTTAAATCAATCTTGTCCAAGTGCTGCATCACTTCGAACATCGATCTGTTGTAATGGTTTGCAGCAACCACAATCCTTTCAATGGTAGTTTCCCCAATTCCACGTGCGGGATAATTGATTACCCGCTTTAATGCTTCTTCATCTTTTGGATTTAAAACCAACCGCAGATAAGCCAAAATATCCTTTATTTCTTTTCGTTGGTAAAAACTTAGCCCGCCATATATACGGTACGGGATGTCCTTCTTTCGTAAGGCATCTTCAATGGCTCGGCTTTGGGCGTTGGTTCGGTACAAAACAGCAAAATCATTATCCTTCATTTGACACTCCATTTTGTTCTCAAAAATGGAACTCGCCACAAAACGGCCCTCGTCGCCATCGGTCATTGTTCTGTTTACCTTTATTTTTGTTCCTTCATCATTGGCGGTCCAAACCACTTTTTCCAACTTGGTTTTGTTCTTTTCAATAATGCTGTTTGCGGCATTTACAATGTTTTTGGTAGAGCGGTAATTCTGCTCCAGCCGGAAAACTTTTACTTCTTCATAATCTTTCTGAAAATTGAGGATATTATTGATGTTAGCCCCCCGAAAGGCATAAATGCTCTGCGCATCGTCACCCACTACGCAAATATTCTGAAACCTATCCGAAAGCGCTCGCACTATCAAATATTGACTGTGGTTGGTATCTTGGTACTCGTCCACCAAAATGTAACGAAAACGGTTTTGATACTTCGCCAAAACATCGGGAAAACGTGTTAAAAGTTCATTAGTTTTTAAAAGCAAATCGTCAAAATCCATCGCTCCTGCCTTAAAACATTTTTCAACGTAAGACTTATAAATGTCGCCCAAACGCGGCATTTTCGCCATCGCGTCCGCTTCCATCAAATCGGGATTGTTGAAATATGCCTTAACGGTGATCAAACTATTTTTATAGGAAGAAATGCGCGAATAAACCTGTTTGTACTTATAAATATCCTTGTCCAAATTCATCTCTTTAATAACGGCCCGGATCACGCTTTGCGAATCTTGGGTATCGTAAATGGTGAAGTTAGAAGGGTAACCCAATTTGTCGGCCTCAAAACGAAGTATTTTCGCAAAGATGCTGTGGAAAGTGCCCATCCAAAGGTTTTTCCCTTCGCTGGCGCCCACAATCTGCGAAATACGTTTCTTCATTTCCCGGGCAGCTTTGTTGGTAAACGTGAGCGCCAAAATATTGAACGGGTCTACGCCCTGAGACATCAAATAAGCAATGCGGTAGGTAAGCACCCGCGTTTTCCCGGAGCCTGCGCCCGCAATCACGATCATGGCTCCGTCTTTTTGTAAAACGGGCGCGCGCTGGGCTTCATTGAGTTGATCGAGATATTCCTGCAATTTTTAAGAGTATTTTGGAAGAAAAAAACTGGTGGTGAAAATACTGAAATTCATATAAAATCCCTGTCGGTTCCATTATAAATTATAAACAAAACCTTGGCTTTTGGCTTCAATTAAAATAAATATCTTTAGCCTGTAAAAGTTTAAAGGAAGAAGTGAAGAATTAATATATTATTCACCACAAAAAACTACTGAATGGATGCATTCTTCGATTTCATTTCAAATATCCCCTGGTGGGCATGGGTCATTTTTGCACTGCTGCTTGTTGCCGTCCGCGACATTTTCTTCAATAAAAGGCATACCGTTAGCCATAACTTCCCCGTTATTGGGCATTTAAGGTACATGATAGAAAGCATTGGCCCGGAAATCCGGCAGTATATTGTGGCCAACAACCGTGAGGAACTTCCATTTAACCGCATTGAAAGAAGCTGGATTTATGCTTCGGCCAAGAACGAGAACAACTACGAGGGCTTTGGCACGGACCGAGATATTTATGAGCCCAACTATATTTTCATCAACAATGCCATGTTGCCCTATAAAGTTGAAAAAGGCCATCCAAACTTCAAAAACCCTTATTTTTTACCTTGCGCGAAAGTGATGGGTTCATATAACAAACGCCGCAGGCCTTACCGTCCGGCCTCAATTATCAATGTTTCCGCAATGAGCTTTGGTTCCCTTTCGGCCCGTGCCACAGAAGCTTTAAATCGGGGTTGTGGGCTTGCATATGCCTATCACAATACGGGCGAAGGGGGACTTTCGCCCTACCATAAAACGGGCAGTGATGTGGTTTTTCATTTTGGTACCGGCTATTTTGGGGTACGCGATGAGAGCGGAGGGTTTTCGATGGAAAAACTGGTGACGCTGGTTACAACAAATCCACAGGTACGTGCCATAGAAATAAAACTTTCCCAAGGTGCGAAACCTGGAAAAGGCGGAATATTGCCCGCTCAAAAAATTACACCGGAAATCGCGGAGATACGTCACGTTCCCTTGGGGAAAGATGTGCTTTCTCCCCCAGACCATTCGGCCTTTAATGGTGTTGAAGGGCTAATGGAATTCGTAGAAAAAATCGCTGAAGCTACCGGCCTGCCGGTAGGTATAAAAGCTGCAGTGGGCAAGCTTGACGATTGGGAAAAACTTGCCTTAATAATGAAGGAAACTGGGAGAGGTCCCGATTTTATAACTATTGACGGTGGCGAAGGTGGCACTGGCGCAGCTCCTCCCAGTTTTATGGACCACATGGCCCTGCCCTGGCTCTACGCTTTTGCCGAGGTTTATAAAATTTTCAAGAAGCACGACCTTTGCGAGCGGGTGGTGTTCATCGGCAGCGGTAAATTGGGCTTTCCCGCCCGGGCTGTAATGGCACTTTCAATGGGGGCCGATTTGATAAACGTGGCCCGAGAAGCAATGATGGCAGTAGGTTGTATACAAGCCCAGCAATGCCACACCAACAAATGCCCCAGCGGGGTGGCCACACAGAACAAGTGGCTGCAACGGGGGATTAATATTGAAGACAAATCCGTACGGGCACATTTCTATTTTAAAAATTTCAGTAAAGAACTCTTGGAAATGACACACGCTTGTGGTTACGAGCATCCGTGCCAATTTACCATGGACGATGTGGATCTTACCGTGGGCGATAAAAACTTGATACAAACCATGGCAAATTCGTTTATGTATTTAAAAGAACCCGTGCCCTTCAATGGTGTAAAGGAAATGATGGATTGCCCTTACTTGGGGGGAAATTTCCATGAAAAAGAAGCCAAGAAAGAAGTGAAGGAAATGAAGAAGAAAGACGAGGTGCGGTATTAAGTGGGTGAAAGTATAATTTTGGATTTGTAAACCTTTTAAAAACAAGTTATGTTTGTTGCCATATTTAAAACTCCATGGAAGAAGAATTCATTCAAATATTAAGTTATGTAGCCTATTTATTGCCCGCCATTATCGTGGGCCTTGTGGCCTATTATTTTTTTAAAGGGCATACCGCCAGTGAAGAAGGACGTAGGCGTTATCTCGTTCAAAAAGAAGCCCAAAATCAAATGCTACCAACGCGTTTGCAAGCCTACGAGCGCATTACTTTGTTTTTGGAAAGGATAGACCCAAACAAACTTTTAATACGCGTAAAACCTTATTCTGAAAATATTGATGATTATGAAAACCTGCTTATCCGAACCATCGAACAGGAATATGAGCACAACCTAACCCAGCAAATCTACATTTCGCCCGAATGCTGGAACTTGATAAAAGCGGCCAAAAACGCCACCATCCACATTATCCGCCAAGGCGCCATGCACGAAAAAGACACTTCGGTAGATAAAATGCGGGAATGGTTATTACAAAATTTTATGGAAGAGGTCACCCCTTCGCAAAAAGCAATGACCTATGTAAAGAAAGAAGTGAGCGAGATGTTTTAAGGATTTATTTTTTTAGCACTGAATCCAAATATGTCAATGCCTTTACGGAAAGTTTATTTCTTACAACTTCCATTTTTTGGGAATAAACCGGGTTTTTCAAAACTTCCAATAACAGCTCTTTAGAATATTTTGAAAATTGCCAAGTATGGTGAATCCCGGATTCTATAAGGTTTTTCAACGTGTTGTCGTCCCAAAGTTGGAGTTCGTTTATATACCCAAAAGCTTTTTCACGGATCTCGAAACTGTATTCTTGCCCGGAGTAACTTTTTAATTCCTGGGTAAAAATTTCCTTTTCCTTTGTTTTATAACCCTCCGTCAAAAATGAAAGTGCAAGCCATAATTGCCTTACATTTTTATCTTGAAAGCCAATGACACCTTCGGTTTGGTTAAGATATTCGGCTCGTTTTTCGGGGAAATTTACCCACAAATTATACAAAGCCGCTTCCCTCGTAACATAGGAATCATCTTTCAGCAAACTTTCGTACTCCGGTTGCAATTCCGTTGGAATTTGATTCAAAGAAAGCGCGATGGCCTGTCGCACAAAAAGGTTTTTGCTCTCAAACCCGTTTTTATATAGCGAAATAGTTTCGGCAAACGGTTTTTCCATCAATTGAAAAACGGCTTCCTGCCCAATAAAATCGTTCGGAAAAGTTAGCGCGATTTTAAGCTGTAGTTTTTTATCCGCCAACGGCAAAGTGCGTAAAGCCGAAACTTCAAAATATTTATTGATAAATTCAGATTTCAGCAAAGATTGATATGCTTGTTCCGATTGAAAAGCGCTTTGTTGCAACCAATCCGCTTCCCATTTTGAAATATCTTTCCCCGAAGCCAATCGTATTTCCGCTAAAAAATCTTCGGTGTCCACATTTTTAAAACTATGCTTTTCCAAGTAATTTTTTACCGCATTTTTAAAAGCTTCCTCCCCTATTTCTTCCTTCAAAATGTGCAATGCCCACGCCCCTTTTTCGTAAAAAGTGAGCGAACTTGCCTTCGGGTTTAAAATAGATTCCCCTTTTCCTTCATCGCTCAGGGCTTTCAACTGCTCGGCCGAATTGTACAATTTCCAATAAAAATAATCCTCCCCGAAAATTTCCTTTTCTGCCAACAGCGCATAATAAGTCGAAAAACCTTCCTGCAGCCAGTGGTGCTCAACGGAAGTAGCTGTAACCAAGTTTCCGAACCACTGATGCGCCAACTCGTGCGCATTCACATTTACATAATTCCGGTCCGCAAAGCCAAGGGAATCCACCACAAAGGCTTCCGAAAAAATGGTGAGGGTGGTGTTTTCCATCCCGGCATAAAGAAAATCGCGGACGGGTACTTGTTTATAATTTTGCCACGGATAAGCCATGCCGATTTCAGTTTCGAGAAAATCAAATATTTCTTTGGTGTATCGATACGTTGGCTCAAATTTTAAGGAATCTTTCGGTTTATAATACAACTCAATTGGAATTCCGGATTTCGAAGTCATTTCTTTTCTTTCGAAATCGCCAATTGCAAAAGCCACCAAATAGCTGGACATCGGCTCTTTCATATCGAAACACCATTGCATTTCTTCCATTTGTAAAAACTTCCCATTTGCGATTACGGTTTTATCTTTCGGGGAAATTACTTGTAAATCAAACTCAATTTTATCATTTGTATCATCGAGGCTCGGCAACCAATGCGAAGTATATTTTCCTTGTCCTTGTGTCCAAATCTGTTCCCCGGAAAAATAAAGAGTTTGCTTCGGAAAAGCTTCGTATTCAAAGGAAACAGTATAAGTTTCTCCGGCCTTAAAATTTGCGGTGAACCATATTTTTTTTTGTTCAGCTGAAATCAGAATATTTTGATTTGGAGAAATTTCCTTTAATTTCATCGCTATGGCATCTAAGTAAATGGAATCGGTTTGTTTCAATATTTTAAAAGAATAAGAAACCGATCCAATAATCTTTCGTTCTGAAGAAATAGGCTGAACCTCAGCTTCAACTTTCAAAAAATCCACAACATCAGTCTGCTGCGCATTTCCAAAAAAGCTAGGTAAAATGGCAATCGCCAGAAAAAATTTCTTCATATTTTAAAGTTTGCTAATCCTCATTTTTTCAAAACTACGAAATACTTATCTGGGATTCCTTCACTTCATTCGGAATTAGTAAATTCGTTTTATGAACGCCAATTTCCTGCAAACACCCATTGATTACCTAAAAGGCGTTGGCCCAAACCGGGCAGATCTGCTGAAAAAGGAATTGGGCATCCACACCTTTCAGGATTTGCTAAACCTTTTCCCGAATCGTTATTTGGACCGGACGCAGTATTACAAAATTTCGCAATTGCAAAAAACCAATGCCGAGGTGCAGATTTTGGGGAAAATAACCCATATCAAAACTATTGAACAAAAAAAGGGAAAAAGACTGGTAGCAAGCTTTCAGGACGAAACCGGAACAATGGAACTGGTTTGGTTTCGCGGTCAAAAATGGATTCGCGAAAACCTGAAACTTAATGTGCCGTACATCATTTTCGGAAAAACAACTTTCTTTAATAACACTTTTTCCATGCCGCATCCCGAAATGGAATTATTGGACGCGCACGAAAAAAACATCCGCTCGGCCATGCAACCGGTGTATCCTTCTACCGAAAAACTGGCAAATAGTGGAATTACCAATCGGGTTATAAACGGTTTGATGCAGCAACTTTTTATTGAATCGAACTCCACATTTTTTGAAACACTTTCAAATCCAATTTTAGTACAGTTGAAATTGCTGACAAAAAATGAAGCACTTTTGAACATTCATTTTCCGAAAAATCAAGAGCTTTTGGCCAAGGCTATTTACCGTTTAAAGTTTGAGGAATTATTCTACATTCAGCTTCAATTAATCCTTAAAAACCTCATCCATAAAAGCAAAATAAAGGGCTATCGGTTCGAAAATATCGGGGCAAATATTACGAATTTTTATAACCACCATTTGCCCTTCAAATTGACTGAAGCGCAGAAGCGGGTTATCAAAGAAATCAGGAACGATTTGGGCAACAATGCACAAATGAACCGCTTGCTTCAGGGTGATGTGGGGAGCGGGAAGACCATTGTGGCGCTAATGTCAATGTTAATAGCTATTGACAACGGTTTTCAGGCTTGTATTATGGCCCCGACTGAAATTTTGTCAGTCCAGCATTATACCAGTTTAAATGAATTATGTAAAAACTTGAAAATCAGTATTTACATACTTACAGGCTCAACTAAAACTTCAAAAAGAAAAGAAATTCACGAAAAGCTTGAAAATGGCGAAATAAACATCCTGATTGGCACTCATGCGCTGTTGGAAGATGGGGTAAAATTCAAGAATTTGGGGCTTGCTATTATAGATGAACAGCATCGTTTTGGGGTGGCCCAAAGGAGCAAATTATGGCATAAAAATGAATACCCCCCGCACGTCTTGGTGATGACTGCTACCCCCATCCCCCGCACCCTTGCCATGAGCGTTTATGGCGACCTCGATATTAGTATAATTGATGAACTTCCGCCGGGCAGAAAAGAAATAAAAACCGTGCACCGTTTTGATGCAAACCGCTTGAAAGTTTTCCGTTTTTTAAAGGATGAAATTGCAAAAGGCCGCCAAATTTATATCGTTTATCCATTGATTCAAGAAAGCGAGGTTTTGGATTATAAAGATTTGATGGATGGCTACGAAAGCATCGTACGGGAATTCCCCCCCGATGGCCCGGGAATTCAATATCAAATCTCCATTGTGCATGGAAAAATGAAACCTGCAGCCAAAGAATTTGAAATGAACCGATTCATTAAAGGCGAAACACAAATTTTGGTAGCCACCACCGTAATTGAAGTGGGCGTAAACGTGCCCAACGCCAGTGTAATGGTGGTGGAAAGCGCGGAACGCTTCGGGCTTTCGCAACTGCATCAGCTCCGGGGGCGCGTGGGCCGTGGTGCCGAGCAGAGCTACTGTATTTTGATGACCGGCCACAAACTATCGGCGGATGCCAAAACCCGTTTGGAAACAATGGTCCGAACAAGCGATGGTTTTGAAATTGCTGAAACCGACCTAAAACTGCGCGGCCCGGGAGATATGATGGGCACCCAGCAAAGCGGTGTGCTAAACCTGAGAATAGCAGATATCGTAAAAGACGGCGAAATTTTGAAAATAGCCCGCAGTTACGCTTACGATGTTTTAAAAAAAGACCCCACTCTTGCACAGCCTGAGCACTTGCCCATTAAAATAACCTATTCACAATTGGGGCGGTATAGGAATATATGGAACTATATTTCGTGAGGTGGGAACGCTGATGGCGGTGGTTAGGAAGTAAAATGGATTTTGGTATATTCATCACGTAAAAAAAGAATAATCTTTACGGGGTAACGGTAACAAAAAGATTGACATATCCTGACCTATTTACGGGATAACAGTGATAACCCAGCATTTGAAAAAAAATGCGAACTGAAGTTAAATATTTAGAATTGAAAAGCGGATTTTCTGGAAATGGTCCAGCTTGGATTGGACTTATTTCATTCTCAAAAAGCGGAAAAACAATATATTTTGACAGAAAAGCATTTCAGAGAATGGGAAGTGTAAGAATTCAAGGGAATTTTATGGACATATTATCTGGAGAAGAATATTGGATTTCTGGAGTTAAAAAGGACTTATCCGACCGGCATAAATTTGGCGGAGGAAAAGTATTTGTGGAAAAACAGATTTTAAGTGAGTATTTGCAAATCATTGGTCAAACAGAATTACCGAAAACCGACTTTGCAATTACCGAAGTGAGTACCGAAATTCCTGTTGAACGAATCAATGAAATTGAAAACGAAAAACTAAATCCCAATAAATTTAGTGAGGACATGTATCAAAAAGACCCTTTTGACTTAACTGATTCTGAATTAAGTCATCTAATTTCGGAACTCATATATGATGAAGAAAATGCCAAATTCAATAAAGGAGGCAGAAGTATAAAAAGCGAAGAATAGAATTGGAACGAGAATTGGAGAAACGTGAAATAATAAACGTTGGGTAACAAAGAACTGAGGTGAAAATCAAACTTAAGACGTATAAATATAATAGGGCAATTGTCGCTTAACCCAATGTTTCAGGCACTTTTGCAAGGTCGCCAAATTTTTAAGTTTGGCTTATTGAACAAAAAAGATAATAAGAAAAATTTAAAAATTCGGCTTGTGTTCATCCGAATGGTAGTTGCGTTTTTTCCGCCCTACTATTCTTATACAAGATCGTTAGCAGTAAATTAAAGAAAAAATGAAAAGACTTAATACCATAATTTTGATGATATGTTTCACAACGATATCATTTGGACAGAGCGCAATACAAACTGATAAATCAGATTTAAAAGAATTAATTATAAAATCTTTTGACGAAATATGGGATGAATTAAATTCTAAAAACATCGATAAATACTACACAAAGGATTTTCTGCTTTTGGAAAATGGAGAAGTGTGGAATAATGACTCTATTGCAAATTATTTAGACAATGCTATACTTAAAAAACCAATTCCTAATCGTGTGAATTCAATTGAATTTATTGAAATTAAAGTCACAAAAGGAATGGCGTGGATTGCCTACAAAAACGAAGCTATATTTTCGATTGATAATAAAATTGTTAGAAAAGCTTATTGGTTGGAAAGTGCGACCGCAATTTTAACAGAAAATGGATGGAAATTAGAAATGCTCCATTCCACAGTGACGAAAAAGGAGTAAAAACTACTGCCAACAAAAAACTGAGGTAAAAACAACACTCTTCTCCATTAATTTTTGATATTATTCCGCTGAATTTTTTCAATCATTAAAATTCAACATCCACCTTCCCTAAAACCATCTAAACACTATCTTTGCACTTCGTCAAGAAATTTATAAATGAAGATATCATACAACTGGCTGAAACAATTCTTAAATCTCGATTGGGAAGCTGAAAAAACCGCAGAACTATTAACCAATCTCGGCCTCGAAGTAGAAGGAATTGATCCTTTTACATCAATTCCCGGCGGGTTAAAAGGCGTTATCGTTGGCCATGTGCTTGAGTGTTTTCAACACCCAAATGCGGATCGTTTAAAAATCACCAAAGTGGATTTGGGTAATGGCGAACCCGTACAAATAGTTTGCGGTGCATCCAATGTTGCCGCGGGACAAAAAGTTGCAGTAGCCACCATTGGTACTGTTTTTTTTGATGCCGATAAAAAACCATTTACTATAAACAAGGGCAATATCCGTGGCGAAAAAAGCGAAGGGATGATTTGTGCCGAAGATGAACTGGGCCTTGGCCAAAGCCACGAAGGGATAATGGTGTTGGATAAAAAAACAAAACCGGGCACCGCTGTTTCCGAAATATTCAAAGTGGAAAATGATTTGGTTTTTGAAATTGGCTTAACTCCAAACCGCGCCGATGCAATGAGCCATTTGGGTGTTGCGCGCGACCTTCGTGCAGGGCTACTACAGAATAATGTTTCCTTGGAATTTATAACTCCTTCACAAAGTAATTTTCATATAAACAACCGTAGCTTAAAGTTCGATGTAAAAGTTGAAAACCCAGCATTGGCGCCACGCTATTGTGGTATTTCCATTACAAAATTAAAAGTAGGCCCTTCCCCCGCCTGGCTCCAAAACCGCTTGAAAAGCATTGGAATTTCTCCTTTGAACAATATTGTAGATATTACCAATTACGTGCTTCACGACCTTGGGCAGCCTTTGCATGCTTTTGATGCTGATGCTGTTTCCGGAGGAAAAATAATTGTAAAAACAATGCCCACGGGCACTAAATTCAAAACATTGGATGGCGTGGAGCGTGAACTTCACGAAGAAGATTTGATGATTTGTGATGCCGAAAAACCGATCTGCCTTGCCGGGGTTTTTGGTGGAATGGAAAGTGGTATTACACAAACCACTAACAGCATCTTTTTGGAAAGTGCCTACTTCAATCCTGTAAGCATCCGAAAAACCGCGAAACGACACGGCTTGAACACCGATGCTTCCTTCCGTTTTGAGCGGGGCATAGACCCGAACATTACAAAATATGCCCTGAAATATGCAGCCATTTTGATGGTGGAAATTGCAGGGGGCGAAATCAGCAGCGATGTGGTGGATATTTATCCTAAAAAAATTGATGATCATCAGGTTTTTTTGAATTTTGAAAAAGCAACCAAACTCATTGGGGAAGAAATACCGAAGGAAACCATCAAAAAAATCCTCACTTCCCTTGAAATTAAAATAAACAATGTAACCGAAACGGGCATTGGGATGACTATTCCTGCATACAGGAACGACGTTACGCGCGAAGTGGATGTAATAGAAGAGATATTGCGAATTTACGGTTATAACAATATCAAGTTCAACGAAAAACTGAACGCTTCCATTTCCACTACCCAAAGGGTGGAGGACCATCAAATTCAAAATAAAGCCGGGGCCATACTTACGGCACTGGGCTTTCACGAAATGATGGGGAATTCCCTTACCACCCCAAAATACAACAGTATTACTCCTTCACTTTCTTCCGAAAATAATGTGGAAATATTGAACCCATTAAGCCAAGAACTATCGGTAATGCGCCAATCGATGCTGTATTCTGCATTGGAGGCCTTGATGTATAACCATAACAGGAAGGCACAAAACATTAAACTTTTCGAATTCGGGAAAACCTATCATAATTTTTCCGGCCTCCGAAAAGAAAGCAAACATCTTTCATTGGTCATTGCTGGTTCGAAGAATGAAAAAAACTGGGCGTTGCCCGAAACAAAAACCGGTTTTTTCTATGGAAAGGGAATAATAATTTCCCTTTTAGAACGCTTGGGAATTCAAGGTTTTGTTGAAAATGAAATAAAGACCGATTTGTTTTCCGAAGGCATTTCCCTTTCAACCAAAAAAAATGAACTGGTTTCATTTGGACTGCTTCAGAAAAAAATCACCAAACACTTTGGTATTGAAAGCGAAGTTTTGTTCGCGGATTTTAATTGGGATGCGGTTTTAAATGAAATACCAACCCATAATTTCAAACTTAAACCTATCCCGAAATTCCCTAAAGCCACCCGCGATTTTGCTTTATTGCTGGATGATTCCGTAACCTTTGAAGCATTGCAAAAAGCGGCATTGCAGACCGAACGGCACCTCCTAAAGGAAGTGACACTTTTTGATGTTTACACCGGCGAAAAACTCCCGAAAGGAAAAAAATCCTATGCCTTGAGCTTTACCATTCAAGATGAGCACAAAACGATGACCGATTCGCAAATCGATAAACTGATGGGCAAACTGCAACAGCGTTTTGAAAAGGATTTTGGGGCAGTGCTTCGATAAAAATATCTATTCAATAAAAAAACAGCAGCCCATTATATGGGCTGCTGCAGCTAATTGGGGAAACAAACAAAGAAAATTATTTTGGCAAAACCACGCTATCAATCACATGGATTACACCGTTTGACTGATTTACATCAGCAATTGTAACTGTTGCCATTCCGCCATTTTCATCAGTTAAAATTACTTTATCACCTTTAAGCATGGCGGTCAAAGTTCCACCACTTACTGTTTTGAAAGTAGCTTTTCCGTTTCCTTTTTTAATGGCCATTACAATATCCGAAGCATTGTATTTTCCAGAAAGGACGTGATAGGTCAGGATGCCTTGCAAAGTTGCTTTGTTCTCAGGTTTTACAAGCGTTTCAACGGTACCCGCAGGCAATTTTGCAAAAGCGTCGTTGGTTGGTGCAAAAACTGTAAAAGGCCCAGCAGTTTGAAGTGTTTCCACCAATTCGGCGGCTTTCACAGCGGCCACCAAAGTGGTGTGGTCTTTTGAGTTTACCGCGTTTTCAACAATGTTTTTGGAAGGGTACATCGCGGCTCCACCCACCATTACTGTTTTTTCATTTTTTGCCATGGTAGATTGTGCGGAAAGGTTTGAACCTGCCAACAAAACCACGGAAAATAATACTGCTGATAATGTTTTGATTGTTTTCATAAAAAGTTGATTTAAAAATTATTGTTTATGGGAATATAAACGGAAACCCGGAAAGTGCGGTTTTACACTCCCGGGTAATTTAATCTTTATTTAACTTTTGGATTTGCTGCGAAACTTATTCCCCAGCGGGGAAGATAATCCCGTCGACAATATGAAAAAAGCCGTTTTTGTGGTAAAAATCTGAAGCGATAATGGTAGCGGTATTATTTTTTGAATCGAAAAGAACGATGTTCCCGTTCACTTCTTTTATCCCTAATTTTTCCCCATTCAATGTTGCAAAATAAGCAGCTCCATTTGTTAAAAGTGATTTTTTCAGGGAATGATTATCCACCCTGCCAGGAATGGCGTAAAGTTTTACGATGGAAGAAATTATTTTTGGGTTTCCCATAATTGAATCGCGGGTGGTTTTGGGAAGGTTGGAAAAACCGCTGTCGGTTATGGCGAAAATGGTCACCATTTCTTCGTTCTCCAATGCTTTCAGCAAAGCTTCGTTTTCCAAAGCTTTGGAAAGAATACTAAAACTTGGAGTTAACTTTAAATTATCTAAAAACGATTTTTCAGAAGAAAAAACAGTGCCGTTCCATTCTTTGGTTATTTCACCTTGAGTGGCCGCGCCATATTTTTGGGCAGTAGCAACTCCACTAATTATAAGGGCAAGAATAAAAATAATGTTCGTTTTCATTGTTTCATTTTTTATAATGGTAAATATAACAATTCCATTTTCATTAGTTGAATAACGCTTTACGTTTGGAAATATTTAAAATGCCTCAAATTATGTTAAATAGTTGTTGGGGGGAAGGATACGCTTTAATTTTAAAACTATAATTTCAAAAAAAAACAATTATGCACGAAAGTGATGAAGAAACAATAAGAATATATACCGGCCCTGCAATGATAACAAAAGGATTGGTAGCGAGACTTAACGAATTAGGCATTAGCCCAATTGAAAGGAATGATAATGCGAGCAGCATTCAGGCGGGTTTTACGATAGGCGTTCCGGGGCAAGTGATGCTTTATATTAGGAAAGATCAAATGAGCATTGCGCAAGACACAATTGACGAATATTTACGGGAAATTGATGAGTCCGAAGTTGGATGACCGAAGACTGAAATTGATTTGAAAAATCCTAAATCGTAAATTAATTTTACGAATACATTTTATCCCGTAGCTCTTTCAATTTACTGTCGTTCATATAATCATCAAAAGTGGTGTAGCGATCGATAGCCCCGTTTGGGGTAAGTTCGATGACCCTGTTGCCCACGGTTTGTGCAAATTCGTGATCGTGGGTAGTGAAAAGGATAGTGCCCTTAAAATTTTTCAGGGAATTATTGAAAGCAGTAATCGATTCCAAATCAAGGTGGTTGGTGGGTTCATCAAGCATTAAAACATTCGCCCGTAGCATCATCATTCGGCTCAACATGCATCGTACTTTTTCTCCCCCGGAAAGAACATTGCTTTTTTTCAGGGCCTCTTCTCCGCTGAAAAGCATTTTCCCCAAAAATCCACGTAAGTAAACTTCTTCGCGTTCTTCTTCTGTTTTTGCCCATTCGCGCAACCAATCCACTAATGAAAGGTTATTTTTGAAAAACGCTTCATTATCTAATGGTAAATAGCTTTGAATAGTGGTTATTCCCCATTGAAGACTACCGGTATCGGGTTTTGTCTGCCCGTTCAATATTTCATAAAAATAAGTAGCGGCGCGGGAATCTTTTGAATAAATAACCACTTTATCACCTTTGGAAAGGTTAATGTCCACGTTTTTGAAAAGCACTTCGCCATCAATGGATGCTGATAGGTTTTCGATGTTCAAAATCTGGTCGCCAGCCTCGCGTTCCCGTTCAAAAATAATTGCAGGATAGCGGCGGCTGGATGGTTTTATTTCTTCAACGTTCAGTTTTTCCAGCATTTTTTTTCGGGAAGTGGCCTGTTTTGATTTGGCAACATTGGCGCTGAAGCGCATGATGAATTCCTGCAGTTCCTTTCTTTTTTCCTCGGACTTTTTGTTTTGTTGCGAACGTTGGCGGGCAGCAAGTTGGCTACTTTCATACCAAAAAGTATAGTTGCCGCTGTAATGGGTTATTTTCCCGAAATCGATATCGCTAATGTGGGTGCAAACGGAATCCAGAAAATGCCTATCGTGGGAAACCACGATCACGCAATTGTCATAATTAGCTAAAAAGTTTTCAAGCCAGGTTATGGTTTCATAATCCAAATCATTGGTTGGTTCGTCCATAATCAACACATCCGGATTGCCGAAAAGCGCCTGAGCCAAAAGCACGCGGACTTTCTGCTTTCCGTCCAAATCTTTCATCAATGTATAATGCATGCTCGCTTCTATCCCTAAATTGGACAGCATAGCTGCGGCATCGCTTTCGGCGTTCCAGCCGTTCATTTCTTCAAAAAGCACTTGCAACTCGCCAATTTTTTCAGCATTTGCATCGGTATAGTCCTCGTATAGTTTATCGATTTGTGCTTTTATTTCGAACAATTCCTTGTTACCCCGAACCACTGTTTCCAGTACCATAAAATCATCATAGGCATTGTGGCTTTGTTCTAAAACAGACATGCGCTTGCCCTTTTCCAAATGAACATGGCCGGAAGTAGGATCCTGCTTCCCCGAAATAATCTTTAAAAAAGTGGATTTCCCAGCACCGTTTGCCCCAATAATACCATAAATATTGCCCGTGGCAAATTGGGTACTCACCTCATCAAACAACACACGTTTACCAAATTGGACAGATAAATTTGAAACTGAAAGCATAATTTAAATTTGCATTTTGAATTGTGCGCAAAAATAGTTAATTATGGGACAGGGTAAAAACATTAACGTTTGCAATATCCTTTTAACTGTGTATTAACATTTAACTTTTCAATCTACTTATACTTTTGTAGCAGAAGTCTCGACCCTACAATGTTATTTTCCAAAATATTAATTTCTTTTACGCTATTATTTATCCTTTTTAGCTGTAAGGATAAAGATGTTGAAACTAACCAATCTACTTGGATTGGGGGCCATATAATAAACCCTAAGCTTGACTACGTTGTTTTTTCAAAAGGGAATCAAATTTTGGATACCGTTCAACTTGATGCGAACAATTTTTTCTTGTTGGACGCCTCGGATTTTAAGGCAGGCCTTTACACCCTCGGACATTTTGAAAACCAAATATTTTATTTAGAACCGGGCGATAGCTTAATGCTTCATATTAACACCATCGATTTCGACGAATCCCTTTATTATTCCGGAAAAGGGGGGGGGAAAAATAATCTGTTGATGGAGTTTTACCTGTTGACTCAAAATCAAAAAATGGTGATGCCGGATTTTTATCAATTGCCTGAAGTGGAATTTGAAAAGAAATTGGATTCCATGAAAAACGTTCGGGAAGCATTATACACGGAATTTTTGGAAAACAATGAAGTTGATGAAGAGTTTAAAAAAGTGGCATTGGCCAATATTAAATATAATTATTATTCCAAAAAGGAACTGTACATAACCGCCAACGAAGCAAACAATGAGAATCCTATTTCGGAAAAGTTTTATTCCTACCGAAAGGATATTGATTTTGGGAATGAAGCACACAGGTTTTACTATCCCTATTATCACTTTTTAAACCGATATTTCGATAACCTTGCCTTTTCAGAGCTTAAGGATAAATCAATTTCCACCAGAAATTCTTATAGTTATCATTATAAAAAATTAATGATAATAGACAGCTTGGTGACTAATGATTCCCTCAAGAACAGTTTATTGCGCAATAGTAGCATTCAATATTTAATCACCGCAAAAAATGCTGAAGAGGAAAATAAGTTGCTCGATCTTTTTCTAAAATTAAACAACAATCCCAAACACAAAAAAGAAATTGAAGATCTCGCCAAGACTGCGATAAAACTTGCCCCGGGCAATCGAATCCATAATTTGGTATTGGTAAATCAAGATAACGTTTCTGTAGATATAGTGGATGTTATAAAAAAACCAACTGTAATATACTTTTGGTCCTATGAATTTATCACGTCCTATCGGAATATACATAGTAAAGTTGCCGAATTAAAGTCAAAATATCCCGAGTATGATTTTATAGGTATAAATACAGATTCCCATTTTAAAAAATGGCTTCACTTGGTCAAAAATGAAGGTTATAAAGTGGATATGGAATTTCAGTTTGAAAATAAGGATGACATAAACAAACTCATCATAAGTTCCGTCAGCAAAGCAATTATTCTGGATAGAAAAAGCATTATTCTTGAGGGAAACTCCAACCTCTTCAACCCTAATTTTGAAAGCTTGCTCTTAGGATATTTGAACAAATAAATTTTTTATTTGTTGACCTTTCAAGATAAATTTTAAGAAAAAATCAATTCCCTTTTTTGTAATCTTTCAAGAATTGTTCTAAACCAATATCGGTTAATGGGTGCTTCAATAGGCCTTCAATGGAAGAAAGCGGTCCGGTCATTACATCAGCGCCCAGTTTGGCACATTCTATAATATGCATACTGTGACGAACCGAAGCTGCAAGTATTTGGGTGTCGAAACCATAATTATCATAAATCAAACGGATGTCGGCAATCAGGTTTAAACCATCTGTAGAAATATCATCCAAGCGGCCGATAAATGGGGAAACATATGTAGCACCGGCTTTTGCGGCTAACAAAGCCTGTCCAGCAGAAAAAACAAGGGTGCAATTGGTACGGATACCGTGGTCACTGAAATATTTTATTGCTTTTATTCCTTCTTTGATCATAGGTACTTTCACAACAATTTGTTGGTGAAGCTCGGCAAGCTCCTCACCTTCTTTAATGATTCCTTTCAAATCTGTTGAAATAACTTCCGCAGAAACATCGCCATCCACTATGTTGCAAATTTCAACATAGTGTTTCAAAATATTGTTACGGCCCGTTATACCTTCTTTGGCCATAAGCGATGGGTTAGTGGTTACGCCGTCCAAAACGCCCAAATCCTGGGCTTCACGAATTTGGTCTAGGTTTGCGGTATCAATAAAGAACTTCATGGTCTATTGTTTGTGGTTTATTTGTGGGCAAAAATACACAAGATTGATGGGGGGCAATATTTAAATTTCGAAAAGTTATCAAAAACCGCAATCAAGCCTCAGCCTTATTTCAATTTATAATGTTTAAGTAAAATGCTTTCGAACATTTTATCAGGTAAGGTTCGTTTTAGAAAAATAGAAAGCTTTTGCGTAAAAGCCCCAACTTTATAATGAATTTTTGGATTGGGGGTTTGGATAATTTTATGAATGGCGATTGCCATTTTTAAGGGATTTTCACCGGAAGCCACATCTTCGTTCATCATTTTAAGGGTATTGCCGTACGCTTTTTTATAAGGCGAATCTTCCAAAACAGGGGCATGATAACGACCCGATGCTATATTAGTTGCAAAATCCCCGGGCGCAATATTGGTCATTTTAATCCCGAATTGCAAAGTTTCCATCCTCAGGGCCTCGATTGTTATTTCCAAAGCAGCTTTGGTGGCCGAGTAAATCCCGCGATAGGGCAAACCGATATAACCCGCAATGGAAGTGATGTTCAAAATATGGCCATGACCCTGTTTTCGCATTTGTGGCAAAACAGCTTTAATAACGTTTATGGGACCGTAATAATTGGTTTCAAAAGCTTTTGTTATTTCGTGAACAGGGGTTTCTTCAATTGGACCAGTTATTCCCACGCCCGCATTATTCACTAACACGTCAATCTTTCCCTCTTTTTCAATAATTTGGGAAACGGTATTTTCAATGGATTCTGCAACGGTTACATCCATTTTCAGTAAAGCAAAGGAAAGGTTTTGATGGTTTTTATCAGGATTGCGGCTGGTACCGTAAACTGTGTAGCCCTTGGCCGCAAGGTATTCGCCCACAGCTTTCCCAATGCCCGAGGAGCCCCCGGTTATCAATACAACTTTTGGCATAGGTTTTTTGTTGAGGGCAAAGTACGAGAAAAAAGAATGAAGTGAAAAAAATAAACGAAGGAGGAAACGAAAAATAAAGGCAAAAAAAATGGCAAGCTACCTACATCACACCGCTACGACCATCTACCCTTGCTGCGTTCCCGCCCTGGGGGAGTTCAACAGGAGCTGGTTGTGTAGGACTTGCCGATGCAAAGATACTGCTATTTCCATTTTTTGCAAGGATTTTCATAGTTCAATTTAAATAAATACCTTTCGGCAAAATTACAAATGCCCGATGAAGCTTCATAAAATACTGGCCGTTACCGCCCTAATTGTTTTTTTGACCGGATGCGGTAAAACCTCCGAAACCGATAAAAACCTTTTTTCCCTTGAAATTAAAAATCCCAAGAAAAACTATACCCCGGCGGATGTCATTTCCTTTGTAGTGCAGAATAAAAAGGATGCCGATATTGACTCGGTAGTTTATTTAATAAATGAAAAAAGACTGGCCGTTTCTAAAAATATAAGCGAAACGATACAAGAACTCCTAAATCAAAAACTTGGAAACCAAACCCTAACCGCTAAGATTTACAGCGATGGTGATGTTTTTGAAACTTCCCAAAATATCCTAATCCTATCGGGAATAAAACCGAAATTATACACCTATAAAATCCTCGAAACTTACCCGCACGATATCAATGCTTATACCCAAGGTCTGGAATTTCAAAATGACACCTTGTACGAAAGTACTGGAATGTATGGGCAATCCACGCTTCGGAAAACCAATTACAAAACCGGGGAAGTGTTGAAAAACATCCCTTTGTCCAAAGAGTATTTTGCGGAAGGGCTTACCATTTTGAACGAAAAAATATACCAACTTTCATGGCGCGAAAACATCGGTTTTATATATAACTTCAATACTTTAGAGCAGACCGGTACGTTTGTATATGGGAAAAGCAAGGAAGGCTGGGGCCTTTGCAATAATAGCGAGACCATTTTCAAAAGCGATGGTACAGAGAAAATATGGAGCCTAAACCCCAATACGCTTGCGGAAACAAACCATATTGAAATTTATACCAACACCAGCAAAATCAAAAGCGTAAACGAACTGGAATGGGTGGAGGATAAAATTTATGCCAATATTTTTACTCAAGGTTCCATTGCTATTATAAACCCGGCAAATGGAGCAGTGGAAGGTGTTATCGATATGACCGGATTGAAGGACAAAGTAACCCAACACCCAAAACTGGATGTACTGAATGGTATTGCCTACAATGGCGAACCTGGAATCCTTTACATCACCGGCAAAAACTGGGACAAGCTCTTTAAAGTTGAGATTATTGAAAAATAGTCGGGAATCGGAAGTCTGAAGTCGGAAGACGGAAGACGGAGAAGTTCAAAAAGGCTACATTACAATACTGAACACTGATCACTGAAAACTGAATACTCAATACTGAATACTATGAAATACCTGTACGGATTTGCGATTTTAAGCTGCATTATTTTATTGAGTTCCTGCCGCAACGACTTTGAAACGGTCGCCAGCACTGGCAATCTTGAATTTTCTAGAGATACCGTTTATCTCGATACCGTTTTTTCAAACATCGGTTCCAGCACCTATACTTTGAAAGTGTATAACCGTACCGATGAAGATATCCACATCCCAAGCCTCCGCCTGGGCGAAGGCGAATCTTCAAATTACAGATTGAACGTGGACGGCTTGCCGGGGAAAGTATTCGATGACGTTCAGGTTTTGGCAAAGGACAGTATCTTCATTTTTATTGAAACCACTTTGGACATTAATAACCTTCCAAATCAAGGGAATTCATTTTTATATACGGATCAAATCCTATTTGATTCCGGAGCCAACCAACAAACCGTGGAATTGGTAACGCTTGTAAAAGACGCCGTGTTCCTTTTTCCCGCACCTTTGGGAAACGGTATTTTTGAAACATTGAACCTCGGCACCGATGACGAAGGTGAAGATATTCTTATTGAAGGGTTTTTTCTCGATGATGACGAACTCACCTTTACTAATGAAAAGCCTTACGTTATTTACGGTTATGCGGCAGTACCTCCGGGAAAGACTTTAAACGTTGAAGCTGGCGCGCGGGTACATTTTCATTCCGATAGTGGAATTTTAGTTGCAAATACCGCTTCCATGAATGTAAACGGCGCCGTGAGTTCAGATCCGCTTTTACTTGAAAATGAAGTTATTTTTGAAGGCGACCGTTTGGAACCCGGTTTTGCTGATGTGCCCGGACAATGGGGCACCATTTGGCTCACAGCCGGCAGCACAAATCACGAATTCGAATATGCCACCATAAAAAACGCGACCGTGGGCATTTTAATGGACAGCAACGATGGCGACCGGACCCTTACCCTTAGCAACGTACAGATATACAACAGTGCCAACGTGGGCTTGTTGGCACGAACCGGCAATGTTTATGGTGAAAATATGGTAATCAACAACAGTGGACAGGCTTCGTTGGCCTGCTCTTTGGGGGGAACTTACAATTTCAACCATTGCACTTTTGCAAATTACTGGACCAGTGGTTTCCGTAGTTTTTCTGCCGTGCAGTTGGACAATGTAATCCAAGTTGACGAAAATGAATTTTTAACGGAAGATTTGATCGAGGCCAATTTTACCAATTGCATTATTTATGGCAATGAACCCCGCGAACTTTCTTTGATTCAAGATCCGGCGGCAGCTTTTAATTTCAACTTTACCAATTGCCTTATCCGTTTTGAAGATCCCAACGGCGATTTTGGTGATGACCCATTTTATGATTTTTCAAATGCAACGCTTTACACTAATTCCATTTTCAGCCAAGATCCCGTGTTTTTCGATACGGAAAACAATGATTTTAATATTGAAACCGGCACTTCTGGGGCCGATGGGATTGGCATGGGTGGGGTTCAACCATTTCAGGATTTGAACAACACCACCCGCAGTGCCCAAGACCCTGATGCAGGAGCTTATGAAAGCGTAGATTTCCCGGAATTGTAGGTAAAGGCCACCCAAGTATTGTAATGCTAAGAAACTAATTTTTCGACACCCTTTCAACCAGTATTCTCGCTAATCTTTCCGCTTGTTCCCGAAGCTCCCGAATGGCAGTGCTTTCCCATAATTCGCCTTTCAAGTTTGGCCCGAGGGTATGGAAATTGGAATGTGCTTTCCCTGTGGCATCAATAATTTCAAAGGTGTCGGGATTTGTTTTAATTCCCAATTTTAAATTATCCTGAACCAGTATTCCTTTCAGCAAACAGTTTTTCAGAAAACCATCTTCCAGTTTCATTATATCGGTTTGCGGACCAGTGCAGTTAATAACACGCGAAATATTCACCCTCTTGTGCACCTTTTCTTTTTTGTCGAAATATTCCACGGTAATATGTTCTTCCGTTTCTGTAAAATCAATTATGTTCCCCGATATTATTTCAAGCCTACCTTCTATCCTTAATTGTTGAATGCTGTCATGCGTATGCACCGGCAGCCTATGTCTTGCCACGCCCCATAAATGCCGAAGACGGGACATAAATATTCGTTTTTCCCTTTCTGAGAATCCCCTCCATATCTTTTGGGTATGGGGTCGCAACGAATCGATAACCGCCTCCGCCGAAATTCCGTGGGCCCTAACTGCTTTTATATGTTTATTGACCAAAGCCAGAACATTCAGCAATGTTGGGGTTTCCGGAAGTTCTTCTACCAACTTTGAATATTTTAAACCCCCGTTTCTGTGGGGCAAAATGTTGAAGCCGTTGGGCGAAATGGAAATGATTTTCCCATTAAACCCTTCTTCCAACAAGCCCAGAACGGTATCGGCCATGGTCAGGCCATTGCCCACGACCAAAACGGGCAACGTGTTTGAAACCCTTTTTACAGATGCTGCTTTCCACGGGTTTTGATGATAATTTTTGCTATTATAAAATGTGGTGTTCTTTATTTTCGGGTTTCCGGGAGCATGGTTCCCAGTGGCCGCAACACATTGGGAAACTTGCAGTTCCGGGTTGCAGCTTAACTGCAGTAATATCCCCATTTCATTAATTTCAAGATCAGTTACTACATCTTCTATCAGGGTGATACGTACTTTTTTTGAAGAAGCTACCCCAAGCGCCGTTTTCCATATATCCTTTAAATATTCACCATAAAGTTGCCTTGGTAAAAAAGAATTCGCAAGCAGTTCTTTATCGCTTAATTTAAAGCCGGGCCTTTCCATCACCCAATCCAAGAAATGTGCAGGCCTTTCGGGAAAGGCACTCATGGCCCCGGCAACCACATTCAATAAATGATTTGCGGAATAAGGATTATAGGCCGTTCCCGTATTAAACGAACCTCTTTCGTTTATTATCAAGATTTCGCAGGTGCTGCTCAACTTATCAATAAGCTGCACAGTGGTCATGATGCCTGTAAAGCCACCGCCAATAATCCCTATTTTATCCATTTGGGCTTTTTTTATTTTAGAGAAGAGCAAATTTAGGCAATACGTTGCTGATTTTTATTTTAAAATATATACACCATAAATACCCTTTTTAAGTTTCAAATTTATTTTCGTATAAATAAAATTACTGCTACTTTTCGGCACTTTTAAAATTCAAGGCCATGCGAAAAAATACACTTGCCATTTTATTTTCCTTCATTTGTACGCTATCGTTTGGTCAAGCAGAATGGCGGGTTTTGGAGAATGCCCCTTCGGGCCTAGGCCGTTTTGATGATATTTTCTTTATAACCAATGATATTGGTTGGGCAGCTAATGGCCCATCCGGACAAGTTTACAAAACCACCGATGGCGGCGAAAGCTGGGATTTTCAGTTTGAGGTAAGCGGTTCCTATTTTAGGAACATCGAATTTCTGGATGAGAATGTCGGTTTTTTAGGTACCCTTGATGGCAACTTTTATAAAACTGTTGATGGTGGCGAAAACTGGAATACTGTAACCATTACGCCCAATCCTCCCGCCATTTGCGGTATGGACGCGGTAAATACCACCACCATTTATGGCTGTGGGGCTTATTTCTCCCCTGCCTTTATTATAAAATCGGTGGATGGCGGTGAAACTTGGGATTATATTGATATGTCCGCTTATGCCAGCACCTTGGTAGAAATCCTTTTCGTTGATGATCTCTTTGGATATGCCTCCGGTACGGCAAATACCGGGGAAGGCGTAATTTTGGAAACCAGCGATGGTGGGGGTACTTGGACTCCAGTTTTCAATTCCGGAGGGCAGGGAGACTACGTTTGGAAACTCCAGTTAATGGAAAACAATACCCATATTTTCGGCTCCGTACAATCTAATTCTGAAGGTAAATTGATCAAATCTTTTGATTCCGGAGCAACTTGGGAAACAAAGATTTTCCCCGATTATGCTGTACAGGCAGTTGGTTTTGTAAGTCCTACCCACGGCTGGATGGGTGGCCACAACAGCGGTTTTTATGAAACCTTGGATGGGGGCGATACCTGGACCGATATGGGTCTTGGCGGTAGTTTAAACAGGTTCTTTTTTATCAATGAAAACCTTGCCTATTGTTCAGGCAATACCATTTACAAATATGATATGATATTGTCCAACCCCGTTATTGAGGATATGACCCGCAGGGATATTGAAATTACCATAGTCCCGGTTCCGGTAGTGGATAAATTGAACATTGATGTCATTTTCCAACATACCGATAATCTGGTCATAGATCTCTACAACCTGAACGGCCAATTGATAAAACGACTTTCCCGAGACCAAATGCCGAATGCCGGAAAAAGAAGCTATTCCTTTGATTTTCCTTATCCTGCGGGCACCTATCTTTTGGACTTTCACAGCAACAACGGAAGGCGGTCTGTTACCGTGGTAAAGTAGTAGTGTCATTTAAAATTAGGTGGGTTAAAGAGATTCCTAATTCCTACTTTTTGGACTTATCGATTTTGTTGGTTTTAATTTTGTACTGACGATTTTGGTACTCTTGGCACATAGCTTCAAATTTCTCGGGATGAACAGTTCGGAAATTATGCTCTTCTTGAGGAATTATTTCCACCATTTTATCAATCATCCCTTGTGGGTCAAATTGACTTTTTGCCATTTCTTTTGCTGCTTTTTCAATATCTTTTTTCGATGTGAAATGCATGTCCTCATCAAACCACTGTTTGTATGAATCGTACATTCTATCATTAAAGCCTGTTTCAAATGGTCCTGGATTAATGGTAGCTACCGTAACCCCTAAAGGTTTCAGCTCATCTCTCAAACATTGGGCAATTGCTTCCAGGGCATGTTTGGATGCATTATAAGGTCCTAAAAACGCACTTGTTGTGAGTCCGGCTACCGAAGATAGAAAAATGACTTTACCCTTCCCTTTTTCCACCATTCTTCTAATGAACGGTTGTGAAAATTCTAGTGTAGAAAAAGTGTTGGTTTCCATCACCTCTCTTATGAGGGTTACGGGCATTTCGGCTAATGGTCCCGTTTGGCCTATTCCGGCATTATTAACCAAGATATCAATGTCATACTGCCACGCTTTTTCACAATCGATGTAATCTAAAATATCAAGTTTTATCAACTCTATATTTTTTTCGTAATCGGTATCCTTCAATTCTTCAATAAATCTGGACATTTGCTCCCAAGTATGTACTGCAGCTATAATCTTATGGCCTGCTTTTGCAAGCCCAATGGCGGTTCCCTTTCCTAGGCCAGAGCCAGCACCTGTAATTAGTATTGTTTGCTTCTTCATATGTTTTTATTTTAAAGATACAGCGTAAAGTACATTTTTACCCCCTGCAACTTCTAGTTTGGGATATGTTTAACGAAGGAAGATTTTTAGATTGACTAATGCAGGCAGGGTCTATTGCATTGGTGGTAATGGCTGGCGGTAGCTGGTAACGAGGGTCAAAAAATTAATGAAGATCGGGATTAGTGTCTTCATCCAGAAAAAGTTTCTGTTGTTAGATTTACACATATAATTACTAACACGCTATGAATTCTAATAAGTATAAATTTTCATATTGTTTAAATTATGTACAATCCCCAAATATAGGTATGTTTTTAAAAGGGGAAATTATAAGCCCAAACCCTGGATTTGAGTTTCTATAAATGGCCTCTCCCAAATAATGCACGAATGCCATAAGCCTTTCACTATAAATACTACTTTTGTAAAAATCAAAAAAAAAAGATCATGCTCATCATAGGCATTGCCGGCGGTACTGGATGCGGAAAAACAACGGTGGTCTCCCAAATTGTGGAAGAACTCCCCGTGGGCGAAGTGTGCATCATTTCTCAGGATTCGTATTACAGGGACAATACCCACCTATCCTTTGAAGCCCGGGAGAAAATAAATTTTGACCACCCTCAAGCTTTGGATTTCGAATTGCTGCACGGCCATTTAAAACAACTTCGGGCAGGGCAACCTTTTGAGCAGCCCGTCTATTCCTTTAAAGAACACAACCGGACCGGTGAGACCGTGACCATCCATCCCAAAAAAGTGGTTATAGTGGAAGGTATTTTGATTTTTACCCAGCCGGAGTTAAGAGAGATGTTCGATATCAAAATCTTTGTCCATGCCGATAGCGATGAGCGGCTGATGCGCCGTCTAAAACGCGATATGGCAGAGCGCGGCCGCGATTTGGAAGAAGTTTTGACCCGCTACGAAACCACCCTAAAGCCCATGCACGAACAGTTTATAGAGCCCACTAAAGCCTTTGCGGATTTTATTATCCCCACCCACACCCACAATCAAGTTGCCATAAATGTGCTGCGGGGCATAATCCATCAAAAATTAGCTTAATTTTAAAACATGAAATTCTCAGGGATAAAAAACAGCAATTGGTTCAAGTTTATTGCCAATAAATATGTGCTCATCCTCATCCTCTTTGCAGTATGGATGCTTTTTTTCGACACCAATTCCTTTTTGATTCACAATGAGCTGAACACTGAAATAGAGGGTTTGGAAAACAACAAGGAATTCTATAAAAACGAAATTGACGGCGATAAAACCTTTATCAAGAAAATGAAGGACAGCAACGAGATTGAAAAATATGCACGTGAAAAATATTATTTGAAAAAAGAAAACGAGGACATCTACATAGTGGAGCACGAGGATAGTTTGAAAAAAGAAGAAAACGATGAGCGCTGATTTGTTCGATGAATTTGACGAGGTTTCCGCAAAGCAATGGAAACAAAAAATACAGTTTGAGCTGAAGGGCGAAGATTTCAACGACACCTTGGTTTGGAAAAGTCTAGAGGGCATCAACGTAAAACCCTTTTATCATGCCGACGATTTTGAGGGGGAATTCCCAAAGATCCCGGGCCAACCCACCCAATGGGATATTTCACAACAGTTATTCATCGATGACGCGGCCATAGCCAACCGAATTGCGCTTGATGCCATTGCACGAGGGGCAGAAGCCATCTATTTCACGGCAGAAAAAGATTTTGATTACAAAAAGGTTTTTGATGGGTTTCCTTTTGAAAACACTGCCGTTCACTTTGATTTAAAGTTCCTCTCGGAAGATTTCCTGCAGGATTTGATAACATTTCTAAACGGGAAAAACGCAAGGGTTTATTACAATGTGGACATCATCGGCCATCATGCCCGTTCAGGCAATTGGTTTCATAATTTAAAACGGGACCACGATATTGTAGACAAAATCCTTCACTCCCATCCAAAGGAAAATTTATTGTGCGTTGACGCTTCCCTTTACCAAAACGCGGGGGCAACCATGGTACAACAACTCGCCTATGCCTTGGCGCAAGCCAATGAATATTTAAATCACATTTCTTCAGGAACTGTCCCCTCGAGCGCAGCTGAAAGTGTCCCCTCGAGCGCAGTCGAGAGGTCACTGACCGGAGCTAAAATAACCTTCCGGATTGCAATAGGCTCCAACTACTTCTTCGAAATAGCAAAAATCCGCGCCCTTCGAAAACTCTATGCTGTATTGGCTTCAGAATATGGTTTACCGCAAACTTGTCATATTACTGCCTTCCCCTCAAAACGCAATAAAACCATTTACGATTACAACGTAAACATGCTACGCACCACCACTGAATGCATGAGTGCGGTGTTGGGCGGGGCCAATACGGTCTGCAACCTGCCCTATGATGCGCTATACCACAAAAGCAATGAGTTTGGCGAAAGGATTTCCCGCAACCAATTACTGATATTAAAGGCAGAGGGCTATTTTGAAAGCGTGGGCCACGCCGCGGACGGGGCATATTATATAGAAAACCTCTGCATGCAGTTGGCGGAAAAAGCCCTGTTATTGTTTAAGGAACTGGAAGCTTCCGGCGGGTTTTTAAAAGCCTTAAAAGAAGGTCAAATCCAAAAAAAGATAAAGGAAAGCGCCGAAAAGGAACAACAACTTTTCGACAAGGGCGAACTGGTTTTGGTGGGCACCAACAAACACCCCAACAAAGCTGAGCGTATGCAGGCAGATTTAGAACTATATCCCTTTGTAAAAACCCGTAACAAAAAAACTCTGATGGAGCCTATTATTGAAAAGCGGTTGGCGGAGAAAACAGAAAAAGAACGGTTGGAAAATGAAGGGAATTAATGATTGAAATTTCAAGTATACCTTAGCTAAAATGAATAGAAAAGATTTACAACATATCACTTTAAAGCTAAAAGCCGAAAATCCAAAAATAAAAGACGGAAAAGTCCCCCATTTTAGGGAGACTAGGGGAATGTCTGCGGACCCAAAACTCGAAACTCAGAACCAAAAACCCGGAACCCAGAACCCAGAACCCGGAACCCAGAACCCAGAACCCAAATCCATCAACCATCAACCATTAACTAACAACCATCAACCATCAACTAACAACCAAACACCCCCACCCAACTTTGCCGCAGGCATCTCCCCTTTCCTCCGAGGCCCCTACTCCACAATGTACGTCCAAAAACCCTGGACCATCCGTCAATACGCAGGTTTTTCAACAGCCGAGGACAGCAACGCTTTTTATCGGCGCAATCTTGCGGGGGGACAAAAGGGCCTTTCTGTAGCCTTTGATCTGGCTACCCACCGTGGTTACGACAGCGACCATGAGCGGGTACAGGGCGATGTGGGCAAAGCAGGCGTAGCCATTGACAGCGTGGAGGACATGAAAATCCTCTTTGACCAGATTCCTTTGAATGAAATGAGCGTTTCCATGACAATGAACGGCGCAGTACTTCCCATTTTGGCCTTCTATATCGTTGCCGCCGAAGAACAGGGCGTTCCCCCGGAACAATTGATGGGCACCATACAGAACGACATTTTAAAGGAATTCATGGTGCGCAATACGTACATCTACCCCCCCGCACCCTCCATGCGGATCGTATCGGACATTTTTCAGTTCACTTCCAAAAAAATGCCCAAGTTCAATTCCATTAGCATATCCGGCTACCACATGCAGGAAGCGGGCGCCACGCCGGATATTGAGCTGGCCTACACCTTGGCCGATGGGCTGGAATACCTTCGAACTGGCATCAATGCCGGGATGGATATCGACAGTTTTGCCCCTCGTCTCTCCTTCTTTTGGGCCATAGGGATGGACCATTTTATGGAAATCGCAAAAATGCGGGCAGCACGTGTGCTTTGGGCCAAGATCGTAAAACGCTTCAACCCCAAAGATGAAAAGTCGCTCATCCTACGTACCCACTGCCAAACCAGCGGGTGGAGTTTGACCGCACAGGACCCGTTCAACAATGTGGCACGCACCTGCATTGAGGCCGCCGCTGCCGTTTTTGGGGGAACCCAATCCTTGCACACCAACGCCCTTGATGAGGCCATTGCCCTGCCCACCGATTTTTCCGCACGCATAGCCCGCAACACCCAACTGTTCCTTCAGGAAGAAACCCAGCTTATACGAACCGTAGACCCGTGGGGTGGTAGTTTCTTTGTGGAAAACCTTACCCGAGAAATCGCTGAAAAAGCTTGGACACTTATTGAAGAAGTTGAACAGCTTGGCGGGATGACAAAAGCTATCGAGGCAGGTATACCCAAACTGCGGATTGAAGAGGCCGCCGCAAAAAAACAGGCGCATATAGACAGCGGACAGGACACCATTGTGGGTGTAAACAAATACCGGCTCGAGAAAGAAGACCCTTTACAGATTTTGGATGTGGACAACCAGAAAGTAAGGCTATCGCAGATTGAGCGGCTCAACCACATAAAAGCCACCCGCGACACCCAAAAAGTAGAAAAAGCCCTTGCAGATATTACTGAATGTGCCCGAAATTTCTCAAATTCAACAGATTCCCTTTTGCAAGGGAACAAGAATTTGTTAGCTTTAGCCATTGAAGCTGCCCGCGAACGTGCCACGCTGGGCGAGATAAGCGACGCCCTGGAAAAGGTTTTCGGGCGGTACAAAGCACAAATAAAATCCTTTAGCGGCGTGTACAGCAGAGAAATAAAACAAGACCCTTCATTCGCAAAAGCGAGGCAAATGGCAGACCAGTTCGCCGAGCTGGAAGGCCGCCGCCCCCGCATTATGGTGGCAAAAATGGGGCAGGACGGTCACGACCGTGGCGCAAAAGTAGTGGCCACCGGCTATGCCGACCTCGGCTTTGATGTGGACATTGGTCCGCTCTTCCAAACCCCGGCCGAAGCCGCTAAACAAGCCATGGAAAACGATGTGCACATCCTCGGCATTTCCTCCCTTGCCGCTGGGCATAAAACCTTGGTGCCACAGGTTATTGAAGAACTAAAAAAATACGGCCGCGAAGACATTATGGTTATTGTGGGCGGGGTGATCCCCCCGCAGGATTACCAGTTTCTTTTTGATGCCGGCGCGGTGGCCGTGTATGGGCCCGGCACGCGCATTAGCGATGCTGCTATTGAAATTTTGGGGGTTTTGATTGAAGGGGTGGAGTGAAAATAGGTTATTGAATTTGTAAAAATTACGGGGATATTGCCCCCGCTACCGCGAGCGTCCCGCTCGTTGACACATAAAAAACAAACTCAAAACTAAACCCTTAATTCTTAACAACCTTCAAAGTCTCATTCCCAACCCGCACATAATAAATGCCTTCAGCAAAATTTGAAAAGTTGATCTGTTTTTCGTTTTGGGAAAGTTCCCCAGTTAGAAATAATTGCCCCAATGCAGAATATACTTTAAAGTTTGCAGCATTCTGAATGTTTACAGTTACAAAGTCTTTTGTGGGATTTGGATATACGTTTACATCAAAGTTGTTTTCAGCTATGCCCAGCAATTCACATTCAAAACTTGATAGCACTTTAGAAGCTGCTGGTGGATTTACCAAGAGCTCGTCTGTTAACAACGGACAGTAACAGTCATTATCATCCAAATACAATTTCAGCCAAGAAAGGGCTATTTTGCCCACGGCACCATTGCCGCCGTTAGGCGTATTGGCAACCGAATGATTTCCATTTGCAATCTCAAAAAGCAGTTTGTTGGTTGTATTTGGGGTAACGTTATAATGAATGTCTGCGTGTTGTGCTGGAGGGGCGGTAGTATCATTTTCTCCACTAAAAATCAGCACAGGACTGTCGTGATTTAAGGAAGGATTAGTTAAATAGGGACATAAAGCAACCACACCTTTTATGGTGTTGTCCAATACAGCAGCGCGCTGCGCTCCGCCGCCACCCATAGACCATCCACTTACCGCAAATTTCTCAACGTCAAGTTTGTTTTCCAATGGAGATGTGCTGCGGGTATTTTCCTGATTCATTGTTTCTAAAGCGTCCAATAGCGCCAAAGCCCTAGCTTCTGGAAGATCAAAAATAGAGTTGGTTCCAATAATGATGGTAACTATTCCGTGCGAAGCATAAAAGGGGCCCCATTCTTCAACACTAGAAGGCAGCGCCGTAAATCCAGGGACGATGGCAATGCTCGCAAAAGGAGGTGTAGCATTTGTGGGATAATATACCGTGGCACCCAAATAATCTGGGCCATTTCTAAGGCCATCTGCTTCGGTAAATGTTGCAACTTCAAAAGGCCCGGGGTTTGTTAAATTTTCAACCGTTACATCTTCGCATTGTGCGAAAAGAATGTTTGGTGCGAATGAAGTTGCTAAGAACAAAAGCGCTAATGCGTATATTTTTTTCATAATTATTATTTAAAATATAATTTTCATTGTTGAAAATTAAACTTTTTAAAGCTATTATCAAAAAATATAAATTTCAAAGATCCCCCCGCTACCCCGAGTTTCCCAATCGTGGCCACAGTAAATAAACTCCCTTGCGCATAAACGCTTTTAAGGCAAATCTTAATGAGGTAATACAATTTAATTGAAGCAACAAGTAATTCCCCCTACTTACGCGCTGGGGTCGTAAATAAAACAGGCTGTGCGGAAACCATTATCCAAGCCCAGTTTTGGGTTTTATCGGCATCGCCCCCTTTGAGGATTTCCAAGGAACCGCTACCGAAGATTTGCGAATAGCCCATACTTATAGAGACATCTTTTCGTAATTTATAACTTCCCATGAGGTCTATTTCTGTTCCCAGATATGAATTGCTTGTTTTAGAATTGTCGTCCACAATTTGAGCGGCAGAGTAAAAAAAATGAGGGCTCAATGAAATATCCAACGCCTTTCGTGTATAATTTATCTTTCCATAAAAATCTGCCAACCCCACAGAATTTTGATGGTTTCCCACATAAAAATAATCCATAAAACCATTGAAGGCATGATTAGTTCCAAATAAAGGAAAGAAAGATTGGTTGCTCCCTGCAGTATTATCCAAATCCGTTCCGGATAAGTATTCAGTTCCCAATCCTATTTTCCAGTTTTCTGTTGCTTTATAACTTCCATTTGCTCCGGCATAAAACGCTTTAATTGATTTTCCGTGTCTCTTGCCCGTTTGGCCATATAAAGCAATATCTCCGGCCCATTTGTTTTCATTAAATTTAAAATAGGGTCCAAATGTTTGCATATAGTCAAGTTCCGTTTCTTCCTCGGGGTTTTCAAATTCATACCCTGTATTTAGAAATAATAAACTCAACCCCCCGGCTTTATAGTCAAGATGATACCAGGCAAACTGCATGTTTTTATAGGAATTGACTTCGTAAGGAACTTTGTAAAGATCGTCGGCGGCGGCATTGAGCGCTAAACCGAGATCCAATCTTTGTTTTTCAGAAGGAAGATAGGTGATCAACAAAGCATCATGGCTTTGCCCTTGCGGGGCCCAATCTATTTCGCCGAAAATTCGTTGGTTATCATAGGACACCACTTGACGGCCAGCCTTTACATGCCAGTTTTTATTCAATTGATATACTGCAAAGGCTTCGAAAACAGCTACCCCATTTTTATCGGAAACAGAGGTGGTGGGAACGTCGCCCCAAAACCGAATATTTTGCAATGACAACTTTAGCTTAAGGTTTTCATTTTTGAAATTCAAATTTAACCGGGACCGTTGAGACACCAAACTGATGGGTTCTTGCTCTTGGGTTAATAAGGTTTTATAGCCATTCCTATATTCGAAGCGGGGTCGAAGTTGTACATCAATTTCAAATTCTTGACCCAATAAAACCTGCCCAAAGAGGGAAAATACAAGTATTAAAACTGCATATTTCATAACCTTTATCTTATCGCCTTTACGGCGTCCTGAATGGCATTTATGGTATTATCGGAATTTACACCCAAGCCTTCCTGCTGAAAAACGAGTTCTCCCTCGGCATTGAAAACACTGATGATATTGGAATGGGAAAAATCAATGGGAGTAATTTGTTTGTAGTTCACTGCCAGGACCGCAGCGAATTCCCGTGTATTTTCTTCGGTAGAGCGCAGGAACACCCACGGCTCGCTTTCCATGAAATTTTCTTTTGCAAAAGCCTTTAGACGTTGGGGCGTATCGGTTTCAGGATCGATACTCACGAATATCATTTTTACCTTTCCTTTAGTGTATGGTGGAAGTTTCTCGTTGATGTTCCGCATATCGGCAACCAACCTGGGGCAGGCGGCTTGGCAGGAAGTATAAATCATAACCATTACCAAAACATCGCCTTGAAGATCTTTAAGCTGGATTACATTTGCTTCTTGGTCAGACCAAGCGGAGGGAAGGTTATAAATTGACATGCCCGAAAAAACCTTACTTTTTGATTCCGTTTCTGCTATTTCTTCAGCAGGTTGCTTGCAATTTACACTTACGAAAAAGACCAAAATCAATAAAATTATTCTTGTCATCATTTAATTTTTTCAACATTTTGAGCACATCGGAATCCTAAATTATTTGTTGAATAGCGAGCCTTCACACTACTTCTGAACGCATATCGCATAAAAGCAGCATAATTCATTAAATCGGATGCTCCAATAGAGCCACTGCCACAAAACAAATTTTTGTCGGTCCCAGCCTCTGTGCGTGATTCTCCTGAAAGCATAACAGTATTGAAATCTTGGGTCCATTCCCACACCAGTCCGTGCATGTCATAAACGCCCCAATAATTTTCGAAAGTGCTCCCCACCTGGTTTTTATTGGTATTAGGGGCTTCGTACCAAGAGAGGATATGTTGGTTATAGGATTCTTTTATACGGGCATCGGCCACCTCTTCATCGGCCATCGCCACATATTCCCATTCATCCAATGTAGGCAAACGTTTCCCTAAACATTCGCAATATTTTTTGGCGGCAAACCAAGAAACATTGGTAACTGGGGAATTTTTATTGATTGTTTTGCCCAGTTCAAAATCTGTTGCCCATTCATTTAAATAATTATCATCGGCAAATAGTTCCACAATTTTGGATTTGCTCCAAGTGGGGTTTAACCTTACAAAGTTTAAATATTCAGCTTGTGTCACGGGGTACTTATCCAAAAGGAAATCATCAATTTGAACCGCTCCCGCTTCGCCTCCATAAAAGGGGATGTATTCACCATTTTTAATCAAAGCCATTTCCTGAGTAAAACCTGTATTGGTTAAAATCAGGAATAATAGGCCAAACAGCGTTTTGGATTTTAAGTTCTTAATTTTAATTTCCATTACTTTTTTCTACGTGCTTCCACCATCTCGGGCGTTACCACGGTGTTATTATTATTCATACTGTTATAAACATAGGTAAGTACATCTGCGGTTTGTTGGTTCGTTAGATTTTGTGCGGTCATCACAGAGTTATATTTTTTCCCGTTCACCGTTATTTCCCCCGTCAATCCGTTAAGTACAATATCTATTGCGCGCTCCGTGTCAGCATTCAGGTAATCTGATTTAACCAAGGGAGGAAATGCGTTGGCAATTCCCAGACCACTGGCCTGATGACAAGCAACGCAGGCTTGCATATATAATTGTTTCCCATGTTTTATTTGATCCTCCAGCGATTTGGCGGGCAGTAATTCGGAAGATATTTCAGTTGAAGACCCTGAACTTCCTATTGGCATGGATTGGATTATGCTCCCTTCGGGACGATAGGTTTTATCGAGTTGTTCACCCGAGTATATCCTGTGGTTTTCTTTCCCTTCCACTTTCAAAGTTCCCAAGGCACCTTTATTAAAAGCCCGGAAAACAGAGTGGTCCACAAGGATGAAGGAACCTGGGACCTCCACTTTAAACTCTACAATGGCAGCGCCCCCTGCAGGAATAAGCGTGGTTTGCAAGTTTTCATTTATAAGGCTTCCACCTTCCACATAAACCTTATCAAATATTTCCCCAATTAAGTGAAAGGAAGAAACAAGGTTTGGTCCGCCATTTCCCACGAACAACCGAACAGTTTCGCCAACATTGGCAGTTAACGCATTTTCGCCGTTTAAGGCATTTACAGTTCCGTTAAAAAGAACATAATCAGGGTTTTCGTCAATTGCTTTTTGCATATCAAATGGCTGCAAGCCAGGTTCCCCATATTTTCCGGCTGTGTAAAAATCTCCCTGCATAATATAATATTCATTATCAACAGGGGGCAAACCACCCTCAGGTTCCACCAAGATTAACCCATACATCCCATTACCAATATGCATCCCCACGGGAGCAGTGGCGCAATGGTAAACATACAGTCCGGGATTGAGCGTTTTAAAGGAAAACACTTTTTCGTGACCGGGGGCCACAAATGAAGATTCGGCTCCCCCGCCCGGTCCGGTAACCGCATGCAGGTCGATGTTGTGAGGCAATTTGTTATTGGGGTGATTTTTAAGGTGAAACTCCACCTCATCACCCACCCGGGTCCGTATAAAACTTCCCGGAACGGTGCCACCAAAAGTCCAATACATATATTTAACACCCGGTGAAATAGTGCCTTCAATCTCGATGATTTCCATGTCCACAACCAATTTTGCCGCCTTTCTAGAGCCAACAGGAGCAGGAACATTGGGAGGTGAGGTCAATTCTGCCAAAAACTTGGATTTAGTATTAATTTTTGCCGAGCTATCATCTTTTGAATTACAGGAAACCAAAAAGCCTAAAAATCCTACGATAATGATTAATATGCTCAACTTACTTCGGTTAAAATATTTAATTGTTTTCATAAAAAGGATTCGTTTTATTTTAAGCGAAGGTAAACGGTGTAATTTCAGAATTATATGATATAAATCATAAAAAATAACTGAATCAAATCTTGAATACACCTATAAATGCAAATCTTGCTTTATGAGTAAGCAGGGATATTTAAATTTAGCCATCAATGATTTTTTAGAAAAATAAAATCGATATATTGTATCCATTGTTTTCTATGCGATGAAACATCTTTTTAAAAAAAAACAACTCATGAACCACACTTCAAAAATGCTCCGAGAGGATGCCCTAAAAGGTAAAACAATAGTGGTAACCGGCGGGGGTAGCGGCCTCGGGAAAGCCATGAGCACCTACTTTTTGGAACTGGGTGCCAATGTGGTCATCACTTCCCGCGATTTGGAAAAACTGCAGGCCACGGCGAAGGAAATGGAAGAAAAAACCGGAGGAAAAGTCCTTTCTGTTCAATGCGACGTCCGAAATTATGATGAAGTGGAGGCCATGGTCGAAGCATCTGTTGATCGTTTCGGGAAAGTGGACGTTTTGTTGAATAATGCGGCCGGAAATTTCATCTCCCCCACGGAACGGCTGTCCTCCAATGCTTTTGATACCATTATCGATATTGTTCTGAAAGGCACAAAAAATTGCACCCTCGCCTTCGGCAAACATTGGATTGACAAAAAAGAATCTAATAAAGTAGTTTTAAATATTGTTACTACTTACGCGTGGACTGGTTCTGCCTATGTTGTTCCCAGCGCAACAGCCAAAGCCGGGGTTCTAGCTATGACGCGTTCCCTTGCTGTGGAATGGGCCAAATATGGGATGCGCTTTAATGCCATTGCGCCGGGACCTTTCCCTACCAAAGGTGCATGGGACCGTTTGCTCCCTGGCGATTTAAAAGAAAAGTTTGATTTGGCAAAAAAGGTTCCCCTAAAGCGGGTGGGCGATCATCAAGAACTTGCGAACCTAGCGGCTTATTTAGTTTCCGATTTCTCGGCCTACATCAACGGTGAGGTGGTTACTATCGATGGTGGCGAATGGCTTAAGGGTGCAGGGCAGTTCAATCTTTTGGAGGCTGTTCCGGAAGCCTTGTGGGATCAGTTGGAGGCTATGATAAAAACAAAAAAAAGCAAATGATATTTCCCAAGCCCTTTACATCACTTATTCACTAACTCACTTATTCACTAATTTACTCATTCACTAATTTACTCAATCCCTAACTCACTTATTCACAAATCATCCCCAATACAAGCATTTCCTGTTAACAAAAATCATTTCCATTCCCCATAATAAATTGTACTTTTAACCCTTAATTTGAAGGAAATTAATGGGCAAGATTATTGCAATTGCAAACCAAAAAGGCGGTGTGGGCAAGACCACCACATCAGTGAACCTAGCTGCTTCCCTCGGGGTTTTGGAAAAAAAAGTATTGTTGATAGATGCTGATCCTCAGGCAAACGCCACATCTGGCTTGGGCATTGATGTAGAGGGTGTGGAAAAAGGCACCTACCAATTGTTGGAGCATAGCGCAACGGCCAAAGAAGTTATCATTCCCACCACCTCTCCAAACCTAGACCTTATTCCGTCACACATAGATTTGGTGGCTATCGAGATTGAACTAGTGGATATGGAAAACCGCGAGGCCATGCTCAAAAAAGCCATTGAAGATTTAAAGAATGATTACGATTATATTTTGATAGATTGCGCGCCATCCTTAGGCTTGCTAACTTTGAACGCACTCACGGCAGCAGATTCGGTTCTTATTCCCATTCAATGTGAATATTTTGCGCTTGAAGGCTTGGGAAAATTGTTGAACACTATTAAAAGCGTTCAAAAAATACATAACCCCAACCTTGATATCGAGGGTCTTTTGCTTACAATGTACGATTCCCGTTTACGACTTTCAAACCAAGTTGTGGAAGAAGTGAAAAAGCATTTCAACGAAATGGTTTTTGAAACAATCATTCAACGAAACGTCCGTTTAAGTGAAGCCCCCAGCTATGGCGAAAGCATCATCAGCTACGATGCAGGCAGTAAGGGCGCGGATAATTATTTAAGCCTTGCGCAAGAATTGATCAAAAAAAACGAGAAAAAATAAATGGCGAAAGCAACCAAAAAACAAGCCTTGGGCCGTGGCCTTTCAGCTCTTTTGAAAGACCCTGCCAACGATATACAATCCATTGCAGATAAAAATGCGGACAAGGTTATTGGCAGTATCGTGATGCTGGACCTCACCGCTATTGAAGTGAACCCTTTCCAGCCCCGCACCAGTTTCAATGAAGAATCGTTGCGCGAACTGGCTTCTTCCATAAAAGAACTTGGCGTTATACAGCCCATTACCGTCCGGAAACTCGATTTCAATAAATATCAATTGGTCAGTGGCGAACGCCGTTACCGCGCTTCCCGCCTGATTGGTTTGGAAACCATCCCGGCCTATATCCGAATTGCAAATGACCAAGAATCCCTGGAAATGGCGTTGGTGGAGAACATCCAACGGCAGGATTTGGACCCTATTGAAATTGCACTTTCATATCAACGATTGATTGAGGAAATAAACGTTACCCAAGAAGAACTGAGCGACCGGGTGGGGAAAAACCGTTCCACCATTTCAAATTACCTGCGGTTGCTGAAACTGGACCCCATAATTCAAACCGGAATGCGGGACAGTTTTATATCGATGGGCCACGGCCGCGCCTTGATTTCCATTGAAGACATTAAGGCACAACTTGAAATTTATGAAAGAATCTTGAGCGAAAACCTTTCGGTCCGCGATACCGAAGCCTTGGTAAGGGACCATAAAGCGCCCGAGGAAAAAAAACCGGTCGCGAAAGGGAGTCTTCCCGTTTTTGCTAAATCTGCAACTAAGGAACTTTCGGACTACTTCGGTTCCAGCGTGAACGTAAAAGTTTCAGCCTCCGGTAAAGGCCAATTAATCGTACCTTTTAAAAACAAGGAAGACTTTCACCGCATTTTGAAAGTGATAAAAAGTGAAAAATAGGATCTTTATTTTCCTCGTTTTATTAATGGCAGCTCAAGCAATTGCCCAAACTGCCGATACCCTTACGGTGGAAAACGAAACCGTGATAGTAGTTAACGATTCCATTTTACTCCAAGAAATTTATGATCCGTTGGCGCCCGCCCGCGCGGCTTTTTATTCGGCCGTGGTGCCGGGACTGGGACAGGTTTACAATAAAAAATACTGGAAAATTCCCATAATTTATGTTGGCATGGCTGCCGGGGTTTATTTTTACGTGCAGAACGACAAAGATTACGACTTGTTCCGGAATGCCTACAAACGAAGGCTGGCGGGGTTTACAGATGACCAATTTTATGGCACTGGTACTGAGCCTCTGGTTTCCAATGACCGGCTGATAGATGCCCAACGCAATGCCCAAAAAAACAAGGATGTGAGCATCATTGTTTCCCTCGTTTTTTATTTATTGAACGTGGTGGATGCCAATGTGGATGCGCATTTAAGGCAATATAACGTGAGTGAGGACCTTTCACTTCAGCCCAGTTTAAATATAAATCCCTTAAATTCGAATGCAAATTACGGGATGTCGCTTAAGTATAGTTTCAAGTAAAAAAAAGTTCATGAATATAGCCTTGTTGGGATATGGCAAAATGGGCAGGACCATTGAAAAAATTGTTTTGGAAAAAGGGCATTCCGTTGTTTTTAAAAAAAACAGTGTCACTTCCGAAGGCGATTTTTCAAAAGCAAATGTGGCCCTTGAATTCTCAACTCCCGAAACTGCGGTGGACAATATCTCAAAAGCTTTAGATACCGGAATCCCCATAATATCTGGCACCACGGGCTGGCTGGAAAGATATGAAGAAGTTTTAAAGCTTTGTGAATCACGTAACGGTAGCTTTATTTATGCGTCCAACTTCAGCGTGGGGGTTAATTTGTTTTTTCAAATAAATGAATATGTTGCGAAGCTGATGCAGCCGTGGAAAGAATATAATGTTGCCATTGAAGAGATACATCACCTTGAAAAAAAGGATGCACCGAGCGGCACTGCAATTTCATTGGCGAACGGGATTTTAAAACATTCGGGCAA
>JBBQKI010000014.1:0-57320 GCA_038326725.1 Flavobacteriales bacterium
TACCACGATACCTGGAACATCATCGGCATCGCCCAGGCGGACCCCGGGGCGCGGATCTACATCTTCGACCGCTATGGCAAGCTGCTCAAGCAGCTGAGTCCCCTTGGCAACGGCTGGGACGGTACCTACAACGGCAACCCGTTGCCCTCGAGCGATTATTGGTTCAGGGTGGAATATGAGGAGGATGAAAAAACTAAACTATTTAACGGCCATTTTACATTAAAAAGATAGATAAAACCATGAAGATTAAACAAATCTCCCTAATCCTACTTTTCTTAACAGCACCTTTTGCTTTTTCACAAGATGGAGTTCCAGTATATTCAGATTATTTTTCGGATAATTTGTATTTATTACATCCTTCAATGGCAGGTGCATCTTCCTATGCTAAACTTCGCGTAACGGCACGTAAGCAATGGTTTGATCAAGATGAAGCTCCTAATATGCAAACTATAAGTTTTCATACTCCTTTGGGTGACCGAACAGGACTTGGGGCTATAGTTTTTAATGATAGAAATGGGTACCATTCTCAAACCGGGGGCTATTTAACTTTTGCATATCATCTTATGTTTTCACGGAGCAGGGCAGACTTAAGCCAATTATCTTTTGGATTAAGTGCGGGCTTGACACAATCCAAGTTGGATGAAACAGAATTTGATTTGGAAGATTTCGACCCAATAATTGCGGGAATAGTTCAAAGCAGTTCCTATTTTAATGTGGATGCGGGGGTTTCGTATAATTTTTTGAATTTCTCAGGGCATTTTACAGTAAAGAATATTATTTTTCAAAACAGGAATATTTATTCAGATGAAATTGAATCCAATAATCAGCGCAATTATTTGATTTCCGCAGCCTACGCAATCCAAAGCAGAAGGGTGCCATGGACGTATGAACCATCTTTTATGTTTCAAATGAAAGAAAGGACTGGCGAAAAAGCAATTGATGTAAATTTTAAAGCCTACCGTTCCATGGATTTTGGCAGGGTTTGGGGGGGAATTTCATACAGAAGGAGCTTCGATGGTAGCGAATTTTTGGATGGAACTGAAAGTAAGGCTCAAAAATTACAATATATAACTCCCGTGATAGGTGCTAATTATAACAAATTTATGCTAGCTTACACCTATACCCATCAATCGGGGAGTATAAAATTTGGTAGCGGTGGTTTTCATCAAATAACACTTGGGTATAATATCCTTGACGGCAAAATCCAAACTTGGAGTCAGGACATGAGATATAATGGGATGTTACGTCCTGACAACTAAAATGAAAAAGCCCCAAGTCGGGGCTTTTTTTTAAATATTTAAAAGCCACAAACATCTTTATTTATCTTTAATATTTCTTCATTGAAAAGCATGAATGAGCCAAAAGGGTTTTTTGATTAGCCCAAAAGCCTGCTGGATGAGTAAACCCCACATTTAAGCACCCTTGGATTGCTGTTTTGGAAAACCAGAATTTTATTTGCTCTTGTAAAGTGTGTATGTTTGCTTTTTAAAATCCCGATGAAGAATAACCTTTTTCTTTTTTTTGTAATATCCATTTTTTGGGGAGGCTCAGGTTTTTCACAATCGAATAGATCGGAAAGCCCACAGTTTACCTTAAAGGGCGAAGTTATTGATGACGAAACGCGAATGCCTATTGCAAAGGTAAACGTGGAAATAATGGGAGGGGAATACACCACGACCAATAATGTTGGAAGGTTTGCAATCCGGGCAAAAGTGAACGATGAACTGGTTATAAAAAGCGATGCTTTTGTTACCGTTTATTACACGATCAAGGAAAATGATTTTGTCACTATTTTGGTCCAAAAGGCAAATGAAGTTGCCCCCGTTTCAAAATCAATGGGTAATATTCCCAAGGATATTTTTGTGAACAATCTCGATTCGGCGAAATATTTCCTTAAAAAAGATGCCCAAAAAAGTATTGAATTTGTAACCAAAGCGCTCGAATCGGTTCCCGGGGGCAAGCGCACCGATAGGCAAAATAGCCTCGCCTTTGAAACATTGGGCGATATAAATTTATACTGGGGCCAACCCGATCTTGCAATTGACAATTTTAAGCAAAGCCTTTCCACAAGAAAAAGCGTGGACCTTCAGATAAAGTTGGGAAAGGCATTTATTGCAAATAAAAATTACCAAGAAAGCATTGAAATTTTTAAGGAATTACTAATCCAAAAACTTTCGATTAGCCAAAAAACAGCTGTATATGAAGCCTTGGGCGATACCTACCAAGCTATTGGGGATGGGGTGAAAAGTGTTTTCAATTTTCAAAAAGCCCTCGATATAGCCAAGGCAAATAAAATTACTTCGAAAATTACCGATCTCAATTCCAAAATTGCCGCAGCTTACGCTCAGAGCGGGGCGGTAGCTGCAGCGGAATCATATTACGACAATTCGCTCAACTTGGCAAAAAAGGAAAACCGGCAGCGTGCCGTAGAAGAAAAAAACAAGGTTGCCGATTTTTATAATAACAGCAGGAATTTTGAAAAGGAAATCCAACTTCGGGAGGAAACCATTGAAGAGTTAAAATCGATGGATGATGAACAAAAAGATGCCTCTGGCAGTGATTTAACCTCACAACGGCAAAATTATAAAATAGCAAATGCCTTTGTTTCCCAAGAAAAATATGAAGAAGCAATTCCCTATTTAGAAAAAAGCATTGCTGAAGCTGACAGGGAAGAAGATTTGGTAGTGAAAAAAGACGCCACCCGAAAACTGTCCGAGCTGTACCGCGACCTTGGGGAATATGACAAAGCTACCGAAAGCTATCAACGTTACGTGGAAGTTGTTGATGAACTTTATATTATAAAAGAGCAGGAAATTTCGCAAGCAGCCCGTTTCAGCAAAGAATTTGCCCTAAAACAAAACCGGATTAATAGTTTGGAAAGTGAACGAAAATTAAATGAAAGCAGGTATAGGCTGGCTTTTGAAAATCAGGAACTCATCGAAAAAAACAGCGAGGTCCAAAAATGGGTCATTATCTCGTTGATTGCTATTGCTTTATTGCTTTTGGCTACGGCTTATACTCAATATAAAAACGTAAAACAACAGAAATATGCCAACAACCTTTTGGCGTTGAAATCGCTGCGAACGCAGATGAATCCTCATTTTATTTTTAATGCCCTAAATTCGGTAAACAGTTTTATTGCAGGGAACGATGAAAGAACTGCCAATAAATATTTGAGCGATTTTTCATTATTGATGCGCTCGGTTTTGGAGAACAGCGAAGAGGATTTTATTCCCCTTGAAAAGGAAATACAGCTTTTGGAACTTTATGTGAAATTGGAGCATTTCCGTTTTAAGGATAAATTTGATTACACCATTTCAATTGATGAAAATATTGATGTGGATCAATTCATGATCCCGCCCATGCTGCTTCAACCGTATGTAGAAAATGCCGTTTGGCACGGGTTGCGATATAAAAACGAGAAAGGTTTACTTGAAATAAATTTGGAACAGCACAATCCGGAAACGGTAAAGATAACCATAACCGATGATGGCATTGGCCGTTCAAAATCTAAAGAATTCAAAACCGAAAATCAGAAAAAGCAAAATTCAAAAGGCATTGGCAATATCCAAAAACGGATTTCGATTTTGAATGAAATGTACAAGGACAAAGTGAGCGTTAGTGTTGAAAATGTGTTTGAAAACAAGGAAGGAACGCGGGTGGTTTTGTTTTTGAAAAAATAGATTTTTTAAAAAAGAATGAAGAATCAAGCGGAAAATATTTTATTTCGAAAAACCCATAACCCTATGAAACTGAAAGCCATCATTGTTGAAGACGAAGAAAACAGCCGCGAAATCCTTCGGAATTATTTAGCGAAATATTGTCCTACCGTCCAATTATTTGGAGAAGCTTCAAACGTTGACGAAGCATTGGTTTTGATAAATAATCACAATCCCGATGTGGTTTTCTTGGATGTGGAAATGCCGTACGGAAACGCATTTGATTTGCTAGATAAAGTAAAAGATCGGCAGTTTGAGACAATTTTCGTAACCGCTTATAATCACTACGCCATCGATGCCCTAAACGCGCATGCCGCTTATTATTTGCTCAAACCCATTTCCATTGATACTTTGATTGAAGCGGTGAATTATGTTTCCGAAATCAAGGTAAAGGAGAACAAATTGCAACATTCGGTTTTGAAACCGATAAATACACAGGTTTTGGGGAAGATTACCATTCCGATGCAAAATGGTTTTGAAATACTTCAGATAGAAAATATCCTTTATTGCCAAGCGGACGATAATTACACAAGAATATTTTTGAAAGAAGGAAAAAAATTGGTGAGCAAAACTCTGAAATATTTTGATGATTCGTTGAATCAAAGCGGCTTTGCGCGCGTTCACAAATCGTATTTGGTGAATGTGAATGCCATTACGGAATATAAAAAAGGTAAAGGGGGCAGCGTGGTGCTTTCCAACGGAAAAGAAATAATGGTAAGCCCATCCCATAAAAAGGAATTACTGGCTTATTTTAGTTGAGCTTTAAAAGAAAAAAATGATCATAAAATCGGTAAACGGGAAATCGCCTCAAATTCCAAATGATTGCTACATTGCCGAAAACGCTACCATAGTGGGCGATGTAGTGATGGGAAATGAATGCAGTATTTGGTTCAATGCTGTAATCCGTGGTGATGTGAATTTTATAAAAATGGGCAATAAAGTGAACGTGCAGGATGGCGCCGTAATCCACGCTACCTATAAAACTTCGCCCACCACTATTGGCAACAATGTTTCCATTGGCCACAACGCCATTGTTCATGGGTGCACGTTGCACGATAATGTTTTGGTTGGCATGGGCAGCATCGTTATGGACGATTGTGTGGTGGAAAGCAATAGCATTATTGCCGCCGGGGCAGTAGTGGCTAAAAATACAAGGGTGGAAGCCGGAAGCGTGTATGCAGGAATTCCCGCAAAAAAAATAAAGGACATCAGCCCCGAACTTCAAAAAGGGGAAATAGAGCGAATCGCAAATAATTATGTGATGTATTCCGGGTGGTTTAAGGAATAAAGCCCGTCAAAAATCCCTTTTTTTCACTGAAATTTTTTCGGAATATTCATGAAGCAACATATTTAATGTTTCGGTTTTTGAATTAGTAAAGAATTGAAGTTTTGGCAAGGATTCTTCCCCTCGCAAGAGCGAATGTTTTTCAAGCACGGCTCTAGTTTGTCGTGCAACTGCTTCCCCGGAATCGATTATTTTAATGTGTTTTGGAAGTATTTTTTGAAGTTGGGGAATAAGGTATGGGAAATGGCTGCAGCCCAAAACAATGTAATCTACATTCGCTTCAAGCATTGGGGCAGTATATTTTTCCAAGAGAGACATCATTTCCGGGCTGTTCAAATCTCCGTTTTCAATCAGTTTTACCAAGCCTTCCCCAATTACTTCAATAATGCAAGTATTCTTGGCATTTTCCTTTGAAGTTTTTTGGAACAACGCGCTGTTCAACGTTCCTCTAGTGGCCAAGATACCTATGCACTTTGAACGGGTTTGGAGGGCAGCAGGCTTTATGGCTGGTTCAATCCCGATTATAGGAATATTATAACTTTTCCGCAGTACCGAAATGGCATTTGTGGTAGCAGTATTGCAAGCAACCACAATTATTTTGCAACCCATTTTTAATAAGACCTCGGAGTTTTTAATGCTTAAGGAAACAATTTCCTGTGCAGGTTTGTTCCCGTAAGGTGCATTTTTACTATCCGCCAAAAAAATGGTATTCTCGTTCGGAAGCAGTTGGTGGATTTCCTTCCAAATGGAAGTACCGCCAACTCCGGAGTCAAAAATGCCGATGGGATTTTTTGCTTTCATCTGTTTCATTCTGTATAAAAATAGAAACTGCCCCCCATTTGGAGGGCAGTTTTCTAATATTTTTTCAGAATTAAATTTTATTAAATACCCATTTCCTTTTTAACATCCGCTAAAAGATCTTTTCCATCGGCAAGTAAGATGCCACCTCCGGTGGTTGAATCCAATACATATTGAAAACCTTGGGCACGGGCTACTTTTTGAATAGCGGCACGGGCTTTCTCCAAAATAGGTTTGAAAATATCCACCTCTTTTTTCTGAAGGTCTTGCAAAGCTTGGTTTCGATATTCCCCAATATTGTTCTGCATGCTTTGGATTTCCTGCATTCTTTTGGTGTTTTCTTCTTCAGTTTTAGCGCTGGCTTCCTGCTCATAAAGTTTGGCTTTGGTTTCAAACTCTTTTGCCATAGCCTTAATTTCGGTATCGTATGTTACCTGTACTTTTTCAAGTTGGCTTTGTGCAGCCTTCATCTCGGGCATGGCTTCCACCAAAGCACCGGTGTCGATGTGGGCTATTTTTGACTGTGCGTTTACAAAACTTGTAGCCCCCACAAAAATTGCCATTGCCACGAATATTGATTTGAAATTTTTCATTGTAAAATTTATTTAAGTGTTTATAGTTTATTTATTAAAATGTTTATTTCTCGCCAGTGCCGTTTCCTTCCCCATCGCCTTCATCGGGGGGCGGAAGATTATTCCCTCCCTGCCGTGCATTCAAAATGGAATCTTTACGACGTTGGCGATCGTCTAAAATGCGTTGTCTGCGAGACTCAAACTCTGCTTGTTTAGCCGCCCTTATGGAATCGCGCTCAACTTTTCGTTGCATCATTATCAACTCTCGTTCGGTCTTTTTTTCTTCAATAGCTAGTTCGCGTTCCTGTTGTTTTTCTTGAACAGCTTCTTGACGTTCAGAAATGGCGCCTTCTTCACTTTCGGATAAAGTTTCCAAACGTTCAATTTCACGCTCTTCTTTTTTATTAGCGGCTTCCGTCCTTCTTCCAGCGCGTTCGATGCTTCTGAGCACCTCGTCGCTTAGGTCATTCCTTTCTGCCGCAAAAAGCATTACCACGTCTGCGGATTTGTCAAAGACAAAATCATATTTTTTATTCTCGGCTATTTCCTGCACAATATTGAAAACTTGATCTTGAATGGGCTGAACCAACTGTCTCCTTTGTATCATTAAATCTCCTCCCGGGCCGAAACGGTCTTGTTGGTATTTGAACATTTCATCTTCGAGGATCTTTATTTCCTCATCACGTTCCTCAATAAGTTCTTTGGTTAGCAAAACCCTTTCATTGCTAAGGTTAAGCTTCATTTGGTCAATTGCCTTTTGTTTTTGCTCAAGGTCTTGCTTCCAGCGTTGCACTTTTCCGTCAAGCTGAACGGAGGCTTCTTTATATTCGGGAACGCTTTCAAGTATATATTCCATATCGATATACCCAATCCGAACGCCCCGTTGTGCCTGTGCCACAAATGTGAAGCATAAAAACGCAAATGATAAAAAAAGTAATTTTTTGGTTTTCATAATTGTTGGTTGTTATTTAAGAAAATATCGTGCCAAATTTAAAATTGTTGTCCAATGATAAAGTGTGTTTCCCACCCATTTTTTTCAAACCCGCCAAGTACGGGGTCAAAACCGTGCCCAAAATCAATCCCCAATAATCCAAAAGCGGGCATAAAGATACGCAATCCTGCTCCAGCGGACCTCTTTAGGCTGAAAGGGTTGTAATTCCTGAACCCGTCATAGGATGCACCGCCTTCCGCAAAGCCCAATACATAAATGGAAGCCAGTTGTTTAAGCGTAATGGGGTAACGTAGCTCTAACGAAAATTTATTGTAAATCGTATTTCCATCAACATTTGAAAGTGATTGGTTGGGATATCCTCTTAGTTGAATCACCTCACGACCGTCCAGGCTATATGCGCCAAGGCCATCCCCGCCAAGGAAAAACCTTTCAAAAGGGGGCACACCACGGGCCTTGTTATAGGCACCCAAGAAACCAAATTCCGTGGAGGTCCTTACCACTAGGTCATCCATAAGTTCCGTGTACCAGGTCGCCTTGAATTTTATTTTGTAGTATTCCAGCCATTTGAAACGTTCTTGGTCTATTTCGGCAATCCGTTCCCGGCCGTCAATATCATTTAGGTTCAAAGTGGCCCTTTCTTCTGCCAATTCATTATAATCCACACCATTGAAAGCGGAATAGGGCAGGGTCATTTTAGCGGTTAAGCTGAATTCCGAACCATAAGTTGGATAAATGGGATTTAACCCCGTGTTGTTGCGACTAAGGCCAATAGTATAGGCCAAGTTGTTTGAATAGCCATCACCAAAGGTAAAAAGCCCGGTATTGTAATTTTGGAGTTTGTAATGCTGGAAGCTAACGGCTTGAGAAAGGACAAAAAAGTCATCGGGCCATCTTAGTTTTTTTGCTAGCCCCACAGAACCCCCGGTAATCAGGAAGCTTCGGTCGCGGTCCGCACGCCTGTTATTGAAATCGTAAAAATACTGGATGGTGTGCGAAAAGGAAGTGCTCAACTGTACCGGCCTTTTCCCGCCAAGCCAAGGTTCGGTCAACGAAATGCTGTAGGTTTGATAATAGCTACTTGCCTGAGCCCGCAGCGAAAGTTTTTGTCCATCGCCCATGGGCAAAGGTTTGTAGGATTCCAAATTGAAAATGTTCCGTAACGAGAAATTATTGAAAGAAAGCCCCAAAGTTCCCACAAAACCTCCACCGCCGTAACCGCCCTGAAGTTCAATCTGGCTGGAACCTTTTTCAACAACTGAATATTCCAGGTCAACCAAGCCATTATTTTCATCTACCTTTTTAAAGTTGGGGGAAAGTTGTTCTGCGTCAAAATAACCTAACTGACCAAGTTCGCGGATGGTTCTAACCACATCCCGCTTACTGTATTTTTGGCCGGGGCGCGTTCTTAATTCTCGATACACAACATGATCATTGGTTCGATCATTGCCAATCACGGTAACATGGTCAAAATAAAATAGGTTTCGTTCTGAAATCCGAATCTCGAAATCGATTGTGTCTGCACGCACCGCTACTTCCACCGGGTTAATGCGGGCCGCGAGATAGCCATTATTTTGGTAAAGGTTTGTAATATCGTTCGCTTCCGGATCAGTATCGTCAGCAATCCGTTCCTGAAGTAGAACGCCATTATATACTTCCCCTTTTTTAATTCCCAAAAGCTGGCGCAGTTGCCCATCTGTAAAAACGCTGTTCCCAATAAAACGGATATCGCCAAAGTAGTATTTCCGTCCTTCTTCAATGGTAAGCTTCAGTTCAATGTTTTTATTGTTTTTTACAATAAGCGTATCGCTTGTTATACGGGCGTCTCGGAAACCGTTTGATTTGTATTTGGTTATAATGGAAGTTTTATCCTCTTCATACTTTTCTTCCACATATTTTGAACGCTTAAAAACCCTAATGATGTTTTTCTGTTTTGTGTTCTTCATGTTCCGGCGAAGCTTGCCGTCTTTGAATTCCTCATTCCCCTCAAATTCAATGGAACTCACTTTTACGCGTTTGTTTTTATCGATGGCAATATTCATGTTTCGGGAAACCTCAACGCCTGTGGAATCCAAATGTGGGCTAGTGGTAATGGTAACATCGGTATTTAAAAAACCGTCTTTTTGGTATTTATCAGTGATGTAGTTTTCGGTGGTGGTGATTAGGTTTTTGGTAATCTTTACCCCCGGGTCCAATTTGTTGTCTTTTAAAATGTCCTTCTTTTTTCCTTTACGAATGCCTTCAATGGTTACTTCGTTCAGTTTTGGAAGTTCAACAATATAAAGTTCCAGATCCACTGCATCACCATTTACAGCTGTCACGTAAAACGCGATGTCGCTGAAAAGATTTTGCTCCCAAAGTTTTTTGGTAACGTTGCTGAGCTTTTCCCCCGGAATATAAAGTTGATCCCCTTTTTTCAAACCTGTGAAAGCAATTACGGTTTGTTCGTTAAAACTCTGTGCCCCCGTAACCTTTATTTCATTAATGGTGTATTTACGTCCGCCGTCAAGTTCTTTCTGCTGGGCGTTTCCCGTAGAAAACGAAAGTGCCGTAAAAAGTAAAATGCCGTAAAATTTTCTGGGAATATGTAGAAGCCTATTGGCTAATTTGTTCACTGGTCTTTCCAAATCTTCGTTCTCTATTTTGATAATTTATTATGGCCTCAAACAAGTGTGCCTTGGTATAATCCGGCCAAAGGGTTTCAGTAAAATATAATTCGGCGTACGCAATCTGCCAAAGTAAAAAATTGCTAATGCGTTGTTCCCCACTAGTCCTGATCAACAAATCCACATCGGGCAAATTTTGCGTGTAAAGGTGATTCTTTATTACTGTCTCGTCAATTTCATCCGGCGAAATTAAGTTATTTTTAACTTTAAGGCTAATCTCTTTTATTGTTTTTGTTATTTCCTCGCGAGAGCCGTAACTGAGCGCCAAAGTAAGGGTCATCCCTTCATTGTCCTTGGTTTTTTCGATCACGTCCTTCAGTTCGGTATAAGCTTTTTTTGGCAGGGCATGCAAATTCCCGATGGCATTTAGTTTTATATTGTTGTCGCTAAGCGTTTTTATTTCTTTTTTAAGGGAAGAAACTAATAGTTTCATCAGCAGTTGCACTTCCATTTTCGGACGGTTCCAGTTTTCAGTGGAAAAGGCGTAAAGGGTCAAAAATGGAATACGGATTTCTGCACAGGCTTCTACGATTTCGCGGACGGCCTTGGTGCCGTTTTCGTGACCAATTGCGCGGAACAATCCCTTTTGCAGTGCCCATCGGCCATTGCCATCCATTATAACGGCGAGATGCTGGGGAAGTTTATCGGGATTTATTTGTTCCTTTAATTCCATAAATTTTTTAAAAATTACAATAACATGGTCTTCTTCCGAAGGTAAACGTTAGCGTAATGCCTGTAAAAACATACCAATCGTTGTTATTTGTATTCCCGAATTTCAGATTGTCAAAATCGGCCTCCTCTTTAATTGGGTTGCTTCCGTCGAGGTTATCGGTGAAAGTGTAGCGAGCCCCAATTTCAAAGCCGATCATTGCGTTGCTGCTGATATTTGCTTTGTAACCTAAAACCATTGGTATGGCAAAAGTTGAGGCATTTTCATATTCAATAAAATCGAGACCATCACCATTTTTTACGAGCGCATTGTATCCAAAATAGGTTAGCCCTGTGTACAGATAGGGGGTAGATATGGCTTTTTGGCTATGCACGTCAAAATCCCAAAAGGTATATTCCAATCCAACGGAAACTTCTTTTAATCTATTAATGAAATGATAGCCACGCTGTTGCCGGCGACTGTTGGAACTCTTAACATCATCAGCTTTTATTTCAGCTAAAAGAGCTGAGAACCTAAACGAATGTCGGGGACTGCGGTTCCATTTAAAAAGACCTCCAATGGCAAGAGATGAAGGATTAATATAACGCGTGTTACCAACATCGCCGATATAGTTGGCTCCACCAATCATTCCGCCAATTTCATAAGTTTGGGAATGTGCCAAGAACGCTGTTGAGAGTATTAAAAATACAGTCGCGAAATACTTCATATTCTTTAAAAGTTTGCAAATATAACAATTAAGTTCGCTTAACGGAACTCCCGGCGAATTTGTCTTTGTTGATTAACAAGTTTTAACGGGGTTTATTGTTTGAAGAAAAATGGTCTTGCTTTTTTATTATTGGATTTTATTGAAATTCACCTTTCTTCCAAATTGAGCATAGAAGGAGTTTTTTAATTCCGTTTATCTTCCCCCCACAATAATTTTTCCCGGAGAGTTTTTATAAAACTGTCATCGTGCAATTGAAGCAATTTTATGGTAAACGGAGCTTTTTTAAGAGTGATAATGGTATTATTCTTTAAAGTCGCGATACGCGAATCCATGGAAACCAAATAATTTTTTTCCCTGCCAGTAACTTTTAAAGTAATGGTGCTACTGTCCGGAATAACCAGCGGTCTCGCGTTAAGGTTGTGCGGGGCAATTGGGGTAAGCACGATGCTGTTGGTGTTGGGGTCTATAATGGGTCCACCGCAGCTCAGCGAATATCCGGTGGAACCCGTTGGGGTGGCAACGATTAATCCATCGGACCAATAGGAAGTAAGGTATTTGTCATTAACAAAGGTTTCCACTTTGATCATCGACGTAGTATTTTTACGGTTTACGGCAATTTCATTTAAAGCAAAATTTAGTGGATTTACTTTTTTAATATAAGGATCGGTGGAAATGGAAAGCAAACTTCTTTCCGAAATGGAATATTCACCATTCAAAATTTTGGTGATGCTTTGGGTAATTTCTTCTTTTTGAATTGTTGCCAAAAACCCGAGTCTTCCAGTGTTGATGCCAACAATGGGGATGCCGAGGTCACGCACAAAGGTTACGGCCTTTAAAATAGTACCATCGCCGCCAATACTAAAAAAAAGGTCGAAGGAGCTGTCAAGCTCTTTAAAAGTTGAAAAGCCCGAAAAGTTTTTGGTAATATCGCGGTGCTGATTGATGATGTTGAGGAAATTTTCCTCAATCACCACTTCTGCTTTTTTTTGAAGGGCATCCAGCAAAAGCTGAATATAGGTTTCAGAATTTTCGTGGTAAAATTGGCCGTAGATTCCTATTTTCATATTTTAAATATTCAAATATTTATCCAAATATTCGGACCGCTCTTTTAGGTCTTCCAAAAATTTGTCCTCTTCATGTTTTGAAACAACGGTGTAATTATACCTTCTAAAGGTCTGCACGATGCTGTTCATTCCCGTATGGCCAATTTTTATGGTTATTTGTACCGTTCCATTTTCAATATTGGAAATAAATGCCCCGAGGATTTTGGTCCCGTTGGATTCCACGATTTGACAAACCTCACTGAAGGAATAGTCCTGCAGCCCTTTTTCAACCACCAAAATCCCGCCCGTTTCGTTCAAAAAAGGCGTGTTGTTGAATAGGCTCATCACTGAGGTTAATTCATAGTAACCCAAATATTTGTTTTCTTCGCCCAGTACGGGCATAATATTGGCGCCGTGCAGAGCGAAGGCTTCCAAAATATCCAACCAATTTGTGTTTTCATAAACCCGAAACGGCTCAAGGGCATATTCAAAATCGGTTAACTGTTTGGAATTTTCAAAAGTATGCGCATCGGTTTCAGAAATACAACCCAAATAATGCCCATCTTTCATCACCGGGAGATGGGAATAGATGTGTTTTTTGAAAGCATCGCGCACTTCCTTTATTTTTGAGGAAACATCAAAAGGCTGAATATCATTGACTATAGAATCTTGAGCATCCACGGCATTTATTTTTCCGCAAATTACTTAAAATAAAGGTCTAAATCCGATGCCGGGCTTTGTATTTTTGTTAAATCCAAACCAAAGAAATGACAAAATTAAGCGTAAACATCAATAAAATAGCCACTTTAAGAAATGCCCGTGGCGGGAATGTGCCAAATTTGCTGCAGGTAGCAACGGACGTGCAACGCTTTGGTGCCAACGGAATCACCATTCATCCCCGCCCGGATGAACGGCACATACGTTATTCCGATGCGTACGATTTAAAACCTATCGTTGCCACCGAATACAACATAGAAGGAAACCCGGAAAGGCCATTTTTGGATATGGTTTTGGAGATAAAACCCACACAAGTTACCTTGGTCCCCGATGCCGTTAAAGCCATCACCTCGAACGCGGGTTGGGATACCATAAAGCACGAAGGGTTTTTGAAAGAAGTTGTTCAAGAATGTAAACGGCACGTTATCCGGACTTCGCTTTTTGTGAACCCGGATGTAAAAATGGTGGAAGGTGCCGCAAAAACAGGAGCGGACCGAATTGAACTATATACCGAAGAATTCGCGAAACAATATAGTTTGGGGAATAAAAAAGCAATTGGACCCTACACCGATTGTGCTGTATTGGCACATTCGTTGGGATTGGGGATAAATGCGGGCCATGATCTTTCCCTTGAAAACATTCAATTTTTTAAAGAAAATATTCCGCATTTATTGGAAGTTTCCATTGGGCATGCGCTTATTTGTGAAGCCCTTTATTTGGGACTCGAAGAAGTGATTAAATCTTACATTAAAAAACTTTCCTAAAATGTTTTTGCACTCACAAATATTGGGAACCGGAAAACCATTTATATTCCTTCACGGCTTTTTAGGAATGGGCGATAATTGGAAATCATTGGGGAACCAGTTTGCCGAAGAGGGTTTTCAGGTTCATTTGATTGATCAACGAAATCACGGCCGCAGTTTTCACAGTGAAGAAATGAGCTACGAAGCAATGGCTGAAGATTTAAAAAGGTATTGCGACCATCACCAACTTGAAAATTTCATCTTGTTGGGACATTCCATGGGCGGGAAAACCGCTATGTTTTTTGCGGTTAAATATGCCGAAATGGTTTCAAAACTAATTATAGCTGATATTGCGCCAAAAGAATATCCGCCCCACCATCAAGATATTTTACGCGCATTGGCGGAAATGGATTTTTCAATATTAAAATCGCGGGGGGAGGCAGAGGATTTTCTTTCAAAAGAAATTAGTGATGAAGGAACGCGTTTGTTTTTGCTTAAAAACCTCTATTGGAAAAAGAAAGGAGAACTCGGCTTCCGATTAAACCTTCCGGTGGTTACTGAGAAAATTGATGCAGTGGGCGAAGCTTTACCGGAAAACACAAAATTTGATGGCGAAACTTTATTTTTAAAAGGTTCCAAATCGAATTATATTGAAACAGCAGACGAAGTTTTGATCCAAATGCATTTCCCGAAAGCTGAAATCAAAACTGTTTCAAAAGCAGGGCATTGGCTACACGCAGAAAATCCTTCCGAATTTTATCAAATTGTTAAGGATTTTTTATAACATTGCACAAGGTTTATTATGTATGCATAGTAAATTTAAAAAAACTTAAAACTTAATTCCTCAACTATGAAAAAAGCCTTCCTATTTTCAATTTTAATTTTGGGAACTGCCGTGATGCAAGCCGGGGGTTACCGTATCAGCATCCAAGGGCAAAAAGCCTTGGCCATGGGCCACACCGGGGTCGCTGTTCTTAACAGTAGCGAACTGGTATTCTTCAATCCTGCGGGTTTGGTTCATTTGGAAAACCGTTTCAATATTTCGGCAGGAGTTAGCGGCGTTTTTTCAAACGTTGCCTACCAAAATGAATCAACGGGTGCCAATACTATGACGGACAGCCCGATGGGAACACCGCTTAATTTTTACGCTTCCTATAAAGCCACAGATTGGCTGGCAGTAGGACTCGGAGTTTACACGCCCTATGGTAGTTCAGTGGAATATGAGGATGATTGGGCAGGTTCACATTTAGTGAATAATATAGATTTGCAGGCCATTTACATTCAGCCAACGGTTTCTGTAAAAATTACTGATAAATTCAGTGTTGGCGGTGGCCCGATCTATGTTACCGGCTCCGTTAATTTTAATCGAAATTTGAATCGGACATTGACCGATTTGGAAGGAAACCGTTCTGAAGTTACTATAGATGCAACGGGTGTAAGCAGTTGGGGATGGACGGCCAGCACCATGTTTAGGGTAACAAATAACTTGACAGTGGGCGCTAACTATCGTTCAGAAATCATACTAGATGCAGAAGATGGCGATGCCGATTTTGAGAATATCCCGAATACGCCTTTGGCACCATTTGAAGATACTACCTTTAACGCATCTTTGCCATTGCCTGCGGAAATGACCGTTGGACTTTCCTATTCCTGTGAAAAGTGGTTGTTCGCTTTCGACTTTAACCGTGCCTTTTGGAATGTTTATGAATCGTTGGACATCGATTTTGCAAATCCCGATATCCCGGATTCCAAAAACATTCGGAACTATAAAAATGCTTCAACTTACCGTTTTGGAGTTCAATATGCAGCGACGGATATGTTCACGCTTCGGGCCGGATATTATTTTGATGAATCTCCCGTACAGGACGGTTATTTTGCTCCAGAAACCCCCCGTAATGATAGTAACGGTTATACTGCAGGTTTAACTTTAAATGTAACCGACAGACTCGGAATAGACGCTTCGTTCCTATATCTTCACTTTAAAGAAGTGGATGCCTCGTATGATTTTTATACAGAAAACGGACAAAGCGTTCCATTTCGTGGCACCTATAAATCCAATGCATTTGCCCCCGGTTTAGGGCTTACCTATAAATTATAATTTAAAAAATCGAAGAGATGAAAAATATACTGAAATTAACATTGGGCTTGCTCACCATAGGATTAATGGGATGCGAGCCCGAATTTGAAAATGCCGTTACCGATGAAGGGTTTTACAGCAGCGGCACCGCTGATTTTTCCAGATTTGTATCCGTGGGAAATTCGTTGACAGCAGGTTATGCAGACAACGCCTTGTATATAACCGGCCAACAAAATTCTTATCCAAATATTATGGCCCAACAATTTGAATTTGTTGGGGGGGGCGATTTCACCCAACCATTGATGAATGATAACCTCGGCGGTTTGTTGCTAAACGGAACACAAATTGCAAATAATCGTTTGGTGCTTTCCATAGATGGGGAAGGCAATGGCACCCCTGTAATTTTGGAAGGCCAGCCTACCACCGATGTGATCAACGGCCCAACCGGACCTTTCAACAATATGGGAATTCCGGGGGCAAAAAGTTTCCACCTCGTGGCACCGGGATACGGAAATGTTGCCGGAATCCTCAATGGCACTTCCAATCCTTATTTTGCACGAATTGCTACTTCAGAAAGTGCGAGTATTATTGGGGATGCAATGACATTAAACCCTACTTTTTTTAGTCTTTGGATCGGGAATAATGATATTTTAGCTTACGCCACTTCAGGCGGAACGGGCATCGATCAAACCGGGAATTTGGATCCAACTACCTACGGTCCGGGCGATATCACTGACCCAAATGTTTTTGCAGCCGTTTATAGCCAAGAACTTGATGCTATGACCGCAGGGGGAGCAAAAGGTGTAGTGGCCAACATTCCAAACGTTACTTCCATTCCTTTTTTTACAACTGTTCCGGCCCGAAGTATTCCCTTGGATGCTCCAACAGCTGCAGCCGTAAATGCACAATTTGGTTTGTACAATACTCAAGTACTTCCCGGTTTGGTAGCCGTTGGTGTTATTTCTGCCGAAGAAGCGGCTTTACGGATGATCAACTTTGAAGCGGGAACAAACTACCCAATAATTACAGATGATTCTTTAACCGATGTTAGCGCGATTTTGCAAGGCCCACCATTCAATTTGCCCGAAGCTATTGCCCAACTTTTAGGACAACTGCGTCAAGCCAATGATACTGATCTTGTAGTGTTAATCGCAGCTTCGGAATTGGGAACCGTTCCGGATCCGGGCAATCCTTCAGGAGTAATCGGGGTTTCTATTCCATTGGAAGATAGGTTGGTTTTAACTGCAACCGAACATGGCTTTGTGGCAAATGCCACCCTAGCTTATAATGCCTCTATTCAAGGACTTGCTGCCACCAAAGGCCTTGCTTTTGTAGATGCTAATGCAGCATTGCAACAAGTTTCCTCAGGCGGAATAGGATATGATGGCGGGGTGCTTACCTCTACTTTTGGAACCGGGGGAGCTTTTTCTTTGGACGGGGTGCATTTGACGCCTCGTGGTTATGCCTATGTTGCTAATCTATTTATTGATGCCATAAACGCAGAGTTTGATGCAACTATTCCCAAAGTAAATATTGGGGATTACGGGACCATCACGCCGGCAAATAATTAAATTTTTTTTAGTTCCTTTTCTAAAGAACCGCTTCATTCTTACTTTGAAGCGGTTTTTTAGTGTTAAACAGTTTTCCCTTTTTCTTATTTATGAATCAAAGGATTCATTGAAATACGATTTTGAATATTTGTGGGCTTATTTTAAAAACCATATTTTTGCACCCCAATTTCAAAGGGTAAATCTTCAAAATAATGAACGTTACAAAAAAAGATATTGATTCACTGAATGCCGTGGTTGCGGTCGAAATTTCAAAAAGTGATTATTCACCAAAAGTTGAAAAAGTTTTGGAGAACTACCGGAAAACTGCTAAAATTCCTGGTTTTCGCCCAGGTCATGTGCCCATGGGAATGGTAAAAAAACAATATGGGAAAGCAGTGTTGCTCGAAGAAGTGAATAAAATGCTTCAAGATGCCTTGCAGAAATTCCTGATTGAAGAAAAATTGGAAGTGCTGGGCAACCCGTTACCAAAAAATGAAATGGATATCGATTGGAACGGAGATGATTTTACTTTCGAATTCGAACTTGGGCTTGCGCCAAAATTTGAAGTGGATTTGCAGGCAAAAACAATAACCCATTATAACATTGTTGCCGATGATGAAATGCTTGGAAAGCAAGTTAAAACCATCCGTAAGCAATACGGGAAATTGATTTCCAAAAACAGTGTTGAAAAAGGCGATGAGATTACTGGGAATTTTACTTCTTCCGAAAAAAATATCAATAAAAAAACCACTTTTTCCCTCGATTTAATTGAAGGAAAAGAACAACAATCTGCCCTAATCGGCGCAAAAGTTGGCGATACCGTAACCTTGCAAACCAAGGGAATGTTCGCCGATGATCACGATAATCAAAAACTTTTTGGTGTAGCTCACGATGAAGCCCACGGTTTGGACGTGGAGGTTGTTTTGAAGATTGAAGAGGTAAACACCCGCGAACTGGCGGAATTGAATCAGGAATTGTTCGATAAATTATTTGGCGAAGGTGAAGTAACTTCGGAAAAAGAATTGAAAGCAAAAATAAAGGAAGATGCCGAAAAGCAATTTGCACAACAAAGCGATCAAAAACTTTTGAACGATGTGGTGGAATCGTTGATAGAAAACACAAAATTTGATTTACCGGATACTTTTCTTCAACGTTGGATACAGCTTTCGAGCGAAAACCCCACTACCGAAGAAGAAGCAAAAATAGAATATGAACGCAGCAAAAAAGGGCTTCGCTACCAATTGATTGAAGGAAAGTTACGAAATGAGAACAAGCTACAAGTAACTTTTGAAGAACTAAAAAACTATTCCCGGACCATGATAAAAGGACAAATGGCGCAATTTGGTCAAATGGATCCTTCGGATGAAGAACTAGATTCAATCACGGCCCGCATTCTTAAAAATGAAGAAGAGATAAAGCGCTTGAGCGAACAAATGAATTCTGAAAAGCTGCTTCAATTTTTTAAAGAAAACGCAAAATTGAAGCCACAGGAAATTACCTATGAAAAATTCATCAAGGAAGCCTATCATTAATTACCCCATAAAATAGTTATCTTTGGCGTTGTGTTTTTATAAGGAACCAACGCCTTTTTATTTCAGTTAAAACATAAAATTTTTTAACCGAAATTGTTATTTAAATAAAAAATCTAATAAAATTTATGGATTACGGAAAAGAGTTTAAAAACTTTGCTATAAATGACCAGGGCGTCAGCGGGATGTATTACGACAAAATCGTGAGCAGTATGTACCCTACCAACCTAACCCCGAACATTATCGAAGAACGCCAATTGAACGCTGTTTCGATGGACGTTTTTTCCCGTTTGATGATGGACCGGATCATCTTTTTGGGCACGGGCATCAATGACCAAGTAGCGAACATCGTACAAGCACAGTTGCTTTTTTTGACCAGTACCGATGCTTCCCGGGACATACAGATTTATATCAATTCCCCCGGTGGCAGTGTTTATGCCGGATTGGGAATTTATGATACAATGCAATTTATAAAACCAGATGTGGCCACCATTTGCACGGGAATGGCAGCATCTATGGCCGCAGTGCTTTTATGTGCGGGCGAAAAAGGAAAACGCAGTGGGTTGACGCATTCGCGCGTTATGATCCACCAGCCTTTGGGCGGTGCCCAAGGCCAAGCCAGCGATATTGAAATTACAGCACGGGAAATCATTACCCTAAAATCGGAACTGTACAAAATCATTGCCCACCACACGGGGCAATCCTACGAAAAAGTAAATGAAGATAGCGACAGGGATTATTGGATGAAAGCCGATAAAGCTTTGGAGTATGGGATGATCGATGAAATATTGATGAAAGCATAGTTTGGTTTTAAGAATAAAATTATGGCTAAAGAAGTTTTAGAATGCTCGTTTTGTGGCCGAAAAAAAGCCGAGACAAATTTGCTAATTGCAGGTTTGGATGCACATATTTGCGATAAATGCATTGAACAGGCTCACGGCATTGTTGCCGAAGAAGCATTGCATTCAACCAATACCGAGCTGAACCAAGACCTGATGCTGAAAAAGCCCAAAATGATCAAAGCTTTTTTAGATGAATATGTAATTGGGCAGGAACACACAAAAAAAGTAATGTCCGTAGCCGTTTATAACCACTACAAACGCTTACTTCAACCCAAAACAAATGACGATATTGAAATTCAAAAAAGCAATATCATTATTGTAGGTCAAACCGGCACCGGAAAAACCTTGATTGCAAAAACCATTGCCAAAATGCTCAACGTGCCTCTTGCCATAGTGGACGCCACCGTATTAACCGAAGCGGGATATGTGGGCGAAGACGTTGAAAGCATTCTTACCCGTCTGCTTCAGGCCGCGGATTATAACCTTGAAAAGGCAGAAAATGGGATTGTTTTTATTGATGAAATAGATAAAATTGCACGAAAAAGTGATAATCCCTCCATAACCCGCGATGTTAGTGGGGAAGGAGTACAGCAAGCATTATTAAAACTTTTGGAAGGAACCGTGGTAAACGTTCCGCCCAAAGGAGGACGAAAACATCCCGATCAAAAATTTATAGAAGTTAACACAGAAAATATTTTGTTCATTGCAGGCGGTGCTTTTGATGGTATTGAAAGGCACATTTCCAAACGCTTGAACATGCAGGCCATAGGTTTTAGTGCGGCCCTGCGTGAAAACTCGATGGTGATGGAGGATATGTTGATGTACATCATCCCAAAAGATTTAAAGGATTACGGTTTGATCCCTGAAATTATAGGCCGACTGCCCGTATTGACATATATGAACCCGTTGGATGTAAAAACCCTTCGTGCCATTTTAACCGAACCAAAAAATGCCATCATCAAACAATATCAAAAACTCTTCGAGATGGATGGCATCAATTTTAAAATTACCGACGAAGCATTGGATTATATTGTTGAACAAGCCATCGAATATAAATTGGGGGCACGGGGTTTACGTTCCCTCTGCGAAGCAGTTTTAACGGATGCCATGTTCAGTATGCCCGGAACAAATAAAAAAAACCTGCTTGTAACCAAGGAATACGCCATAGAAAAACTTAATAAATCAACGCTCCAAAAGTTGAAGGCAGTTTCTTAAATTCCTTTAAAAAAAACCCATTACCAATACGCAAAATGAAACACCCGCAATTGGAGCAATTATTTATGATATGTTTGGGCAGGAAAAAACCTCAAGGCAGATTATAGATAATAACTCCATAACTCTTGACGTTTTTAATATACCTGAAGGTATTTATATTTTAAAAATTACAGGAAACAACGGAATTTTGGTAACAAAACACATAAGTATAGAAAAATAATTTTTTTAAAAAAGAAGATGAAAATAAAGATGATTTTAAAATTACTATTTATATTCTCGTTAGTATTGTCAAGCTGCAATAAAGATGATGCTACTGATGATGACCAAGGGTGCGTAAAAGATGAAAATTATTTTGAGGCAACATTTGACGGCCAAACCATAGAGCCCTATTATGTTCAAGGGGGGGGGTTGGACTATATACTTTGAACCTACAAAGATGTTCTCCGGATGATAATTCTTGGATATTATCAGTAAACACAGAAAATGGTATAAATTTTTATGTTTATCTTGTGGAAATTATGGAAATCGGAACTTATTCAATTACAATAGGTAATCCCGATCATACATCAATCTCTTGTGCTGAAGTAACTTCATTATTTATTGAAGATGAAGCCACAAATTCTTATACCTTCATCAGTTCCTCCAGTGGAACAATTGAAATCACGGAATATGATAGTGGTTCTGGGATATTGGTGGGCACGTTTACGTGTGAAATGGTAAGTACGGCCGATCCCTCGGTAAAAAAGACCATAACCGGGGAGTTTAATTTAAATAAATCTACATTAGATAATACCCAAAAACCTTGTTGGCTGTAATATGAAAAGAACAATGTTATTAAAAATGGTTATTGTCTGTACTCTTATATTGTCCAGTTGCAACAAGGATGACAATAATAAAGATGATCAAGGTTGCATCAAGGATGAGAATTTTTTGAAGCAATTTAATAGCCAAATCATGAAACCGATTCGGTAAAGCATATCTTTTCAATATTTCTGATTTCACTTGGAAATGGCCACACCAATGAAGGTCCATAACATTTCATGAAACCGTAACGGAATTCATTTCCAAAAGCTCGCTCAGGTAATCACGGGTGTTGGAAAGCCTCGGCACTTTATGCTGGCCACCCAGTTTGTTTTTTTTCTTAAGCCAGTCATAAAACAATCCTTTGCGGCCAATATGTAATTTTGGGGCATTTAAGGTTGTGTTGTTAAATCTTTTGGCCTCATAATCACTGTTGAGGTCCTGAAGCGAATTGTCCAAAATTTCAATAAAGTAGTTGATATTTTTGGGGGGACTTTTAAACTCGATGATCCATTCGTGGGCACCTTTTTCCTTTCCTTCCATAAAAATGGGGGCGGCGGTATAATCCACTATTTCTGAATTTGTGAGGTTGCTGGCATTTCTCAATGCGGCCTCGGCATTTTCAATTATCAACTCTTCCCCAAAAACATTGATGTGGTGCTTTGTGCGCCCGCTCACTTTTATCCGATAAGGATTTATAGAGGTAAAACGAACCGTATCGCCAATTTTATAACGCCATAAACCTGCGTTGGTAGTTATGATTATGGCATAATTCTTATTTTGCTCAACTTCGTTAAGGGGGATAATTTTTTCATTCGGGGTGCCAAATGTTTCCATTGGAATGAATTCATAAAAAATCCCATAATCCAACATTAGTAACAATTCCTGGCTTTCGTTTCGATCTTGAATGGCGAAAAAACCTTCCGAAGCATTGTAGATTTCATAATACCTGAAACCATCTTTAGGCAAAATATTTTGATACTGTTTAAAATAAGGTTCAAAACTTACCCCCCCATGAAAATAAACTTCGAGGTTCGGCCAAACCTCAAAAAGGTTTTGTTTGCCTGTGGTTTCCATAACGGTGTTGAGCAAAACCAACATCCACGAAGGCACCCCGGCAAGGCTGGTCACGTTTTCCTTTATGGTCTCGTTCACGATGGCCTGCATTTTTATTTCCCAATCTCCCATCAACGAAATTTCATTGCTCGGTGTACTACTGAATTCGGCCCATAGCGGCATATTGTCGATCAAGATTGCGGAAAGGTCACCGAAGACGGTGCCGTTTTTTTCATAAAGCTCTTTGCTTCCGCCCAACCGCAAACTTTTTCCCACAAATAATTGCGAATTTTCGTTGTTGTTAAGGTATAAACAAAGCAAATCTTTACTTCCCGCAAAATGGCAATCTTCCAAAGAATCGGTGGTTACGGGTATAAATTTGCTTTTTGCATTGGTAGTGCCGCTGGATTTTGCAAACCATTTTATGGGTGTGGGCCAAAAAATATTCTGCTCCCCTTTTCGGGCACGCTCAATGAAAGGCTCAAATTCTTCGTAAGTTGAAACCGGAATTCGGTTCGAGAAATCCCGATACGTCTTTATACTTGCAAAATCATAAAGCTTCCCCATTTCGGTGTTCTTTGCCTTTTGAAGAAGGTTGTGCAGCAGCTCTTCCTGAACCTCAATGGGGTACTTCAAAAACAGGTCGATTTGGTGGAACCTCTTTTTCAAAAACCACGATGCTATTGAATTTACAATGGGGATGGCCATATTTTTTCTACTATCTTTATGTTATAAAAATAAGATTTTTCTTCCTATGAATTACCAAGGGGTTTTAACAAAAATGCTAACCGAAAATGGTTCCCCCATTCAATATTACCTGGTTTTCGAGAACGATTTCCTCAATGTCAACCAATTGCTGAATAAACAAGTTTCCCTGACTTTTCTGAAATATAAATGCCTTAATTGTTATTTGGAGAAAAAAATTTATCGACAGGGTTATTGCTACGACTGTTTTTACAAAATACCGCAAGCAGCGGACTGGATCATCCGGCCGGAATTGAGTACGGCTCATCTCGAGAAAGAAGATCGGGACCTCGAATATGAAAAAAAAATACAACTGCAGCCCCACGTGGTTTATCTCGCCAATAGTAGTAATGTTAAAATTGGGGTGACACGGAAAACGCAAATCCCCACCCGTTGGATAGATCAAGGGGCGCATGAAGCAATTGAAATCGTGGAAGTGCCGAACCGTTATTTGGCAGGTATTACGGAGGTTGCCCTGAAAAATTTCGTGAGCGATAAAACAAATTGGCGCAACATGATTAAAAATGAAATTAAAGACGAAAACCTTGAAACTTGGCGGGAAAACCTGAAAATTCATATCCCGGAGGTAGCCTTGCCCTATTATATCGAGAATAATAAAGAAACCCATTTGGAATTTCCCGTATTGCAATATCCGAAAAGCCCAAAAACATTAAATCTTTTAAAATCTCCTTTTTACGAAGGAATTCTAAAAGGAATAAAAGGGCAATATTTATTGTTTGAAGACGAAACGGTTTTCAATATTCGAGGGAATGAGGGTTTGGTGGTGGGCATTTCAATATCATAAATTTGTTTAAATGTTAAAAAAAGTTCCCATAAAAGAGTTGTCGAATATTTATATCGCTTTGGGTAGCAACGAAGGAAATAAATTCGAGTTCCTTCAAAAGGCTGTGGATGCTATATTCAATGAAATCGGGACTATTTTAAAAATTTCTCCCTTATATCAAACCCCGGCCATGGGGTTTGAAGGTGCCGATTTTTTGAACTGTGTGCTTTGCGTTCAATCGGCCCATTCCCCAAAAGTGGTTTTGAAGAAAATCCTCGCCATTGAAAAAGAACTGGGCCGCGAAAGAAAAACAACAAAAATATTTGTTTCCCGCCCCATCGATATCGATATTTTGTTTGTGGATGATTTGGTAAAAACAACAAAAAAGCTGACCATCCCACATCCCGAAATCCAAAATCGAAAGTTTGTGCTACAGCCGATGGCCGATATAAACTCGAATTTTTATCATCCTGTTTTTCATAAAAAAATCATTAAACTTTTATCGAAAACAGTGGATAAAAGTGCTATTGAAAAACAATCCAAATGGCTCCGAAACCCTTTGAAAGATTACGAAATTTCTAAATATAAATTCATTGCCATTGAAGGCAATATTGGTTCGGGAAAGACAAGTTTGGCAACCCAAATTGCAAATGATTTCAACTCAAAATTGATTTTGGAGCAATTCAGCGACAACCCTTTTTTACCGAAATTTTATCAAGAACCTGCACGCTATGCCTTTCCTCTTGAAATGTCTTTTTTAGCAAGCCGCTATCAGCAATTACTGGACGATATTGCCCAATGCGACCTTTTTACGGATTGTGTGATCGCGGATTACGATGCTTATAAATCTTTGATTTTTGCGAAAATAACATTGCAGGAGGAAGAATTCAGCCTTTACAAAAAGCTTTTTCAAGTGATGCACAAGGATTTGCCAAAGCCTGATTTATATGTGTATTTGTACCAAAACACCGACCGGCTTTTAGAGCAAATAAAAAAACGTGGCAGGAAGTATGAGCAAAGCATTGATGCAATTTATTTGGAAAAAATCCATCACGGTTATATGGACTTTATAAAAAGCAAGCCGAATGAAAATGTAAAAATCATTGATGTTTCTGGGATGGATTTTATTGAAGACCGTAAAAATTATTTAAGGATTTTAAAGGAAATCGTCGGGGAATAATTTTCAATTTAAATGTTTCAATTTCACGAAAAAATCCCAGACCACAACTCCAACGCTTACGGAAACATTAAGTGAATGCTTGGTACCGTACTGCGGGATTTCTAAAACCAAATCGCTTTCAGAAACCACTTTTTGCTGCACCCCTTTTACTTCGTTCCCAAAAATCAGGGCGTATGCAAGTTCCTTCTGAACCGAAAACTCCTGTAGCGGCACGGCAGATTCCGCTTGCTCAATAGCCACGACAAAAATCCCTTCCGCCTGTAATTTTTTCATCACCTCCATCACGTCTTCAGCATATTCCCAAGAAACACTGTCAGTTGCGCCCAGTGCCGTTTTTTGGATGTCCTTGTGTGGGGGCTTTGCGGTAATGCCACAGAGGTATATTTTTTTTATAAGAAAGGCATCGGCGGTTCTAAACACGGAACCTATATTGTTCAAACTGCGGATATTATCGAGGATGATAATGAGCGGTGTTTTTTCTGAAGCTTTGTATTCTTCTGCACTGATGCGATCCAGCTCGCTGTTTTTGAGTTTGCGGTATTTCATAGTCGGCTAAGTTAATTGTTATTAGTTAATTGTTAAAAGCGTATATGTGGTTCTTTTTAATGTAAATTTTCTCCCCCTTGGGGGGAGATGCCGCAGGCAGAGGGGTACAATTGTTGATAAAACACAATAAGTCCTTACCTTCTTATTCCTAAAAAACTGACAAAATTTTTACATTAGCTGTCGATCTTTATTGAAAAAATGGCAACAAAGGAAACCCCGTTAATGAAGCAGTACAACACCATCAAGGCGAAATATCCGGATGCGTTGCTGCTTTTCCGCGTTGGCGATTTTTATGAAACTTTTGCACAAGATGCTGTTCGGGCGGCGGCAATTTTAAATATTACACTTACTTCCCGGAATAATGGCGGTGACCAAACGGAACTGGCAGGTTTTCCGCACCATTCGTTGCATACCTATTTGCCAAAACTGGTGATGGCGGGTTGCAGGGTTGCCATTTGCGATCAGCTTGAAGATCCAAAACTCACTAAAACCATCGTGAAACGGGGCGTGACCGAACTGGTTACACCCGGCGTTGCTTTTAACGACACCATTTTGCAATCAAAAACCAATAATTTTTTAGCGGCCGTGCATTTCGGAAATTCCGAAACCGGGGTTTCCTTTTTGGATGTTTCCACGGGCGAATTTTTAACATCACAGGGTTCATCGGAATATATCGATACGTTGTTGCAGAATTTCAACCCTTCCGAAATATTGTGTTCAAAACAAAAAAGAAAACAATTTTCTGAAACTTTCGGGAGTAATTTCCACCTTTTTTATCTCGAGGATTGGGTATTTCAAAATGATTATGCCACAGAATCCCTTACCAAACATTTCGAAACAAAAAATCTGAAAGGTTTCGGGATTGATCATTTGGATGAAGGTGTAATCGCTTCGGGCGCAATATTGCATTATTTGGGCGAAACCCAGCATAACAACCTTCAACACATTACGCGCATCTCGCGCTTGGCCGAAAATGAACATGTGTGGATGGACCGTTTTACCATCCGCAACCTCGAACTTTATCATTCAAATTCGCAAAACGCGGTAACGCTTTTGGACGTCATTGATAAAACAACATCACCCATGGGCGGGCGTTTGCTGAAACGCTGGATGGCGCTTCCGTTGAAAAACATCGATAAAATAACGGCGCGTCACGAAGTGGTCAGTTATTTGCTCGACAATATTGCGGTGTTGGAGAAAATCAAATTAAACATCAAGCGCATCGGCGATTTGGAACGGCTTATTTCCAAAGTAGCCACCGGAAAAGTAAACCCCCGGGAAGTAGTTCAATTGAAAAATTCGTTGGAAGCGGTAGTCCCCATCAAATCCACAGCATTGCAATCAGATAATAAGGCCATAAAAAAAATTGGCGACCAGCTTGAAGATTGCGAAACGCTCCGGTTGAAAATAAAACAAACCCTTGTTGAAGAATCGCCAGTCAATATCTTAAAGGGAAATGCCATTGCTGCTGGGTTTTCGGAAGAATTGGATGAGCTACGAAATATTTCAAAAAACGGAAAGGGTTATTTGGAAGAAATGCTGAAAAGGGAAACTCAACGCACGGGTATTTCTTCTTTAAAAATTGCTTCGAACAACGTTTTCGGGTATTATATCGAAGTTCGGAACACCCATAAAGATAAAGTCCCTGAAGATTGGATTCGCAAGCAAACCCTTGTAAATGCGGAGCGCTACATTACTGAGGAATTAAAGGAATATGAATCGAAAATCTTGGGCGCCGAAGAAAAAATCCTTGTTTTGGAGCAGGAAATTTTCAGCAAACTTGTGCAATGGATGCTGCTTTACATTGGGCCGGTACAGCAAACCGCTTCCAAAATTGCAGAATTGGATTGTTTGTGTTCTTTTGCCGTGCACGCCAAAGCTTCAAATTATACCCGCCCCCTTTTGGACGATACATTTGATTTGGATATAAAAGAAGGCCGCCATCCCGTAATCGAAAAACAGCTTCCACCGGACAGCCCGTATATTGCCAACGATGTTTTTTTAGACAGGGAAAATCAACAAATTATTATGATTACCGGGCCCAACATGAGCGGAAAATCGGCAATCCTTCGGCAAACGGCGCTCATCGTGTTATTAGCGCAAATGGGAAGTTTTGTGCCGGCAAAGGAAGTGCGCATGGGCTGTGTGGATAAAATTTTTACCAGGGTGGGGGCGAGTGATAATATCTCCATGGGTGAATCCACTTTTATGGTGGAAATGAACGAAACGGCCAGCATTTTAAATAATATTTCGGAACGTAGCTTGGTTCTGCTTGATGAGATTGGCCGTGGCACCAGTACTTACGACGGTATTTCAATAGCGTGGGCCATCAGCGAATATTTGCATGAACATCCATCGGGGGCCAAAACATTGTTTGCGACCCATTATCACGAACTCAATGAAATGACCGAAACTTTCGAGCGGATCAAAAACTATAATGTTTCTATCAAAGAACTGAAAAACGATGTGCTTTTTCTCCGAAAACTGGTGCCCGGCGGATCGCAGCACAGTTTTGGCATCCATGTGGCCAAGATGGCCGGTATGCCGCAAGCGGTTTTAAACCGGGCAAATAAAATATTGAAACGGCTTGAAAAATCACATTCTTCTTCCGAATTGACTGAAGAAATGAAAGCAATATCAAAAGAAGAGGTACAATTGAGTTTTTTCAAATTGGACGACCCCTTGCTTGAAGAACTGCGGGAGGAAATCTTGGGCATTGACATTGATACTCTTACGCCTGTGGAAGCCTTGATGAAATTGAACGAGATACGGCGGATGTTGCAACGAAACGCTTCTGTGAAACTGAAAAAGTAGCATCCACTTCCGGCCTCTCACAGCCGAGGTCTTTCACAACAAATTTTATAATATGATGGATAAAAATATTCATTGAAAATTACTGACTAAAATGCTTTCATGTTTATTTAAAAGTTTTAAATTTGCCCCTGCTTTGTAGCTAAAGCAAGGTTCTTGAAAATAATGCGAAAATAGCTCAGTTGGTAGAGCGCCACCTTGCCAAGGTGGAGGTCGCGGGTTCGAATCCCGTTTTTCGCTCCAATTGATGCCGGTTTTAAACATCGGCATTTTTTTTTAAAAACCTAGGCTGAAGTGGTGGAATGGTAGACACGCTGGACTTAAAATCCAGTGGGCAGAAATGCCCGTGCGGGTTCAAGTCCCGCCTTCAGTACAAAATAAAAACCCAGTCGGTGAAGATTGGGTTTTTTTATTTATTAATTTTTAAAAATTGTTCAATCTTCCCGCAAACCGTTTTTCTTTTTAAAAAGCAAAGGATAAAGAAAATCCACAAACGCATTCACCAACGGAAAATAAACGGCAAAGAACAAAGCCATTACCAAAGTAAAATTATGCACGGTAAACCATTGGATCAATATATTGTTGGGGTAAACATAAGACGTTTTTAATGCATAGCCAACAAATTCCAATGTTCCCATCACTACCAACCCGTAAGCATATTGCCTAAAAAAGGGCAAACCACGAAACAGGATAGAGAATGGGACCAAGTACAAAACATAACAAGTGATAACTTGCCACCAATGGTTGAATTTCGCGATTTCGGCATATTGGCCAAAGGCGTTCATTGCGGTTCCCAAAACCAAATATAATAGGATATAAATAATTAACCTGTTGCGTTCAACTTGGCGCAACTTCTTTAAAAATGAAAAATCCATAGGTTTTGTTTTGAATAATTTTCAATAAATGTAAATTAAAAGAGGAACATCCTTTTAATAATTTTCCAAAAAACATCTTTCCCTCACTCATATCGTCTTTTGCCTCAAGGGTGGTTTCAGGGAAAAGCCATCTTGGGTAGTTTTATATCGAATCTTTAAAACCATAACGATATGAAAACAATAGCAACATTATTCGCAATTACCTTTTTTGCCTTTCAATTGCAGGCTCAACAAATTAAAATAACTGGAAACGTTACAGATGAAACAGGCCTTCCGTTGCCTGGGGCCAATATCATCGAAAAAGGCACCAGCAACGGCACCCAAACGGATTTTGACGGAAATTATGAAATCATGTCCGAAACCGGAAAGACTTTGATTTTTGCTTATATAGGTTTTAAAACCGAAGAGCGCAAAATAAAAAAGAATCCAATCATTAATGTGCAAATGCAAGCTGGGGCTGTTTTGGAAGAGGTGGTGGTAACGGGATATTTGGAAAGAAAGTTGAATGGAAGGATGGCTGGCGTCCATATATCGGAAGCAAATGTTGGGGCTACTTACAGTATGCAAGATCGGGAACAGGAAATCACCCAAACGGAATCCTACGGTAGGATCGAGGAGAATAATTTTAAAAGTGTGGCCACGTCAGCTCTCTCCACATTCTCGATTGATGTTGACAAAGCTGGCTATAGCAATATCCGCCGGATGATCAATAATGGGCAGCAAATCCCTAAAGATGCTGTTAAAATTGAAGAAATGATTAACTATTTTGCTTACGATTACGCCCAGCCAACGGGTAAGGACCCTTTTTCCATCAACACCGAAATCGCTTTTTCCCCTTGGAACAAGGAAGCTAAACTAGTTAAGATAGGGATAAAGGGGAGGGAAATTCCCCTAAATGATGTTGTAGCATCAAACCTTGTTTTTCTTTTGGACGTGTCCGGCTCTATGGAAGATACCAACAAATTGCCATTGCTTAAAACTGCATTACAAGTTTTAGTGAATCAATTACGCAAAAGTGATAAAGTTTCAATAGTGGTGTATGCGGGCGCGGCCGGATTGGTTTTGAAACCCACTTCAGGAGCCGATAAAAAAACAATTTTGGAAGCTATTGATAGATTAAGTTCCGGTGGTTCAACTGCGGGTGGAGCGGGTATTGAACTTGCATACACAATTGCCCAAGAAAATTTCATCAAGGGCGGTAACAATCGTATAATTTTAGCCACCGATGGCGACTTCAACGTGGGGGCTTCCAGCGACCGTTCAATGGAAGATTTAATAGTTGAAAAAAGGAAAAGCGGTATTTTTCTAACCTGTTTGGGATTCGGGATGGGCAATTATCAAGATTCAAAAATTGAAACATTGGCCGATAAAGGTAATGGCAACCACGCTTACATCGATACCATGCAGGAAGCTCAAAAAGTACTGGGCACTGAATTTTTTGGTACAATTTATACTATCGCCAAAGATGTAAAAATCCAAGTAGAATTTAATCCTTTAAAAGTACAGGCCTATCGGTTGATTGGTTATGAAAACCGTTTGTTGAACAATGAGGATTTTAAGGATGACACTAAAGATGCTGGCGAATTGGGAAGCGGGCATACAGTTACTGCTTTTTATGAAATAATCCCAGTAGGTGTAAAAAGTGAATATTTAAAAGATATCCCGGAACTAAAATATACCAAAACCGAAAGCAAAGGTTTTTCTGATGAAATGCTGACCGTAAAATTTCGGTACAAAGAACCTTCCGGCGATAAAAGTATGCTTATTGTGAAAACCGTAAAAGATTCTAATATGAAAATTAAAGATGCTTCGCCCGATTTCAAATTTGCTTCGGCGGTAGCCCTATTTGGAATGCAGCTCCGCAAATCTGATTATATAAATACCTTTAAAATTTCGGAAGTAGTTGCCTTGGCCGAGGCAGGAAAAGGAATTGACAAAGAAGGCTACCGAGCAGAATTTATCCGTTTGGTCAACATTCAAAAATAAAAGGTGCTGTTTTTTTAAAAGTAAAAAAAACCCTTTTCATCATTTTGAAAAGGGTTTTTGATTTAATTAAAAAGCTTCAGTGTTAATCTTTAACTTCTTCTTTTACTTCGTCAGCTGCGTTTTCAATGGCATCGCCAGTTTCTTCCAAAGCATCTTCAGTAGTTTCAGCAGCGTTGTCAATTGCATCACCAGCATCGTCCATTGCATTGTCAGCGTCGTTTTCCATTGATTCTGCAGTTTCGTCAACTTTAACTTCAGTAGTTTCCCTGCAAGAGTAAATAGATGCTACTAATGATAGGGCGGCAAGAGATAAAAAGATTTTTTTCATTGTGGATAGGATTAGATTATTTCGGCAAAAGTAGTTAAATTTTTGACTTGACAATTTTTTATAATTAAAATTTTTAAAGAAAGCAAAATTAAAAAGGATTTTCTCAAATCTTTACTGCGGAAAATATCCTAACTACATTGGAAAATTTCCAAAAAAATGTATATTTGAAGATGGAAAAAAATATTCATATTGAAAACCAGCGTTTTAAAATTATTAGGGAAGAACTACATTACACTCAACAAGCCTTTGCCGAGCTTTTGGAAATTGGACCTAGCACGGCCGATATTGAAAGGGGCAAAACCAAACTTTCTGGGAAAGTAGTAATGGAATTTTTAAAGAGGTTCAATATTAATCCTTTGTGGCTTTATGGGAAAAGTTTTGAAAAATATGTAAAACTAAACGCAGGGGATGTCAGCCCAAAAGTAGTGACGATTGATTCGGTTGGGAATGATTCTATTTTATTGGTGAACCAAAAAGCCGCTGCGGGCTACCCCAATAATATTCAAGATGTGGGCTGGTATCAATCGTTGCCGGCATTCACTATACCTTTGCCCGAATTTAGGAATGCTACTTATCGTGGTTTTCAAGTAGAAGGGGACAGTATGCTCCCCAATATTCGCCCAAATGAATGGGTTTTGGGCCGGGCGGTTGAGAATATCACTGATGCCTCGGACAGTAAAATTTACATCGTGGTACTCCACGATTCCGTTTTGGTAAAAAAACTTCAGAAAATACAGGGTAATTTGGAAAAAGTGAGGCTGATTTCATTAAATGAAAATTATTTGCCAATCGATGTAAAAGTGAAGGACATCCAAGAATTGTGGATGGTAAACAGTAAACTCACCTTTGGGGTGGAGGAACCTTCTGAAAGTAATTTACTTCGCCAGCTTCAACAATCCATGCTTGAATTGAAAGGACAGATCAATTCCCTAAAAAAATAAAAAGCGGCCATTTGTTGGCCGCTTTTTATAATCCAAAGGAATTAAATAAGTCTATTCATCAGTTTTTATCTTGACTTTTGATCCATCTTCATCTTCTTTGATTTTTACCGTTTGATCATCGGTTTCCATTTTTATCTTGGTATCACCGTCGTTGTCTTCTTTTACTTTAATATCTGCACCTTCTTGTTGCATTTCTTCAATAAGGGTTTCTTCTTCAGTCATTGTTTCTTCTTTGGTTTCCCTGCATGAAGAAATTGAAATCACCAAAAACGAGGCAAATAGGCCAATTAAAATTGTTTTTTTCATAATTGTTTAGGTTAGATTAATAAAAATTTAGGTTTAAAAATTAGCGGGCATCATCAACACCTCCGGTGCCGGTATTTTCCTTCACTTCATTCACGCCTTCTTGAATAGTGTTTTCTACAGGGTCCGTGGCATCATCATCCACTGCATCGGCAGCTTGTTCAACTGCATCATCCATTGTGTCTTCCACATCGTCAACCACATCTTCCATATCATCCGCCTTTTTAGTATCTCGGCAAGAAGAAAAAGAATAAGTCAATACAAAGGCAAATAGGGCAATTAAAACCGATTTTTTCATAATGTGAGTATGAATTGTTATTGTTAATTAATATTCAACATAATAGATGTATTAATTTAAGGTATCTACTACTATAGTGTCGTTCATGGTCTCATCCATAGCGTCCATAGAATCATTCATTTCATCTTGCATATCATCAACCATATCAGTTTCATCTACTTTTTTTGTATCTCTACAAGAAACAAACGCAGTGCAAAAAGCTACTACCAATACCAATGTTACAATTATTTTTTTCATAATAAACAGTTTTTGTTTTGGTTTAACTTACTTATTTGTTATCGTCACCGATTTTATCTATTTCTTCGTTGATTTCTTTATTTACCTCTTTGTCCACTTCCTTTGCGGTCCTTTCCAATATTCCATCCCTTTCTTCGGTTGTTTCAACTTCAACTTCCACTTCGCGGATCACTTCCCGTGTTTCAGTTTTGGTTTCGGTTTCCCTGCAAGAAATTGTAAAAAAAGATACCGAAACAATAAGGGCAAAAATTATTTTTTTCATAAAACTGTGTTTTTTGTTAAAACTTCAAACAAATCTAATCGTTTTAAGACTGTTAAATTATAAAATTTTATTAATTGTTTTTAACAATTGTATTTTGGTTTTTTATAAAAACACTCTTATATAGTTAATAATGTGCGCTGTGGCCCCAATATTACCTTCAATAAAATGATGTGAGATGCTTCCTGTTTTTTTCCTGAAATCTACGTCGCCAACTAGCTTATCTAAAATTGCAGAACATTCGTGTTGGTTTTCAACGCTGTATAGACCACCAAGTTTTTTCAATATTTCTGCCTCAGGAAAATTGGTGAAATTTTCCCCAATAACTATTGGAACCCCAAACACAGCCGGCTCTAAAATATTGTGAAGCCCAGTCTTTCCCGAGGACCCGCCAACATAAGCAATCTCGGCATAACTGTAAATTTTCGTCAGCAAACCAATTGTATCAATAATCAAAATTGAATATGCGGTTAAATTTTTTCCTTCTTTTTCTGAAAATAAAAGATTTTCCCTTTTCAGTTTCTTTCTGAAATCCCCAATTTTTAAAACATCGATTTTATGGGGTGCGATAATGAATTTCACCCCTTCGGGAGCTTCATTTAAATATGGGAGCAGTAAATTCTCATCCTCGGGCCAAGTGCTGCCACACACAATGCATAGTGAACCTCCTTTAAATTCCTTTATAAAATCTAAAGTGTTGTCCATCTCCGTTTGTCTCCAAACCCTATCAAAACGCGTATCGCCGCTTACAGATACTTTGTTGATGTGGATTTTTTTTAAAAGATTTTCGGAAACTTCATTTTGTACAAAAATTTGGGTAAAAGTTTTCAACGCTTTCTGCATAAAGCCACCATACCACTGGAAAAATACCTGTTTTGGTCGAAACAATCCGGAAATCAGAAACGCTGGAATGTTGTTCTTTTTTAACTCAAAAAGATAGTTTGGCCAGAATTCATATTTTACGAAAAATGCTATCGAAGGTTGCAAAATCTTAATAAACTTTCGTGCATTGGCTTGGGTGTCCAAAGGCAAATACACCACCAAATCTGCAATCGGGGTATTCTTTTTGACCTCAAAACCAGATGGGGAAAAGAACGAAACTATCAATTTATGGTTTGGGAAAAGAGTTTTTACCTCTTCCATTATTGGAAGTCCCTGCTCAAATTCTCCCAACGAAGCGCAATGAAACCAAATGGTTTTATCGTTTTTAGAAATATTTTCCCGAAGAATTTCAAAAATATTCGTTCTTCCTGTAAGGAATAGTTTCATTTTTTTGCTGAAGAAAGAGGCGACCCATAAAAAAAATGGCATCATGCCAATCAATAAATTATATAAAACCCGCATATTTTGAAACTGTAGTGCTAAAATACGTTTCTTTGGATTAATACCATTGCGCGCCCATTTCAATTTTCGTAGTTTTACAGAGCAGTTTTATTCTGCTAAATTTCATCAAAATAGTTATGAAAAAAATCCAAATGGTGGACCTGAAGGGTCAATACGAACAGATAAAAACACAAGTGGATGCGTCCATTTTAAATGTAATTGAAACCTCCGCTTTTATCAACGGACCCGAAGTGCAGCAATTTCAAAAAGAACTTGAAGCCTATTTGGATGTAAAGCACGTAATCCCCTGCGCAAACGGAACCGATGCGTTGCAAATAGCAATGATGGGCCTAGGTCTTAAACCCGGCGATGAAGTGATTACGGCCGATTTTACGTTTGCGGCTACCGTAGAAGTAATAGCACTTTTGCAATTGACCCCCGTGCTTGTTGATGTGGACCCGATAAACTTCAACATCGATATTGAGGCCATAAAAAAGGCCATTACCCCGAAAACCAAAGCCATTGTGCCGGTTCACCTTTTTGGCCTTGTTGCCAACATGGACGAAATCATGGAAATTGCCGCCCAGAATAACTTGTTCGTAATTGAGGATAATGCCCAGGCCATTGGCGCATTTTATACTTCAAAAAACGGAGAGAAAAAGCAGGCGGGCACAATTGGGCATGTGGCTTCAACTTCCTTTTTCCCTTCAAAAAATTTGGGCTGTTATGGGGATGGCGGGGCTATTTTCACCAATGACGATGAGTTGGCGCACACCATTAGAGGCATTGTGAACCATGGGATGTACATTCGCTATCATCACGATGTGGTTGGCGTAAATTCGCGTTTGGATTCCATTCAAGCCGCGGTTTTACGCGCAAAACTCCCGCTTTTGGATTCGTATAACAATGCCAGGCGAGAAGCCGCAAAAAAATATTCAAAAGCTTTTGAAGGAATTGAAAATATCATTACGCCGAGCTGTATTTGTTCTGATGAAGATACCAATAACTGCGATTGCCACGTTTTTCATCAATATACGTTGCGGGTTTTAAATACCGATAGGGATGCGTTGGTAAAACATTTAAATGAAAATGAAATTCCGTGCGGGGTATATTATCCGATTCCGCTCCATCTTCAAAAAGCATATAAAAGCAATCGTTATAAGGAAGAAGATTTTCCGGTTACAAACCAATTGGTGAAAGAAGTGATTTCGTTGCCCATGCATACCGAACTTGACAATGAGCAAATTGATTATATCACTAAAGCCCTAATAAATTTTATTTCCAAATAATGAAGAAAATCCTTGTAACCGGAGGCTTGGGATATATTGGTTCACACACCGTTGTGGAACTTCAACATGCCGGCTTTGAAGTTATCATTATCGATAACTTATCCAATTCCACCATCAATGTGTTGGAGGGCATCATAAACATAACGAAAATCCCTCCCGTTTTTGAAAGGCTGGATCTTCGCATTAAAGCCGATGTGGCGGATTTTTTTCAAAGGAATAAAGATATTGTGGGCATCATACACTTTGCCGCAAGTAAGGCTGTGGGCGAGAGTGTTGAAAACCCGTTGTTGTATTATGAAAATAACCTGAACACGCTTATCTACCTTTTGCAGGAAGGTGTTTCAAATTCCATAAAAAACTTCATTTTTTCTTCTTCCTGCACGGTTTATGGCGAACCGGATTCGCTTCCCATAACCGAAAACGCACCGGTAAAAACTGCAACTTCACCTTACGGAAATACCAAACAAATCAGCGAGGAAATTATATTCGATACCTGTTCTGTTTCTGAATTCAAGGCCATAGCGTTGCGTTATTTCAACCCTATTGGAGCACATTCTTCCACCGAAATTGGAGAGCTTCCTTTGGGCATCCCGCAGAATTTGGTGCCATTTATCACCCAAACAGCGGCGGGAATCCGGAAAGAGCTTTCAGTATTCGGGGACGATTACCCTACTCCAGACGGAAGTTGCATCCGCGATTACATTCACGTGGTGGATTTGGCAAAAGCACACGTTATTGCATTGCAAAGGTTGCTTTCCGAAAAAAATAATTCCTCTTTTGAAGTTTTTAATGTAGGGACCGGGAAGGGCAGTTCGGTTTTGGAAGTAGTAAAAGCTTTTGAAAAAACCACCGGCAAAAACCTTAATTATAAAATAGTGAACCGTCGTCCGGGCGATGTAGTTTCAGTTTATGCGGATACTGAAAAAGCAAATACTGTTTTGGGGTGGAAAGCGGAACAATCGCTTGATAATGCTTTGGATTCAGCGTGGGAATGGGAGAAAAAAGTGCGCAGTATTCAGTAAACAGATTACTCAAATTTATAAATATGAAAAAACTATTACTAATTACCCTCTTTTTCGTTTCCCTTTCGTCCATTTCACAGGAAATTTACTTGCACTGCGGAAAACTTATCGATACAAAAACAGGGAAAGTACTTGCTAATAAAACGATTATTGTTTCAGGGAACAAAATAAAAGCCATTGAAGATGGTTTTTCCCTTCCTAAAAATGAAGAATCGATTATTGATTTAAAGGAAAAAACCGTACTTCCAGGCCTTATCGATATGCACGTTCACATGGAAACGGAGACAGGGCCAAACAAATATTTGGAAGCTTTTACCTTAAATGAAGCCGACAACGCCTTTAATTCAGTTGATATCGCAAAACGCACTTTGTTGGCAGGTTTTACAACGGTTCGCGATCTGGGAGGAAGTGGGATCAATGTATCGCTTCGCAATGCGATCAATGCCGGGAAAATAATCGGGCCCCGTATTTTTACTTCTGAAAAATCCTTAGCAACTACTGGCGGCCATGCCGATCCCACCAACGGCCGTAAAAAAGATTTGATGGGCGACCCAGGCCCGAAAGAAGGAGTAGTGAACAGTTTGGAAGATGCCCGGAAAGCTGTCCGGCAACGATATAAAAATGGGGCCGATTGGATTAAAATAACTGCAACCGGAGGGGTTTTGAGTATGGCTAAAAGCGGTAAAAACCCACAATTCACGGAAGAAGAAATCCAAATGATTGTAGCTACCGCCAAAGATTACGGGATGATGGTAGCGGCCCACGCCCATGGCGATGAAGGAATGCAGCGTGCTATCCGTGGCGGGGTTAAAACAATTGAGCACGGCAGTTTTATGACTTTGGAAACTATGGAATTAATGAAAAAGTATGACACATATTTAGTTCCAACCATAACTGCTGGGAAATATGTAACCCAGCAAGCTAATGTGGAAAATTTTTATCCCGAAATTGTTGTTCCCAAGGCATTGGAGATTGGGCCCAAAATGCAAGAAATGTTTGCGCTCGCCTATAAAACGGGAGTAAATATTGCTTTTGGAACCGATGCCGGGGTCTTTCCTCACGGTGAAAATGCTAAGGAATTCGGATATATGGTGGAAGCCGGGATGCCGGCCATAAAGGCCATCCAGTCAGCAACCATAACAAGTGCAGCTTTATTGCAAATGGGAAATGAACTCGGCCAAATTTCCCCTGGGTTTTTTGCGGATATTGTAGCCGTAAACGAAGATCCCACCCAAAATATAAAAACGCTGGAAAACGTTGTTTTTGTAATGAAAAATGGGGTTGTTTATAAAAAATAAATAGGTTTCGACTGCGCTCAACCTGACATTAAATTTAAAACTGCGCTTTTTCAGTTTCAACATTTAAATCAATCTTCTTCACCAAACCTTGCAAAACATTTCCCGGTCCCACTTCAATGAATTTGGTAGCCCCATCCTTTATCATATTTTGAACACTCTGTGTCCACTGAACGGGAGCAGTTAATTGAAAAATAAGATTTTTCTTTATTTCGGTTGCTTCCGTAACTGCAAAGGTGCTAACGTTTTGATAGATAGGACAAACTGGTTCAGAAAAAATTGTGCTTTCAATGGCAATTGCCAACTCTTCACGCGCAGGTTCCATCAAAGGACTGTGGAAGGCGCCGCCCACGGGCAATACCAATGCTCTTTTGGCCCCCGCTTCTTTTAAAGCCTCGCAGGCCTCGCTAACCGCCTTTACATCACCCGAAATAACTAATTGTCCGGGACAGTTGTAATTTGCTGCAACCACCGTCCCTTTAATATTTGCACAAATGGCTTCCACCAAATGGTCTTCCAATCCCAAAACCGCGGCCATGGTGGAAGATTCCAATTCACAGGCTTTTTGCATGGCCATCGCGCGCTTATGGACCAGTTGCAAACCAGCGCTAAAAGTCAATGTTTTGTTGGCCACCAGTGCTGATATTTCCCCCAACGAATGACCTGCAACCATATCGGGTTTAAAATTTTTCCCCATAATTTCCGCCAAAATAGTGGAATGGATAAAAATCGCAGGTTGGGTAACCTTTGTTTTAACTAATTCTTCGGGCGTGCCTTCAAACATTATTTTTGAAATGGCAAATCCCAAAATAGCATCGGCTTCATCAAACAATTCCTTAGCGTGGGGAGAAAAATCGTATAGATCTTTGCCCATCCCTGGAAACTGCGCTCCCTGTCCGGGAAATATATATGCTTTCATAATATTGGCTTGAAGATTACGGCACAAAAATACTTTTAAAATACAGAAATCATTATGTGATTTTAAGTTTAATGGATTAAATAGTGCGCTTAGAATTTTTCATAAATAACTATTTTCTTAAAAATGTTTGATAAGTAAAATTATGCTTATGAAATTCATCTTTTGAATAATGGGTTTCCGAAATCAACTGCCATTCTGAATTAGAAAAAGAAGGAAAAAAAGTATCGGCTTCAAATGTGGAATGTACACGGGTAAGCTCAATTTTATCGGCTAAGGGAAGTGCCATTTCATATATTTCGCCCCCACCAATAATGAAGGGTTGGGGATCGGCTTCGGCAATTTGTAGGGCTTCATCAAGACTGTGAACCGTGATGGCACCAGGTTTTTTGTAATTTTTATTTCGTGTAACCACTATATGTGTCCGATTTGGTAATGGCTTCGGGAACGATTCAAAGGTTTTTCGCCCCATAATAATGTGGTGGCCGGTGGTGAGCTGCTTAAAACGTTTAAAATCTTCGGGCAAATGCCAAATCAACTCATTATTTTTTCCCAGTTCATTGTTTTCCCCCGCAGCGGCAATCATTGTAATCATTCTATGTCCGGGGTGTAGGGATTGTTTATTGTTTTTTTTTTAAGTTCTTCCCTTTCAGAATATCCGCCCGGAAGCTGAATTTCGGTATCCACCTTTTTTTGTATTTCTGCAATACGGTCGGCTTGTTTTGCTTTTAATCTTTCAAGTTGTATGTTTTCCCATTCCTTGTCCATGAATTTATTCATCACCAAAACATTGAAAAGGTGAACCAATAATATAAACCCCCAAAGGAGGATGGCCCAAATATACCAATCCCAACCTTGAAACCTTATTTCAGCCCCAAAACCCAAAACGAGGTTTAGGATTATAAAAAATATGGACCCCGCCAAAAATATTACAAAATGCCGCATCAGCCCTTTTTTTTGGTTCAACCTGCGGCGGGCATATTCATATTGCTCGCGGTTTTCGGAATCGTTTCTTTCGTGTGGTTTATTTTTTGAAAACATGGCTATTGGGTTTTTTGCTTCTTGTAAAGTTACCTAATTTTAAGGTTTCAACTATCGCCATATGGATTATTATAAAAACGAATTCCCTGTTTTAAGTGAATATACCTATTTAAATACCGCTTCTTCGGGACTACTTTCCAAATCTTTAACCCAGTGGAGGCACCAACATGATCTGGATTTTTTGAACGGCGGAAGCCTTTTCCGGGATAATCACAAAACACATATCGAAAGCATAAGGGCTAAGGTATCACACTTTTTTGATGCCCCAAATACAGAAACCGCTTTGGTTCCAAATTTTTCATTTGGGTTTAATGCGCTATTGGAAGGTTTGCCTAAGAATAGTAAGGTTTTGTTGTTGAGAACTGACTATCCATCCATTAATTGGGCTGTGGAGCAAAGGGGTTTTGAGGTTTTTTATGCTCCCGTTGACGAAAACCTAGAACAAAATATTGAAGCGGCAGTTTCTAAAAACCATCCCGATGTGTTCGCTTTTAGCCTTGTCCAATTTGTGAACGGAATTAAGATTGATTTGGATTTTCTTAAAAAACTGAAAGCTTACCACCCAAATCTTTTATTGATTGCGGATGGGACACAATTTTTGGGCACCACAAAATTCAGTTTTACGGAAAGTCCTTTGGATGTTTTGGGCGCAAGTGCATATAAATGGCTTTTAGCCGGTTATGGGAGTGGTTTTTTTATGGTTAAAGAAGAAGCCCAGATACGTTTTTTTCTAAAAACGATTGGTTTCAATTCCGCTGAAAATTTTGAAACTCAAAGACAGCAAGTCCGGTTTATTAAACAACTGGAACCGGGCCACCATGATACTTTAAATTATGGCACTTTGGAGCAAGCAATAAAAATGCTTGAAAATATAGGGATGGAAAAGATTGAAAACCAAATTTTAAAACTTTCGCAATTCGCAAAAGCTGAATTTTCTGCAATGGAATTGTTGGAAGAGGCTGTTGAAAATAGAAATGGGCATTCCAATATTTTTAATATAAAAGGCGATGCCGCGCTATTTCAAAAATTGACAAAGAATAAAATAATTTGTTCCCAACGTGGAAAAGGCATAAGGGTTGGTTTCCATTTTTATAATTCAGAAAATGATATCGAAAGATTGATTGATATATTAAAGAGCAGCTAATACATACGGCATTTCGCAACAATTATTTATTAATTGAAAATCACATTCTCATGCTTTTTTGCTGAACAAATAATTTTTATAAAATCCTTTATTATCGGTAAAGTGGGTAATAATTTCTAGCTCCGCCTTTTTCGTGAGCCATTCTATTAATTTGTGATCATATTTTTGGGAAATCTCGGTATGGATGGTTTCCCATTTTTCAAAATTCAGTTCAAGATCAACGGCTTTAATATGCACTTTTTGAGGTTCGGTGGCCACCAAATAACTTTTTGCCGTCCCGGTCTCGGGATTGTATGTTTCCCAATGCATGAATTTTTCCAAGTCAAAATTGCCGCCCAACTCTGTATTGATACGGTTTAAAATATTTTTATTGAATGCTGCAGTAATCCCGGATGAATCACTATAAGCATCTAAAATTGCCTGCGGGTTTTTCTTTTGATCGAAACCCATAAAAAGTAGGTCGTCCTCCAACATGCAATCTTTTAATTTGGTCAAAAAATCTATCGCCTGTGGGGTGGAAAGGTTCCCGATATTTGAACCAAGCACCATGATTACTTTTTTTCTTTCATTATATTGCTTCAGCCTTTCCAGCACTTCAAAATATTCCCCAACCTCGGCATTCACTTTTAATTCTGGCATTTCTTCATTTAATTTTTTCGAAAGGCCTTCCACCGCATGTTCACTGATATCGATGGGTTTATAAATAAAATTGAAGCCATTATTTGCTAAATATTTCAGAAGCACTTTAGTTTTTCTCCCATCGCCTGCGCCAAGTTCAATAAGGTCGAAACCAAAACCTTTTCCACGAAAATATTCTGAAATTGCTTTTGTATGAATGGAAAAAATTTCAAGCTCGGCATTGGTCAAATAATATTCCGGCAGGGCCATGATTTGCTGAAAAAGTTTGTCACCCTTTTCATCATAAAAATATTTTGACGGCAAAGTTTTCGGAGAGCTTGACAGGCCCTCAACTACTTCTTTTTTAAAGTCGGTATTCAAAACAGGGGTAATTATATCCATATTTTTATTCGTGAAAAATTATTTTGCAAGCCGTATTCCGGTGTATTGCCAGCGAAGGTTGGTTTGAAAAAAATTGCGGTACGTTGCCCTAGTATGTTTTTGGGGGGTGGCCACCGAGCCGCCGCGCAAAACTTTTTGGTTTACCATGAATTTGCCATTGTATTCCCCCAATGCCCCTGGGGCTTTTGAATATCCGGGATAGGGAAGGTAGGCACTTTCGGTCCATTCCCAACGGCTGCCCCAAGCAAAATTTTCCTGTGCAGCTTCCCATTCAAATTCGGTGGGGAGACGGCAACCTTTCCACTGAGCATAGGCAAAAGCTTCAAAGTAGGAGATATGTGAAATGGGGTCTTTTTCATTTATTTTTTGTAAACCCTGCAATGTGTACAGATACCATTCCCCTTCAATTTCATGCCAATACATAGGGGCTGAGATTTGATTCTGCCCTACCCAGTCCCACCCTTCAGCATGCCAAAGATTGAAATTTTTATAGCCGCCCACTTTTATAAACTTCAAATATTCTCCATTCGTGACCAGTTTTGTTGATATCTCAAATTCTTGTAAATACACTTTATGTCTCCCCAATTCATTATCATAACAAAAAGTTTCAGCATTGGCATGGCCAATTTCATAAATACCTTCTTCTATGGAAACCCAATCCTCATCAAAATCCTGTACCGGATTTTCCTCAAAAACATCGTTGTATTTTGGGAGTAAAGGGTTGTTTCCCAAAATGTATTTTATATCGGTGAGCAGCAATTCCTGATGTTGTTTTTCATGGTGGATGCCAACCAATAATAATTCTTCAATTTTTATTGAAATTTCCGAGGCCAATAATTCCTTCATTTCAGCGGTAACGTAGTGACGATAATCATATACTTGGGCCACGCCGGGGCGTGAAAGGTTTCCACGATCATTACGGATAACGCGCTTGCCCACGTTTTCGTAATAGCTGTTGAAAACAAAGGCGAAATCTTCGTGGAAAATCTTATAATCAGCTTTGTGCGGTTTTAAAATAAATTCCTCAAAAAACCAACTTGTATGTCCCAAATGCCACTTTGGGGGCGAAACGTCCACTGTGGGCTGCACCACATAATCTTCAATTTCCAAGGGTTTGCAAATGTTTTCGGTATGTTGGCGGGTTTCGGCGAAAAATGAAATCAGGTTTTTGGTCTGTATCATGGTAAAAGTTATGCTTTTGGCGCAACTTTAAAAATACATATTATCTGCACGCAAATTGTTTAGGTATTGTTAAAGAAAAAATTAATCTTCCTTTTGAAGAACAAGAATGTCTTGATATTCCAATTTATTTGGGTCTCTGATTTCATCTTTCCAAAAACCATCCACCAGGTGTAGGTTCGAGAGGTTGGTTTTTGAAATCATTTCATTTAACAAGGATTCGCTAATAGCAATATTTGAAGATTTTACTTTATCACTCATCCATCGGAAGCCATTTTCTTTCACGGGGAAATTAAAATTTTCTCGGGTAGAGATAAAATCTTCAGTTACAGAATTATAGATGAACAGGGTTGAAAAGGATTTACCTCCGGGTTTTAAAACCCTTTCGGTTTCCTTTAAATAATTTTCAATTTCACCAATCTGCATGTGGGTAAAAACCGAAAACGAAAATACTTTGTCAAATGAATTGTCGGGGTAAGGGAATACAAATCCGCTTGCGTTAATTTCGGAAGTGTTGTAAAGGTCATTATAGAGCGGTACATAATTGAAATTGAAATTGGGAAAGTCTTTTTTTATTTTGGAGTTGCACCATTTTACGCCCTTTTCCACCGCATCAAATCCTTCATATTTTCCTTTAGACCCAAGGAAGGAAGTGAGGGCAATTGCCGTGCGCCCGATTCCGGAGCCAATGTCCAAAACCGAATCATCCGGTTTAAGATCGATGTATTGTTTTAAGAGAGTAAGCTGTTGTTGGCCTTGTTTTAAGTATTCTTTAGCGCTTGCGGGCGACCCTGTATAAATTGCGCCACGGGGAGCAACATATTTTTCCGTTTTACCTGAGATTTTATCCCATAAGTCCATGGGGAAATAATACATCTTTCGAATGAAAAACCGTTGCCCGGGCGATAGGTTGTACCATAATTTCCTGAGTGCATTGGTTTTTTTCATAGAATTTTAATACAAAAAGAAAAATGGATTTTTTATTGAAATATTACTTTCCCGTTTTAAAAGTAAATGGCACTGTATAAGATATGGCCCGTGGTTTGCCCCCCATCATCCCGGGTTTCATTTTCGGGATGGCCAAGATGTTGCGTTTTGCTTCTTCCTGAAGGGCTTTGGACGCCCCGGAAACACTTTTTACTTCCACGATTCCCTTTTCGTTGATCACGAATTCCACGATTACTTTTCCCTGAACATTGTTTTTATATTCCTCAGCAGGGTATTTGAAGTTTTTCGAGATGTGTTGCGAAAGTTTTACGTTGAAACAGCCATCCCTTTTGGCAACATCATTGCTTTCGCACCCGGGCCAAACCGGCGCGATTTCTTTCATAGTAAGCGTGTTTTTCTGCATATCGCCCCATTCCTGTTGGGCTAATATGGTGGTGGAAAAAAATAATGCCAGGATAAATAATGTGTTTTTCATAAGCAGGTTTTAATTTTAAATGGCGACAGCGCCTTTAATATGTGGGTGCGGATCATATTCCGTTAATGTAAAGTCTTCAAAAATAAAGCCAAATATATCTTTTACATCCGGATTGAGCAAAATTTTAGGTAAAGGTTTCGGCTCCCGAGACAATTGAAGCTGTACTTGTTCCAAATGGTTGTTGTAGATATGGACATCGCCGAAAGTATGGACAAAATCTCCGGGTTGGTACCCGCAAACCTGTGCCATCATCATCGTAAAGAGCGCATAGGAAGCAATATTGAAGGGGACGCCCAAAAAAGCATCCGCGCTTCGTTGGTACAATTGAAGGGATAATTTAGGTTTATCTGAAACTCCGCCTGTGGGGCTTTGGCTCACATAAAACTGGAAAAATGCATGGCAGGGAGGGAGCGCGGCCTTGCCGTTGGCCACATTTTCGGAAAAGGGTTTTGAAGTATCGGGTAACACACTTGGGTTCCAAGCGCTCACCAGCATCCGTCGGCTGTCCGGATTGGTTTTTAAGGTTTTTATTATTTCTGAAATTTGATCTATTTCTTCGCTGTTCCAGTTTCGCCATTGGTGGCCGTAAACGGGGCCCAAGTTACCATTTTTGTCCGCCCATTCGTTCCAGATGCGAACGCCGTTTTCTTGAAGATAATTTATATTGGTATCACCTTTTAAAAACCAAAGCAGTTCATAAATAATCGATTTCAAATGCAGTTTTTTGGTGGTAACCATTGGGAAACCTTCGCTGAGGTCGAACCTCATTTGATATCCGAAAACGCTTTTGGTGCCGGTGCCGGTACGGTCGTGCTTTTCGGTACCGTTTTCCAAAACATGTTTTAAAAGGTCGTGGTATTGCTTCATTTCAAAAGAAATCTGAAAGTTAATTTTAATTCTCTACTGCTATATCCGGCCGGTGCTTGTAACGAAAAACAAACGGGAAAATCAGGGCCAAAACCAATGCATATCCCGCAAAGGTAAACCAAATACTTTGCCAATCCTCAATTCCGTTCACCGTAAAATGATCTACCACCCATCCGCTCATTATTCCCCCAAAAAATGCCCCAAAGCCGTTTGTCATGATCATAAAAAGGCCCTGCGCGCTCGCCCTGATTTTGGGGCTGGATTCCTTTTCCATAAAAAGGGAACCAGAAATATTGAAGAAATCAAAGGCCATTCCGTAAACGATCATTGAGAGTACGAGCAGATAAAGCCCGTCCGCCGGATTCCCAATCCCGAACAGGGCAAAGCGGCAAGCCCACGCCAACATGCTTATCAACATTACTTTTTTTATCCCGAATCGGTTCAAAAAGAATGGGATGGTTAAAATAAAAAGCGTTTCCGAAATTTGGGAAATTGACAATAAGAGATTGGGGTGCTGAACCCCGAAAGAATCAGGATAAATATCTTGAAAACTATTTAAAAATGGTCCGCCAAAAGCATTGGTTATTTGCAGGGCCGCGCCCAAAAGCATTGAAAAAACCAAGAATACTGCCATTTTTCGCTGCCGGAACAAAACAAAGGCATCTAGCCCGAAAGCGGAAACCCAACTTTTCTTTTCAACTTTTTTGGGAAGGGTAGGCGGTAACGTAAATACATATAACCCTACAAACAATCCAGCCGCGGCACTAACATATAATTGTTCAGCTGTTCGGGTCCAGCCCAAAAAATCGACTGCCCACATAGCAGCAATAAAGCCGACGGTTCCCCAAACCCGGATAGGAGGGAAATCCTTTACAATATCAAAACCTTTTTGTTCCAAAACATTATATGAAACCGCATTGCTCAAAGCGATACTGGGCATATAGAACAGAGCGTTCAAAAGTATCAAAAAATAGAAAGTGGCATAATCAGTAACCGAGGCAGCAAAGATCAAAGTTAGGGCTCCCATTATATGGCAGAATCCCAAAACCCTTTCGGCATTAATCCATTTATCGGCTACAATGCCCAACAACCCGGGCATAAAAAGGGAAGCAATTCCCATCGTGGCATAAACGGATCCAATTTGTAGGCCGCTAAAACCCAAAGTTTCCCCCATATAACTTCCAAGGGAAATAAGCCATGAACCCCAAACGAAAAACTGAAGGAAGCTCATAACGGTCAATCTGGATTTTATGCCCATGAAATAAAAAGGAATTACAACTTTGAAAGGATTAATTTACGGTATTTAAACAAAATTATGAACGCTTTGAAATCTCATCGCGGACTTGGGCTGCTTTTTCGTAGCTTTCTTCATTCACGGCCTTTTGAAGCATTTGGTTTAATTCCTTTACGGTAAATTTTGAATAATTCTCCCCCTTTAAAATAATAGCCTCCTTTTCATCGCCCAAAATAAGTTCTTCAATAATGGTACCCTCGGTCTCGGGACTGTTGCCATCCTTCTTTTTTGGCGTGGTTTTTAAGAAAATGCCCGCTTTGTCAAGAATATTTTTATATGTAAAAATTGGGGCCTGGAACCTAAGTGCTAGTGCAATGGCATCACTGGTTCGGGCATCCACTATTTCCTCGATTTTGTCGCGTTCGCAAATAATGCTGGAATAGAAAACACCATCCACAAGTTTATGGATGATAACCTGTTTTACAACAATATCAAACCTGTCTGCAAAATTCTTAAAAAGATCGTGAGTGAGCGGGCGTGGGGGTTTTATCTCTTTTTCGAGGGCAATGGCAATGGATTGTGCTTCAAAAGCACCAATTACAATGGGAAGTTTCCGGTCTCCATCCACTTCGTTCAAAATTAAGGCATAAGCCCCATTTTGGGTTTGGCTGTAGGAAATTCCTTTTATTGTAAGCCTTACTAAACTCATTTTCGGTTGTCGGTTGTGGGTTCTGGGTTTTTGGTTCTTGGTTCTCGGTTGTAGGTATGTGTTTGAGTGTTTTGAAGTACAAAGGAATAAAAAACTTAGGCGTTTTGGGCTTTAAACTCTTTTAATTTTTCAGTTAGCTTAGGGATTATCTCAAAAGCATCGCCAACCATCCCGTAATCCGCTGCTTTAAAAAAAGGAGCTTCGGCATCGCTGTTGATGACCACCTTTACTTTAGAGGCGTTGATGCCAGCCAAATGCTGAATTGCTCCGCTTATACCGATGGCGATGTACAAATTGGAAGCCACTGGTTTTCCGGTTTGCCCCACGTGCTCGCTGTGTGGTCTCCAGCCCAAGTCGCTTACAGGTTTGGAACACGCAGTAGCAGCGCCCAGGGTTTTTGCAAGTTCTTCAAGCATTGGCCAGTTTTCGGGGCCTTTAAGTCCGCGGCCGCCCGAAACAACGATTTCGGCATCGGCTATGGTAACTTTATCGGTGGCTTTATCTACAGAAACCACTTCCATCGAAAAATCTTCGGAAGCCAGCTGTGGCTCGAAAGCTTCAGCGGTTACGTCGGTATTGTTCTCTTTTAGGCCATAGGTATTTTTCCCCATGCCGATGAGTTTAATATCTGTTTTAATCTCGGTAACGGCAAAAGCTTTGTTCGTAAAAACCGTGGATTTCACTTTGAAAGGGGAGGTGCTTTCCGGCAATTCGGTAACGTTTGGCACGTAGCCCGCTTCAAGATTAACCGCCAATAATGGGGCAATAAATTTACTGTTGGCGCTAGTTGTGGAAATAACCACTTTGGCATTTTCCTTTTTTACTGCTTGTGCAATAACATCGGCAAAAGCCTCGGCATTGAATTTTTTAAGTTTGTCATTGGAAACCTCCAATACTTTTGAAGCCCCGTATTTTCCCAACTCGTTGGCATCGCCGCCGTTTATGGTTACGGCTGTAACGGAAGTGCCCAGCATATCGGCAATACCCTTAGCATATGAAACGGCTTCCAATGCTATCTTTTTGAACTTTCCTTCTTCTGATTCTGTGTATACTAAAACTGACATATTTATGATTTTGAGTTCTTAAAAGTCCCTCCTTGAGGAGGAATTTAGGGAGGTGTTTTTGAATTGAAAACCAAAATGGGAAAACATCCCCCTAGCCCCCATCAAAGGGGGGAATTGCTTATGATTCTTAAATAACTTTCGCTTCGTTGTGCAACAGGTCTATCAATTCCTCCACGGAACCAACCAACTTTACCGCACTTTTGGGCATAGGTTTTTCAAACGTTGTGATTTGTGTTTCGGCAGTGGCGCTGATAGGTTCTTTTACGTGAAGAGGTTTTGTTCTGGCTTGCATGATACCGCGCATGTTTGGGATGCGAAGGTCTTTTTCTTCCACTAAACCTTTTTGCCCTCCAATTACCAAGGGTAAATGGGTGGTCAAGGTTTCCTTGCCGCCATCAATTTCTCGGATGGCTGTAACTTTTTCGCCATCTATTTCCAACCCGATACAGGTATTTACAAAATGGATGCCCGTTAGTTTAGCAAGCATTCCGGGAACCATTCCGCCGTTATAATCAATGGATTCCCTGCCGCCAATTACAAGATCGTAACCACCTTCCTTTACAACATTTGCAAGTTGTTTTGCTACTGAAAAACCATCGGTCGCGGGGGTGTTGATTCTTATTGCTTCATCTGCGCCAATAGCCAAGGCTTTGCGAAGTGTAGGCTCCGTTTCCGGACCGCCAACGTTGATAACATGAACGGTGGCCCCGTTTTTTTCCTTGAACCACATTGCTCGGGTCAGGCCGAATTCATCATTCGGGTTGATGACAAATTGCACCCCGCTGGTATCGAATTTCGTGTTTCCGTCTGTAAAGTTTATCTTGGAAGTGGTGTCCGGAACGTGGCTGATGCACACTAATATTTTCATTGTAAAACGTTGTTTTTATTCGTAAAAAATATGAAATGCGAAGGTACATATATATTTTCAAAATGTTTATTATGCAAGCATTGGAAATTTCCGTTAATTCTTGCGAAAATATAATGAGCCGCTTATAAATAATAGTATTTTTGTTCACCTTAAAATTTCAAATTTAATTCAATATCAATGAAGACTATACAATTCCGGGAAGCGGTTTGCGAAGCGATGAGCGAAGAAATGCGCCGCGATGCAACCATCTACCTTATGGGCGAGGAAGTGGCCGAATATAACGGTGCCTACAAGGCCAGCAAAGGGATGCTGGACGAGTTTGGCCCCATGCGCGTTATCGATACCCCCATTTCAGAGATGGGTTTTTCAGGGATTGGCGTGGGTTCCGCGATGAACGGCAACCGGCCCATTATTGAATACATGACCTTCAACTTTTCCTTGGTTGCCATAGACCAGATCATAAACAATGCGGCCAAGATGCGCCAAATGAGCGGCGGGCAGTTTAACATCCCCATCGTTTTCCGCGGGCCAACGGCTTCTGCCGGCCAGCTTGGTGCTACGCATTCTCAGGCTTTTGAAAGCTGGTATGCCAACTGCCCCGGCTTGAAAGTAGTGGTGCCCAGCAACCCTAAAGATGCCAAAGGACTTTTGAAGAGTGCCATCCGTGACAATGACCCCGTTATCTTTATGGAAAGTGAACAAATGTATGGCGACAAAGGGGAAGTTCCCGAAGGCGAATACCTTATCCCACTGGGTGTTGCTGAAGTTAAAAGGGAAGGCAAGGACGTAACCATTGTGTCCTTTGGGAAAATAATCAAGGAAGCATATAAGGCTGCCGAACAACTTGCGGAAGAAGGTATTGAATGCGAAATCATTGATTTGCGCACCATCCGCCCTCTGGACCACAAAACCATTTTGGAATCCGTGAAAAAGACCAACCGTTTGGTTATTCTTGAAGAAGCCTGGCCCTTTGGTAATATTGCAACAGAAATCACCTATCAGGTTCAAAGCCAAGCGTTTGATTATTTGGACGCCCCCATTGTAAAAATAAACACTGCCGATACGCCCGCACCCTATTCCCCCGTTTTGTTCGCGGAATGGTTGCCCAATAGCGAAGATGTGTTGAAGGCGGTGAAGAAGGTATTGTACAGGGATTAGTTGATGGTTGATGGTTGATGGTTGATGGTTGTTGAGGATGAATTATATATAAAAAATAAATATGGCCTAAAGCTTACAGCCTAAAGCCCAAAGCCTAATCTATGAAGCACCTTCTTTCTTTTTTTCTTTTATTGTTGAGTGCTTCAGTGTTTTCACAAACCAAAGTAAGTGGTAGCATAAAAGATGCTTCGGGCGAAGTTGTTGCTTTTGCCAATGTTATTTTTAAGGCATCGCAGGAAGGGACCATCTCTGATGAAAATGGTCGCTTTTATCTTGAAAGCGATAAAACCTATGACACTGTTGTCTTTTCGTTTATAGGCTATACCACCACGGAAATCACGCTTCCGAAAACCGTTAACTATAATATGGAAGTGGTGCTTGCCGAAGAAGCTTCGTCCTTGGATGAAGTGGTTATCTTTAGCGGCAAGACTTCCAAAAAGGACAATCCGGCCCTTGATATCCTTCGTAAAATATGGGAGAACCGCCGCGAGAACGGGGTTAAGAAATTCAAACAGTACAGCTATGACAAATACGAAAAGCTGGAGTTCGACCTTAATACCATAGACAGTGCGCTCATCAACAGCAGCGTTTTCAATGGGATGGAATTCATCTTTGATCAAGTGGACACTTCAAGCGTAACGGGGAACACCTATTTACCCATTTTCATTAACGAAGCCCTCTCCAAGGTTTATGGCGACAATCTTTTAAGCAAAGAAAAAGAGGTTTTGGATGGCAACAAAAATTCTGGTTTTGACAACAACCAAACGCTGATTGCATACGTGAAGGATCTTTACAGCGAGTACGACGTTTATGATAATTATTTAAAGTTTTTCGATAAGTCCTTTACCAGCCCGCTTTCCCGGACGGGGATTGATGTTTACAACTATGTGCTTTTGGACAGTGCCTACCGCGATAACAAATGGTGCTATAACATTGTGTACTATCCGCGCCGTGCGAACGAGCTTACTTTTAAAGGCGATTTCTGGGTGAACGATACCACTTGGGCCATTAAGGAAATAAACCTTCAAGCCTCCAAAAGCGCCAACCTAAATTGGGTGCGTGAGGTGTACATAGAGCAGGAATTTGAAGTGCTGAACGATTCCATATTCCTGATTACCCGAGATTATTTCCTGAGCGATTTTAGTTTTAGGAAGAAAGAAGAAGCCCGCGGGGTTTATGGCAAGCGGACCACTTTGTATGACAATTACGTTTTTGATATTCCAAAGGGAGAAAAGTTTTACAGTGAACAGGTGGACCCTTATAAGTTTGAGGTCTATAACCGGCCGGATGAGTATTGGCAGGAGAAGCGGATGGAAACCCTTAGCCGGGACGAGATAGGGGTTTATAAAATGCTCGACACCCTCAAGACCGTGCCCCGTTTTAAAGCATTGTACAATATTGGGGCAACGTTGGCCTCGGGCTATTATGAAGTGAAGAACTTTGATGTAGGCCCCATCTTTTCAATTTTTGGTTATAATGAAGCCGAAGGCCTGCGCATCCGTTTGGGAGGCCGTACCTATTTCAGCCAGAATGATCAATGGCGGCTTGAAGGTTTTGGCGCCTATGGTTTTGGCGATAACAAGTTTAAATACGGTATTTCCGGAAAGTGGCTGCTGGACCGACGCTCGCGGCTCACCATTTTTGGCGGGAACCGCCGCGATATAGAACAAACCGGGGCAAGCCTTACCAATACCAACGATGTGCTGGGCAGGAACCTGGCGTCCTCTTCCCTTATCTCGGTGGGGGCAAACGACAGGCTTACCAATATAAATCTTAGCACGGCGGGGTTTGATATAGAACCTTCAAAGAACTTTGTTATCCGTTTAACGGGGTCATACCGTACCCTGAAACCAGCAACGGATACCTTTAGCCTCGATTATTTTGGCGAGGACGGCAGTATTCAAAGCCAGATATCGCAACCAGAAATAGAGTTTGGGTTTTATTTTACCCCCCGTAGGAAAACCACGGGTTACGGCGTGGAGCGTACCATCATCAACAGTGGTGATTTTGCCACTTACTTTGTGGGCTATACCTACGGCCTAAAAGATGTGCTGGGCGGCGATTTTGAATACAAAAAGCTACAGGGCCTTTTTACCCGCCCTTGGAACATTGGCGGTATCGGCCGGTTGCTTTCCACCGTGGAGGTGGGCACCATATTCGATCCAGTGCCTTTGGGCCTGCTCAGCCCCATTCCCGGGAACCAAACCTATTTTAGCCTTTACAATAGCTTTACCCAACTTGATTATTACGAATTTGTAAGTGATACCTACGCTTCCCTCCACTTACAGCACGATTTTGGTGGGCGTATTTTCTCCCGTATCCCGTTGTTGCGCAAACTAGATTTACGCGAAGTGGTGGGCTTTCGGGCTGTGTATGGTGAGATTTCCCAAGAGAACATAGATTTAAACGCCTCCAATATTGTGTATCAAGCCCCCGAAGAAATCTATTGGGAATGGAGCGTGGGCGTGGGCAACATCTTCCGCGTCTTTAGGTTGGACTTTAACTTCCGGGGCAACTACTTGGACAATCCCGATGCCCGTAGCTTTGGCGTAACAGGGGTTTTTGGGTTTTCTTTCTAAAACCTTCAAGATGTTCTTTATAAGCTCCAGCATCCGTGATTTTTAATGAATTTACTTATTTTTTATTTTTCTGCTCAAAGAGCAACATTAGGATTAACATGGATCCATTCAACAAAAAAGAGATGCTATTTGTGACAATAATAGGAATATCGTTTATAAGGATTCCATAAAATACCCAAAGACCCACTCCCAACATTAAAATGCTATACATGAAGGGTGATACGTCCATAACTTTTTTAGTCTGCCATGATTTAACTATTTGGGGTACTACCGCCAGCGTGGTAAGAATGCCTGCGCCGAATCCAAGTATTGTAATCAAGTCCATATTTTATTTTTTAGATACATCACTTAAAAGCCATTTTTCCAACATTGCTGTACTATCTGTGGTGTGTATTACCGCCATATCCCCGGTAGTTTCGAATATTACGGCACGCACTTGATCAAGTTTAAGAACATTTGCTTCTCTAAGTTTAGACAGAAGATCCCCCTCAGTAACACGGGCTTTTTTTAAATTATTCCATAAAATTTCAGACCCATCCATCAGTAAAAGTGGTTTGTTGTCTATCATTTTTCGAAAAAAATTGTACCGCCTTAGATAGGCTGCAGATAACTGGAGGAAATATGTAAAGAATAACCCTACTATTCCATCCAAAAGGGATACCGAAGGGGAGAGTATGGTAGTAGCAATAATGGAACCCACCGCAACTGTCATGGCAAAGTCAAAACTCGACATTTTGCTAAAACTACGTTTTCCAAATAAACGTGTGAAAACAATAACTGCTATATAAATAAAAAGGCTGCTTATTGCAATACCCATAACAATAGTTGGGGTTGTAGTAATCCATTTTTCCATGATATTTAATTTTGTAAAAAGCCCGTTTGGTGAACGGTTTTTTTTAAGTTAGATGATTCTTTTTATATAGCCTTGGCGTTCTCTCAATCGGGCTTCATCCCTAGCTCTTTGTAAATTTCTTTTAGACGAATTATATTATTTAGTTTCTTCTAAAATGGTTCTCAAATCCTTTTTTTAGTTTCGCATATTCAGCATTTTTTATCATTTTGGGAAGTGTTTCGGTGAGTTGATCTTCTGGCCTGTAGAGATCTTTTTGTCGGTACTCAAATAATTTTTCTAAGTTTTTAATAGGATTTTTTTTGAGTTATTCTGCTTAAAGTTACCAAAAACGCGTACAAACGTAATATTACTTTAAAATACTTTAACATCACAGGAGAAGTATTCTGCCCTTAGACTTCGCTCAGCTAAAGTTGACTTCTAAAATTTCCAAAATAATCAACCTCTAATAGTATCTTTGAAAATAGATTTATAAAACCCAGTGCCAATCCGTGAAGAAATTCTATAAAACCGTCGCCACCATTGGCTTCGTCTCCAAAGGTATTATCTATTTGGTAATCGGCATTCTTTCCCTTTTGGCCGCACTAAATATGGTTGACCAAAGCTCGGGCAGCAACCACGCGCTTACTTTTATTAAAAAACAGCTTTTTGGGCAAGTGCTCTTGTTGTTATTAAGTGTGGGCCTGCTTTGTTATTCCTCTTGGATGTTTATACAGAGCATCAAAGACCCTGAAAATATAGGCAGTAGCACAAAGGCAAAACTACGCCGTGCCGGACTCTTCATTACCGGTCTAATCTATGTCTTTATAGCAGTGCTTGCCTTCTATCATATCTTCAACAACACAACCGAAGGAAATCCCGATTCCCGTTATCTCGACTTTTTAGGAGCTTCCACCTTATCCGTTATTTTTATTTGTGTGGGAGTCATTTTGGCAATCCAAGCCTTTATTTTAATACGAGGTGTTTTTAAAGGGGGTTTGTTGGACCAGTTTAATCTGGAAGGCCATAAATATTCCCTACTTATTCGCCATTTTGGTCAATTTGGTTTTTATTCTCGCGCCTTTATTGTAGCCATTATTGCTTTTTTCTTCCTACGAGCTGGAATATATACTGGCAACCGCGAGATAAAGGGCATACAGGAAGCCTTTTCATTTTTAAACCAATCTAATTTGGGTAGAATAATGATGGCCGTTACCGCCATAGGCTTTATTTCCTATGGGGCGTTTTTTGTTTTTCTTACGCGGTTTCGGAGTTTTGAGAAGTAGGTAGTGTTCAGTGGGCAGGAGCAGTGGGCAGTAGGCAGAGGGAAAATTACAGCGGGGTATTTTTTTATACTGCTAACTGTGTTATAACATATAAAATTGCTATTCTTTAGAATAAATTAGTATTGGATTTACAAATGTTTGCAGATATATTTTACCAACCTTTATTTTAGATTTTTAATTATAATACTTCGGGGATGGAAGGTACAGTGTTGTATAAAAGGTTATAGGGAGGAGTGGGAAGTTGGCGACAGCGGGGTAAAGAAAACGGTTAATATTAAGTGGTAATAATTGTGTTAGTATTTAAAAATAGTGAGCCGACTATTTTAAATAATAATTGATTACTTTGAATTTTATATAACATTAGACTGCCAAGAATGATAATAGATAATCCTGATATTATAAAATACACATTCTCTGGACACGACTCCTTTCAATGCCGACAACTTTGGCTAAAAAAGGGATATGACTATGTGCAGGAAGGAAAGAATTTTAATGACGAAGATGCGGTTGTAAAACTTGGAGTTGGTAAAAATATGGTTTCATCCATTCGTTTTTGGTTAAAAGCTTTCAAACATTATTGACAACAAGGACATTCCAACTGAATTTGGGAAACGATTATTCGATGATGAAAATGGATATGACCCTTTTTTAGAGGATGAGGCTAGTCTGTGGTTATTGCATTATCAACTTGTAAAAAATGGATATGCTTCAATATACAGCATCATCTTTAATGAATTCAGAAAGGAGAAGCTTTTCTTCAATAAAGAAACCTTTGTGAATTATATGAAGAGAATTGGAGAGAGTAATCCTAATATGAATTTCAATGAAAATACTTTGGCGAAAG